>CAZIDP010000003.1:0-174314 GCA_964537975.1 uncultured Nitrospirales bacterium | reverse complement strand
CATTGATAACGCTCGAAGTCCGGGATTTATGCCAAGTATGTACCATCTCCAGATGTTATGAAACCGCTCCGTGGGGTTTATGTGACCAGCCCCCTTTTTTGAATATTGCCGCTGAAATCAAGACGGCTTTGGAGCCGCTGGAATTCTTACGGCATATTAAAAAAGTTGAATCGATAATCGGCCGTACAGAAAGTGAGCACTGGGGACCACGTGCCATTGACATCGATATCATACTCTGGAACGACATGCAGATAGAAACATCAAAATTGATATTACCACATGCCTTGTTTCGTGAAAGAGCGTTTGTATTGATTCCATTAGCGGAAATTGCTCCTGAAGCGCAGGACCCGGTCACAAAACGTACTGTACAAAAACTTTGTAATCAGTTGATCAACCAGCATCGAGATGTCTGGCTGTATCAATCTCCTTGAACCGCTCCGCTTGGAGCCCAAACGGGACCGGGACGGGTTCGTCACGGTTCAGGAGCAACTTTGAAATTGCCAAAAATAACGACGCAAACATTCCGGGATCGAAAAGATACCGGTGTCAAAATTACTGTACTGACTGCTTATGATTATCCGGGGGCAGCTCTGGTGGATGAAGCAGGTATAGATGCAGTTCTCGTTGGTGACTCGCTGGGTACGGCTGTGATGGGTTTACCAGATACACTCGGGGTTACCATAAGCGACATACTCCACCACACCAGAATGGTGAGCCGTGCTGTGAAGTCTGCAATGATTATTGCAGACATGCCCTTCCTTTCCTACCAGATAAATCCAGAAGAAGCATTACGTAATGCCGGGCGGCTCATAGCGGAAGCTGGCGCACAAGCAGTTAAACTTGAGGGTTCGGCCGAAAAGCATGGTGCTGCTATCAAGGCTATCATCCAAGCAGGGATTCCCGTAATGGGGCATATCGGACTTACACCGCAATCGGTACATCAGTTTGGAGGCTTCAAAGTACAGGGTCGCACTCCTGAAGCCCAAATACGCCTGAAGGAAGAAGCCTTGGGATTACAGGCAGCAGGATGCTTTTCAATTGTTCTTGAGTGCATCCCGGTTGACCTGGCAGCATCAATCACACAATCATTAAAAATTCCTACCATAGGAATCGGTGCTGGACCTCATTGTGATGGACAAGTACTGGTCATGCACGACATCCTCGGCTGGGGCAAGACACGATTTTCTAAATGCTATTCAGATGTACGCAGTGCAATGAGAAAGGCCTTTGCCGAATTTGCAAGTGAAGTACGTGATGGATCGTACCCTGACAAGGAGCATACCTACGAATGATCATCCTGAAAAATGCCGAAGATATGCGTTCCTGGTCATCCAGTCAACGCAATAATGGTTTCGCCATAGGTTTCGTACCAACTATGGGGGCGCTGCATGAAGGTCATGCGTCCCTTATGCGATCCTCCATTGCCGATAACAATGCTTCTGTGTTGAGTATCTTTGTGAATCCCACACAATTTGCGCCACATGAAGACTTTGAATTATATCCCCGTACTTTCGATGACGATTGTGCGATGGCAGAAAATCTGGGTATTGATGTGTTGTATGCTCCAACAGCATCTGAAATGTATCCCATTAATTATTCAACCTATGTGAATGTGGGTGGTGTTTCCGAAGGATTGTGTAGTGCCAGCCGCCCACATTTTTATCGGGGTGTATGTACAGTAGTCACCAAGCTTTTTAATGCTATTATGCCACATCGTGCATATTTTGGACAGAAAGATGCACAACAGACTGCAGTTATCCGACGTATGGTTCGTGATCTTGATATGGGCATAAAAATAATTGAAATGCCAATCATTCGAGAAGTAGACGGACTCGCCATGAGTTCAAGAAACAAATACCTTTCTGTCGAGAATCGAGAAAAAGCATTGGCGATTTCTAAATCACTTGATTATGCCAGTGAAATGCTTACGTCTGGAGAAAGTGATGCTTCAACAGTCATTTCTGCAGTGCTTGGCTTTCTAAATAATATAAAAGTAGATTATGTTTCTCTAGTGGATGCCGACACCATGCATCCTGTCACTAAAATAGAAAAATCGGTTGTGTTGGCTGTGGCAGCTTATGTTGGAGAAACGCGTCTCATCGATAATTTTAAATTTGATCCAAAAACTTTATGTGAAGATTCTTCTGTTTTTCCGATATTGGAAAAGTGTGATAAATAAATAAAAATATCATCACAAAGGAGCACTGTAACGTATGTTACTATCCATGTTTAAAAGCAAAATTCACCGGGCTACAATAACTCAGGCAGATCTGAATTATCGGGGCAGCTTGACCCTGGACCCAATTCTTATCGAAGCGGCAGAAATGATTCCATTTGAAGAAGTACACGTGTTAAATATCAATACAGGTGATCGTTTTACTACATACATTATTGAAGGTGAACGTGGTAGCGGTGTTGTTTGCCTAAACGGCGCAGCCGCCCGTTTGGGACAACCCGGTGACTTGGTCATAGTTTTGACGTATGCCCAGATGGAACGTGAAGAAGCAATGTTGCACCAACCTATTGTTGTTCAGGTCGATTCTAAAAACCGGATAACTGAAGTAACCCGGGAACAACGTTCTACGGTTTCGGGAAGCTTTGCGGCATAACAGCGTTTGGTGTTACACTGGCACATGAACTTCGTTTTCAAGTGCCAAATCATGATATAACCAATAGTGGAGCCTGATATGCACCCCAAGAGACGGCCATTCGTAGTGTTTGCAGCAATTGCTGCATTGTTGTTAACCGGTTATGTAATTGCTCGCGTAGAAGACCATCTCAAAGAGACAGCAGAGGCTACAGAAAATTTACAGACAACACCAGTCGTTACACGTGTTTTCGAAGCACCACAAGCACGGGACGCAGAAGCAGCACAACCTGAAACAGCCCGCATAACAGAACCATCAACTGAATTGTCCAGCAATGATGAATCCTATATCGCTGATGAAGGTGCAGCTGTAATAATAAGAGATTCAAATGTCATTGCACGCAATCCTATCGATATTCCTGACAATGAAACTCCTGTTGAGGCACTGGAACGGATTCTCAATAACAGGCTGGTTATAAATGTTCATGAACACATCCAGGATACACGTCAAATGCCTATACTCATAGAGTCTATGGCAAAAAATGGGATGGAAAAAACTGTCCTGATGGGGAGCTCTTGGTTTACCATTACTTTACGAGAACGTGTCGGATTCACACGTTACGACTGGAATAATGAAGAATTAATGAAAATTGCTGCTGAGCATCCAAACCACTTTGAAGCCTGGCCAACGATTGACCCCAAAGACCCGTATAAGCTTCAGAAAATAAAAGACCTGGTCACTCGAGGAGCCTCGGGTGTAAAACTATATTTAGGGCATGGATATGAGCGGCGAGACAACGGAGAATACATGTTCCATACCATCGCTATGGATGACCCGGACATGTTTCCTCTATACGCCTGGTGCCAGGAAAACTTCATTCCTCTATGTTTTCATGTCAATCCTTTTAAACCAGGCTTCGCTGATGAATTTATCCAAGTATTACAGAGCTTTCCCGATCTTAAGGTCAATGCGCCGCACTTTATATTGTCATCAATAAGAGATTCGCGTCTACGAGAATTTCTGGACACCTTCCCGAATCTGTATACAGATATCAGTTTTGGTCACGATGACTTTTTAATAGCCGGGTTACAACGAATTTCACGGGATACTGCAAAATTTCGTGACATCTTCCACAACTATCCTAACCGCTTTATGTACGGAACGGACTTGGTGATGACTGAAGCTTCATTCAAAGATGCTGACTGGTTTACTGTTCGTGCGCAAGCATATTATGACATGCTGACCAAAGAAACATATACCACGCCATTGATACCCGATACAACATTAAATGGCTTGCAACTTACCAGTCCACTACTGGACAAAATCCTCTACCAAAATTATCATGATTTTGTTGCACTTGAACCACAAGGAACCGTCATTGAACGTGAAATCGAATGGAGACGCCTGGGTGTTCCGCGAATTGAACGAGAACCGGGTGTATCCATACCACCAACAGGCAGTAGTGAACCACAATTTGGATACGGGATGTTGTTCTTAGACCAGTTTTTACTGGATGGTACTGAAGGCTGCTGTGTACACCATTAAACAACCACCTCTTGAATTGTTTTTAAGAACTAAATAATAATCTGCAAGAAATACTATAGTTGTTTCTTCAGCTAAAGCTTTGCTTTACAAGTTCTACAATGTACCTCATACGATGAATATAAGTATGCTCTCGCAAAATACGTTCTCGAGCTGCCAATACCACTTTTTGACGTAATCGTGGTTTATTCAGGTAAAACTTGAATAATTCTTTACATTCATCCAAACTTTGATAGGTAATAATTTCTTTACCCGTATCAAATAAGGACTCCAGTGAGGACTGGTGGTCTGTCAATAAGAATCCCCCAGCAGCCGGACAATCAAATACCCTTTGATTGACAGCAGTAGCCATTTGAATGCTGGTACTGTTCAAATTGACAGTGCAGGCTTGATAATAATGTGCTAAATCACACTTATAATTAATACCTGGCCCCCATTGTGCAGTGTACTTTTTCCAGTTATCATCGCCACGTACCCACAGACCCAAAGGCGTTAAGGCTTTGACCATGTCATTTCGTAATCGTCTTGTGCCTTCGATGAAACAATACAATTCACAATGTCTTTCTTCTTCTGAATTCATCTGGCGTGCGAAATCATCGCCAAGAATTGCGTTCATCCCTCTTTTAAAATTATGGCGTGTAACCAGCTCCGCATTGAATGCCGCATCAATTTTAGTAGCCAATTCGGGATATGCTTCAAACCATCTGGACTCACGCTCAGAAAAATCGTCCATGGAATTTCCGATGAAAGTCGGAGGAATTGAAGAGTTCTCACAAGGCAATCCATGAAAAAGTACTGGATCTGTCGCTAATGGTAGTGTTTTAACTACAGAAAAAGACAGGCTTTTCAAATAAGACACATACGCTGATTCCCAAGTCAATGCCACAGCATAATCCGAACCATATACTTGATTCCCCATGAGAATCGTTCTGGGATCATCTACAAACCAGGTAACATGAGGAATGGCAAGGTCAGCCAAAAATCTGGAAATAAGTCCAGCAGAATCCATTCCAGAAAGATTTACGGACAATACAAAATCGGGACGAAAATCTGTAATACAGCAGACAAAATTTGTCATTGTTTCTCGTGGCATAATACCTTGCATGGGAACCTGAACAATGGCTGCTTCCCACCCCAGAATACGTATGGCATTCAGACAAGCTGCATCCACCCAATATCCACATTCAAGTACGAGTATACGCGGTACTGGACCTGCCAGCTTTTTATATGCCATCAGGTTCTGAAACTGTTTTGATACTACCAAAGTAGACTTGCGCATGAATACCTTATAGCCACAAAAAATCTAATTCTATTTTTTATACACATTTAAAATCATAGTCAAACATAACATGCCAAGTATAAATTTATATACCTTATTTTCCGCGGTTACCCGATGACTTTCGTTGAGGTTTTGGAGCCGGTTTGGGAGAAGGTGTAGAAAATTTAGAGGATCTCCCTGGACTAACATTTCCCGACTTTTTAGTGGTATTCTTCGCCATCATTTTGACCTTTCAGCTTGAATCTGACAATTTATTTGCAGATAAGATATACTTTGCAATGCACATCTCCAAATGGAGTGTGTAGGCAGAAAAACTATAACGTTTTTTTATATAAAAGACAACCTATTTTTTAATATTACCTTGTTCTGCAACATATCAATAAAGCAATTTTTTGAGACTAGAAGCTGTATCCTTACTATTTTAATGCAATCACATTCATAAAATATTAACCTTTATAAATAAATATATTAATTGCCTATTGCAATATGTATAATCATGTAATTTTGAAGTATAAAACATATAACCTTGAGTTTCATAATAATCAAGATTTTTAGATTTTAAAGCCGCTCCAGGAATTTATTTTAAAATATGGATCAAACCATTTTATTCTGAGAAGCTACCATATAGCATATTAATTATAATAAAATGGCAGTTTATGGTGTAGAATGAAAGAGTCGACAGCAATCAAATCCAGAGTAATTTTCAGAGTACTTCAGGGAAAAAGTGGAGATGGGGGACAAGGCTTTGTGTCTTGCTTATGATTTTGGTACACTTGCTGCCGTCTTTACAGGGTTGAATGAGATGGAGTAAACCATGATTGAACAGAAGTTTATAGAGTTAATAGCATCACAAATTGCTTCAACACCTCAACAGGTGGCGTCGGCAATAGGACTTTTTGACAAAGGTGCCACATTGCCCTTTGTTGCGCGATATCGCAAGGATTTGACAGGCAATCTGGATGAAACCAAATTAGAAGTAATACTAGAACAAAATGTCTATTTTACTTCTTTGTTGAATCGACGTGATGCCATCCTGGAAAATATTGCAAAACAGGAAAAATTAACAGAGGAATTGCGTAATCGTATACTTAGTGCGAATGACCATACGACCTTGGAAGACCTCTATCTGCCATTCAAAAAGCAACGGCGAACCAAAGCAAGTGTTGCACGAGAACAAGGCTTGGAGCCTTTGGCAGAGCGTATTTGGTCTCAAGACCCGCAAGCTCCATCATTACAAGAAATGGCTGCTTCGTATTCAAATCCTGATAAGCAAATTTCTAGTGTCGAATCTGCGCTCGATGGAGCAAGACATATAATGGCTGAGTGGGTATCGCTTGATGCGGATACCCGCGCAGAAGGCCGTCGAAAATTACACGAAGAAGGCATTCTCAAGACAACAGCAGCCAAGAACTCAGATGAGCAAAAAACCAAATTCGAAGCCTACTATGACTTTTCTGAATCGCTGAAACAGATACCATCGCACCGCTTTTTAGCGGTAATGCGCGGTGTGCGAATGGGTTTACTGCGTCTGGAAATTGTAATGAATGATGAAGAATTCATTGCAGAATTGATTGCCAAATTTTTGAAAGCACCAGGCACACAATACGAAGAAGAGATTCGTTCTGTAGTTGAAGATGCTTACAGGCGATTGCTGAGACCAACCATTGAAACAGAAGTACTGAACATAATTCGTATCAAAGCAGAAGACGATGCCATTGAGGTTTTTCGGGAAAATGCCCACAAATTATTATTGGCACCACCAGCAGGTCGACTACCCGTAATCGGAGTTGATCCCGGATTTCGCACCGGTTGCAAGCTGGCAGTTATTGATGACATGGGCAATTACCGGGATACAGCAACCATATATACGACCCCACCCGAAGCAGATATGGAGACAGCAGAGAAAACATTGTTGAGCCTTATTGAAAAATATCAGGTGAAGGCAATTGCTGTTGGGAATGGGACAGGATCAAGAGAAATTGCACGCTACATTGATGAGCTGTTGAAACAACACTGTTCAAAAGATGTGTTCATGATGATCGTCAACGAAGCCGGTGCTTCAATATATTCCGCATCAAAATCTGCACGGGAAGAATTTCCAGAATTAGATGTGACCGTGCGTGGAGCAATATCTATAGCGCGCCGTTTACAGGACCCGTTGGCCGAATTGGTAAAACTGGAACCACGTACTATTGGAGTTGGTCAATATCAACATGACGTAAACCAGAAACGCTTGCGAGAAGGCTTGTTTCGCACAGTAGAGAATTGTGTAAACCGGGTTGGGGTTGATGTAAATACAGCCTCAGTAGATTTGCTTCGTTACATCAGCGGAGTCAATGTAAACGTTGCTGAAAATATCATCAAATTTCGAAATGAACAGGGAGGTTTTAAAAACCGTACCCAATTGATGGAAGTAGATGGTATAGGCGAAAAGACATTCGAGCAATGTGCAGGTTTTCTTAGAATTCAAGGTGGTGATACACCATTAGACGCCACAGCCATCCACCCGGAGGCTTACCCGATCGTTGAGCAGGTATCTAAAACCATTGGGGCCGATATGCCGGAACTGATCAGCAATCAGGCACACTTGGAAAAAGTCGATTTCAGTGCTTTTCAAACAGAATTAATAGGCGCAATAACACTTTCTGACATCAAAGAAGAGTTGCTGAAACCAGGACGTGATCCTCGAAAAGAATTCATGGTACCTAAATTCCTTGAAGGAGTTTATTCTGTTGAAGACCTGAAAGAAGGTATGGAAACGGAAGGCGTTGTTACGAACGTAACCGATTTTGGAGCCTTTGTTGACATTGGCATTCATCAAGATGGGTTGGTGCATTTATCAGAAATGTCGAACAGGTTTGTTCGAGACCCGCGTGAGGTCGTGGGGGTTGGTGATATCATTAAAATTAAGGTCATCAAAATTGACAAGGATTTGTCACGAATTTCATTGTCCATGAAAGCTTTATTACCACCAGCCCCAAGCACAAAAGAATACCAGACTACATCTTCTTCGCAGCAAACAACACAATCCGAACCTGCACAGACGTATTCAAAAGATGAAAAATCTCGCTCAGAAGCGAACATTACCAAAAAACCAAGCAACAAAGAACACCCATTCGGAAATTCTACATCAAGTCACCCTGGCAGCAAACAAACCCAAAAAACCCGCAAAAAAGCTTCTCAACAAAAGTCAAAACAACGACCTCCTCAAGCACAGGGGCAGTCCAACCGGAGTAGCAACGATAACATGAACACAACTCTGGCAGATCAATTGGCAGCTTTAAAGGACAAATTTAAATAAAATACATAGTAAAATTCATATTAATTTTATTTTGATCTTTTATTGGAACTATTGTGTATTAATTGGTATTAAATAATGACATTTTATGTTTTTTAGGTTGTTTATCTATCAAAAATTTCCCCAATGATGTGTTTTTCGCGTTAAATTGTCATGTAAAGTAAATTCTGTCACTACCACGGGTTAAGGAATAAAATTTTACTGCCTATTATTATTTTTCAATACATTATTTGGAATTACATGAAGGAAAAAAGTGTTTTATCTCGCATTCATGAATATTTTTGTTAACATGTACATCAATTAATAGTGAATGCGAGAACAATTTTTTGGTTTAGTTTTCGCAATTCGATCGTATTCAGGAGGTTGGTGGATTATGAACAAGCGTGACAAGAAAAAGTTTGAGAAGATGCTGATTGAGGAGCGTGATCGATTGAATGGAACAATCCGTAAAATTGAAGAATCTACGCGGGAAGATTCGGGTCGTGACCATTATGGTGACATTGCAAGTTACGCTGAGACTGGAAGTGACAATTTTGAGCTGGAGACCGCATTAAACATTGCCAGTGGAGAAAGCAATTGGTTAAAAGACATTAATGAAGCATTGCAGCGATTAGACAATGACTCCTACGGCATTTGTGAGGAATGCCAGGAAGAAATCCCAAAAAAAAGATTGGAAGCATTTCCTTCAGCACGGCATTGTATCAAGTGTCAGGAAGAATTTGAGCGAGAAAACTCGATTTACTAATCTGATTCAAGGTATAGTTTAGATATCATCTCATGCAACATTATGCTCGTGAGATGATATATTTGTTTTAGTTGTACTGTTCGCAATTTAACTGACTTGAACTTTGCCTGTCTAGTGACCATTGTTTTTTCGTAAACTGTCTGCTGTATAGCAGTATAATTAGTATAAAAGAAATAGAAAAGTTGGTATGTAATGCATCCAGTTCTCCTTGAGTTGGGGCCGATTCGTCTACACAGCTATGGGTTGATGATTGCCTTGGGTTTCTTGCTCATATTGTGGCTCATGCAACGAGACGCATCCAAGCTTGGAATAAACCCTGATATTATCAGTGAACTCGCAATAGGTTCACTTATCATAGGCGTTGTATCCTCACGTCTGCTTCATATTGCCATGTACTCCCAAAACTATTCAATCTCTGACCCCGTTGGTCTTGTTGCCGTTTGGCGGGGTGGGTTGGTATTTCAAGGGGCTATCCCGACAGTTATTTTATACCTGTATTGGGCGTTCAAGAAGAAAAACATCGATTTCTGGATAATGCCAGAGGTTGTCATCCCCTATGTCCCCTTGGCACAAGCCTTTGGACGCATGGGTTGTTTTTTTAATGGTTGTTGTCATGGTCGCAGAGCCGATTCGCTGCCCTGGGCTGTTGTATTTCCTATTGACAGTCCTGCATATCGCACTCATATCGCAGAATATCCTCAGTTTATCGATGTACTTACCCAATCTTTTCCTGTTCATCCAACACAAATCTACAGTATTATCGGTTTATTGATCATTTGTGCATTACTACTGGGTTTACGTAAATGGTGGCATCCATTTGCCGGCTTCACCTTACCACTTTATCTTATACTGTACGGAGTAAAACGGGTCAATGTTGAGCACTTTCGTGGCGATGATAATCCTACAGGTTTGGGATTCGGATTATTGACAGACCAACAAGTATACAGTTTGATCATGATCATGATTGGCATCATACTTTTTGTCTGGTTATGGCGAAAAAATCATACAGAGGCATCTTCCGGAGATTAAAATCACATCCGTCATGAAAGAACATAGCAGGGAAGTATAAATGGAAGTTGCGTGATATATCATGCCATTTTCAACGGGGAAACAATTTAGGGGTTCATAGGTTTAATATGTTATGGCGTTTCATGCAAATATCGGATATGCATCTTGCAAGTGATATGGATGGTACATGGAACAACCGTTTTTTATGCTCAATGATGCCAGATGTCATGGCATGTTTAAAACGAGACCTGCACATGCTTAATCCCGATTTTTTATTGCTGACGGGAGATATTGTCAGTAAGCAAACAAGAGAAGCCATGAATATTGCTAGAGACATGGTTGACATGCTGGAGTTGCCCTACTATCCAATGGGGGGAAACCATGATTTCGTTCTGGCTGAATCACGAAAATGGTTTATAGAAGCTTTTCGACATCGCTTGCCCAGTCCCAGCACATATTATTCATTTACGCACAAAGGACTGCACTTCTGTGTTCTGGATGCTTGGTGGAAATGGCAAGATGATACACTGGCAACGATTAGTGAAGCTGCTGTAGCTGCTGAATTGGACAAGACAGTGGAAAACGTAAAATGGAGCCTTCCACCACATCAATTTGACTGGTTACAAGATGATCTTGAAACACACAAAAACCTGCCAACCATTATTTCATTGCATTATCCCGCTTTACCAATTCCTACTCGATTACATCGTCCTGGATTCAAGAACGGTGGCAGCCTGGATAACGGGGGATTGTTAATATATACATTACAGCGCTACCCACAAGTAAAAGCTATATTTTCAGGCCATGTTCATATGCATTATGTAGAACCAAAAAATGGAATAACACAAGTTGTAACCGGAGCTTTACCCGAGTTTCCTGTAGAATATCGAGAAGTCCGGGTTCATGCAGATAGACTTGAAGTATATACACTTGGACTAAGTGATTCTTCGTTTGCCGGCCGTTCTCTTATCGCTGGCAAAGATTGGACTGCCGGGGAAGCCCAAGACCGTTGCGCCATCATTCCTTTACGTTGACATATCTTTCTACCATATACACAGTGCTGTTTACTTTTTCCATTCAATACTAACAGGGCCTATAAGCCCGGACGATTGTAGCTCTTCATCTGGTCTGGCATCTGATACCATGATCCAGGTATATCGTTCTTCAGCAGGCAATGACGCATCTTTCACGAGACGATTTCTCCAGGTATTAACCACTTCTATTTCCAGGATATTTTCGCCTGAAATCAATGCGTTGCCCACTGGTATCCTGTAAGGTGCAAACCAGGCACCTCCGATTTCGTTACCATTCAAGGTTGCGCGAGCCATCACACCAACATCACCCAGATTTAAAAATATCTGTCCATTATCTGGAATATCCGACAGTGTGAACGTAGTCTTGTAAATTGCCGTTCCAGAATAGTATTTGATGCGCTCGTCCTGGGATTCAGTCCAGTCGCTCAACTGTGAAATCTCAAATTGCTCAACAGGCCCAATGTCTTTGTTCAAGAATTCGACTACCCAATTATTGTCCAGCACAAGGAGAGGATGTGTTTCAGGGAAGTTCTCTGCATAACCTGCGCTGATGCCCTCAGAAACCTCATCAGTAAATACAACAAACCAGCTTTGTAAAGCTTCCATGCTTATGGGAATTACTGTACGTCCATTCAGTTCGGTATAATCATTTAACTGACGTATCTCACCGGTAACGGCATCCCACAATTGAGGAATTTTCCCCTCTATTCTGAAAGAAGGCGCAAAGTGTATCTTTTCATTTCCTTGGTTGGTAAGGAAGTAAATATCTAAATCCGGTGCTGTTCTGTGTGTCCACAAGACCGGCACATCGGCTCCCAAGTCGATATCACTGGTAATACCAACTATATCCAGTGCTTCTTGTAAATCCAATCTATCCATGACATAGCCTTCACCATGTCTGTGTACCAGCTTGCCGTCCTGATACGCATTACCCCACATGCGGGATGCAATTTCTTTTACTGCGCCATCACTGGCAGGGAAATTCTGCAGACTTGGTGAACGGTCTGGTCTTGGGCCAAGTACCGCAGCTCCCTGTAGAACCAGTTCTTCAATCTTTTCCAATACTTCTGGACGCATCGTATTATTTTCCGGCAACACCATGAGTCCATAATTCATACCATGAGGCAGCATCAGGCGGCCATTTTTTACAAATAGATGATCAACAATTACCTCAGCATTGATATAATCAAAGGAATAACCATCAGGTAGTTCAGGATTTTGTATACCACTCATCTTTGGAGCATCTTCACCAATGAAATAACATATATCAGCCGCGTAATGTGGCTGCTGCAACAAATGCTGGCACCTGCGCAGGTAGTCTACCCAAATTTTACCCTGGTCAAACCAGGTATTGTGTCGATTGAATTCTGTGCTGAACCAGGCATTTACACCGGGGACACGATCATCATCTGGTTGATGGATATACACATGTAACACATAGTGGTTTACCCCTTCGGTAAGGCTCCAGTCACCCCGTCTTTTGAGCATTTCCGGATGTCTTCTGTAGGCTTGCCCACTTGCGGTCCAGGACTCAACCGATACAAATGGTTTTCCATAAATATTTGCGGCTGAAGACGCAGACTTGCATTCAATGTTGCCCAGTGACCCTTCATTCCAGTATTCACCGGCAACCAAATCGGATTGCCCACCATACATCAGGAATTCTGAAGGAAACCCCCAATGTCCGTAATTTTCAAGCCACAATTGTAAATTGTACTCGTTTGCTGCCTCCCGCAATCCACCTACATACTCGTATGCGACATCATCCGCGACGGCACGACGCAGGTCCCACAAAAATCTTTCAGATTCTTCAACGCTGCCAACGATCCTTCCAGAAAATACCGGTAAATATCTAACGGGGTCATATCCAAACTTCGCCTCAAATTTTGATGCGAAACTATCGGTCCAATTCTGTGGCCCCATTTCATAACTGTCTGCAATCACATATTTTAAAGCTGGCAAACTATCTTCCGGAACTCTTCTGATGATTTCCCCAATGAATTGCTCGAAATGATAACGGGCAAGCTCTGCATTGGCCTTATCTACCTCGTAGCCGGTTCCTTGAGGCGCAGCAGGGGCATTTATTGTACCGGTCGGGGTCATACCCATACGCAGTATGGTCCAATTCCCATCAGGGACATCCCAATTGAGGGTACCATCTTGCTCCATAAATTGGCTGATATCTTTTACTTCAGAAATAATCAGTTCTTTAGAACTCAGTTCTTCCTGTGTTTCCCACAAATAAGAGTCAAAATCGGGTAATGGCGTAGGGTGCATTTTGCCCAGACTCTTTTCCACGAACTCCTCTAAATATTGTGCCTCAGTTATTTCGATCCTGGAAAATCCAGCTTTACCAGGGGCATTGGTCATTTCGTCCACTATCAGTTGATACGTTGCGGAAATCGTTTCTGGAATCGAAATAGCCACCGGGCCATGTGTCACAGGCCCGACATTCACCCGAGTGTTGCTGCGATCAAATGTAAATTTTTTGAGTGTCTGGTATTCATCATTGACCTTTGCCCTTAACTCTATCTGACACTTGAAAACAGGATTTGCAGGATAGATTACAACGGTACGTGCCGTTATAGGTGCATCAGCTTCAATATCAATGATGTAAGATGCCGTTTGTGAAACGTCAAACAAGGCAGCAGTATCAGAATTACCATCTAACCAAAAGTCCGGATTCTCAACTTCAGGCTGGGAAGTAATGCTGGCATTTTCATTGGTTAACAGCCTGTTTTCGGCTTCAATAGTTTTAAAGGCAAGTACATATGTATCCTGAAATTCCACAACAGCAGAATCGTCAACAGCAATATCATCATTTCCAGAAATTAAAACTGGATTTTCAAGCATCAAATTTACTGTACCAGGTCCTTGAACATAGGTTTCAGAATACACCAGATGACGCATTGCCTCTTCGTGGCTTATCCAGGGACCGCCGCTTTGACTCCAGCCTGGACAGTTAAAAAATCCTACTTCAATGCCAATGCGCTGTCCTTCGTTGACTGCATGGATCGTAATATCCCACCATTCATCACTGAACAGGGGCACACGACCATCGGTGAGCGAGGGATTGATATTGCCAATCAACACACCACCGATACCAAATTCCTTCATAGCCTCCATGTCTTTAGTTACCCCTTCCCGGGAGATGTCATCGTTAATCCAGTAGTAATAACACCAGACTACGTTGTCATCGCTGGGGGTAACAAAGCCTTCTTGCAACCAAGTATATCGATCTGCCGCATGCACATCGTTGCAACAAACAACCGCCAACATCATCGCAGGAAGCAAGCAAACAACTATAATAAGCAGTACTTTGAACAGGCTAATAGGATTCATCATTGGATTTCTTTCTTTGGAATGCATTTGAAGCTGAGCCAATTCGAAGTGTTTGACAACAGTTCCCCCACCGGATACTGCCAATAACCATACCAATAACTTTACCAAATTCCACAAGGTAGCTCAAGCCATCGAATTGCTTTTTAATAAATCGACCTGAAAGGGTATCGTTGCTTCATGAGAGAAATCTATCTGAAACGGTTTTTTTGAGTTGACACAACAAGACTTCTTATACAATCAACAAGAAAGAAAATTTTTCAGAAGCAGGGAGGCAGGTTTCAGACTGTCTGATTATTTAAAAATAAACACCTGATAACGGGTATTTATTTACTTACTGGCTTCGAGCACAATGACAAGGTCGCCATCTTCAAGTCGAGGTCCACCTATTATCATTTTTTGGTTGGGGGAGAGTACCTGACGTGATTGCAATACCACCACCGGTTCTTTATCGCGGTCCCGTGGTTGCATTTCCATGCGTAACTGTAAACGAATCATTCCGTCATCATCACACGCTAAAGGTTTTATGTATAGCGTATAGCGATCATTAACTACTAATCGATATTCATCATTAATCTTCATTGATTGCTGACGAATTGCGTTCAAATGCCGATAGGTATCATATCGAAGTTCTGATACCGTGGATCGAATTACTTCCAGCCCTCGATCAAAATGCGGTTGCTCACGTTGCTCATGCGTAGCCAAAACCGCCCAGACAGAAACCTTGACCGGAACATCACCTGATGCTTCTTGTGCCAGGACAGATGCATATACACCTGGAAGCAATGTTACTGACAACCATAACAACAAAACTTTTCTCATTACCAAACATCATCCTCGGATACATTTATCCACACCGTGGTAACCCCATTGTCCATATCATACCACTCAACAGTAGCACCTTCGAGTTCTGTGGATACCGATTCAATTTCAGTTGCTTTGGCGGGTCCAGGGCCGGTAAATATGCTGAAAGTAGCCACGGCCATCACCAACGCAGCAGTAACCAGTGAAAGCATTGCCCAAAGACTCTTGTGACTTTTTACAGGTGCCTCAGCCAAAGCGTCTTCAATGCCCCGCATAAAGGCAGGCATCTGTTCATCTCGTATTTTTGGCGTATTTTCACGAACCTCGGTTGTATACTGCCGCACAGTTTCCAGTATGTCCAGATGTTCACGGCAGTCGGCACACACCAAAAGATGTGTTTCCACAGCATCCTTTTCGACCGTTTCCTGGTCGAAATATGTCGTTACCTTACGCTCCCAATGACATGCAGCCATATCATAATTCCTTCATGATGCCCTTACGTTTCAGGGCGAGTTGCAAATTTTTTCGTGCGTTATGCAAGCGACTCATCACGGTACCCACACTGCAATTCAACACGTTGGCAATATCTTGATACGATAAATCTTCATATTCACGCAAAATGAAGGTAGTACGCTGTTTTTCCGGTAATGTTGCGACTGCTTTTTCAATAGTATGCCCGAGTTCCAGCATCTCCAAGCGCCTGTCCGGTGATTCTGCGCTGCTTTCCACATCCGCTTTTAACGCATCATCAAAAGGGACGACATTCAAGCGTCTTTTCTTCAAAAAATCTTTAGACTGGTTGGCTGCGATACGTAATAACCATGTCTTGAACCCGGAATCACCTCGAAAATAAGTTATTGAACGATATGCCTTAACGAAAACTTCTTGCGATATGTCCCAAGCTTCCTCTCTGTTTCGCACAAAATGATAACTCAAGGCAAATACTTCGTTTCTGTATCGACGCACCAGCACCTCAAATGCGGCCATGTCTCCCGTTTGGGCGGCGCGCACCTGTTCCAATTCATTATCCGCGGCATGAGAATCCGTGGGATTGTTCGTCGTATGATTCGTATTCACCAGGCCCACATCATACCGCAAATTCTATCCTGCGCGCACACAGTCTATATTGAACGCTATAATATAAGACGAGGCAAGGTGCTGGTTTATTCATTTTTTTACTCAACTGGTGTGTGGTCTGTAGATTCGTTTGAAAAGGCGTCGTCCTGAGTAGATTCCGGGTATTGCTCCCAAGGAGGCAAGGCCAGTTCCTGCGCTTTTAATCGATAAATAGTGGCACAAGACAGTCCACAACTCAGGCTGGCAATCATGCACGCCACAATGTTCAGAACCAGCACTTTACCTGGCGCCTCCAGCGGCGACAACCACAGATGAACCACAAGGGTCATGGTTATGAGGATTGTCATCATAGTGACTCCAAAGCAGACCCCAATGAATGTGGCCAGTACCATAAAGGACTGGAACAGTGGGGGACGCACCATCCAACCATGTCGCCATAAATACGTATATAATGGATGCGCTGCGTAACGTTCATCAACGCCTCGCTGCTTGAGGTCATGTATTAGCCAGGCAACTTTTTCTTCATGGGTCATGGTCAAGTTCCAAAGTATTTTAATGCATATCGACAGCACCAACTAATCATGTTTTACTTGGTAAATACCCGTAGCGCCACCCAGTAGTGTGTCACTCCAGGTTGTTATGCCGTTAATAATCTCTATTTCCATGCCTTCGACACTTGGCGCCACACGATGAACATCCCGCAATATACCCGGCATAGACAACCGGATTGGCTGTGGCACGTCGGAAATCTCCATGTGAACAATCAAGTAAGCTCCTACTATGCCCACCATACCCGGAGTGTCGCGAAAACGGTGTACCCCTGCCAAGTCACACAGGCGTTGCAAAGCACTTACAGGCAGACGCGGCGTAGCGGTATAGGCGATACGGCCCTCGCCATGAGCACGCACCGCGGCACTGATTTCATCATTTTCCGCATATCTACAAAGTATTTCTATGTTGGAAGATTCTTGTAAATTTTCTGATAGGTCAATATAAAAACCAGGTTCCCAACTGTTATTGTCAATATTATGAACGACATCTTCTCCTTCGACCTGCAGATGGACAGGTACTGGGTTTTTCATTTGCAGAACAGGCATTCCACTCAGTTCAGTCATTTGCGTCGTATTAAATTGACTATCATTTATCATGCCAGCCGCATGGGTATACAACACAACACCGCCAGCTTCAACATACGCATCAAGCCATTGGGTTTCTTCATTTGAGAGTTTATACGCATTGGCCAGTATGATCAGACGGGTTGATGATGGTAGCCTCATGAGGTCAGATTGCAGGTAATATCCTACAGGGGCACCGACACGGCTTAATTCAGCACGCCAATGACTCAGACTGTTGTTGAGCAGCGGATAGGTGTTTGCTCCCAGGGTGTGGACAGAAAGTTCATCCATGACAAATACGATTTCCGGTGTGTAATAAGGTGAATTCCACAAGGAGTACACCATATCATGAAAAAGAGATGTTTTTTGCCAAAAATCCGGATCATTCCAGCGCCCATCGGAGAGCAGATCAAAAAACCAGACACCTGCACCGTGCATAAGAAAATTAGCAACATTTCGTTGGGCAATAGCCAGTGTTTCATTTGCACTGTGAGTTCGCTCACGCCAGCCTGGGGCAATGAGACCTTCTGCTGGTTCCATCGCCATATGCGTGAAGGTATCTTCTTCCACAATAAGTAACTTGCCATGGAGCGCAACAGAATCTGCTGGAAGGTGCAGATTGCCAGGCTCTCCCAGACTTCGTTGAAAATAGGAATAGGGAGCCATAAGGATATCGATATCTGGTGATTCCAGTAACTTACCCAGAGCAAGGTGCCCCGAATGGGCCAGTGCGCGTGGTCCGTTGTTGTTAATCTCCATGAGATAGCCGTAAAACGAACCTGCCAATGCACGTCTATGGGTTGTATCTTTTATGACACGTGCGAAATACAGAATAGCATCAACGATTTTCTCACTCTGGTATTGCTGTAAATCCATGGCGGGACGATGCAATACCGGATCACGGAACAAACCCATACCTGGAGCCGTCGCTGTCCGCTGTTCAGGTGTAGGTATCTCCACCGTATTCAAACTAATGGAATCATCACCCCAGGCCTGCTGAAGGGTTATAGTATCTCCATATTTATCTTTGAGCCACACGCGGAATCCCTGTAAATTGGCAGGGGAATAATCCATGAAATCATTGGCTTCAGGATAGAACCATTCAGCAGTATTCAAGTGCATTGGGGCAGCGCCAATAAAGTATTCGCCATGTGGACTATCTAGCAGCAATTCGATACGTTTGCGCAGTTGTTCTCCGGCTTCTGCCAACCACTTCTGACTTGCCGGTGCCACAAAGTTGGTTATGGTGCCATCCGATTTTTGAATTCGCTCATCGGGATTTTGGTTCAACCACTCGCGATTGGGGTTCATCCAGATACGCAGAAAAAAGTAGCCTTTTGGATGGGCCGCACGAAATTTTGATATGAGTTCAAGTACTTCCTCATCGGACCTACTCCACTCAAGTGAATATTCAATAACAAAAAATGGAGTTCCAGCCTGTGCGGCCAACCTGAGTTGCTCAAGCAGTACTTCATCGCGATTGAACTGATTATTGCCTGCAAAGAGGATGGGAGGGAGGGGCTGTCCATTTACAACTATTGCTGGGGCGCCATCACTACCGGACAAGATTGAGCATTCCGGCCAGGCAGGTGTTTGAACGATAGAATGATCCGCAAAACTCATATTGGCCACCATTCCGCAAATGAAATAGCAAAAACCTAACAGGTACGCACTATAACAAAGTCGACAATGCCTTCGAGAGAACTGCGGTAGGCGCTTTGTGGGATTTGTTCGAGTAATCGCATTGCCTTGTCGGTAAAAGTTTTTGCCACCTGTTCCGCACGCGCCACTGCGCCTGTTTGTTGTGCCATCGACATAATCCATTCGCGATCGTCCTCCGTCAATATGGCTTCACGGTAACTATCCATTCGTGCTTTGTCATCAACATGCATTGCCTGGCGCATGAAAAGAATTGGAATAGTGACTTTTGCTTCCACCACATCTCCACAGGCAGGTTTGCCAAGTTGTTTTGAAGGCTGGGTGAGGTCCAACAAATCATCAACAATCTGGAAGGCAATACCAAAAGCAATCCCGAATTGGTGTAAGACAGAACTAAGTTCAGGCGCATCAACGCACGCAGGAGCATTGCATGCTTCAGCAAATAAACTGGCAGTTTTCAGTTGTGCCAGTTCCAGGCAATCTTTTTCTTCTATATCATCCGGACCACGACCAAAGAACAGCAATTCGCCTTCCGCCATGCGTCGAATAGAGGAAACAGCGCGGGACACAACTTCACAAGAACCGTAGTCTGCCAGAGTTTCGATTGCCCGGGCCATGAGATAATCTCCCCCCAACACTGCGGCATGATTACTCCATAGCGCGTTTAATGAAGAAGCACCACGACGTAATGATGCATGGTCTACTACATCGTCATGGGTAAGAGAGGCTATGTGCAATGCTTCATATGCCATAGCCATTGGCACAAATCGTTGCAGATTCTCACAGCCTGTAGCCCCGGCAGACAACAAACACATTGCCGGACGTAACAATTTACCTTCAACCTTAGGTTTGGAAATAGCATCCACTTGAACAAGTTGCAATGCATCCAGCCACAATTGCCCGACCGCCTCACGTACGTCAGCCAACGGTTCTTCAATTGGACGATATAATTCTGATAATGAAATAATAGTATTCACGCTGTGCATTGTAACATAAGCCCCTATTTCCCATTCAATGCGATCTATAAAAGTACTTCAACAAACCCAATCAACAATCTATACAATGCAGCAAAATGAATTAAAAAAGTTAACACAATTTGTCATATTTCACGTATTTCAATAATCAATGCCATTATTTTCCATTGCCCGGCAGGTAGCCGCATGGCATCTTTCTCTGTGGTTATTATCCAGTGTTCACGGTCCAACATGTTATCTGAAATAGTTCCATGATCTGGCAGGGCTATCCAATCAACAATTTTAACGCCAAGCATTTCCAAAGTTTGAAAAAAAACTTCAGGCCGTGCTATTCCGCACAGGGCTACCATAGGTCGATCAGCTAACCAATCGAGTGGGTATCTGTTTCCGCTGCCTGGTTCCCACAATCCAGTTGGTACATGGTTGGTGTAGCGTATAGGAATGGAAACATATTTCTTTATTTCTGTTGTAATATTTGCCAACGCTTCAGGTGTGCATTGATCGCAACGGGTTAGTACAATTTCAGTAGCTCGTTTCATTTCGGCAACTGGTTCTCGCAGAATCCCCCTGGGAAGCAAATATCCATTACCAAATGGCGCATTGGCATCCAACAACAATATGTTTTCATCACGCTCCAGGTACAATGATTGATAGCCATCGTCCAAAATCAGGGTGTTGCATTTCAATTGATGTATGGCCGCTTTGGCACCTGCCACCCGATCTGCTGCTTTAACAAGGCCGACTTCAGGTAATCGGCGCATTATCAATGCTGGTTCATCCCCAATCCATTCAACCATATCAGGTTTGAATGAACCGGGAGGCACAACATAGGGCTCATGAGTTTTCTTGCTGCCATAACCACGTGTCAATATAGCGACCCGGCTACCCTTCTGTATTTCCTCCTGAGCACGGGCAATCACCGCAGGTGTTTTTCCGACACCACCAGTAGTCAGGTTACCAATACTGATGACATATGCAGGGACACGCACTTTGACCCGTCGTTTACGCTTCCACATGCCGAGGCGGGAGACTGGTGTGAATGCCAGTAAAAGTCCTGAAAGAAGTATAGGTATTGGTTCACCACGCCGAATTCGTTCGCTCAAGATATAAAAAATCATTTTTAATTTGTGATACATGATTTCATCATCGTGGGACAAATCGCTTGCCACTGAATTGCTGTACCAGACCTTTTAATTCGAGCATAGTTAAGGAACCAAGTGCTTCTGACAGAGGTATTCGGCAGGCAAGTGCTATTTCATCAACATAGGAGCCGTCACTGTGCAAGACGGACAGTATGTCTCTTTCTGTTGGCGTGACAGCAACATTTGGTCGCTCAACTTTGTCATGCTGGATTTCACATGTTCTCTTTGGCACTACTGCAGATGATTTCCGTGTACTTTGGCTCAAATTTCTGTTCTGAATAACACGTGAGACGTTGGCACTTACCGCCACGCTGGCAGCAGTGTCTTCTGAATGTGCTGGTGGCTCATCAATTGCAGCATCCATTTGTAGGTTAGGATTGGACAGGACTTGATTAAACTCTCCAAGGTTGACTCCGATCTGATACTCGACTGGAATATCCAGTTCAACCAGAATATCATCGACATTTTCTACAAGTTTGGCACCTTCCCGTATTAACGCATGCGGCCCTTTACTGTTGCGATGCCCAACCTCTCCTGGTACTGCAAAAACTTCTCGCCCCTGTTCTGCAGCAAATCGTGCTGTGATAAGAGAGCCGCTTCCAGGAGGAGCTTCAATAATAATTGTGCCCAGGGATATACCACTGATAATACGATTTCGCTGAGGAAAGTGTCCTCGTCCAGGTTTAACGCCCATGGGATACTGGGACAAAATACAACCACCCTGATTTACAATATCGTGCATTAATTTTGCATTGCTCGCAGGATATACCACATCTACCCCACAACCTAGCACCGCGATGGTGGGGCCTTGTACACGCAGAGCACCTTGATGAGCTGCAGAGTCTATTCCTTCTGCCAACCCGCTGACCACTGTAATACCTCGTGCGGCAAGTTCGGATGCCAGTAAACCGGCCATATGGAGACCATATTGACTTGGATTTCGAGTACCCACAATTGCTACCGCAGGGCTGTCCGGACCAGGGAGTGTACCTCTGGTAAATAAACTTAATGGCGGATCGTAAATTTCTGCCAGACGCGTTGGATACCGGTTATCGTCCATGGTTACCAACGTAGCCTGGTAATCCAACATGGCCTTTTCCTGAGCGAAACAATGGGCTGCGTTGCTGTATTGGCGTATTCGCTGAGACAGTTTCGGCCCTACAATTTCACGTAATGATGCTTCGGTTGCTTGAAGAACACTCGTCGGACTGCCAAAACGGGCAAGTAACCGAATAAAATAAGTAGTGCCAATGCCCGGCACCATAGACAATGCCAGCCAATCACGTTGTGATGCTGTCAATCCCATAACGCAATAAATTCCCCCTTGGTAATAAAGTATTATTAAAATAAATTCTCTATAGTATTATACAATTAATGGGTGCTTAATTTTATAATGTTTTTATTAAAATATTTCTGTACCAGATCTCACCACCATGGTCTTGCAGTAAGAGATATCCATCGCGAGGTAATTCTGCCAGAGGCGTATCAAATTTTCCCACCGGCATTGTTAATAAATCCAAATCCACCTCAAGCACTTTCCAGCCATTCATATGAACAGTTAAGGTAGCCCCTTCACACCGAATGCGCATGCTGTTCCATTCACCTGCTGGTAATGACAGGTTAAACATTGGTGTTGCAACATCATACAAGGAGCCACTGCCCTGATTGCTGGGCCATGAGCCATGATCATCAATCACTTGAATCTCCATCCCGGCGAAAACAGGGTCTTCCAATGATGACCGAATAAAAACTCCACTATTGGTTGAATTTGCCAACCGAAATTCAACATGCAACTCAAAATCTTCAAATGCTTGTTGCGTGTAAGCAATATAACGGGTATTTGTCTGACCGGGGATGTGCAGTATCCCGTCTTCAATTTTGAATATGTCTTGATTATCTGATACATTCTCCCAGTGCTCTTCATGCTCACCTTCAAGCAAGGCGACCCATTCGCTTCCAGAAGGTGCCGGTGTTGGTGAACCTACTGGCATACGTTCAGATGCTTCTGATTGATTCATCGAAAATAATGAGCACCCCAGGTTGATATGGCCATACAAAAAAACTAGCATCAATGCTACTGGTATACGCATCCACATTGTTCTTTCCTTTCAGCGTTAAAAGACGTCAAGTAAATCCGACAACTAATTTAGAATACCTTTTCTTTCAAGGATAAGTATTTATTCCATATAGAAACACGAATTCGTTACTTCAAATTCATTGATACCATTGGCGCCAGTCATCTGGGTGGTCACCAATTTCCTGATTGGTGATTTGTCTCAGGAAATTGGCTGCGGTTGATCGAAGTCGGGGGCTTTGTTCCAAGACCTCAATCAGGATCGGAACTGCTTCGCACTGGCTGTAATTGGTAATCGCTTGCAATGCCTGTAACTGCATGTTGTAATCACTTTCCATTTCACCAAACAGAATGGCGCGCAATGCACGTAAGGCTTCCGGTCCTCCGATTCGTCCCAAAGCACTAACAGCCAGGATACGAATAGTATCTTGTGGGTGTTGCAAAATATTTACCCAATCACCAAGTACAGCAGTGCTTTCAAGCATATGGAGTCCCTCAGCACACGACCAGGAAAGTAGTGGGTCATCCGCCCATACACCGCGTACCAGCAATTCAGCTGCTTCATCCACTTTCATTTTACCTAAAGCGTATGCAGCTGCACGCCTTCGCGTCAATACTTCAGTACTGTTTTCCAAAGTAGTTGTCATTGGTTGGGTAAGCCATCGGCGAAGATAGGGGAGAACATCGTCTACCGGTGCTATCAGATTGGCATCCATACTTGCATAAACCGACAGGATATACTCAGACAATCGTTGTTGTGCTGCTGCTCCCATAGCGGACGGAGGTAAATTCTGAATTCCTGATGCTGCCGTAGTACGTACACTTTCACTTGAATCGGCAAGAGCCCATAATAACTCATCTGGTAGCGGTTGATTTTCTTCTGCAACGCGTGACAACATGGCTTCTACACCTCGAACACGCGCTTGCACATCCATAGAATATACCTGTCCCATCATAGCAGAATGCGACTCTCCCACAGCACGGCCTGACTCAGTAATTACATGTGGGTCTGGTCTTTCCCATATCACTGGGCTGTCTAGTAGCAATTGAACCGATCGTTCTACACTGGAACCCAAACCAGATGTTTCCCAGATTATATCTGAATCGGTTTCCCCCTCTTGTGAAATTACTGTATCCGGATCAATACTTATTTCATGACTTGGTTCAGATTCATTGTCACTGTGAGTTGAAACACTTTTTTCTGTTGGCTCATATGGGTGCATATATGGTGTTTCGAATGTCAATGGAATTGGCTGGGAAAATAAAGGTCCAACTGACAGGGATGTTTGCTGGTCAAACACCATAGTGATAAAAAGAATTAGAATAAAATATTTTATGTTTACTTTAAATTGCATGAATTGCACCCCGTGTTAGACTCATTTATTGTGTATGATTTCTGATGAAGAGTCAACCTTCCGCAGTGGTAATTGAAAACAAACTAATCTGCGAGCAGAAGCCCTCTATATTTACAGTATTATTAATTGTTGAATAAAAAATATTTGCTCAAGCAGCATGTAAAAAATAATTACAAAAATTATCAGCATCTGGAATATAAATTAGGTACAATAGGTTTAACTATATGAAACAGGGACAGACAACTAAAATCTGTAGCTGGAAATAAAAACAAGATTTATTCAGTTTATGATCTACACTTTCGGATGTGGTTATTCCCCCTAACCCACCGAATTATACAGTCAGCAATGACTGGTTCCCGCCACCGGCGAGTGCAGAAACGCAGTTTCCCCCGCTGCCTGCACTCGCCTCTTCTTTTTTATAGTGTTCAAAATATTTTCTTCCAGAAAATTACCAGAATCTATTGAATTATCTTCATTCAAATTTAGATTGCGGTTAGTAACTTGCGCAGGAGCGGTTAATTTCTATGTTCCATTTTGGCGCTATTTTGCGTTTTATTTATCATTTATATTAGTATTAATGGGGTTATTGAGGGAATTCTTGACATTTAAAACGATCTGCTATATACTAACTCCGATTTCAGGTTCCCTGTTTCTATCTCTTATCCCCGTAGTTCCCTGAATACCTTTGCCAATAATTGCATAGGCTGTTTCTCGACGATTTTTTCTAAATTTTCGCAATCAGGGTACTTATTCCTACTTGTACCATAGGAGAATTGTTCATGAGTTTTACATATTCCACCGGTCTGTGGCTTTTTTCTGATGCCCGAGACAAATATTGTGTGGAAGGATATCGCGAGCCAATCAAATTTCAAGAAGCATTGGGGCTTGTTTCCAAAGTCCGTGGAATTTCGGCTATTGAATTGTCTCAAACGGATGTTTCACAAGAACTTCCAGCCAAAGAAATACGGCGCATGCTGAAAGATTATGGATTGGGTTGTTCTGGTGTGACAACTACATTGTCGCATTCACGTCGCTTTGCATTGGCAGGTTTTGGACACCAGCACCAGAAGACACGAAATGCTGCGATAGACGAAGGGCGCAAGGCAGCAGATATTGCCCGTCAAGTCGGTGCTACGGAAGTGACTTTGCGTCTTGAAACTGATGGCTTTGATTATCCATTTCATGTTGATTATTCAACACACTGGAACACAGTTATATCATCAATCAAGACAATTGCAAAATATGCATCACCAGATATAAATGTGGCGATTGCATATAAAGCACGCGAACCGAGAAAATACCTGACTGTCTCTTCGGTAGGAAAAGCGCTTTCCATGTGTCAGGAAATTGCCATGAAAAATGTAGGGGTAGGAATTAACTTTTCTCACGCGTTGATGGCTGGTGAAAACCCTGCAGAAGCAATTGCATTTTTAACACGATCGAGCAAACTTTTCCAGGTTTTCTTCAGTGATTGTCATGGAGTTTGGGATGATATGCTAGTCCCAGGCGGTATACATCTCTGGGAGACACTTGAAGCGTTGTTTTATCTTAAAGTGGCCAAATTAAATCGGCCAATCATAATCGATATACTTCCGCAACAGATGGAGCCGCTTCAGGCATTACAAATTGCAGTAGGCAACCTTTCCATTTTAGAGAAAAAACTCGAAAAACTCGATACAACAGAACTCAGAAAAGCCCAGCGTACGCTGGATGCAACTGAAAGTCAAAGAATTATTCGGCGGGTTATGCTACAATAGTTTTTGAAGTTTAAGCTTTTTGATGGTTTTGCATTTGCATGCATGTATATTCAAAATATTTAAACCGGACAGCACTTATAATTATAAAAGACTGGCCGGTTTTTTTTGTAACAATGCCCTCACAAGGATAATACGGAAGCGTACCTATCACTTGGTGTCAACCTGACATTCATCTTTTTCAAAAAAGAACGGGCTTCAGCCAAGGCAGAAGGGGTGGGGACTGGCGTCACTAATTGACGTTCATCTATTGGCTTGCCCAAGTCATTCCATTTTGATTGTCCCAACGGATGATATGGCATTATATCCAGGCAAATTACATTGGTATGTTTATGAAACAAGTCAGCAAGTCGTCTATAATGCGCATGATCCATGTTGACACCAGGAATTAAAATGCAACGAAGAATGATTGGTACGTCCCAAGTGTCAATATGGGCTAAATGTTCCAATATCGTATCAAGTGCAACACCCGTGTTCTCTAAATGCCGCTGGTAGTTGGTATCTTTGATATCCCACAGAAAAAGATTGGTATAAGGTCGGATAGCTTCGTAGGATTCCAGGAGAGCATATCCAGAAGTCTCGATAGCTGTGTGAAGGCCTTCATCTCTAGCAGATTTTAGTAATTCCATGCAAAACCGGTACTGCACCAGCGGCTCACCACCCGATATGGTCAGACCACCGCCAGACTCTTCGTAATAAACCACATCTTTCAAGACTTCTTTCATGACTTCTTTTGCAGTTATTCGACGTCCAATAAGCTCAATGGCGCCACCAGGACAAACCCTGGCGCAAGCCATGCAACGAATGCATTCGTTTGGTGAATCAAGACGGTCCTTCAGTAGTAAATATCCGCTTTCTTGTGGACATACCCGTTCACAGGCTTCACAATGCAAACATAGTGATTGGTGGTACATCAGTTCACGACGATTGTCTTGCGATTCAGGATTGTGGCACCACCAACAACGCAGGGGACATCCTTTCAGAAAAACAGTAGTACGGATACCTGGACCATCATGGGTACAAAACCGCTGAATGTCGAAGATCAATCCGTCCCGAATCATTGTTCTCGCCTCATACTATGTATATGAACTGAATTTCGTATTGTGTTTCAAACAAGTTGCTGTGTCCTGTGGATAATCATATCTTGCCAATGCTTGTCCAGCGTTGCGAAACGTGCAGACCACCCAGCGATTCGTACCGACAGGTTAGGATATTTTTCAGGATTCTGCTGGGCATCTAGCAGCATATCGGAGTTTACAACGTCGATATGAAGAAAAAAACCACCCAAACGCACAAAACTACGCATCAGAGAAACCATGACGATCAGACCGTCATCACCGCGAACACTGTCCGGATGCAGCTTCAATTCCAGGGTGCCTCCATTGGGCAATCGGGAAAAGTCCATCTTGCAATGAGAATTAATCACTGCTGTTGGGCCTTTCTTGTCTGTTCCCGGAGAAGGGGAGAAGTTGGTGGCGAGTATGGCACCTTGATGGTGACCATCTGCTGTAGCCTTACCCGCATTCACGTCCTGCCCCCATTCAATTTCACGGCCAAAAGTACTGATGCCACATGGATGCAAAATACCGTTGGTTTCACGATGGTTCTGCACCAGGGCGGTGTAGTCATTAAATACCCGTTGCATCATGGCATCAGCTTCATCGTCGTCATTACCAAAAAATTCAAAGCGTTTGTGGATATTGCGACGCAATGGCTCGTACCCTTCCCAATTGTTTCGCAGTATTTCCACAAAGTCGCTCAGGCTGAGCTGTTTCTCCTCAAACACCAGCTTCTGAATGACAAACAGGCTGTTGGCAACATTTGCAAGACGTCCGGCATGGGGAGCCAGCACATTGTATTTTGCTCCTCGTTGATGGTATCCGCGCCCGCGTTCGATACAATCCTCTACAAAAAGAGCAACCAGCGGGTGAGCATGTCCATCAATACACCAATTTGCTATATTATCGAAAAAGGCTTCCAGATGCTCTGTCAGGCGGCTTACATAAGCTTGGTACAAGTCTTCAAATGTTGAAAATTCAGGTACAGGGCTTCCTGGCGATTCCAGACATCCAATAACGTGATTTAATAAAATCAATGCATCGAACGGATTATAGGAAAAATTAGTTTTTCCTGGAATCAGTACTTCCCAACAACCATCGTTACTGAAACACCGTGCTTCTTCAACCGAGTATCCAAACTTCACCAGGGCATCAATGACCACATCTTCGTTGTATATCGCAACAATACCACCGCCATGACGCTGTACTTCTGCGATACGACGTAATAATCGGTCTGGTGAATTGGAATTGATACGTACAGCAATGGGGAAATCACTAATGTGTAATTCTTCAACAATATCCAAGATCAGGTAAGTTACCTGGTTCGTTACATCTCGTCCATCCCGATCAACACCAGAAAGTATGATGTTCTGGTAGTGTTGCGCATCTCCGGTACCACGCGTTTCAAAGGCACCTATCCATTCACAGCCCTTGATCCAGAAATGCGCCAGAATTTCCCGTGCTTCATCCAGCGTAATGCGTCCAGATTTCAAGTCGGCTTCCAGGTATTGGCCAAGCATTTCGTCGATACGCCCGATACCCAGCCAATTCCCCATTAAACGCTGAAAAGCATATAAAAACCAAAGAGACTGAACAGCTTCATGAAAAGAAGCTGGGGGATTTTCAGGTACACGTGAAAGAACCGAGCATAAAGTATTTAGTGTGTCAAGTTCATGACCTTCCGCACGCTGTATCAACGTGTCCAGGTGCTCCAAGTGCCTCTGATGCCAGATGTTAATCGCATCGAGACAATCCCGCATGGCTACCAGCAGATCAACACCCTGTTCGTCCAGATCATCTCTGGCCAGACGTTCATCAACACGCGCTCTATAGGATTTCAAACCTGCATGTAATGCATCAGCGAAACCAATAGTGGTATGACTGACACTCAAAGAACCATCAACAGGAATCCGGTGCATGGGACTTTCAAGTAAGGAGGCAGACCCTACAATACGTTCATTGGGATAGATACGCAAAGGAGCATTCTCAGCTATCAATCGTGCAGCTTCAGCGTAACGACGGTTGGGCGATAAGTTATCTGGTAAGATGCCGGATATGACATCGGTTGCTTTGACCAATGTACGGCCATGCTCGCCTGCCAATGCTCGTTGAGCAAGCTGGTAGGTTTCCTGCGATAAACGTTGAGTGACCTCAGGTCTCCAAGGTTGACAGGTTAAAGATGGCATATCAGCCGCGATAGCATTATTCATTTCAGGCTTCATATTCAAAAACAGCCCCCCTCCCAAGGCAAACATCCCACTAGATTGAACAAAGTGCCTTCGTGTCACCTTATTGTGATTTTCCCCCACGATTATTTATGACTCCTCTTGTCGGTGGTTACACTTGAGTATTCTGAATATAACCTATTTATTCTATATGCCATCATTTTAACTTTAAGTTATTAATTCTGCAATCAAAATTAACGACTTCTAAAAAATCAGTTCAATATGCTGGTGAATCAATCGTCTTACTGAGATACATGAGGTAGAATGTCCTTTGTTGCCTCACGAATCAGTGATTCCTCCAGGTCGTAATCGGTCAGACCACCACTGAGAAATGCGTCATAGGAAGACATATCAAAATGGCCATGACCACTCAAATTAAACAATATGGTTTTTGCCTCTCCACTTTCACGACAGAGTTCAGCTTCATCAATGGCAGAACGTATGGCATGACAAGACTCAGGCGCCGGCACAATGCCCTCGCACCGGGCAAACATCAACCCAGCTTCAAAGATAGAAGTTTGTTGAAGACCCACAGCTTCCATATATCCACCATGAACGAGATGAGCAACCTGCGAGGCAACTCCATGGTAACGTAATCCACCAGAATGAATTGAAGGTGGTATGAAGGAATGTCCCAGGGTATATTGGATAAGTAACGGTGTAAGTTCGCCGGTATCACCAAAATCATACCCATATACACCGCGGGTAAGTGTGGGACATGCAGAAGGCTCTACTGCGACCAGTCGAACATCCTTCCCGGCAAATTTTTCACGAGCATATGGAAATGAAAGACCAGCCAGATTGGAGCCCCCACCACAACATCCAATGACAACATCGGGATACTCACCGATACTGTCCATCTGAAGCATTGCTTCTTCTCCAATAATGGACTGATGCAACATAACATGATTCAGAACACTGCCCAAGCTGTACCGAATAGAGCCGCCACTTTTAACCGCAACTTCCACTGCCTCACTGATAGCAATACCCAATGCTCCAGGAGAATCAGGGTGAGCTTTCAGATATGCACTTCCAAAATCCGTAGTATCACTCGGGCTGGGTATGATTTCCGCACCAAAAGTTTGAATCAAACTACGACGATATGGCTTCTGCTCATAACTGACCTTTACCATATATACTGTGCAATGCATGTCAAACATGCTGCACGCTATGCTCAAAGCTGTACCCCATTGTCCTGCACCGGTTTCTGTAGTCAAAGTGTTAACACCGGAAATTTTATTGTAATAAGCCTGGGCTACTGCGGTATTTAACTTGTGACTGCCCGAAGGACTTACACTTTCATTTTTATAGAAAATTTTTGCAGGCGTATTCAATGCTTTTTCAAGTCGGTACGCACGCCGTAATGGTGTAGGGCGCCATAATTTGTAGGCATCCATGACTTCACCCGGAATAGATATCCAGCGTTCGGTAGACATTTCTTGTTCAATAAGGATCGCGGGAAAAATCGCGGCAAGATCAGATGCTACCAAAGGTTTGTGGGTAGCTGGATGCAATGGAGGAGGCACAGGCGTAGGCATATCAGCCGCAATATTGTACCACGCATCAGGAAGTTTAGAGCCAGGCAAGTTTATAGCATATTCGATCATAAATGTACCCCCCAAGTTTTGGAATTTTTAAAAAAACCAGGATTATATCTAAGGAACAGAATAAAAAAAGCAGCGTGTATGGTGAGTGTTTTAAAAAATAAAGTAATGTCAAATTTTATATGATTATATGACAAAAATAAGGAAATTTCTCAACTATACACTAAAAATCCAACGCAGAAATCTTTGTTCCTCATTATATAAAACTTGAATGTCCTTAGTCTAAAAAAGCACTGGTAAGGTTTCCTCTGCACAATCATCATCTGAAAAAATAAAATAATGCAATGCGTTGATTTTAAAAAACAAGTTTGTGGTAGAAAGCAAACCTCATTTTTATTGCATCAATCCGGTATAAGTGCTAGAATATCGTCTTCACATATTTTAAGTGTGAATCCAACTCTTTTATAATCTGTCGGTGAGTTTATTTGGGCAATTTGTGAGTCTTCAATTTATATAGAGATTTAATCATCTGAAATATAAAGTAGAAGAACTCATTTTTTGTGTTTTCAGCCAATTCCCTGACAATGATCATTGATTATACTTGAGAACACCGGGCTTGGTGGTTTTTTCATCGGAATTTTTGCAACAAACCCGGATTTAGTGGTATTAAAAGATTAATTATTCAACATCATTCAATATACATCAATCAACGTTGGCGCCGTTTTTTTAGCGCTCATCGAATTCTGGAGGAAATGGTATGCAGCGTAGGGTGCTGATGACTGGAGCCACGGGTATCTTGGGCGGTTGGATACTATGTGAATTACTCGAACATGGCTATGCACCTGCCGTTATCATGCGAGATGCTTCTCGCGAAGATGCGCAAATGCGTATACGTAAAATTTTAGCCCTTGTGGGGACCAAGGTTCCTCCAGAGACCATAAAAATATATCATGGTGATGTTAGCAAGCCTCATCTTGGGTTAGAACAAAGTGAAGTTGCTGAGTTGCGGCACAATATCGATGCATTTATTCATTGTGCTGCCAGTGTCAGTTTTGACCCCCGCCAGGAAAAAGAAATTCACAACACCAATGTTAAAGGCACTGTGAATGTTTTGGGGTTTCTTGAAGACACACTGACGCCGCTGTATCATGTCAGCACTGCCTATGTAGCTGGCTCCCGTCAAGATGTTTGTTACGAGAATGAACTTGAACACAATCAAGATTTTAAAAACGCCTACGAGCGCAGCAAATTTGAAAGCGAAAAAATCGTTCAACAGGCATTTGCAACCGGTAAATGTCGTGGAGCCATATTTCGCCCTTCAATTATAGTAGGTGCAAGCAGTGGGGGACGTATCGCACAATTCCTGAATTTTTATGGATTCTTAAAAGTGATGGAAGCTGCACGTACCGGGCGAATCCCATGCAATGGAATCCTGAGAGTAGTGTTTCCACCCAATTGCACCAAGAACATTGTTCCAGTAGACTGGACTGCAAACGCATTCATGAAAATAATGGAGCGGGAGGGAGCCAGCAACAATGTATACCATTTAACCCATCCCAACCCAGTAACCCATGAAATGTTGATAGAGTGGGCCAATACACGATTAAATCCACATGGGATTGTACTGGAATCTGTCGAAGAATTGGGAAGAGACAGCACGATTGTTGAACGCCTTGGAAATGTTTCTTTACTTCATTATCGACCTTATTTAAGCGATGAGCCGATATTCGACCGGTGTAATACTGACCGCGCATTAAATGGTTCAGCGCCATTTCCTGAAACAGGTCATAAATTTTTCGATTTGTTGTACGAGTATGCCCGTGAACATGGATGGCAAGATATTTATTCTTCACCACTATATCAGTTGGAAGATTCAGTAGATGATCTGGAAGCACGATTAACACGTTAATGAAGCCAAGCAACCTTGTGAACACCATGCGTATTGATACCGTTCAACATTTTTCTTCCATCTCAAAGCAGGAAATATGTCAACATGATAGTACCTGATGCTCTCGCTCCACTTCATACGTTTTTCATGGTGGTCAGTTTCGTGTTGGGATGCCTGGTCGGGAGTTTTTGTAATGTATGCGCGTCGCGTTGGCCAGCAGGAGAATCGGTGGTAAAACCTCGGTCACGCTGTCCCAGATGCAAAAACCCGATTGCCTGGTATGATAATATTCCTTTGGTTAGTTGGCTGGTGCTGGGAGCAAAATGCCGCCATTGCAGCCTGCCTATCAGTTGGCAATATCCTCTGGTTGAAGCACTGACTGGTGTATTGTTTCTGTGCGTGTATCTCCGCTTTGGTATCAGCCTCGCCATGCCGGTTTATATGGTGTTTTGTGCAGCATTGGTTATTGTCACATTTCAGGATTTGGCTGATTGGACCATTCCCAATGAAATAACACTGCCTGGCATTCCAATCTCATTGGGAATTTCTCTTGTCGGGATGATTTATCCGGAGGGACTGCTGCGGGTAACAGACCCTTTTAATGCATTAACTGGAATTTTACTTGGCGGTGGTATTATTTATGCTATGGATCGGATAACTGTTCTACTGCTTAAAAAGCCTGGAATGGGAATGGGGGATGTAAAGCTGTTGGCCATGCTGGGTGGCTTTCTTGGTTGGATAGGAGTAATTGGTATTCTGTTCATTTCATCTATAGTTGGTAGCATCATCGGTGTAGCCTTGATCATGATTCAAAAAAAGTCGGCTGCTGGTACAGAAGATGAACAGAGTGACAATTCAAACCGTACTAGCAAAAAAGCAATTGATTCAGATGAAGAAATGTTGCTTGAGGGGCATTACATTCCTTTTGGTCCATACTTGGCGTTGGGTGCATTGATTTTCCTGTTTTTTGGACCGGAAATTATTGAAGCTTATTTTATGGTACCAGGAATTGCTTCGCATACACCCATCCTGCTTCCCTGAGCTCTCGTTATAATTGAAGCTCCGGCTATGATCAATCTAGGGTCTGGTACAACAAATGAGCCACCCGAATGACCTTCTATAAAGTGCTTTCACACACATCAAAATTGTTTACAGGAAATCTGTAACAATAAATGGACGTTCTGTATGTGCAACAGTAATATTTCGACCTTTGAGCTGACCGACCATATCATTCACAAGATTGCTTTGTCTACTCCATTTCCTGTCGGCCCGGTCAATATCTACCTGATTCGCCACGAAGATTCTCTCATTCTAGTCGACACAGGCATTAATTCTCTGTCGGCACAAGCAGAATTTACTGAATCATTGGACAACCTGGAATGCAACGTAAACCAGATTCAAGAAATTCACTTGACTCATCACCATGTTGATCACTGCGGGTTGGCTGCCTGGGTTCATAAGCAATCTGGTGCAAAAATATTTGGACACCCAGATATAGCACAATATATGTTGCAAGCTCACACACACAATGAGGAACATCATACATACTATATAAATCTGATGAAATGTCTCGGTGTTCCAGATGACCGGGCGGTACAAGCCATGACTCTGTGGAACCAATTTAAATCTTATACAGAGCCGTTTCACATAGATGAGTCTTATTCAGAGGGGTGTGTGTCATCATTGTTTTTACCTGTCTTTGTACCAGGGCATTCTGCAACGGATACGTTGCTTGTATTCCAAACCACAAATGATTCTATAAAAGAAGCTTTTGTGGGCGATCATATTTTGTCTGAAACAAATCCAAACCCTTTAATGCGACGCCCACTTCCTGGGAAAAAACCAATCAAAGCCCTTGTAGAATATCGCAGGTCATTAGAAAAATCTACAAAGTTGGGTTTAACACGCTGTTTTCCAGGCCATGGCCCGGTTTTTTGTTCACCAGACAACGTTATTGGTGGGATTCTCAATAAACAAGAACAACGGAATCAACGAATAGTAAACTTGATGAAGACACAGGACAACATTACTCCTTTTCAATTATGCAATCATTTATTTCCTCGATTGGACATTGCCAATCTATACTTGGGGTTGTCTGTTTGCCTCGGCCATCTGGATTTGCTTGTAAGTACAGGTAACTTATCCATGAACAAAATTGACAATATTCAATACTACACTTTGGCAGGGGATTAAAAAATGCATGAAATTGAAATATTACAATTTGAAGAAAAGTACTTTCCAAGAATATGGGGCGGTAGAAAACTTGAAGAAATATATGGCAAAAAGCTTCCTGCCTCCGAATTAATTGGAGAAGCTTGGCTGCTAGCCGATCACCCGCAATGTGAAAGCATAGTTGTTAATGGGAAACATGCTGGAAAAACACTCCGGAAATTATTGGAAGGGCCGGAAATGCTTTCCATTCTTGGAGATCGTGCAAAACTGACCCATCATGGCAGGTTTCCTCTCTTACTGAAGTTGCTGGACGCCAGAGAAGACCTTTCTATTCAAGTGCATCCTGATGACGAAGCGGCATTGCGCCTTGGAGAGCCCGATGTTGGAAAAACTGAAATGTGGCATGTATTGCAGTCCGACGCAGAAAGCACCCTTATATGTGGTCTGAAACCTTCAACGACTCTGAAATCCTTTGCATCGGCAATAAACCATAATCAGGTCGATGCAATAATGAACCGATTTAAAGCGCCAGAACATACAGCAGTTTTTGTACCGGCTGGAACCGTACATGCACTCGGAAAAGGGTTTATCATCGCTGAAATTCAACAAAACAGTGACCTTACCTACCGTATATATGATTGGGACAGATGTGACACATCAGGAAAGAGGAGAGAGTTACATCTGGACAAAGCAATGCAGGTTACCAGTTTTGATACACCACACAGCGGTCCCAATTTGCCACTCTCTTATGATAATGAAGGGTTTACTGTTTCTGTAGAAGCCGCATGCCGCTATTTTGCCTCAGAACTTGTTAGTGGCGATGGTACATATTCGCGTACTACAAGGGGAGAATCGTTTCACATCTTATTAGGTATTGATGGTTTATTTGCTGTGAACCTGACTACAAATGTTGTTCAAATGAAATCTGGTGAAGCTATGTTGATTCCTGGAAGAGCATCTCGGTATTCAGCCTCAGGACAAGGATCGTTCCTGGATTTTTACATACCTGATTTGAAGACTGATATTTTTATGCCGTTAATTGGCGCGGGGCATACAAAAGAACAAATTCTTGCATTGGGTGGTGTTACCACAGCATCCAATGATTGGTTTGGCAAGTAAAGCTGATATAGAATTCAAGCCCAGCTCTGCTCCATAATGGAGCACTTCATGCATTTAATTCTTTTTCATACCACTATATCTTCAAGCGAGTGCAGAAGTAATACTCAGGTACGAATTAAAATTGAATCATAATTTAAATCACCGAAATTTTTTGGCGTAATCTGGGGAAGGAACGCCATGCACCACGAAACAGACAAAGAGTTGGTGATTCGGTGCCTTGAAGGTGATACGGAAGCATTTGGTATCCTCGTCAGACGTTACCAGTCAGCGGTATATGCCACGGCCTATTACTATACTGGCCGATTTGGTGGTGCTGAAGACGTAGTTCAGGATGCATTCTGGGCAGCATATCGTAGTATGCCCAGACTCAAAGAACCAGATCGTTTTGGAGCCTGGCTGAAAGAAGTGACGACACGTAATGCAGCAAATTGGCTACGTCGAAACGGACCGAGAATGCGTTCAGAAACGCCATTACCACATCGTATCAAGATATCAATAGAAGATGTTCGTCAAGGCCCAAAGAAACAACTTGAAAGCAAGGAGAGGTACGAACAGGTACAGCTCGCCATTGATGCGCTACCCGAGCGGTATCGTCTACCGGTGATTCTACGGTATATGCAGGAATTGAGTTACGAAGAAATCAGCCAATTTACCGGAGAATCCGTTGACGAAGTCCGTGGGGTTCTTCATCGAGCTTCTCGACAATTACGCACTATGTTGGCGGATTTAGACGAAAGTGAGGGAGATGCCCAATGGCATCGTGCAGACAAATAGAAAATTGGTTACAGTCATATCTCGACAATGAGCTGGGCAATACTGAAAAGCTGATTTTAGAACAACATCTTGCGGAATGCAGGGTATGCGAAACGCTGCTCCAACAGCAAAAGAAGACGGCAGTATTGTTGTTTGAAGCATTGCAAGACAAACGGTTACACAGGGATTTTACACCACAAGTGTTGGGTCATTTACCTGATATGGATATGACACAGTCTTTGGCAAATGAAACTACCTGGCGCACTAAAAATCCTCACAGGATATCTCAACGATTTTTTCAGTTGTTACCAGTATTTGTTCCAGTGCTGCTGCTAATTTTTGGGCTGGCATTATATTACGCATGGCCAAATGATGATTTTATATCAAATCGTGTTGTTGGTATGGTGTTGCAAACACATGGTGATGTAGTGTGGAGTCGCGACATTGACTCAGTCAGGCGTACAGCACGTTTGGAGCAATGGGTCAACGAGGCAGACCGTTTTGAAACAGGTACAGAATCAGGATTGATAATCGCTCTTGTGGGACCAACCAATATTTCATTGGACGTGTCTACACGCATAAAAATTGAAGATTCCCGCCAAATAACAGTGGAGTCGGGCAGGGTTTGGTTGGACGTAAGCCCAGAAGACCGCTATTTTCAAGTTTATACACCAACCGGACGAATCATGGTTTTTGGTACCCGCTTTGAAGTAGCAGTTGGAAATGATGAAACCATGGTTACCGTTGAACATGGTGAAGTGCAGGTTGAAAATGATGTTACTTTTGCTGTGTTAAGAGCAGGTGATCGTGCAAAACTATCTTTAAATACACCATTTGAGCGTGATAATGTCGAAAACAGTGAAACAATCGGTCTGTGGGCCAAAAATTTGCTCCCAGATGCTGCTTCCGAAGCTTCATTTAAAGCATCATTAGTACCACTTAACAGTGTGATTGTACAAGCTGACCAGGTTTTTGTAGTTGACACCCAAAACCACCGGATTAAAGCAATACGGCTTCGATGGAGCGACAGCGAATCAGGAACGATTGATGGTGGCTACCATGTGTATGTAGCTGATGATCGGATGGAACCTGTATTTAAAAAGTATTTATCAAAGGAGATTTTTCAGAATACATCACGTCGTGAAATTGATGTTCAGATGCCTGACAACGATGCACTGTTGAATGCAAGAATTTTACACATCAAATTAATTCCAGAAAAAATACATTCTCAGGCGGACATTATGTTCAATGAAATTGCAGCGATAGGATATTAGCAACTAAAGTAATTATTATAATTAACAATATAAGCACTAATAAAAATTAGTGATACCAATAGGATAAAAAATGCCCTTTCTATGGGAGACGAATTTACGATGAACATGGTAAAGCATCTGCCTCACATCACTCCTTCCCCAAGAGTACCTGCAGCCGGTATTATTCGTGGGTTCGTCTCCTTTTTTGATTTTGTTTACCGTGGAGTCTATAAAGGCTTTATTATAAATATTATTTACACAAACTTCTCTTCTCTCCTCAACAGCAGCGAGTCTGTAGCATTGACGGTGGATTTTAATCTGCCTAGCATCACTCCTTCCCCAAAGAGTACCTGCAGCCAGTGGGTGTTATGGGCTCGCTGCCTAAATTGAGTTATGGTTATTATTTGGCTAGCAGAAACTGCGATTCAGCCATTTTAGTCTATAATATAATACAATCGTTCTTCTCTCCTCTCCTGAAGTGAGACAAACCTACGTGGATTTGTCAGTATACCTGACAGATACAAGCTTCATATATATTTATGAAGGCTCATTGCAGACATGTAGGTTTGTCTCACGAGGCTAAAAAGTAATCACCAAAACCTGTTTGTAAATTTATGGTTTGGTATGATATCGATATTAATTATTGACATCACAGACGTTATATTGCTATGATTTTGTAACACCCACCATTAAAAAAGGGGCAGTAGCTCAGCTGGGAGAGCGCCGCAGTCGCATTGCGGAGGTCAGGGGTTCGATCCCCCTCTGCTCCACCAATTCTGTTATAATTTCATGCATTTTATTGGTTTCTTTTGAATACAAACTATGAAGTGATTGATAAAAGTAGTCCCGGGGTGGCGGCCGTTGGCCTTACCCCGCGCTACGGTGCTGTAATCGCTCCGCGATAGAAACAGGTAACGGTATGCCTACTACGCCACGCTCCTTCGATTGCGCACCGCTATCAATCAAGTCCACGAAAACCGTCATTCGCACCTACACCGTCATACCCACGCAGAGGTGTATACAGCGGGAGAGCAAAGTGTGACCAAGGATCGTTTCGTACTGGATTTCCTTCTACAAGGAAATGGCGGGAGGCTTCGGGATTGACAAGAGAAGGTTGCCGCGCAGTCGGGTAGCAAGATGAAGTCCGATGCGCAGCCGTAGTTCTTTCCTTATTTGTACATAATCAAATAGTACTTATTTGTTGTTCTCAGCGCTCACTACATATACCGCTTCTTCGGCAAACAAGTTAACAAGTGTTTTTGCTTCGCCTTGACTGTATAACGGTATTTCTTTTTCTATTTTAATGGATAATTGTTCACAAAACTTCCGAAAGTCTTTGATGGATAATACATGCCTGTTGGGTGATTGATACCAGGCATAAGGTAGATTCCTGGTAACAGGCGCTTGCCCCTTAAAGAATGTATTAACACGGACTTTCCAGTGCCCGAAGTTCGGAAAACTGATAATACACTTTTTGCCGACACGCAACATTTCCTTGAGTACCAATTCTGGCTTGCTGATAACCTGCAGTGTCATGCTTAAAATTACTACGTCAAAGCTATAATCCGGCAAAGCACTTAAACCTTCATCTATATCAGCCTGAATCACTTGAATACCACGCCTGACGCAACTTACGATGTTACCTTGGGAGAGCTCCAGTCCTAGCGCTTGAACATTTTTTTTAGCAATCAACCGACATAATAACTCCCCATCGCCACATCCAATATCAAGCACTCGGCTTGATTTTGGTACCAAGTCCACAATCATCTCATAGTCCACACGGTGACCACGATAAATATTTTCTTCCGAGGCTCGTGGTGGACCATCATCTGCTTCAGAGTCTTCCTCAAGAAACTGCGTGTGTACCAAATCCGGGTTTTTGGTATGGGCAAGATATCCGGAAATGAGTTTCTTCATTACATCAACTTCCAGTAAAAAGGCATCATGACCATAATCAGACTCTACGTTGCAGTAACTGACTTCTTTTTTTTGGCGTGCAAGACTGTATGCAATTTCTTCGGAAAAATAGGGGGGATATAACCAGTCAGAAGAAAAGGCAAGCACAAATGATTTGCACTTAACGTTAGATAAAGCACCGTCCAGTGACGCATAGCCTGAAGATATATCAAAATAGTCTATTGCTTTCGTTACATATAAATACGTGTTGGCATCAAACCTGTTTACAAATTGTTGCCCCTGATAATCCAGATAGGTTTCTACAGAAAACTCGCTGTCAAAATCATAATGAAAAGCAGCGTTTTCACGTAATGTGCGGCCAAATTTGGTTCGCATCGATTGATCAGACAAGTACGTAATATGTGCCAGCATACGGGCAATGGCCAAACCTCGCACAGGCATTTCACCATTATAGTATTGCCCGTTATTAAAATTTGTATCAGCCTGTATGGCATTTCGACCTACAGCATCAAAAGCTATCTGCTGGGCACCGCTCAGATGGGTGGAAGCGATAATCATCACGGATTTCACCAAATCAGGATAATGCACTGCCCATTCCAGCGCCTGCATACCTCCCATTGAACCTCCGGCAACACATAACAGTTGCGTGATTCCCAAATGCTCCATAAGCGTTGTTTGTGCTTTGACCATGTCATGGATTGTTATGATGGGAAAGTCAAGTCCATACGGTTTTCCTGATACTGGATTTATAGAGGAAGGGCCAGTTGAGCCCTGGCATCCACCAATGACATTCGAACAAAAGACAAAGTACTTGTTGGTATCAAAAGCTTTTCCGGGGCCTATCATGGAATCCCACCAGCCCGGTTTTCTGTCATTTGCTGTATGCCTACCGGCAACATGGGCATCACCAGACAAAGCATGGGTGATTAAAATGGCATTATCTTTAGCTTCATTCAGTTCACCATAGGTCTCATATGCCAATGTAATAGGCCCTAGATTGGAACCACTTTCCAGTTGAAGTGCATGGGGGGGATGCGCGAAGGTATAAAATTGCGCTTCAACCAGTCCTACCGAACCTTCTTCAGTCATGAAGGGCTTTACTCCTTAATACGAACAGATTATAGAAACATGGAACAGGCCAAAAGTTAAAAACGAATTGACCTGTTCATTTATAACAAACCAGTAATTTAAAATGATAAAACAAATTATGAAATCGACTACATTTGTGATGCAGCGAGTGCTTGGTCTAAATCTGCAATTATGTCATCGATATCTTCCAAACCAACCGAAACCCGGATATAGTCTGGTGACACACCAGCGGCAAGTTGTTCTTCCGGGCTCAATTGCTGATGGGTCGTTGTCGCTGGATGTATCACCAGTGTTTTTGCATCAAGGACATTGGCCAGATGTGAAGCTAATTTGCATGCATTAATAAACTTGGGTGCTGCGTCCAAGCCACCCTTGATACCAAATCCAAGAATGGCTCCCTGACCTTTGGGCATGTATTTCATTGCACGTTCATGGTCTTTATGCGACTCAAGCCCGGGATAATTCACCCAGGAAACCAGGGGGTGTGACTCGAGATATTTTGCTACACCCATAGCATTTTCACTATGTCTTGGTACGCGAAGATGCAAGGTCTCAACTCCCTGCAACAAAAGAAATGCATTAAATGGACTCATGCACGGTCCCATATCCCGTAATAATGTTACACGTGCTTTCAAAATGTAAGAAATATTTCCAATGGGTTTAAAGTGCTCATAAAATTTTATTCCATGATAACTCTCATTTGGCTCGGTGAGTTCAGGAAATTTCCCATTGTTCCAGTCAAACTTACCACTATCAATCAAAACACCGCCAATTGAAGTTCCATGTCCGCCAATCACCTTGGTAGCTGAGTGTACAACAATATCGGCTCCAAAATCGAAAGGCCGAAATACCATAGGCGAAGTGACAGTGTTGTCCACCATTAAGGGAATGCCATTATCATGTGCAATTTTTGCAATGGCTGAAAAATCAACCACATCATTGGCGGGATTACCAATACTTTCCAAAAACACCAAACGCGTTTTGTCATCAATTGCATTGGCAAAATTTTCTGGATGCTGTGCATCAACAAAGCGCACTTCTATACCTAAATCTTTAAAGGTATGCGCAAAAAGATTGTGTGTTCCACCGTAAAGCGTAGACGATGATACAATATTCTGACCACTCTTGCATATGTTTAAGCAACCAACCATTATAGCCGCAGAGCCTGAAGAGAATCCCAGCCCCAAAACACCACCTTCAAGCGCTGCAATCCGTTTTTCTAAAACATCAACTGTTGGATTCATAATTCGTGAATAAATATTACCGAATTCCTGTAATCCGAACAGGCGTGCGGCATGTTCATGATCATTGAATACATAGGAAGTTGTCTGGTATATGGGCACAGCGCGTGCGCCAGTTGTTGGGTCTACTTCTTGACCGGCATGCAGTGCGAGACTGCCAAGCCCAAGTTGATTTTCTAACATGGTAATTATCCTTATAATGTTAGGATTAAATGAAAGTGATAACCAGGTTGAATTACATAAAGCTTAGATATGCACATGGCACAGTAATCAGCATTCTAACTGGAAATTTGCCTCCGTAAAAAACACTACCCTATTAAAAATTCGGGATAAACATCAAACTATATAGTCTGGGGTTATCCCGAATAATAATTCGTTATTGTCTTAAAAAATGGGTACTTAACTGTTTTGAAAAAGTGGGGTAGACAAATAGCGTTCACCAGAGTCGGGCAAAATAACTACAATGGTTCTGCCTGAATATTCATCTTGTGATGCCAAGCGTAATGCTACAGACGCTGCAGCACCACAACTGATGCCACTGATGATACCTTCTTCTTTTGCCAGACGACGTGCCATGTCAAGTGCCTCATCGTCTGTTACAGTTTCCACCTTGTCAACAATGCTCATGTCTAGAATATCTGGTTTGAAACCGGCACCAATTCCCTGGATTTTATGTTTTCCGGGGGAACCACCAGAAAGCACAGGAGAGTTGGCTGGTTCTACCGCAACGCTTTCAATTGCTTTGCCTTTTTCACCTTTGATAAATTTACTAATACCTGTTATTGTGCCACCGGTACCAACACCAGCTACCAATACATCAATAGAACCATCGGTGTCTTCCCATATTTCTGGTCCCGTTGTGTTGAAGTGAATTTCCGGGTTTGCCGGGTTTTTGAATTGTTGAGGGAGATAATAGGACGGATTGGCTTTGGCAATGGACTCCGCTTCAGCAATAGCACCGGGCATCCCTTTATCTCCAGGTGTCAAGATCAGGTCTGCGCCAAATGCCTTCAACATATTACGGCGTTCAAGACTCATGGTTTCCGGCATGGTTAATATCAATTTGTAGCCACGTGATGCAGCAACAAATGCCAATGCTATGCCAGTATTACCAGAAGTAGGTTCAATAATAGTTCCTCCCGGTTTTAAGATACCTTTTTGTTCAGCATCCCAAATCATGGCAGCACCAATACGGCATTTCACTGAATAAGCGGGATTGCGTCCTTCAATTTTCGCATAGACCTTATCTGTTTTCAATCCAGCTGCAAGTTTGGACAACTTGACCAACGGTGTTTTACCAATACTGTAACTGTTATCTTCGAAGACGCGCATAACTGAAAATCCTTCCATTAAATTAGATATGCTGCTAAATCACAATTTATCTGTCAGAAAATTTGTCAAAAAAGTAATTAATCCAACAAGTGACACGAAATTGCCAAACACAGATTATGTAACAGCTTTGTTTTGAATGTTATCATTTTAACTAATTGAGAACCAAATAATCAAATTATATATTACAATCATTATCATATATGTAAGGTTTGATATTTGCGTTCACACAATGAGCCTAAAATCATGGGTTTTTCATGAAAATAAATGACGACAGAGTGTTGCTTAAGAGAACACCCGAATTGAAGTAGCAATAAAAATAGCTGTTTGGCTTTGTTATTTATGCTTGTTAATCCGAATCAAGCACTGTACGGATAGTTTTCCCGAGATCATGGCGTCTTACCGGTTTTTGAATAAATGCCTTTAATCCAGCGGCCAATAAAGACTCAGCCAATGCATCTTGATGGTACCCACTGAACAGAATTACTTTCATCCCTGGAGATATTTTTTGAATTTCTTTGAAGGTTTCTGCTCCATCCATCTTGGGCATAACCATATCTAAAAGGACCAAGTCAACTTTTTTACCACTACGAAGCAATTGAATTCCTGCCTCCCCAGAATAGACACATGAAACCATGTAGCCTAATTGCTCCAAAATACGCTTGGTAACGTTAGCAACCATTTCTTCATCGTCAATCACCAGAATACTCTCGTTACCAAAAATTGGGCCATCGTCCTGTTGCTTCTTAAATTGCGTTTTGTCAATTGCTGTGGGAAATAGCAGCGTTACAACAGTACCTTGATCAGGCATGCTTGCAATCTCAATATGCCCACCATGGTTGTGGACAACACCATGTACCGCTGATAATCCCAACCCTCGTCCCTGGAACTTGGTAGAAAAGAAGGGCTCGTAAATTCTATCAAGAATAGAATTATCCATTCCGTGTCCATCATCTCGTATTACAAGAGCAACAAATTCACCTGAAATACCAGTGTGAGCTGGACTATCAATATCTACTTCTATAAGTCGATTTTCTGTGGTAATGGTTATAGTGCCATTATTTTCGATAGCATCAATGGAATTTGACAACAAGTTGATCAACACCATGCCCATCTGCGTTGTATCGGCAATGATGTCATTTAATGATAGTTCTAATTCTTGGAGTAGACGAATTCGACGAGGAATCAAACCTTGGTGTAATTGAAGCAATTCTGCAATCAGATGGTTCAGGTTGAGTTGTTTTGGTTCATATTTGCCGCCACGAGCGTACGCTAACATATGTTTTGCCAGGTCACCAGCACGAATTGCAGCTTGCTCAATTTCCAACAGCACTTCTTGTGCTGGATTGTTATTGATTAAATCAGAACGCAATAAAGAAGCATTACCCATAATGATAGACATAAGATTATTTAACTCATGAGATATTCCACCGGCGAGTGTTGTCGTTGCTTCCAGTCGGGAAGCAATCATCTGGGTGTTTTCGGCTTCTTTCTGTTTAGTTACATCAACAAAAATTCCACGCAAGAGTACAGAACCATCTTCTTGCAACATTGCGGTAACCAGGCTGCGTACCCAGACAATCCCATTGCTCAAACGCAATAATCTGAACTGAAACTCCTGTTTTGAGACTTCTTGACTGATCTCCAGACACTGTTGCATGACCTTATTCCGATCATCTGGGTGCAGGTGTCGAATCCAAAATTCATCCTGATACCAAACTTCACGGGGATACCCCAATAAGGTTTCAATTTGCGGGCCAATATAGAGAAAGCGCCAGCTCTTTGCATCCAATTCCCAAGGAATAACACCTGTTGCTTCAACCAAATGCCTGTATCGCTCACGGCTCTGCTTTAATGAGTGTTCCGTACGTTTTCGCAAAGTGATGTTTTGTATGATACCCATCACTTTGTTTTCGTTACCATCCTTTGTATTTAGTGTGGGTTGAATTACCATATGAAGGTTAACTGGTAATTGCCCAACTTTATTAAAGGTGATGTCGTGTTGGAATTCTTCACTCAATGTAGCGGCCCGGAACACGGATTTTTTGATGAGGGAAGCTTCTGTGTATTCTAAATACGACAGAAATTCTTCATATTGCAGCGGTCCATCATCAGGATTGAATCCGAGCATTTGATAAATATTTTCTGACCAGTACAACTCAAGACAGTCTAGATCGTAACTCCAGTCACCAATGTTTCCTAAAGCTTGCGTGATTCGAAGGCGATCTTCGGTAACTTTTAGTGCTCTTTCAAACGTTTTTGATGCAGTGATCTCGTCGTGGGTTATAAGTACCCATTGTTTTTCATCATAGATAAACCGTCCAACTTGCATGGAAAACCACATTTTAATGGCATTGTGATGACAAGGATATTCGTGATAAAAAAGCTCATCCGCTCCTTGCATCACACGCATGATACCTTCTCTTACCACGCCAGCATCAGAATCACCCAAATCAAAGGAGCGTTTACAAATATCCAGATAATTAATATTTTTCCAGGAAGAATCGCCCACAAGGCCATGGGTGTGAGCAAATTTTATCCAGGATTTATTTACTTTAACAATCTGTCCCAGGTCATCCAGTACGGCAATTTGGAAAATTACACCATCAATAATATTTTGCAGAAATTTCCCCGACTCAATACGGTTGATCATGTCCTGAAAAACTATCGGCTCATTTGATTCGCAAGCAAAAACCAGGAGATACGGTATATCTAAAAACGATTCAACACTTAAAGTAAAATTATGATTTTTATTTACACCGTGATGGTTTGGAAAAACAGCTAGCATGTCCTGGCGTACAATGCCACCGGCCAAAATCAAATCCAGGCATAATGCAATGGTATTTGATACAGCAGAAGGAAAAATTATGGTGTGTTTTTGGGGTAAAGTGGATGTCAAAAGGAATTGGAGTCGATTGTGTCCGGCCTGATTGGCTTTCAGAAGCATACCGGTTGCAGGTTCAATGAGATACACACAATTGTGGTTAGCATCATATGACTCTTTGAACTGTAAAGACACAGCATTTATAATATTTGAAGTATCCATAGGCGCTGTCAACTTATTGTGATGACAATATGCGGCACAACTCCATATCAATTAAGCTTATCAGCTCAAGGTAGGTTAATCACGCAAAATCCCAACAATATTATTGAAATTATAGATTTATATACCAATTATACCCGACAAGTACCTGTTTTGGAAAATGATTCATATTTGTATCTAATATTTTTCAACTTTATTATTATAAACATAAAAATGTAAACTGTCAATTCATGTATAATCTCTTGATTTGAAGGTGATTCAGATATATCCTATATATATATTATTTTGTTATATTAATTTTATTTTATCGAAGTTTACAAATTTTTTTATTTTAAAATAATATTTCGTTGCATCAATACCTCAATTTTGTTATTATCGTTCCTGAAGATGAATTTATAACGTGCGCAATCTTGGATATTGCAAGTGCAATTTCTGGAATACTGTTGCAAATGCCCGGTTGCAATGCGTATTTTACCAAGTCATGCGAGTATTTATTACAAACACCCCTGTATATACTCACAGGTCTCCGGGCAACCACCATATGTACGAAAGGCGAAAACCCGTGTCTGTTGTAATTGAAACGGAAGGACTTTCGAAGGTATACGAAGGCGCATTGAAGGGACAAGATGTCCATGCGTTGACGGACCTCAGCCTTTCCATCAATGAAGGCGAAATATTCGGATACCTTGGTCCCAATGGTTCTGGCAAGACCACCACAATCAAGTTATTACTGGGATTAATATTTCCAACATCCGGAAAAATGAAAATTTTGGGTAGAGAAGATATTAGTTCTGCTGAAGTCAAAAAGCAAATAGGTTATCTACCTGAAGGTGCCTATTATCCAGACTTTCTTCGTGGTGAAGAAATTTTGTATTTTTATGGACGATTGTATGGTCTCAGTGGTGCAGATTTAAGCCAACGTGTGGACAAAGTTATCGAAGAAGTTGGGATGACACATGCCAGAAACCGGCTTCTTCGCGGCTATTCCAAAGGAATGCGGCAAAGAATTGGGTTGGCACAGGCTTTAATCAGCGACCCACAAATACTGATACTCGATGAACCGACAACCGGGCTTGACCCCATTGCCAGGAAAGAAATACGTGACATTCTCGCCCGCTTACGAGACCGGGGTAAATCACTGTTAATTTCCAGTCATGAATTGCTGGAAGTTGAGCTGATCAGTGATCGGGTTGGAATTTTATATGAAGGCAAGTTACAGACTTTGGGCACGATTAATGAGTTGCTGAGTGATCGCGATTTGAATATTGAAATTGCTGGTGCCAGTGATGAAATTCTTTCACGGCTTGCCACCAAAGGCTTGTTAAAAGATGACCAGGTTGGTGACAGGGTCCGATTACGTGTCAATGAAGGCATTAGTTCCTATGACGCATTGGCCATGTTGAAAGAAGAAAACTTGACTTTACTGAGCGTGGCTCCACGCAGAGAAACCCTGGAAGACCTCTTCGTACGGGTCGTTGGTGATGCACAAAGCAAACGGAGTGAAAATTGACCATGACATCCGCTATGGAATTTGTATTACGTCCTTGGAGTATCGCTGTTTACACGTGGCGCGAGGGAATTCGAAAGAAAACGCTGGTAGGTTTTCTGATATTGAGCCTTTTGGTTATATTCGGTTCAAGTTTTCTGGGAACTTTCCTTGACGCCACTTACACCGGTGATGCTGATGTTGATATGGACCTAAAACTGGTAAAAGATATTTGTGTTACCACCATATCTATTTTCGGAATATTGATTACCATTTTTATCTCGGCCTCAGTAGTTCCGAATGAGGTAGAAAATAAAGTTATCTACACGGTGCTTTCGAAGCCAGTGAGCCGCCTTCAATACCTTTTTGGCAAATTCATGGGGGTGCAACTGATTGTAATTATCAATCTGTTGTTGATGGGGGGGTTGTTCTTTATAGCACTATATTTGCGGCAAAATGTATTACCTACGTTGTTGTTGTGGTCGATTCTGCTGACCTATTTTGAGTTTTTGATAGTATCTTCATTTACATTTGCCATTTCATGCACATCGACTTCACCTGTATTACCAACAATTTCCGGTTTGTTTGTCTATTTAACAGGCAATCTGACTGAGTATCTGAACGATGTAAGTCAACGTTCTCAACAGTCAGGTGAAATAATTGACAACATTATTGGGTATATAGCCCAGGGACTTTATATAACATTACCCAACTTGCAGAATTTCAGTCTTAAAACACAAATCCTGAATTCCCAACCCAATGATCCTCCCACTGATGTTTTGATTACACAACTCATGATATATGGCGTTGTCAATGCAGCCGTGGGTTTTGCACTGGCGTTTTGGATATTCAGGAGAAAGGAGCTGTAGGGAACTCTATGAAAAAGTATCCTAATCTCTCCATTGCTGTTATAGTGTTACTGCTTTTGTCGGTGGCTGTATTTCAGGGGCGACAAGTACATCATACCCGTACAGCACAAGCATTTTATCACTGGATACTGTCTGCAGCGACCAATGAAAGATTATTGGACAATTGGAACCCGGATTATAATGATCAGGAATTGTATGCACAGGTAATTTCAAGTGTTGAATCAGCGAATGCTGACGGTCGCATCAATTTACCCAATATCGAGCAAAGTGAATTGGTATTTGAAGGCCGTGAACTCAGTCGAATCGGCATACTGGCCAGTGATGCTGAAAACAATGACATTATTTGGCGAGTAGCAAAAAGCGCTATGCTACAAGATGTTCGAGAAGATTTTGTGCAAAATGTTCGTGAACGCAACTTGTTATTCGCTCAAAACTTGGTATATGCAGATGCCTTGGCAGGTGAAGTTAACCTGATGAATTTATTTTTGGGTTTCCGACAGGTAGCAGCCAACTTTATCTGGTTACAGGTAGATCGATATTGGCATCAGGGCATGGTTCACCGCATGATTCCGCTTATGCGGACTTGCGTCACGCTGGACCCGCAATTTGTCGATGCCTATCTGGTAGGTGCCTGGCATCTTGCCTATAATATCACCGCCAAGATGATGGATACACCAGAACATTTAAAAGAATGGGATCCACAGTATGCGGCTTGTGTCGGCGAGAAAGAGCAGTATTACTATATTGGTGCCGATTTTCTGAAAGATGGAATTCGCAATAATCCGCGAAATTACAAGTTATATTTTGATTTAGGGTACACCATATACAGCAATAAATTGAGCGATTACGCTAATGCGGTTCGCTACTTGTCTGAAGCAGTACGTCAACCACACGATGTCTGGGTACCTCGTCAATTAAATATCGCATTAGAACGTAACGGGCAATATGCCGAGGCGCGTGCCGGATGGATAGAATACCAGAGACGCTTTCCAGAGCAAACCACCGCCCAGGAAGTCGCGCCGCGATTTATCCAACGCAATACTGGCATGATATATGAACAACGTGCTGAGGAAGCCTTGAAGCTAGCCCAGGAAGCAACGGACCCGTCTGTTGCTGAAGAGCATCGCAAAACGGCTGAAGAGAACTTCCAGTTGTCACGTGAAATATGGGATGAAATCGATGACCCATTCGCACTGGGACGTAAACTGCGGATGGATGCCTTGAACCTGGTAGAGCAGAACCGCCCATTAGAAGCTATTGCCATGTTAGACCACGCACGGTGGGAAAGCGCAGACTTCTTTGAAGAAGCTTCGGAGATGATTATCCGTATCAAACAAGACCACGACATTCCCCGATCTCTTTCTGAGCAAAAATGGGAATTACGTCAAATGGATGGTGATGACTGTATGGGTAAACCACCTAACAACACGGCAACTTCTTGAATATTTTTTAGCTGAGATCAATCATTATCATTTTCAAATATCTGATTGAAACATTATGTGAAAGACGTCCTGGCGGGAAGAGGGCGTCTTTCTTTCCAATACCATACCAGTATATTTGCGACCTTGATTAATACGGACATGTTCGCCAATTCAGAACACATAAAGAAGAATCTTGACAATATCAACCAACGTATTTCTGCTGCACAAAAACGCTCAGAACATACATTGCCCGGTGTTCGCCTGATTGCTGTGACCAAGGAAGTGAGCATCGAAGAGATTCGCATATTGCGCAATTTAGGAGTCACACATTTCGCCGAGAATCGTATCGAAATAGCTGCGGATAAAATTCAAACCTTAAATGATACATCGGTTGTCTGGCACATGATTGGTCCATTACAACGCCGAAAAATCCGTAAGGCTATATCTTTATTTAAGCGTATTGATTCAATCGAACGATATAAAGCTGCTGAAAGCTTGCAGCGTCAATGTGACGAAGCAGATATAAGTATTGATATTCTGCTGGAACTGAATATTTCTGGTGAATCAACAAAACAGGGCTTTACCCCGGTAGAACTGGACACCATCTTTAACGACATACGTAAACTGGATCGACTCAAGGTATGCGGTTTGATGACTATGGCGCCATATGGAGCTGAACAAATTGTTTTACGTCAGGTATTCAGTGAGTTACGAATATGTGCGGACGACTTGGGATTACCAATACGTTCGATGGGAATGACGGATGATTTTGAGATAGCGATAGAGGAAGGTGCGACTGAAGTACGTATTGGGCGTGCGTTATACGCATAACTGTACTTAGTTATATAGATTATAATCATTTTGTAGCAACAAAGAACTGCTTTAATATGCAACGGTGTATGATGAGGAACGAATGAAAGCTGAATTGGAATTATTACGCAATGAAGCGCTATATGAAATAAATACACTGCAAGATTTACAATCATTAGATCATGCTCGTGTTAAGTTCCTGGGGCGCAAGGGAAAAGTCACCGAAATACTCCGTGGCCTTGGTCAGGTGTCACCAGAGGAACGCCCCATACTGGGCCAATTGGCAAATGAAGTTAAACTGGCTATCGCTGAAGTTCTGGAAGACCGCAAGAACGTTCTGGAAGCATTGGAAGAGAATCGACAATCTGAAGTCAGCGCACTGGATATCACATTGCCTGGACGTTGTCCATCAAAAGGTCATTTGCACCCGATCAGTCAGGTGACAGAGGATATAATCAGAATTTTTCAGTCACTCGGATTTCAAGTCGCTACTGGCCCGGACGTTGAAACTGAATATTATAACTTTGATAGCTTGAATACGCCACCGGATCATCCGGCACGCGATTCTCATGACACATTTTTTGTCAAGCCCGGCGTTGTACTTCGCACCCACACTTCTCCTGTACAAATGCGTGTTATGGAACGCACCCAGCCGCCGGTCGCTGTCATTGTACCAGGCCGTACCTATCGTGTTGACAACGATGCCAGTCACAGTCCGATGTTCAACCAACTGGAAGGCCTGCTGGTTGATGAAGATGTCACTTTCGGAGACCTTAAGGGAACCTTGTTACACTTTGTACATGCGTTTTTTGGTGCTGATACCAAGGTGCGATTCAGGCCACACTTTTTTCCTTTCACCGAACCATCAGCCGAAATGGATATTTCGTGTTCGGTTTGTGGCGGTCAGGGATGTCGTGTATGCAAACACAGTGGCTGGGTTGAATTACTCGGATGCGGTATGGTACATCCGCGTGTTTTTGAATATGCTGGATATGATACAGAAAAGTATACCGGGTTTGCCTTTGGAATGGGATTGGACCGCCTGGCGGTGCAACGCCACGCTATTAACGGTATCGCCCATTTATTTGAAAATGATCTGAGATTTTTGGAGCAATTCTAATGCGAGTTTCCCTTAATTGGTTAAAAGAATATGTTGATGTTAATTACACTGTTGAAGAGCTGGCACATCAACTTACCATGCTCGGTTTGGAAATCGAATCCATCATACAACCGGGTAAAGAAATATCCAGCATTTTTGTAGGTCAAATAGAATCAATAGAACCCCACCCGGACGCAGACAAATTGGTTGTATGCAAAACCCGGGTGAATGATTCTGAACCATTACAAATTGTCTGCGGCGCCAAAAATATGAACGTGGGGGACAAGGTACCCACCGCAGTGGTAGGTGCCACATTACCAGGTAATTTTACTATCACCAGAAGGAAAATGCGTGGTTTAGAGTCTCAAGGCATGATGTGTTCCGCAAAAGAGCTGGGATTGGGGGAAGACCACGCAGGCTTATTGATTTTACCTCCAGATCTGCCTGTTGGTGCTGATATTAAACCGATACTGGGACTCAATGATACCATCTTCGAAATTGAAATCACGCCGAACAGGGGAGACTGGGCAAGCATGATCGGGGTTGCCCGTGAATTGGCTGCATTGCAAGGGAGTGAATTGAAGATTCCAGCGGTGACCGTGGAGGAATGTGATACCCCTATTGAATCTTTGTGTGCATTAACGGTACAAGACACCGATTTGTGCCCACGGTATCTGGGTCGGGTACTGACAAATGTAAAAGTTGCACCTTCACCAGATTGGCTATGCCGACGCTTGCTGGCCGCAGGACAACGCCCAATTAACAATATTGTCGACATCACAAACTATGTCCTGCTGGAAACCGGCCAACCACTCCATGCTTTTGATCACAAACTGCTAGCTGAAAATCGTATCGTAGTACGGTGCGCCAAATCCAAGGAACCGATTACCACACTCGATGATGTAAACCGGGAACTGGATGAAGACATCTTGGTGATCGCCGATGGGAAATCACCACAATGTGTTGCTGGGGTAATGGGAGGCTCAACCAGCGAAGTGGGGGATAATACCACGCAAATATTCCTTGAGAGTGCCGTTTTTAAACCACAATCCATCCGGAAAACTTCCCGTAAATTGGGTCTGATAACCGAGTCATCGCAACGCTTCCAGCGGGGTGCAGACCCTGTTATGGCAGCGTACGCACTCAACCGCGCTGCCATGTTGATGCAACAACTGGCAGAAGCAAAAGTTTGCACGGGTGTATTCGATTCCTATCCGACACCTCTTGGTGGGCATGGTGTAGGATTACGGTACACGCGTACGAATAAAGTCTTGGGTGTTGAAATTCCCTCACAGCAACAGATACAGATATTGATTAATCTTGGATTTGAATTGGTATCGGAAACTGAAGAAAATGCAGTCTTTAAAGTACCGTCCTGGAGATACGATGTAACTCTGGAAGCGGACCTTATAGAAGAGGTTGGTCGTTTTTTTAGTTTTGACAACATCCCAATGACCTTACCGCGAGTGCGACCAACCAACCAATGCTTTGCACCACAGGAACAGGTTATCTGGGCATTAAAACATTTTCTGGTTGATAAAGGACTCACCGAAGTATATCACTGGACATTCAGTTGCGCTGAGGATATTCAGAATGCTGGCCTTGTCGGCAATTATCTGGACATGGTCATGTTGGAAAATCCTTTATCGGAAAAACAAGCAGGAATGAGAACATCAATAATTCCAGCATTGCTGAATAACGTAGCACGTAACCTCAACAAAGGGGCAACTTCTGTTGCTGTTTTTGAACTGGGTCCGGTGTATTATCCGATTCCAGGGGAATTGCTTCCCAACGAACCATTACGCCTATCTATCGCATTGTCTGGTCAGCGCAAACCCAACCATTGGAGCAAAACAACAGAAAATGTTGATTTTTATGATTTAAAAGGATGTGTTGAAGCCATTACGGACTTCTTTGCAGTTGAAGTTAATTATGTCAATAGCACTTTTGAACCGTTCCAGCAAGGTGTTTCAGCAACGTTAAAAATTGGTGAGCAAACTTTGGGACATATTGGTCAAGTTAACAAACATGTACGAAGAAATTACGATATTGGTCGTGAAACCTATATGGCTGAACTGGACTTGACCATGCTCCTGAACATTCCTCAAGCAGTGCCACAATTTAAAGAAATCTCGGCGTTTCCAGCTTCTCTTCGAGATATGGCAATCATTGTTGAAGAGCACATCACAGCCAATGATATAATGAATTATACGAAAATAGCTGGTGGTAATTTACTACACCAAGTTGAAATATTTGATGTGTATCGAGGCAAGCCTGTAGCTGAAGGCAAGAAAAGCATCGCCATCGGTTTGACTTTTCAGGCTATGGATCGTACGCTAACAGATAATGATACCCAGAAGTCCTGGGATAAGATTCTCAAAACATTGCAAAAAGAATGCGGAGCAGAACTACGTTGAACTCCATGTTGAAAAATCTCTTGATTCAACTTGATGGTACGATTGATTCAATAGGGGAGGTTATGCATCATCACAAGGAGCAAAATTTACAGTTTAAAAAACAACATGATCAATTGCGCAAAGAGCATTGGTCACAAGAAAAAGAGCTTAATATTTTACGTGAACAAGCAGATGCCATGACTTCTGTTTATGAGGAGAATGCTCGATTCCGAGCAATACAGAATGACCTTAGGGAGCGTCTGGAGTTTATCTTGACACACACCAAGGTCCTGGGTGAAAGCTTGCGACAATGAACTCTGATACCTGGATGCAAGTCACGCTGGGACAGTCAGTGGTTCGCGTACCAGTCATCCAGGACCCGGCTACCACGGAAAAGATCGCAGCACAAATCACCAAGAAACTTATCGAAGTTGAAAACAATGCCTCACGCATTGACACATTGTATTTCTTTCAACTAACAGCTTTTTACATGGCTGCCGCATTGTATCAATCAAACCATGAACGAGACCAGGATACACGCGAAATAATGATCAGCCTGGATAAAATGCATTCCAAATTACAGTCCTTGCTGGTCGAATTCACGCCAGAAAAACCCGCCATCATTCCATTCCCAGACCCAAAATCTTGAGCTGATTCATGGTCCATGCGCTCATAGTAGGGTAGCATTCAAGAATTATTGTGTCTTCATGTTCTAAAAGAGAGCACAAAAGCAAAACTAGCAATTGTTTCAATAATCAACTTAACGTCTGATAATATATATTATGTTATTTTTCAATCAGCCTCATAATGCCCAGCGGCGATTATGAGTGACAACATAATATACCATAATGAAACACATACAAAATAGCCCTTGACATTTTTTTGCTCATTCCTTTTTTGAAATTTACAAATTCAAATATATACCTAACTTATAATATGAATAATTACGCATAACTTCTTTTATTACAATAATATACGAATCTTATATTCATCATGATACATTTCAGTTACCTAAGATTTTCAGTACGAAATCTTATGTTTCATTTTGAAGAAAACAATAAAAAAATCTATATCACCTTGAATGTTTATTTATGAAACACTAAGAAAAAAATAATTTTAAGTGTCTTATTTTGGACAAAATTCTGTAGAAATGTGTAGGGAAAATTGAGGGGAGTGTAATAGCAAATAAAATGAAACTTGTTGCTATCTCAAGGAGTTGTTTTCATTTATGGTTTCAAAATGAAACATGTAATAAAATTCATCCCCCATTTTATAGCTTGTCCGCCACTGTATGTTTTATGTAACGGTATTCTTTTACACAAAATAGGGTTCAAAAAAAGGAAAGGATGGATACACATTTGTGAGGAGAAAGTTGATGCAGCCTGATGCCAAAGGCCAATGCTCATACAGCTCATCTCATTGCCTGGTATCGGTCTCAAATCGATGATCATATCTTCAACCATAGACATCACAATCCAGAGGTTGATGTAATTGAGGACCGTGTACTGGCAGAATTTTGCTAAGGTTGGAATGGTTTGATGATACCCAGCTCACAAGAATTTGTGCGTAGAAATGTATCTTGAATGATGAGTAACAGGATTCATGAGAATCTCGGAATACACGTATTCAGAATAATTATTGGGCAGGTGTTATATCCCACACTTTTTGAAGGTTAACCTGAATTGAAATGATTAAGATGTGATTTCCCACACTGCCCAATATGTTGTACAAATTGGGATAAGCCCTGGATGAAAGAACTTGATAGCCAGTTTTGAAATGGGCAAAAATTGACCTACTTTCGAATAAGCAAGCCAACACGTAACAAGTAAGGATTATCAGGTAAGTGATATTCCAAAAGCATGTGCTAAAGTATAATAGATTCCAACCAGGATAAAAATAGTACCTGTCACATAGCGGGCATATTTTTCAAATGCAACCACCTTGCCATAAACACGCGCCACCCAATTGGCTCCCAGGGCAATGCACACCGCAAACAACAATACCGGCAGGCCAGTAGCCAAGCCGTAGCTTGCTGGTAATAATACACCCGATTGTTGCTGAACAGCCAAGGGCAACAAACTGCCAAAAAACAAGGCGGCAGAGGTAGGACAGAATGACAAGGCAAAGAGAATCCCCAATAAGCCAGCGCCCCAGATACCGGACTGTTCGACCCGCTGACGCATTTTTTCGCTGATTCCACCTGAGCCTATGTTGAAGGTGATAAGCTCAAGAAGCACCATCCCTACTAGAATCAGAAGCGGCCCAAGCACCATGTTCATGTATTTTTGTAGAACAAATGAAAGCGACGGTGCCGAGAGCAGGCTATAGACCAGCACAATACCCAGTACAAGATAGGTCAGGGTACGTCCCAGTGTATACAGGAGACCTGCAAGGAAAACATTGTGCGGCTCCCCCACACGCTTACTCACATATGAAACAGCCGCGATATTGGTTGCTAAAGGACAGGGACTGATTGATGTAAGGACTCCAAGCCAAAAAGCAGTCAGCGTTGCTACAATCAGCTCAATCATCCAGACAAACCTTCCAACAACACCCGGGTTTCCCCCTGGACATACGAATTAAACTCGTCATTGTCTCGCAATAAGTTCCAAACTTGCTCCAGATTTTTCCATGACGCAAGTTCACCATCTGCATCATATCGGGCAACTACAATGGAACGGTTTGTCAATTGAAAATCTTGTATATAGTGCTGGTTCCCCGGTGATTCTACATTGATTTCTTTAAACACCAATTGTCCACTATTCAACTCATCACCAAACCCGGAATTCATGGCATCACGTGCATATTGTTCCAGCGTGCGACAGGATGCACAGCGCATGTTCCCGTGAAAATAAAACGCAACAACGCGTTCACTTCCGGAGTCTGAAATGACAACACCATCAGATTCACCTGTATCATCAAGTGTATGTTGTACGACATCAATCTCGGCAGCACGAGAGTCTTCTGGTACCTGCATTTCCTTGTTAACGAGTGCTACAATGCTGACGGCAACGAAAGCAAGCAGTACGGTAGAAATTATTTTTTTGGGTTTCATCATCTTTAGAACTCCGAATGGTGTGTCTGACTTTTTTACTTTAACAAACCTTGCAATTCTTCCACAGAAGGTACTTTTCCGAATACTTTCACTTCGCCATCGACAGCCATAGCTGGTGTCATCATCACACCATATCCCATGATTTCATTGATGTCAGTAACCTTTTCCAGTTCGTAGTCCAGACCTAATGCTTTGGCGGCGTCTTCTGTTTGTTGCGCCAGCTTCTGACATTTCGCACAACCAGTCCCAAGAATTTGAATCTTCATTACTATTTCCTTTTTGTTTAATATTATCCAAAAAATGTACCAAACAGCATGCCACTTATCGTGGCAACAACTATAACAAGCAAAACAAAAACCGCTGTCTTTTTTGTACCAAGCACACTTCGTATGACCAGCATGTTCGGCAGACTCAAAGCAGGACCTGCCAATAACAAAGCCAATGCGGGACCTTTCCCCATGCCATTACCAATGAGTCCTTGCAGGATGGGTACTTCTGTCAACGTGGCAAAATACATAAATGCACCAGCAAATGAAGCAAAAAAGTTTGCCTGGAGCGAGTTCCCCCCCACTGCTGCTGACACCCATTCCGAGGGGATGATGCCTTCTTCACCAACACGTCCCAGTAAAAAGCCTGCGAAAAGCACCCCAATCAATAATAAGGGCATGATCTGCTTGGCAAATCCCCAGGATTGTTCAAACCAGTCGGCATGTTCGCTGTTTCCCGTTGCTGCGATGAGCGACAAACAGACAACACCAACAGAGAAAGAAATAAGTGGGTTGCCGGGAAACAGCACAACAGCCAACACTACAGCCATGCCTGTCAAACTGACTTTCCACCAGGCCATTTCAAACCATATGACCAATATGACACCTAAAGCAAGAGAACAAATTGCGGTCAGAGGCCATTTTGCAGCATACAAAGCTGCCCAGACGCCGGTTGACTCTTCAGGTCTTCCCCAATTTGCAAAAACCAATATGCCTACCATAGCAGCAAAATAGAATGCGTTTTGCCAAAGCGGTCGTATTGTTTCCGAATCAGGAAGCTGAACATTGATGGCAGCCTTGTCTGCTTCTTCTTTGCGAAAAATAAGGTGCATACTAACACCAATTATAATACTGAACAAGATAGCACCGACAGCCCTCGCAATACCCAACTCCGGGCCAAGAACACGGGCTGTGAGTATGATAGCCAAGACATTGATCGCTGGCCCAGAGTAGAGAAACGCGGTAGCAGGTCCCAAGCCTGCTCCCATTCGGTAGATTCCGGCAAAGAGCGGTAGTACCGTACATGAACATACTGCCAGGATGGTGCCGGACACCGATGCAACGCCATACGCCAGAAATTTGTTGGCTTTTGGGCCCAGGTATTTCAATACAGATTCCTGGCTCACAAATACGGCTATTGCGCCTGCGATAAAAAAAGCAGGGATCAGGCAAAGTAATACATGTTCCTGGGCATACCACTGAACGAGGTAAAATGCTTCCAGGACGGCATTATCAAAACGTTCATTTCCCACCGGCAGATAAAAGCAGGCAAGGAATCCACCCAGCAATAGCGCAAACTTTTTCCACTCAATTTTCCAGTTCATGTGTTTCCTTGAAAGAACAATATCAATTGCTTATTTGACATAATGACCATATAACATTTAAAAAAAATTATTGACTCAACCTAAAAGTGCCACTTGAGATTTTATATGTGATTCCACCACCGCTTCGACACATTCAACAAAGCGCAGCACACAGGGCACCTGCAATCGATAAAACACCATCTGCCCCCGCTTTTCATCAGCGACTATCCCGGATTGTTTCAATATCGAAAGATGCTTTGATACGGTAGAAAAATCTGCTCCTATCATTTCTACCAATTGACACACACATCGCTCTCCCCGCTCCAGTTCTTCTACTATGAACAGCCGTGTAGGATGTGCAAGGGCTTTTAACACCTTTGCCTTGACTTCATATTGTGCCTGAGTTACTTTATCCAAAATATTGATCCCGTCTCTTAATTGCTTATTTGGCAATATTACCAAAGATTCAATCGTAATGCAATTTTTTGTTTCTTTAATTCTGGATTGCTCATAAATACACCCCTCTCATCCAATGATGGCTGTAGTGATGTTGTGTGCTGCTCAGAAGCTTCCCCGAGCCATGCGGCATCGTGCATGGTATCATGACTATCTGCTCCTTCCTCATTTTTATGTAACAAGAATTTGCCCTTCACAAAAAGGTGATGACTCTATCATCATATTGATCTGTAAAGAAGTTTGAGGCAGAATATTCAATATAGGTAGTTATTTTTTATGTTTCTTTCAATGCACACCAAAGGCGTTGTTATACAAAAGCAATGACATGAAATTACCTACAGTTAACTATTATAAATAAAGTTTGATTAATCGAACAACCATCAGCAAGGAATTATTGTATGTTTACAGATAAAACAAGATATACCCGATTTATTAATTCGTTCAAAACCAACCTTAGTCAGGCATCTTGGTTTTTGCTTGCGCTGCCAATGCTCATTCTAATCTGTGTCATACCTATTTCTAGTGTGGCTGAAGAAATAAACCTAAACCAATCTACACAAAGCCCAGTAGACAATGACCGCATACAGCTTTTAACTTCATATGCAGATAATGTACTAAGCAATGGGCAAGACCGATGGAGTGGAAAAGGTACACCATTGTTGGCTGACGGTATCAATGTTGAAACATTGGAGCCGGTAGAGTGGATTTATAATGATGAAAGGTTCATCATCCACAATTTGGCGAGTCAACAAAATTTACAGCGATTCTTGGTTGGGTTATCCAGTATTACTGGTGATGCAAAATACCATGCAGCAGCCAAGGCAGCGGTTGAGTATCATTTTGAGCATTTGCGTAGTGATTGTGGATTGCTGCGTTGGGGTGGTCATCAATTTATAAATTTAGAAAACCTGGAGCCTGTGGGACATTTTGATGCCAATTGTCATGAATTTAAGAACAGCTTTCCATTTTATTCATTTATGTGGGACATTAACCCCCAGGCAACTGCCGAGTTTATACGTGCTTTCTGGAATGCCCATATCCTGGACTGGAATCGTCTTGACATGAACCGGCATGGTAGATATGGCTTATCGCAAGAAACAATTTGGAGTCATGACTTTCAACAAGGAGAACCGTTTTTTGAAGCTTCTGGACTTACCTTCATAAACTGTGGTTCTGATCTAATCTATGCTGGGGGCATGCTTTATGTTTTAGGACAGGAAAAAGGTGCTCTGACCTGGAGCAAACGACTTGCTGAACAATACGTTCTGGCCCGACATCCAGAAACTGGACTTGGTGTATACCAATACAGTAAACCGGCACGCAACAATACACCTCCAGAAACAGGTCCACTTACTGGTACATTAACTTATTCAAGCTATGGCGATAGAGCAGAAAATCAATTTGGAGCAGATTTTCCTGAAATTGGTCGGGAAGGTTGGGCGCTCTGGGGTGGAACAGCCAGAGGGATTTATGTAGAAAATGCACTTGTCCAGCTTGAGCTGGCAGAAAAACTCGGCAGTAATGGTGATAGTTTATTGCAATGGACTCTGGATGGATTGAAATCTTTTTCAAAACATGCTTACAATCCAGCCGATAATTCCTTTAGGCCAATGTGGGCCGATGGTACGGATCTTACCGGGTATTCATTTCCCCGAACTGGATATTATGGAGTAGAAGGTCATCTGTTAACACCGATCAAGGCCAACGAATCATTTCTTTTTTCTTATGCACGTGCTTACCGACTTAGTAAAGACCCGGAAATATGGGACATGGTACGTTCCATAATGAAAGGGCTTGGATTTGGTATGTTAGGTACTACTTCTGCTGACTTACCAGAATTGTCGAACAACACGGATAACAGTAACCCTGAAACAATCTTTGCGTTGTTGGAATTGTATAAAGCGAGTGAGCATCACCAATACTTGAATTTGGCAGACGCAATAGCAGAAAACATCGTAAACAGGAGCTATCATTTGGGCTATTTTTTGCCAAGTTCATCACATATCAATGCCAATTTTGATGCCATAGAACCACTTTCATTACTTGCCCTTGAAGCAGTCAAGCTGAATTTGCCTGAGAGTGTACCGATTTACAGTGGAGGGCATGGGTACATTCATGGACAATATGCAGATATGGGCAGAACATATGACAGTCGGGCTATTTGGTCACAAAAACGCGAATAACACGTCATTTTGGGGTATATCTGAACATATTATTCCTTGTCCAGTATAAAGTTAAAAAAAATTGTCCATGTTTGCTTGATTCCAGTCCCCGTGGTTGGGATATTATGCGCAAAAATGGTAGTATTGGGCAAGCTTAGGGAGAAATTTTATGCGACTGGAATTAGTGACAATCGGAGTTATTTGCGCGGATGTAACCGTTCGTCCCATTGATGCCATGCCCCCAAAGGGTTCTTTGCATTTAATTGACGGATTAGAAATGCACATGGGAGGCTTGGCCAGTGTTGCTGCAACTGTATTCAGTCAACTGGGAGGCAAGTCAGCTGTTATTGGACGTTTAGGTAATGACAGCTTTGGAGACTATTTACTCGCAAACTTGCAAAAAGAGGGCGTGGATACACAAGCACTTCAACGTGACAATAAACTTCCAACTTCAGCAACCGTTGTTCTGGTTGACAGCCAGGGTGAGCGAACTTTCCTGCACCAGATGGGAGCCAATGCAGTTGTCTCTGATGCTGATATATCGTGGGATTTTCTGAAACAAGCACGTATGTTCCATTGGGGTGGACCGGGGATCACACCGAATCTTGAAGGCGAAACCATGGGACGTGTTATGAAGCATGCCCAATCATTGGGAATCATGACATCGATGGACACCTGTTACGACGGAAAAGGGGTTTGGTATCCACTAATCGAACCTACTCTCCCCCACCTTGATATTGTTTTTTCCAGCTTTGAAGAAGCATGCCTGTATACAGGCAAAGATACTCCAGAAACAATTGCACAGTTTTATCTTTCATTTGGAATCAAGATTGTGGTTATTAAGCTGGGCGCAGATGGAATGTATCTTACCGATGGCACTGAAGAACACTTGATAAAAGGTCACCAAGTCGAAGTGATTGACACTACTGGCGCTGGAGATGCTTCATGTGGCGCCTTCCTGTTTGGTTTATCACAAAACTGGCCATTAGAAAAATGTGGACGTCTAGCAAATGCAGTTGGTGCTATTACAGTGCAGTCCATGGGCGGTGCTGAAGCAGTAAAATCGTTGGAAGCAACCTTGGCTTTTATGGATCAAAATCAATAAAGCCAGAAATTCGACTACTTATTATCTTAACCCACAAAGGTTAATCTTGTTGAGATACACCATTACAATTGCCATAGCTAAAACTAATCAACCACTTTTTAAAATGTATCGCATTTTTTGGGTGCTTATTTTTACTGTATCCTATGGCTTAATATTTCAACTAACGTCAGATGCATCACAATCAGAACTTATTTTTGAACCTGTTAATATTTCTGTTCAGGCACGTGATGTGGTATACGAAGCTGCAGCAAATCGTTTATTTATTGCTGTTTATGATCAAAATGAAATCTGGAGTTTAGATGCCGATACTTACGCAATTATATCACGATATCAAACGGGTTCAGGTCCCAACAGTCTGGCGATATCAAATAATGGTCAATTTTTAGCTGTAAGTAATCGACTGGACAATACGGCAACAATTTATACACTACCTGACATGACCACAGCAGCTACCATGTCCGTCAGTGAAGGTCCAGTTCGAATCCGTCCAAGTCACCCCAGTGATTTCATAGTCACTGCAATGTACGCTGATAAAATAGACTTTCTCAACACAGATTCCATGAGCCGCAAAGAATCGGTTCATTCTGCTACATCAGTACCTGTAGATGCTGTAATGTTGCCTGGAGAACGCCTGGCAATATTGGGGCGGGCATCAGGGGAACTGATAATTCAGGAGACTGAAAACTCCAGCTCCTGGCGGAACATTGCTTTAGATGGAGAGCCATTGGCTTTGTTCCCCATTGGCCCTGCGCACTTGCTGGTTGCAACCAAAACAGGATTATGGCAATTTGATACCCGACAATATACCTTAACTAAGGATTATCGGATTCCATTGACAGATGCAATTTATGATGGATACCGAATCCATATATTGTATGATTCAATCATAAATGCTCTGGACACCGACCTGAACTTGCGTGAATCATACACGGTACATGGTGAAGCGCAATTATTGGGAGGTGTTTCAGGCCACATTCATGCTCTGGCTCCCGGAAATAATAAGCTGTATGTAGCGAAACAATTACATACGTTCAATTCTGCAAATGATGAACCCCTTCTTGGAGAAATGAACCCTTCATTTTCTCAATCCTCTAATCAACCGGAAACTTCAGGAGATATTATTATAGAAGAAGCCCGGCCTGTCCTAAATGACAAGAACAATACTGACAGGAACTCCAGCAATGCTTTCCAAAATACTGAAATACTTCCAAGTGTCAGTACAAGTGAAATGGAAGGCAATGGAGAAGTTGATCTGATCGAAGTAGCACCAATCAATAATGGGGATACTTCCCCAAAAGATACTTTGAACATACAGATTACAGAGGAAATAGATGAGTCTGAAAATGTAGATGAAGCGGCGTCTGCACGCAGGCCAACAACCAGCCAAGTTCAAAAATACCCTATGCAAACCGGCGGGATACGGGCACCACAATCAGCACGTCCCTCTCCTACACCGATGCGTGAATTGTCACGAAAATCTATTTTGGACGCATTACGTCAACCGACCCAGTTTGGATCAGCAGAAGCTGGTTTCCAGGCACCTGACTGGACAGACCCGCTAAGAAATTTTGAAGCAGATTTTATGGAACAAGACATTGCTTCAGGTGACATCTATCTGGAAGGAAATGTGCGACTTCGGCTTGGCAACATGTATTTTGAGTCGGACGAATTTGATTATAAAGAATGGGCAGGGCTGATACAGGCAACCGGCAATATTCGTCTTGAACAAGAAGCTTCCTACCTCACAGCCGATAATTTTACTTATCAACTACTTGCCGAGGACGCAATCCCCCAACGTTATCCTTTCAGACCGCCATTGGACGACGATACCATGGCAAAACAAAGATTAACAATGGGTAGAATCCTCGCACATAATGTCTTGATTGTTGAACCTACACGTGAAATGAAGGCTGAAGATATTGATTATAACTTCATCGAAGAACGAGGATACTTAAAAAATGCAACCGGACGAGCAGGCATCTATTATTATTCCGCTGAAGAATTACACATACACGGCCCAGAATGCTTTGATGCGAAAGATGTCTGGGTAACAACCTGTGACCATGAGCAACCTCATTATAGAATTCGGTTAAGTGATGCCCGTTTCGAAAATGGTGTGATATCAGAAGGTACAAATGCCCGATTACAACTTGGTCGCTTCGATACCCCCCTATACTTGCCTAAGTACCGCGCAGCAGGTGTTGGTGGACACACTTGGAATATGGATTTTGATAGTGGAAGGCGTGCTGGTGTCGGGTATTTTGTAAATGTCGGACAACGCTTGGAATTCACCCCTGACTTCAGTGCCGGGCCCAGGATTTTTGCTACCCAAAAGGAAGGTGTGGGTGTAGGCGTTGATTTTAATTATGACTTTATGAAATCACCTGCATCTCATTTATATCGTACGCAGGGGGAATTTAACTCATTACATACGACCGAAGACCGTGGATATCTGCATTATTATCATCGTTATGAATATGATGATGATTTAATATTTCGTGTACAGGCAGAACAATGGTCAGATAGAGATTTTTATAAAGACTTTTATTTTGATACATATAGAAACAGGACTGCTCCAAGATCCTTTGCAAATCTCACCTATCGCCAGCCAGATTACATAGCCACAGGAACCGCACGGTTAAATACTCACAACTGGATGCGTCAGACAGAAAGCTTACCCTCTGCCGGGTACCATTTGCTTGAACGTCCTCTGGCAGAAAATCTTTATTTTTCGTTGGACACACAACTTGGATACTATGATCGCAAACCAGGTGGTTCTGATGCTATCCGATCTTCAAGTCAAGCACGATTGACACACAACATGACACCTCTTGAAGGTTTAAGCATCACGCCATTCGCAGAGCTTGATGCAACTTGGTACTCTCAACAACGAATATCTGACGACAGCTATGGAAGAATATCACCGTTGGTTGGCATTACCACGCAATCTCGACTTCATAAAACCTACGCTGGTGCTTGGGGATTCTCTGGGTTCAAGCATGTTATTTTGCCTTCACTTACATATTCTTACCGTCCAGACACCAATTGGAAATTACATGAAACACATCGATTCGATTCTCTGGACAGCAACTTTGGACGAAGTCGCATAGAAACACGCCTCGATAACGTGTTCTACGGTAAAGATGCTGAGACCGATGAGGTTTGGCAAGTAGGACGTCTTTCTTTATTTCAGGGGAATGATTTTGCAAGTGAAGCGACCAAATCAGAAGATTACGAAATTGAGTTTGATCTCAGACCACGTCCCTGGTGGGGATTTCAACTCGTAAGTGAAAGACATATTACATCAAGTCATATTGGACGCCCGGTACTTGAGAATTTACGGATGCATGTCTTGGACCTGTATGAAGACCGAGTTGGCAGACCTTATGACAGTGATGCCGCATTTTATGCAGGTATGGGAAATTACAGCCGTGTACTTGCCCAGTTTTATTACGATGAAATGTCGCCAGAAAGCCCAGTAAGTGGGCGACTTGGATTTGCATATACAGCTACTCAAAGTCGTAAATATAATCGGGAAATTCTGTATGGATTGGGTTATAGATTGGGTGAAAACTGGGGTTTGGCGTTTGAACACATCTATGACATGGATGGAGGCAATCTCCGCACCCAAACCTATGAAGTTCGTCGCAGTCTACATTGCTGGGAAACGGCAATCCGATTTCGTGACCGTGAATCTGGATTTGACATCGACTTAACTTTCTATATCAAAGCATTTCCCGGGAGCCGGTTGAAATTTTAATCACATCAACGTTTATGACATCATTTAATCAGGGTAATAACGACACCTTAGTATAATAATCTTCTGCTGCTACTTTTTTTCCGGTAATAAACAAAATAGTAGAAATACTTTCTTTTCATACACAAATTTTTAATAAACATGGTAAAATATAAGTGTGGCAATTAAGAAGGCCACCTGCGGAAAAGAAGTCAGTCAATTCACAACCGCAAAAAAATTTAATCGGTACTACGAATTTGTGCTTATCCGTTTGACGGATACAATGCTTTCATTTCGTCGCATCAAAGAATGCTGCGTCGGTAAAGTGTGTCGTTGCGTTTATTCGGTATCGTCTCCCCTCCCCCCTCCAATACCGAATAAACGCAGGGCATGCATTTCGACATATCGTTTATACCCCTCACATAATTCTTTTGATGCGACGCATCACGTCGCCTGGTCATTTTGGAGAACCCTTCACTTCATTATGATCAGGCATTTTTTATAGACTTTCAGGCTGATTTCTATTTGGTATGCGCTAAAACAGGTTTGCCAAATTCTTGTTTCCTATGACATAGTACTTTATATTGGACGATATTCAATTTGCGTTTATGACATTAACACTTGGATAATTGATATTATCATGCTGCTTCGTAGACTGTTATTTCTTGTAACAATATTTATATATGGTATAACGCAGAATTTTTCATTAGCTGCTGAAGAAGCTATGGTCTATCATCGGGAAATAGACCATAGTTATGCCACAATTAACAACCAGCACTTTTATATGGATATCTTCACACCTGCAGGAACGGCGCCAACTTATTATCAACCTGGTACCCAGGGAAAAGGCTTTGGGATAATACAAATTGTCAGTGGTTCCTGGCGGTCTGACCGAAGCCGCTTCAATCCACACGAAAATGCACATGTGTATAATTTATTGTGTGCAAGAGGATATACAGTATTTGCGGTTCGTCCTGGTAGCCGACCAGATTACTCCCTTCTTGAAATGCTTGATCACATTCGGGTAGCCATTCGCTATATCAAGTCACATGCTGAGCAATGGGATATAGATTCTGAGAAACTTGGCATATTTGGCGCCTCCGCTGGAGGGCATCTGGCAGCTTTAACCGCTCTTGAACCACAGGCAGCCATTACAGGCAGTCAAGATTCGATTTTACAATATGACACCTCGGTTGCGGCTGTTGCTTTGTTTTTCCCCCCAACAGATTTTCTTGATTGGGATGGCCAGAATTTTCTTGATTTCGCTCCAGATTACTGGGATTTGTTTTTTAGTGAAGCAAAATCACCAAAAGTTATTGCATCCATCAGAAAACGTGTAGCGTCTCTTTCACCTGTACATTTAGTACGTGGAAATCACCCCCCGTTTTTTATTGTACATGGAGATGCTGACTTGATAGTGCCAGTGACACAATCGAGAAAATTGGTTCAGGCATTGCGTCAGTTAAATACTGACGTAAATTACCAGGAAATTAAAGGCGTGGGACACAACTGGATTACCCTTCCAGTACAAATTCTGGACATGGTGAACTGGTTTGATGAACAGCTATCCGGAGAGCTTCAGAATAAATAAAAATCATGAACACCGTAATTTATAGTTTCTTCTTCAATGTATTCAGATAGTTAAGTGAACTTTCATCCAGTCGTTGTTCAAGATGGTTAGGAGATGTTCGTCGGTGTCGTACCAAGCTACTGCTTATAGATTGCCGGCTGGCTTGTACTGTTTCCAAAAAATTATCTGCATCCATTACCAAAGCGCCCATGTGACGGCATGCATCACGTAAACCTCTATCATTTGAAACAACAACTGCTTCAAGTCGGTTGGGTAATTTGTAGACTATACGTTCAATGATGGTATCCGCGGTATGATTACTGGGAGAATACATTACCTTAAGATGGGGAACGCCACGATCATGTGGCATAACTTCTGGATTATGTAATCCTTGCCCATCAAAAACTATGGTGGCATGCCTGCCAGAAGACATGCACAACATCGCAACTTTATCGATCAAGCCTTCCCTGGCCGACTCAAAATCAATGTTAACAAGGGGGCGCAATAATCGAGATTTATGTAGAATATTGTATCCATCTATATAATAACGAAAATGCGCCATAAATTATCCGAACTGAATTATCTGACATTGAATTGAGGTACTTTTAACAAACGATGCAATTTTATATCATTCTCAGAGTCCAATGTATTCTCTCTTAACCCTGTTTCCAATTCGGGTAACAATTTCGTAGGGAATCGTGTTTGCCCATTTGGCCAAGTTTTCAACTCTTATCTGTTCCTGGGCATCAGGCCCGATAAGGGTAACGACATCACCAGATTTAATACCCGATATCTGGGTAACATCAACTACAATCTGGTCCATACTCACTTTACCCCTTACCGCGCAACGGCGCCCATGAATCAACACTTCCGCACAGTTGGAAAGGCTATGAAGATAACCATCGCCATATCCTACAGGTATTACGGCAACCCGCATTGGCGCACTAGTCGTGAATGTGCGTCCATAGCCTATGGAAGCACCAGCAGAGAGCTGCCTAATCTGAGTAACCCGGCTCAACCAGCGAAGCACAGGTTTGATAGGAGTGTATTCGGGAATTCGGTCAGTAGGCCAGATTCCATAAGTCAACAACCCGGGACGTACCAGGTCCAGCAAACTTCCGGTATGATTAATTATGCCCGCGCTATTGGCAATATGAGATGTTTCATACGGAATGCCTACTTTGTCAAGAACTTTTAATAGTTGTCGAAACGCACGAATTTGACCTTGTGTATAACTATCGTCTGGAATTTCAGCATTAGAAAAGTGACTGGAAATACCTTCTATGTCTAAATGGGAAATACGTGTAAGATATTGAATATCTTCCACTGCACTTTCCAGCAAAAATCCTTGCCGCCCCATTCCCGTATCAACTTTGCAATGAATTGATGCGACACTGTCTGCACGTTGCGCCAAACTACCCAACAACTCAGCAGTGGCGATATCAGAAACTGTCAAGGTAAGGTTGTATTCGACGATGGCAGCCAAGGCATCAGGCGAACACTGCAACATTACTAGAACAGGTGTTTTGATACCTGCTTCTCTTAAACATATACCTTCATCAACATGGGCAACCGCTAACATTGACACCCCGGCTTCAACCGCTTTACGAGCAATCGGAATTAACCCGTGCCCGTAAGCATCTGCTTTTACAACAGCGATAATACGTGATTTTTCTCCAATTATTCCCTGGATTGCATGTAAGTTTGAGGCATAGGCGTTTAAGTCCACGATAACTTTGGAGGGAGCATAGCTTTTCATCTGGTCGTTACCTGAATGTTTGTTACTAAATTGCAAATGATAAATTTTAATCGATTTTATAAGCAGTAAAATAAATTAAGATCAATAACTGGTTACAGAATTGCTATCATGTTCATGAGGTCATAATTATGAAATATGATTAACAATATTGGGCGATAGAGCCTAAGAAGCGTTTCCAAGGTGTATCATAAATTAGTTTATTTGCATGAGTCCATGTTAAAAAGCTTGCGATTTGCCCAGGCAAACTGAATACCTGAATGCACTGTAAACGCAGCTACAAGTAGGATTCCAATAAAAGAAGCCTGGCGAATAACATTCAAAACAATAACTGTAGTTTCGTTGTCCAAATTTGCCAGGATATGCATTTGTTCAAGTGCTTGAATCACCAATGCCATCAACAAAAAAGTAAAAACATATATCATCTGGAGAACTGTTTTTGTCTTTCCCCATTGATTTGCCGCAATGACTTCACCTTCAGCTGCAGCAATTGATCTGGCTCCAGTAACCAGAAATTCACGTGCCAGAATTATAATTACTGACCAGCCCGGAACACGCAATTCGGGAATTTCCATCAGCATGATAAAAGCGGAAATTAATAACAATTTGTCTGCAACGGGGTCTAGCAGTTTACCAAAGTTAGTTACCAGATTGCGCTCACGTGCAATTTTCCCATCATAATAATCTGTTACAGATGCAGCGATGAATACAAGATAAGCCACAAATGTGCTTACGACATGCCCACATGACATCAAGCCTACAAATACAATCGTCATAATGCAACGTGCCACAGTCAATTTATTTGGAAGATTCATATTGCTCCTGTCTATGATAAATCATTAACTTATTGCCAAGTACCTGTATCTGAAAATATGTAAATGGAAGACTAAAGTAAAATTTTGGTAAGTACTACGATATCTAGCGTTATTCTTTATTGAATTACCAGATTTCGTGTATAATCGGCATTAATGTTGCGCTGATTAAAGAATCAAAAAATTCCATTTAATTATAACCTCTGTTAACCAAGTACCCCAAATTATTAAGTTCGGAGATCAAAAATGCTGACTTTTCCGTTGAATATCTTGCAATTTTTCAAATTCCAGGAAAGTAATTCACGTGACTTGATAAATCCATGTGCATTGATGAAGCACAGAATTATAACAGGAGTTATCTTGATTCTTGTTGTTTTTCTGTTGTTTCCTAACCACACATTAGTAGCCCAACCACTTCCAGAAAAACTTCCTTGGACTTTACGCAATCATTATACCTTTCGAACTGCGACCGGTTCGATATTGTATTGTGAAGAGGATGCTGCCTGGACTCTTAATGACAAAACTGGCACCCCGGTAGTTGAAGAAGTAGGATTTTCGGTAACGTTGGGCAGTGGTACGATCATAAGAGCAGACCACCTCGAAAGGGCAGACGCACACAGAGTTAATTTTGACCATGAACGTAGTCCTGGAACCAATTTTAATGTCGTATTTCCACCACTGGACGGTCTCCAAATCAACCATAGTATCACAAGTTTTAAGGATCGTGGCTTTCAAATGATTACCTTACGGGTGGATAATGTCTCGCAAGATATTATTCCTATACAAAAGCTGAACCCGGTTGTTTTCCAACCTGGTGCAGTTCACTTACGTGATACCACAGCTAAGATTCATCACCAAAATGTTCATGTTCGAGGTGGTTCGCCAATTTTCGATCAGGGCCAACAATCTATGTTGACGCTGTTTCATGAACCGGATCGAGAAATATTACTTGCCATGGGAATCTTACCTCGGGGAGAAGCGCGATCTGGAATTGATTTCCAACCTCATGGCGGAACCTGGATGGGAGAAATCAGTTGTGTATATGAGCCGAATTACCCGTTGAAGCCAGGTGAAAGTCTGGTTTCCGATGCCATATGGCTATCATTTGGAGACCCGGACCGTGATAATGTTGATTTAAACTATTCCTGGTTTTTCAGTACGCTAGGTACTAACAGTATTCTTGCAAAAGCGCCTCCGGTATGGATCGCTGTACAAGATAATGAAGGTTTGGATACCTTGTTACGGCAGACTGAAGCCTGGCGGCCCTATGGAATACGCCATGCACTTATACCAGGTAATTGGGAAGGCATTCCAGGCTCTTTAGAAGGCGCAACACCTTTGTTCCCTCGAAATATGGCACAAGCCGCCAAATCATTACGGGACGCAAAGGTTTCGCCCGGCATTATAATCGACCCACTTACAATAAAAAGTAGTGAATCCTCGGGGGTTATGCTATCTGATGATGGACAGGCTTGGTTGAATTTAAGCGATCAAAATGCACTGGCTTTGTATGAATCTCGAATAAAGACCATTCTTGGCTGGGGATTCGATTTTATAGTGATTGAAGCTTCACATATTCCAGATTCTCTGTTGGTAAAATTTAACATGACCCGTTCACAAGCAGACCACTTGGCATTTACTCACGCACGCTCATTTGCTGCAGATAAGTCAATTTTGCCCACGGCTTCATTGGTCATCAACCCGGAGATTCTGGACTGGAACAATGTAGGACGAATCATTAAACATATGTCGACTTATGCTGTTACACCTGGCCCGGTCAGACTCCAGGCAGACAGCCTGAATGGATTGTCTACCGAGATAGTTGAGTCCATGCGTGCCTGGCCAGGTCCGGTAGAGTTGATGGGAAGTCCTAATTCCCGTAATCGCCAAATATATGAAACACTTTTTGCCGCACGTTGATTTTAAGCAGTTGATGCTATGAAGTCTGTTTCTTGCTGGCAAATCACCTAAAAAACTAGAAGCCAGATTATTTAGAATTCAAATATAGACAGTTACAGGGAGAAGCACGTGCATTACACACGGCTAGGTCGTCGAACAGTAAATGCTGTACGATTTGCAGAAGTGTTACAGGTGATGATTCGGCATGGATTCGCCGATTTGCTTCGACGGGCTGGTTTCCAAAAAGGACTGCCAGCCCAAATGCTACGGCGATTACGCTTATTGAAAGCACGGCCCGGAGCACCAGAAACTTTTGGCGAACGTTTGCGTACCGCTCTGGTTGAGCTTGGTCCTACTTTTATAAAATTTGGACAGATATTAAGCACCCGCCCGGACTTGGTCAGTCATACTATTGCCCAAGAGCTCAGCCTGCTTCAAGACAAAGTAGATGTTCTTCCTTTTGAATCCATATGTCCTGTACTTGAAGAAGCTTTGGGTGGTGATTATCATCGCATATTTTCTCAATTGGATGAAAAACCGATAGCTTCAGCGTCAATCAGCCAGGTATACCGTGGTGTATTAAAGACCGGTGAAGCTGTTGCATTAAAAATACAGCGCCCGGGTATTGTGAAAATAATTGAATCTGATCTCAGCCTTATGGAGCAAATTGCTGGTTGGCTTACAGACCACTCAGAAGAAGCACACTGGTTTGATCCCATAGGCATTGTGGATGAATTTTCCCGTTCTATCCGAAGAGAACTGGATTTTACTATTGAAGCACGTGTCATCGATCAATTTCGTAGAAATTTTGAAGAAGATGATCGTGTAATTGTGCCCCGTGTTTTTTTGGAACTATCGACACATCAAGTTATGCTTATGGACTGGGTTGATGGAATTCGAGTAGACAAGGTGGAGCACTACGCAGAGAGACGTTGCGACACAACAAAAATCGCGGAAATAGGCTGCGATGTGTTGTGTAAGATGGTGTTTGAACATCACTTGTTCCATGCAGATCCACATCCTGGAAATATTTTTATAACCTATGACAACAAATTGGCCTTTCTGGATTTTGGAATGGCCGGACACATAGAATCAAAAGATGCAATCATCATTGCAGATCTTCTGTTGGCTATTTTTAATAAAAAGTCCAGTGAATGCGTGCGGGCGATTTTACGATTGACCCAAGACAGTGAACCGGAAAACCTTCAAGCGCTTGAACAGGAAATTGCTGAGTACATCGCTTTTGAGGCCCAGACTATCGTAGGCGGTGGCCAGGTAGCAAAAGGTATTGATCGTGCAACACAAATTTTGCGTAGTCATCAAATCGAGCTGGCGCCACGCTTTTCTTTGCTCGTGAAGGCGTTAGCAACCATTGAAACTGTTGGTCAGACTCTAGACCCGCATATGAATATGGTTCCAATTATCCAGCCATATGTTGAGAGACTGATTGAGCGTCGTTACATACCACGTTACGTTGTCAAGGACACTTGGGATACATTGCGTGACATGGCCCGTAGTGGCTCTGAAATACCGGGTGATGTCTCGTTCATGTTTCGTCAATTGCGCCGAGGCAAATTAAAAGTCCAAGTACATCATGAGCACCTGGAAAACCTCGCAGCGACCATTGATCGTGCCAGCAGTAGAATTACGGTGGGTATTATAATTGCCGCCATTATTGTAGGGTCAAGCTTGCTCATAAATGTTGGCAGCCCAATATACCGACTCGGAATGGCTGGATTCATCTTTGCTGGAATAGTAGGTTCATTTCTAATATTTTCGATACTATGGAGTCGTCGCTTTTAATTACTCGCCATCCATTCCGGCACGTGACAACCAACGAAACAGGGATTCAGCAAATCGACGGTTAGCTTCATTTTGCACAACACTGCTTTCGAGTGGTGTGGGACCTGCCAATACAGCAACACGCCCCAAGCCATATTCAGCAGCAGAAAATAACGAAATGTTGGAATCGGACATTGCAGAAAATTGTATCACGGGTGCACTGGCTTGTATAAGACACCCCTGCACAGTTAATTGTTCAGACCAGGGAAGCACAATTTCCTGGGCTACATCAATGGTACCTATTTTATCTTCAACAGAGGATTCTGCATGAATTTGTATTCCAACACCACCAAGCCAACGTTGTAAGGCCGGGTCCACAGTATCTTCTAAATATTCACCTATTAAAAACAAAGCACCTCCTGCCTGTACATATTCCAGAAGTGCTTGGCGCGTTAATCCCCCTGCCAAAGCTGCACGTATACCGATGACCACTATGGCATATGGAGACAGGCTATCCTGGAAGGATCCAAATACTTCACGATGTGACATGTAATGTGGTGCTGCCGCGAGCATATCACCCAGTTTTTTCATTGACCAAGGGTCCTTGGTTGAACGAAATCCAACATTGGATTCTTCAGGCCATACCCAAAGTACACGCAAAACAGAAGATGCCGGTGGTGACACTTGTATAACAATATAGGATGGTGAATTTGTTATAAAAAGTGTATCGTCCGGAGCCTCAAGTGTCACCTCCAGGAGCCCTTGAAGCGGTTTCTCTGGTTCATACAAACCGGGGTCAATACCTGTGTAGACAAATCCTGACCCCCGTCCTGAACGTGGATGTAAGCGCAACCAGGGCATGGCTTCCTGATCATAATGAATGCGCCAAATTGCTTCAGCGGCACCTGGTCCTACCGGATGAATATGGATTTCTTGCAGTTCGCGACCAGCCGCTTCACCGCGAAAATGTAAGGTAGCAGGAGTATTTAATTGCACTGATCTGTCGTTGTCTTCAATGTCCCAATATACCTCTCCATTGCCTTTTGGAAGGGGTATTGCCCTCACCAAATTTCTATTGTTTGAAACATATACTTCAGATAGACGATTTGTATTAGAATCCAAGTGATATAACGTTTGTTGGGTTAGCGCGAATAATTCGTTTTCGGAACGCAGCAATTGTATAAAATCAACATCTGTCTGGAAATGGTTACTTTCCAATGCTCCTCGCTTACCGTCTGGCCATATTTCCAGTCGGTTCCCCCAGGCGACTGCAACATCCTTCGATCTGGTGTTCACTGACAATAAAATTGGTGCATCAATATTGGTGAGCGCATATTGTTCAACTTTATGTAATGCTTTTACTTGACCTGTGTTGTGCGATAATTCAAGTAAAACAACATAGCCAAACTGAGCGCCAGGTAACCGCGTTGTGATCCAGCTTGCAGTTGTTCCTGATGGATAGAGTACAGGTGTGTTGCCAAATGCCATACCTGTAATCTGGACTGGGGTTGTCCATTGATCAGCGAGATATTCATACGCGGCAACCCATGTAACTGCGAACTCCCCGGTACGGGTAAGATCAAAACCGGAAACAGCAACCCAAATATGAAGGCCATCAGATGAGATGCTTATTTGCGCTATCTCGGTCTTACCGTTTATTTCTAATTTATCTTGTATGGCGTGTTCAATATAAATCAAGCCTGTTTCTGGTGACAAGATACGCAGCATCGGCGCGCGTGTATCTGTATGCCGATATAACACAGCCACTTGTTCCGGAATGCTATTGGATTCAGGAAGCAATAGCAACTGAAGGGGTTGCCCTGGAATATCATGATGTGTTTCAAAACCACCATTAAAATTAGAAAGCAGCCCTAACTCCCCCTTTCCCTGTCCCCTGTCATCAGTTCCCTGCGTCATGAAAATCCATTCCGGGGGGAAGACATTTTGCCGTTCATGAATCTCGGAAATTACAGTGCGTATACCGGTCTCACCCAAAAATGGAGGTTGTTTAATGGCGCGTAAAGGTTTAGTTTCAAAAGCTGTTGTGTATGTCCAGGTATGTTGCAAAGAAGGAGCTTCACCGAACCAGGGCAAACCGGTTGTAATGACACCATACCTCCCACTTTCTGTAAGTATGATATCACCAATTGGTTCTGTACCATGCAATGGCATAGGATTTGATGCTATTTCACCAGATCGCATTTCCAACATGTAAAGACGTTCCGCAGCACCGACAAGATTGGTTGTCTGCTCCAATAATAGAAACGAATGATCTGCTGCAAACACAGTCCGTTCGGAGCATGAAACAGCCAAAACGATCCACAATAATGCACAAAAAACTTTCTGAGATCGTGATATATTTTCAGCGAGATTAATCATGGTATTTATAAAAAAGATTTAGCCAATACAAACACATAACAAAACTATAATACTTTTATATTGCAAATTTATCAACACAGAATGAAACCAGGAAATATAAGAACAAAAGGTAAATTCATTGCAAATACTCAGGTGATTTCACTATGATTCGTCTGATTTCTTTATAGAGCTATAGAGACTACATATGATTGTCAATCAATTGTTCAACACACCCATAATGATTTATGCATAAAATTCCATGTCCATTACAAACTTGGGCTGGTGCCAAGCCAGATGCCCCTGCGATTGTTATGACAACAAACTCCATCAGCTATAAAGAGCTGGATGAACGCGTTCATTGTTGTATGTACCATCTTGCTGCTAACGGCATTAAATCTGATGACCGTGTGGCTATCGTATTGCCAACAAGCATTGATTTTATTGCAATGATCTGGGCATTGTATCGTTTGGGAGCCATCGCCTGCCCCATTAATCCCTTGATACCAGAGTCACGTAAAATTGAGATGGCACTTGATGCTGATTGTACATTCTGGATTGGCGTAGCTTCATCATTCAGTACGAGAGTCCCAGATAAATGCCAGTTTTTAGAGCTGGAAAAAATCTCCATGCAAATCAAAGAATTCCCAAGTGATAGCCTTATTACTATTGACCGTGATAAAGCATGCACATTGGTGTTTACCTCTGGGAGTACGGGCCGTGCCAAAGGTGCCATACTTTCTTTTCGGAATTTGCAAGTAAGTGCGCTACGTTCTAATCGCAATTTGCCGTTACTACCAGAAGATACCTGGTTATTGTCACTGCCATTGTACCACGTATCCGGTTTGGGAATTCTTTTTCGTTGTATTATGGCTGGTGCATCCATCGGTCTTTTAAAACTGGATGAAAGTATCGACACTGCTTTAGATTCAATGAATATCACCCATCTTTCACTTGTTGCCGTACAATTACACCGATTGCTCACAACCAGCGGCAACATTTCAAGATTGCGCAAATTACACGGTATATTGCTAGGAGGAAGCGCCATACCACCATCTTTATTGTACCGTGCTGTTGAAACTGCCTTACCGGTACATACAACATATGGGTTGACGGAAATGGCCTCACAAGTAACAACAACCCCTCAGAATGCTGGCTTGATGATGTTGCGAAGATCTGGAAGGTCATTACATCCCGAATCTTTACGTATTGCTTCAAATGGTGAAATATTGGTAACCGGTGAAACATTGTTTCTTGGATATTTACAAGGCGCGGGTATAGTACAGTCGGTTGATGCTGAAGGATACTTTCACACCGGGGATTTGGGTTATCTTGACGAGGAAGGTTATTTGCATGTTACCGGCCGTTTAGACAATCGTTTCATTTCCGGTGGTGAAAACATTCAACCAGAGGAAATCGAATCTGTTCTGAGTCACATACCAGAAGTGCTCGAATCAGTAGTTGTTCCAATTCCACATGAAGCATTTGGGCATCGTCCAGTGGCTTTTGTCCGTCTGAAAAAAGACCAAAAACTAGATTTGGAATACATCAATACCGCACTCGCAGTGGAACTTCCAAAATTTAAAATTCCCCAGTATTACTTTCCCTGGCCACCTCATGTCTACGATACAAATATCAAGATTTCACGTCATTGGTTCATTAAGGAGGCACAACGATTGCTTCAACAACAACAAACAGCGCAACAACAATAAAAGCATTATTTCGAACCGGTTTTGCAGGAATCGTTCTCCCCTTTTACTGGATTTTATCATTTTCTCAATTTGACTGTATTCAGAATGAAATGATATACTTTTAAACGTTACTCACGGGAGTGTTTATGACAAATAATCTACAGCACAAAGGTAGTATGAGTTACATACGTGCATTGGGCTTGGTAGGCACTTTGGGCTTGGTGGTGGTGCTCCCATTAACAGTAGCCGTTGTGGTTGGGGTGTGGCTTGATACTCGCTTGAATGGGCATGGCCTGATAATTGCAAGTTCCATAATAATTGGTATTATGGTCGGCTTTTATAGCGCTTATAAACTCATAATGAAAGACCTGCCTTGGAATCACTAAAGCGCTTACGCATCTTGTGTGTATCTATTTCAATCGGCATAACCATTGTATCGACATTACTGCTGTGGATTTTCTGGGGTCGTGTGCTTGCTATGGGATTTGCTTTTGGGGGGGTTGGTGGTACTTTAGCCTTTTGGATTCTTGCTGTACGAGCGGAAAAACTTGCAAGTTTGCCCCCGGACAAAGTACAGTCTTGGGCATTCCAATGGACTTTCGTCCGCCTCCTGATCTACGCACTAGTTTTGTACCGCGCATACAGGTTGGATCAAGAATCCTTATATGGACTTTTTGCAGCAGTTGCTGGTCTGTTTATAATTCGGATTGTCATGATTTTTGTAGCACTCACAGGTTTGGATTTAGAAAAGAGTAAAGTATAACAACTATATGGACAGTATTGGTGAACGCTTAATCTGGTACTACATTCCATTTACGGATATATTAATTCCGATGGGTGGAATCAATCCTATAACCATTTTCAACTCCATACTGGTTATGGTGATATTATTTTCCGTATGTTTTTATTCTGTGCGCCGCTTCGAGATGATGCCCGGACGTGCTCAATACATCCTCGAATCGTATGTTGGTGTATTTGATCAATTGGTGTCCAATTCACTTGAATTTGACACTTTAAAAGAAAATCGCCGATTTTTCCCATTGATTGGAACACTTTTCATTTATTTGTTGCTATGCAACTTTATCGGTTTTTTCCCATCTCACTTTGTAGAAGAACCGACAGCTGATATTAACGCGACATTGGGGCTGGGCATTCTGGCCATGAGTATAGCGACGTACTGCGGTATTCGTGCCAAGGGTTTTGGCGGGTTTGTAGAAGAACTAATGGGGCCAATGTTTTCCAGTAAAGACACCAAAGGACTTGGCAAAGTTGCAGGCAAGTTATCAGCGTTGTTTTTTCTACCTTTAAATATTGTTGGTGAACTTGCCAAGGTGGTGTCTATATCATTTCGTCTTTTCGGTAATATCATCGGTGGTGCCATTATTATAATTGTGGTATCAAACCTTACTTTTTACTTTAGTTGGCTGTCAGTTGGTATGGATGTTTTCTTTATCTTCTTTGTAGGTACGGTGCAAGCTTTTGTATTTACAATGCTTACATTAACCTATATTGCTGTAGCCATAAAATAACGTTTGTTGTCTTTATAACTCTTATGATTCGCTATAAAATCATGGGTTTGTATAATGCAATTTTGCGCACAGAAAACATTACCGGGTGTATGGTTGTATAAAAGCCCAGAACCAAACGACATTCAAACTGAACGACAGTGGATAGTTGAACATGGAACTTGACCAGGAAACTTGGATACTTTTGGGACGCTATTTTGGCGCAAGTATCGCCTTGGGATTAGGCGGTATTGGTGCTGCCTATGGCATGGGCAAAGCAGCCGCACATGCCAACGAAGCGATCATGAGACAACCCAAGGTGCAAGGTCAAATGCTGCGAACCATGCTTATTGGACAAGCAGTAGGCGGCAGCCCGTCTATATTTGCCCTGGTAGTCGGCTTATTTATATTGTTTGTCCCTGTCAATATTGATGATGCAGGGGGAAATTTTTGCATGGCCTTAATCGGAGCAGGTATTGCTATCGGTTTTGGTGCTTTAGGTGGCGGTCTGGGGTGTGGCTGGCCAGCAGGTGCAGCCTGTGATGGAGTCGCTCGGAATCCGCATCGCATTTCCAAAACAACGCAAGCGATGATTATCGGTCAGGCAGTGGCCCAATCACCAAGTATTTTTGCCCTGGTAGTTTCTTTAATACTTATCATGCGGCAACATCCCTTTACAGAATTCCATATTATCGGGATTGTGCTAGGTGCAGGCATCGCCATGGGGGTTAGCGCAATGGGTTCGGGAATCGGATCAGGGCGTACTGCTGGAGGAGCTGTAGATGGGATGAGTGCCTGGCCGAAATCGTATGGCGTCACATTGCGCAACATGCTGATAGGTCAGGCAGTTTGTGAAACACCTGCTATTTTCGGAATGTTGATTGCTTTCATTATGATGTTTGCCATGCAGGATGTTACCCCAGGTTTTATTGGGTTTGCCAAAGTGATTGGAGCAGCCATTGCAGTTGGATTTGGCGGCGTAGGTTCCGGGATAGGTAGTGGGCTGACAGCAGCCAGCGGATGTGCTGCCACGGCTGCTCGGCCTGACAAGGATACATTATTATTGCGTACGATGCTTATCGGGCAGGCGGTATCACAATCTACAGCCATTTACGCACTCATTATCTCTTTATTATTATTGTATGTCATTTAAGTTCAGGTGTATGTTAAATACTGCCTAATATACATTGGTCTTTATTGTTTAAAAATTTTAGTATGTACGAACACACGCCGTTTCTTCAGTGTGATCACCTTTAAATGAAAGGAAGTAGATAGATCATGGACCCGACAACTATTCTTACAGTATTGAATACTATGACTTCACAAGTAGCAGAAACCACAGCAACCACAGCAACTGCCAGTATTTCCGGTCAAGACCTTATTACTGCCGGCTCATTGATAGGTGCAGGTATTTGTATGGGGTTTGGCGCAATCGGACCTGGCATTGGGCAGGGATTTGCTGCTGGTAAAGCGTGTGAAGCAATCGGACGCACACCACAAGAAGCCGGATTATTGACACGAACCATGCTTATTGGTCAGGCTGTTTCTGAATCTACTGGTATATATTCATTGGTTATGGCCTTACTGATTCTCTTTGTTGTGGCGTAGAATTTTTCAAAGCAATTTTATATGTGTGCTTTAGCTTTTTCGGCACATACTTTGGATTGGGTCATAATATTACATTATGGTTATACGCTATAATGTTTTGTGACCATACTGGCTTTTTTTAAGTGAATTTTTCGTTTTAATGTCTTGGAGGAATACCTACTCAAGGTTACAACATGGTTACCATCAACCTGACATTATTTATTAATCTGGCACTGTTCCTGATTTTTATATGGGCTATGAATGTATTTATATTCAAGCCCTTATTGGAGCTGACAGACCGCCGTGAATCCAAAATTGCCAATGATCAAAAGTCGGCAATCCATTTGACGAATCAAGCAGAAGATTTGGAGCGACAGTATTTTTCGGATATTGCTGCCATACATCGTGAAGCAAGTCACACCCTGGTACGCGCACATCGTTCCGCGCAAGAAGCACATATGGCGCGCCTTGATGAGGTAAAAATCAAGTATCATCGTGAATTGGCAGAAATACGAGCTCAAGTTAAAAAAACGATCGCGAGTGAGCGGGCATCCCACCCCGAGCTTGCTGCTGAGCTGGTTGATATAATGGCGGAGCGCATTGAGCTGGAAAGGAATTCAGTATGAGTTCAGCCAAACGCTTTATGCTTACCTTGGCTAGTATCTCCTTCATTGTCTGGATTGGTGGTTCAATCCTGATGGGTCCTGCTGGCTTGTCCAAAGATTACCTGGAGAATTTTGGGGATCATCATGATGAATATCTTGAGATTATCAAGAGTAACGAATACAAATTGTATAGGCAGCGCCCCCATCTTCACGAGCCTGGCCAACCGCACGTGCCAGAAGATTTTGCACAACAATTGGATTTTGTAGAAACTTATACAGCGCAACCCGAGTATCAGTCTGAATTGCGTCGTATGCATTTGTATGAAGTTTTTTTTAATGTCTTCAACTCGCTGTTGTTAATAGCTATCATATGGCGTTTTGCCCGTAAACCCTTGTTGCAATTCCTTGATTCGGGTCTGGCACGGCTTCAGACACGAATGGAGTCAGCATCCGAGGAACGTCGCAAGTCTGAATTGCGGCTTTTAGAAGCCAAGGAAAAACTTGGCCATGTTGATGAAGAACGCGCCAAAGTTCTGGCCGAAACAGAAGAACGATTGAATCGCGAATTAGAAGCCTTACAGGAAATGAATGAGCAAAGTTTGACGATGCTTGACTTGGAGTTTACGGATCGGAAACAACATGAATATCACACTGCAGCCATGCAGGTTAAAAGTGATATCGTTAATGAAGCAATTTCTCAATTGGAAAATAAATATCGCAACAATTTAAATGAAGCGAATCAAGCAGTTTTGTTACAAAGATTTATTGTAGATCTGGGGCGGTTTAAGCCATGAAAAATTTTCTCCTGGCTGAAAGATATGCCGGTGGTCTGATTGGATCACTTGAAGTTACCGAGTTAGACAATATAGATATGTCCCTTACGGATATGGCACAAATGGTAGCTGAACATCCAGAAGTAAGCAACATACTATATAACAACGCAATCAGCAGTTCAGTTCGCAGCCAGATTCTTAGAGAGATATTATCTAAGGGTGGGTTTGCCAGTATTCTGATCAATTTAGCTGATTTATTAATACGCAAGGGACGTATCCGAATTTTATCTGATATTGCCCGTGTGTTTTCCATAATGGCCGATGATGTTCAGCATCGGGCACGTGCCGTAATTACTACAGCTCTTCCGCTTTCAGAAGAACAAAAGCAATCACTCAATGATTCTTTAGAACAGTATTGCGGGTGTAGTGTTCACCTGTATTGTGAAGTAAATCCCGAAATTTTGGGTGGTGTTGTAGCACAAATCGGTAGTATGCGTATTGATGGAAGTGTACAAAACAGGTTACAACATCTTCGCGAAGAATTGTTGAGTTCAAATTAATAATCAACTGAATGTCCGCAGTTGCAATATAAAAAATTATCTTTTCTAGTTGTTAATCACAGACTATCACGGTCTATTAATAATATTGAGATGCGGTTACAACCGCCATTGGGAGAACCTAAGCGATGAAAATCCAGGCGACTGAGATTACCGAAATTATTAAGCGCCAGATCGCCGATTATGAATCCACGGTTGAAGTAGCAGAAGTTGGCACTGTTATTCAAACTGGTGATGGTATCGCCCGTGTGTACGGGTTAACAAATGCTATGTCCGGTGAATTACTGGAATTTCCCCACGGTGTAATGGGGATGGTACTCAACCTGGAAGAAGATAATGTGGGTACCGTACTGTTTGGCGAGCATGAAAAAATTGCTGAAGGAGACGAAGTAAAGCGCAGCGGCAAGATTACTTCTGTTGGTGTCGGTGATGAATATCTCGGACGTGTTGTAAATGCTTTAGGTGAACCAATTGATGGGCGTGGAGCAATCAATTGCAGCAACTTCATGCCAATTGAACGTATTGCTCCGGGTATTGTTGAACGCCGCCCTGTACACCAACCTCTTCAAACCGGCTTAAAAGCTATTGATGCCATGACACCTATTGGTCGCGGTCAAAGAGAGCTGATTATCGGTGATCGTCAAACAGGTAAGACCGCCATTGCGGTGGACACTATCATCAACCAAAAATATTCCGGTGACGTCATATGTGTCTATGTCGCGATCGGTCAGAAACAATCCACCGTTGCACAGGTTGTTGAGGCACTAAAAGAAAACGGTGCCATGGAATATACCATTGTTGTTTGTGCATCAGCTTCTGAGTCGGCACCTATGCAATACATTGCGCCATTCAGTGGCACTACGATTGCCGAGCATTTTCGTGATACTGGACGACATGCATTGATTGTGTATGATGACTTAAGTAAACATGCTGTGGCATATCGGCAACTGTCATTGTTGCTACGACGTCCGCCTGGGCGTGAAGCGTATCCCGGTGATGTATTTTACCTTCACTCTCGGCTATTGGAACGTGCAGCCAAATTGCATGAAGATGTCGGTGGTGGCAGCCTGACAGCACTTCCGATAATTGAAACACAGGCTGGTGATGTATCAGCCTATATTCCCACAAATGTCATTTCTATTACTGACGGCCAGATATTTCTGGAAACAAACCTGTTTTTTTCAGGAGTTCGGCCAGCAATCAACCCAGGAATCAGTGTGTCACGTGTAGGTGGTAATGCCCAGATAAAAGCGATGAAAAAGGTATCTGGTACACTGCGCATCGATTTGGCGCAATATCGGGAGTTGGAAGCATTTGCGCAATTTGGCAGTGATCTGGACAAGGCAACCCAGGCCCAATTGAATCAAGGTGCCCGACTGGTTGAGATTTTAAAACAGCTCCAGTACAAACCATTGCCTGTTGAATACCAGGTTTTGATTATTTATGCAGCAACCAGTGGTTGTTTGAACAGCATCCCCATACGAGCTATTGCCCGATATGAGGAAGAATTGTATCCGTTCATGGAACGTGAAGTAGAGTCTGCCATGAAAACTTTTCGTGAAAAAGGTGAAATGCCTGATGATATACGCGAAGAGATTCATGCAGCAATTACTGAATTTACTGAGCAGTTTCATTTACGTCAAGCAGAATCACACCAGGAAGCATAATACACAAGCAATCTGTAATTTTTAGCACAAGATTTTAAAGCATAGTAATCAGCATGAGCTGGTTTCTTCGGAAAGTTTGTCAATGGCGAATTTGCGAGACATAAAGCGACGCATTAAAAGCGTACAGAGCACCCAAAAAATTACACGTGCCATGAAAATGGTGGCTGCGTCAAAGCTTCGTCGTGCACAGGAATCTATAATTCAAGCACGACCCTATGCCTACCACATGCGGGATTTGGTTAATGAAATTGCCAATCGGGCACAAGGTGCGATGCATCCCCTTTTGGAGCAAAGACCAGAAAACAAAATAGGACTGGTATTAATCACATCTGATCGTGGTTTGTGCGGGGGGTTTAACGCATCACTCGTTAATGACGCAATACGTTTATTAGATGGACGTTTCAAAGATAATGATGTAATGCTGGTGGTGGTTGGACGCAAAGGGATAGACATTCTTAAACGTCGTGGATATCCAATACACGCCACTTTTCCCGGTCAGTTGGACCGTTCAGTTTACCGCACTTCTCAATGGATAATCGAAAATGTTGTGAAGGAGTTTCTTGAAGAGAATCTTTCGTCAATGTATTGTATGTATAATGAATTCAGATCAGCAGTTCAGCAAACAACTACTTTGGAGCGGTTGCTGCCGTTCATTTCTGAAAATGAAGATGATATTAATGGTGGAAATACTTTACCACTGGATTATATATATGAACCCGATCAAGAGAGTGTGTTTGAAGCACTCCTTCTGAAAAATCTTGAAATACAAATGCATCGCATACTATTTGAATCGGCTGCCAGTGAGTTTGGTGCGCGAATGACGGCAATGGATTCTGCTACTCGTAATGCAGGTGAGATGATAGAGCGATTAACTTTGCAATACAACCGGGTACGTCAAGATGCTATAACCACGCAACTCATAGAAGTTGTCAGTGGCGCGGAAGCGTTGTAAAATTATTATTTTGAATATGTAAACAAGCATGAGTGCCTTGGAACTGCAAAATTGCACCAATCAACTGGCACACACGGAGAACAAAATGAGTGTAGGACAAATCACACAGGTTATCGGACCAGTGGTTGATGTAAAATTCGAGACTGGTCATTTACCTCCAATATATAATGCACTTGAAATCAAGCGTCCTGACAAAGAACGATTGGTTCTGGAGGTTGCACAACACTTGGGTGAAAGCACTGTGCGCACTATTGCCATGGCAGGAACCGAAGGGCTGGTTCGTGGTATGGATGTTATAGACACTGGTGAATACATCTCAACACCTGTTGGTGAAGCAATTTTGGGACGAATTCTGAATGTCATTGGTGAACCTGTTGACAATCAGGGTGAAATTAATACTTCGATTAAACGGCCCATTCACAGGAAGCCTCCTGCATATCAGGAACTCGAAACCAGTGCTGAAATGTTTGAAACTGGTATCAAGGTGATCGACCTGCTGGCTCCCTATTGCAAGGGAGGTAAAACAGGTTTGTTTGGTGGTGCCGGAGTAGGAAAAACAGTTCTTATCATGGAACTCATCAACAATGTGGCGAAACAGCATGGTGGTTATTCTGTTTTTGCCGGTGTTGGTGAACGTACCCGTGAAGGCAATGATCTCTGGCTGGAAATGAAAGAATCTGGGGTTATTGACAAAGCTGCGCTCATCTATGGGCAAATGACCGAACCACCTGGTGCTCGTGCACGTGTTGCGCTAACCGGATTGACCTGCGCTGAGTATTTTCGAGATGAAGGAGGTCAGGATGTGTTGTTGTTCATCGACAATATTTTCCGCTTCACTCAGGCTGGCTCGGAAGTATCTGCTTTGTTGGGCCGTATGCCCAGCGCTGTGGGATATCAACCAACGCTATCTACGGAAATGGGCGAACTTCAAGAGCGAATTACATCAACACGACATGGCTCAATCACCTCCGTGCAGGCAGTGTATGTACCTGCCGACGACTTGACCGATCCGGCACCAGCAACAACCTTTGCACATCTGGACGCCACAACGGTGCTATCACGTCAGATTGCGGAATTGGGAATTTACCCCGCGGTTGACCCCCTTGATTCCTCCAGTCGGATACTCGATCCCCGAATCCTGGGAGATGAACATTACCGAGTTGCCATGGGGGTGCAAAATATCTTGCAACGGTATAAAGATTTACAAGACATTATTGCTATCCTGGGTATGGATGAACTGTCTGAAGAAGACAAAATAACAGTAGCACGCGCACGACGAATACAACGATTTCTTTCTCAACCCAATTTTGTTGCGGAACAATTTACAGGTATACCGGGCAAGTATGTCTCAATAAAAGATACCATTCGTAGCTTTAAGGAAATTCTTGCAGGAAACCATGACAATCTGCCAGAGTCTGCATTTCTGTATTGTGGCTCCATAGAAGATGCCCTTGAAAAAGGTGCTGCCATGCAAAAAGGAAATTAATTGTGGCATCAGGACGCATCAAACTGGAAATATGTGCACCAGAAAGCTCTCGCGTGCATATGACTGCACAAGAAGTTCATATACCAGGAACTGCAGGTGTATTCACTGTCATGCCAGGTCACACCGCACTTTTAAGTACGACGATTCCAGGTGTATTGATGGCCTTGGACAATGACGGAAATGAACATTTTTTTTCTATCAGTAAAGGTTTTGTTGAGGTGCGCGATGACGAGGTTATAGTACTGGTCGACGCATTTGAAACGGGAAATGATGTAGACATCAAACGTGCTCAAGCTGCACTGGAACGTGCACGTGAACGATTACAGCACATTGAGCCTGATATTAACGTCGCTCGTGCAGAACTGGCCATTTCACGATCTTTAGCACGTTTGTCAGCGGCAGGCAAAGAAAAGTATTTTTAATAAAATATTTTTATAGCTTTGCCCTACAAGTTATTGACTCTTTTCAAATACGCTAATCCACATATACACTTTATTATCTGAAAGATTTATATCGACAGTGCTCATAAGTAATGAGGTGTATATAGTTAAGGTCACGGCAAGACGCTAATCGCCAACCAGGTTTCTATGTTTGAAAGGTGAAAACAGGCATATGATGGCTTATCACCACACATTGTTGATCATTTCTGACATACCGGAACAATGTGCAAAAATAAGCGATTTTTTTACACCCAATAGATTTCACATTCATGTTTCCAAGTCTGTGCGGGAAGCCATGCAGATACTTCGCGATCATGCTATTGACCTGTTGATAGCTCATTGTGCAACGATGGGCGAAGATGCCATGGATTGCATCCAACGCATACGTCGAAATCATCCCGACATCGGGATAATAATCATAACGCCTTCACCAAGCGAGTTTCCCCTTACAAACGCTCTTGATGCTGGAGCCGATGGCTCTATTAATGAACCAGTTACCAAACAGAACCTGTCTTTACTGTTGCAACGTTCATATTGGGAAGCTTTGAATCGCCAGGATTGGTGGAAAAGTTATTACAATACAAGTTTATAGTATTAAAAACCCATCTGCTGGTTTTAGTCCAACAGATGGGTTGTATTCATGAACTGAATATCATGAGCTATGGTTTTACGCTACACTGGTTATCATGTTCCAGAGTGGCACAAAATTTATGCTTCACTGCGGCGCAATAATACAAATCCCGAGATTGAGGCCGCGATAATTACCAGCAAAAAGCCCAGTTGACTGCCCAGTGGCAGTGCTTCGACAACAATCAGCGTAAAAGCAACCGTCAGACTTCCTGTAGAATCTGTTACTGTCACAGAATAAACTCCGGCATCTTCTGCACTCATATTGATCAATTCTAGCGTATTGAATGCCTCACCTACCAGCTCAACGCCGTCTTTATACCAGGTATAAGACGTTTCGCCTATCGCATCCGAAACAACGGTCAACGCAACATTTTGTCCGATGACAGCAATAGATGGGCCACTGATATTAGCATTTATCGTAGTTGGAACAATCGAAACGGCATCCAAAGTGTATGAAGTATCTCCCCCAGGCTCATAAGAATTATGAAATGTCAATACTGGTTCACCAAACTCAGCTTCAGTATAGACAAAGGGAAATGATAAATAGTAATATTCTGTGGAATTATATTGAAAGCGGGTTAATGGCATCATTTCGACATCACCCAAAGTTACCCAGATATCCATTAAATCCGGTCGTGTTGCAGACCCTAACCGAACATTTAAATAAAAACTCAATACGTAACGGTGTCCGTCTTCCATCCCCGCAATGGTCTGTGAAACTGTGGCACCATCAGTACCTGTGTTCTTTTGCACAAACAATACTTGATTGCCGTCTGGAGCGTTCATACTCGATATGAACCACGGATCAGCACTTCTGTTGATACCCCAACGTCCATCACCTCCCTTTGTCCACCCAGTACACTCCAACTGCTCAATTGGAAAATAACCAACTTCACCAGGAAATGGGTCTGCTTCAAAGCTACCATTAACAACCAGATTCTGTGCGCCAGCGGCTGCAGCAAATATAAGCATTACAGCTATTACCAGCACAAATTCAGATAAAACTTTGACCTTCATGATGTTCAGCTCCTATTTTATGGCTCCAACCTCGACAATTAAACAATGCAAGTAAAACAGAATTAAATGTCTTATCACATTGATTATTCTGTCATGGTTTACTTGTAAAGTCAAGCAAAAAAATTAATTTTGATACGTAGATTAATATTTATCTGAATATCTTTAATATATAGGATATTTATAACATTTATCAAAAAAAGAAAAAAACTACACATAATGAAAACAGCACACAAATTAATAAATTTTTATTTATATAATCCGTATTATAATTGAAATGATATTAAACAGGTGAGTAGTTATAGCAGATATAATACTTGAAATTAGAATTTATACGATGATGTTGTCAGTACGAGACTTAATGAAAAATCGTGATCGGTAAGCAGCAGGTGTTTCCCCAATGACTTTTTTAAAAACCCTACCGAAGTGAGCTGCATCTGAGTATCCAAAATGGTACGCGACTTCGGTAACGTTACTCCCCGGTTCTTCCAACATTCGTTGGGCGTGTTGAATGCGACGCTGCTGATAAAATGTCATCGGTGATACACCAACTTCAGTCTTGAACATACGGTGCAATCGGAATCGAGACATGCCGAGTCTTTTTGCAATATCTTCTGCATTGAAGGGTTGATTATGTAAAATAACATACTCAATTGATTCGACTGCGCTCCACAGTTCTTTTCGCAATGGAAGTGAAGAAATCGGATTTTTATCTTCGCATCGCAGAAATGCTTGGTTAAACATCCAGAGTATTTTTAGAAAGCATGCATTAAACAATGCCATAGATGGTTCTCTGGATTTGGCTTCCTGGTGCAAATCCAAAATTTCACGTTCGCATGCTTTAACTTCATCTTCGGTCAATTTAAGGTGTAAATGATCGTCCTGGAATCCAATTCCAAATAAAGTATCGGCAAGCAGATAACGCAACACACCTTTTTCACCCCATAACAGTTGTAAATCTCCCAATAGCCAGTCCGGTTGAACATATATGTTGGTTTTCTTAATGTTCAACATTTTGTCATAAGCATGAATTGTCTTGGGGGTCATTATCAACACATCACCACGGCGCAGGATTTGGCTGCCATGCGTGCAATAATGTTCTGTTTCACCCTGCCGCACAAGCACCAACTCGTAAAAATCATGTCGATGGGGTGGTACCCCCATTGAATACGGCACAAACACTTCCAGGGCACGCCTGCTGCGTGTTTTGTCATTTACAACTGGATTCGGATCATCACCAGGTTGGACATATTGCATATGCTTCGTACCATAATGCATGGTGCAAAATCGAAAAGGTCGTTTCGTGCCCAATCCTACAGATTCACGCGTAACAACTTCGTAATTATCAAAATCCATGTTCATGGGGTATCTCTCTGGTTGCACAATCGTTCTATATAATTTACACAAAAGTTCAAGCCTTTTCCACTCAGATGTGTTATTGTTCAATTAATAATGATCTTAAATAAGCTAATATGGCGATTTTAACTCGAAATGGTAATAATAAACTTTATGCGAACATAGTTTTCGACAACGTCTTTTTATTGCCATAATAGTAGTTTAAGATTAATTTTTAAGTTGTGTTAATCTTTTTAAAAAACAGGAGAATTGATTATGTTGAGAAACAACAAAAAGAAAGCAGGTTTCACCTTGATTGAATTGCTGGTGGTGATTGCCATCATCGGCATATTAGCAGCAATCCTGCTTCCTGCACTAGCAAGAGCCCGTGAAGCAGCCCGTCGTGCTTCTTGTGCCAACAATCTGAAGCAATTTGGAATTATATTCAAGATGTATTCGAATGAATCCAAAGGAATGTATCCACCAAATGGTCGCTGGTTCATTAACTCAGCCCATTGGAACGGCGGTGCCATAGCCGGTGAAGCCTTGTACCCAGATTACTGGAATGATATCAACATCGCTATCTGCCCTTCTGATTCGCGTGATGACAGCTCAGGCCCAAATGGATTACCTACAGGAATAGCCGAAGACTGGCAAGCGCAAGTGCAAAATGTCATAGGAGATGATGAAATTTCAAAGGCATGTCGCGCTGCCTTGTTGTCGAATCCCACTTCCTACATCTATATGGGATACCTGCAAAACAGCATGAGCACATTGATGCAATTGTTCCATACCATGGGCGTACTTCAAAACCATCCGGATGGTCAGCCCTATACAACCTATTCCCAGCCTGCACTTCAAGAGCGAAATTGCCCCAGTGTCTGGCAAAATATTCGCAAATTTGGAAAACGTCCCGATTTTGACATAACGCAGTCACATTTTACCCACCATCATGGTAATGCATTCATTGACACCTACACCGATGATGATGGTAGCGCACTTCCCATGTCGGCACCGCGCTTGCGAGATGGTGTAGAAAGATTCATGATTACCGACATCAACAACCCGGGTGCAGCAGCAGCAGCAGCTTCCAGCATCGCCATGATGTGGGATGCCTGGGGGAATTCCACCGATCAGCATTCAGGTTATACCGGCGCAGATCAAGGCACATTGCGCTTCAACCATATTCCCGGAGGCAGCAATGTCCTGTATCTTGATGGCCATGTAGAATTTGTACGGTACGGTTCAAAGTATCCGGTGACCGTTTTGGATGCTAGCAATTCAGACCCAAGAGCATTGGGCCGTGGTGGACATGTTGGCAACTGGATGCAGCTTGTCGGTGGCTGGGGTTGATAACTACCAACCATATTGTTTCCCTATAAATTAAGCTGAGACAAAAGTAAACTCAAAAATCAACTTTTGAAGCCCGATAACAGTCAAGCCTGCTTTTCTAATGAAAAGCGGGCTTTTTTCTGATTTCAACTAGAAAACATCCTGTAAATTGGCTACAACATACGATAAAATGATAAGATTATGAAAGATAAACATTCAAACTAATCAACGGCACAAAAGGTAATTTTCAAAGACATGACAAACACACTCCCACGTACCTTGGATATCATTGTAGCGAAACCACGCGGTTTTTGTGCAGGTGTCGAGCGCGCGATAAAATGTGTGGAACGTGCCCTTGAATTGTATGGAGCTCCAGTTTATGTACTGAATAATATTGTACATAACGCATATGTAGTAAATGAATTACGAGAAAAAGGGGCTGTATTTGTTCACAACATGAACGATGTCCCTGAAGGTGCTCATTTGTTGTTCAGTGCCCATGGAGTTGGCCCAGAACGCTGGGAACACGCAAAACGTCTGAATCTGGACATCATTGACGCAACCTGCCCATTGGTTGAAAAGGTACACCATGAAGCGCGACGGTTTGCTTCCAAAGACCATACCATTATCTTGATAGGAGAAGCAGGTCACGACGAAACGGTGGGTACGATGGGCTGGGCACCAGAACACATCATCCTCATCCAGAACAAGGAAGAAGTAGAAACACTGAAAGTTCCGGAATCAAAGAGTATAAGTTACATAACACAAACCACTTTGAGTGTCGATGATTGTGAAACGATTATACAAGCATTGAAGAAAAAATTTCCTGACATACAAGGTCCTCCCCGCGCTGATATTTGTTATGCTACAACGAATCGTCAGGCAGCAGTCAATGCTATTGCACCTGAAGTTGATCTGGTATTGATCGTGGGTGATCCTGAAAGTGCAAATTCCACCCGGCTCGCAGATATAGCACGCGCGAAAGGTAAACCATCCTATCTAATTCCAGATGCAGCATCAATCGATATTGTCTGGTTAAATGGTGTTGAACGCATACTGATAAGTTCCGGAGCATCGGTACCTGAACGTCTGGTAAAAAATGTTATTGAATTTTTGCGAAGCATTGCTGAATGTAACGTTGAAGAACGTGAATTGGTGATGGAAGATGTTCATTTTCGTTTACCCGTTGAAGTTGCCTGATTTCCATTTTGCCAGCATCTCATGCTCCAATTATTATCTGAAAGTGAACTGTTTATTGTACACTTTCAATCCTGTCTTCTTAGTATATGACCGCAGTAATAGGAAAATCAGGGCATGAATACCGCCAATACCCACCGCTTGAGCCTCGCAACTTCGTGTGATATACATTTTGATGACCTTACACGGCAATTGTATGCCACAGATGCGTCGATTTATCAATTAATTCCTCTGGGTGTTGCATTCCCAAAAACCAGCTTTGAAACATCAGATGTTATACGTGCCGCATTGAATGAAAATGTAGACATCGTGCCCCGTGGCGCTGGTACAGGATTGGCTGGTGGCGCGCTGGGTGAAGGACTGATTATTGATATGGCACGCCACAACAGTAAAATCAGCGATTTAAACTTGGAAGCCCGCACCGTCCGCGTGGGTGCCGGTGTAGTTCTGGATCAACTGAATTCCTTTCTGGCACCTCATGGACTTGCATTTGGTCCAGATGTGGCAACCAGTTCACGCGCAACTCTGGGTGGTATGATTGCCAATAATTCATCTGGGGCACGCACACCATTATACGGTGTTACAGGGGACCATGTTCGCAGCTTGGAAGTAATTTTACCCAGCAGTCAAATCGTAGAAGTCGGTGAAGATAAAAGCGGATTACTTGATTTAAAAGTTCGGATTGATGAACTGATCAACCATGTTGATTCCATTATAAAGACCCAACTTCACAACGAGGTTATAAAACGCTGGCCGGGATTCGGTTTGGATCGATATGTTAGAAATGGAAAAAAAAATCTGGCAAACCTCTTTGGAGGTAGTGAAGGCACCCTCGGAGCAGTTTTCTCGGCAGAATTAAACCTGGTACCGTTACCTCATGAAAAAGGTATGGGATTAATTTTTTTCAATTCTGTGGAAGAAGCCATGCAGGCTACTGTTGAGCTGCTCGATCTCCATCCAGCAGCTATAGAGCACATTGATGATGTTTTGTTCGACCAGACACGCGGTCAATTGGCATTTAAAGCAGCTCGTGATTTACTGCTGCTTGATGAACTTCCCTGCAAATCCATTTTGATTGTTGAATTTTATGATGATGTCAGAGATAAACTGGCTGCATTGAATGGAAAAGCGATTGGCCAACGCAAACTCATTCTCGAAAATCCGCCCGATATGGCAATAGTATTGAACCTGCGCAAGCAAGGTCTCTCGTTGCTTACCAGTCGAAAAGGAGACGCAAAGCCCACCGCCGGTATAGAAGATGTCGCGGTACCTCCCACCCGCTTACCTGAATATGTAGCAGGATTGTATAGCCTGTTGGAGCCAATGGGATTACAAGCTTCTTTTTATGGTCATGCTGCGTCGGGATTGCTTCATGTACGCCCAGTACTGGACTTGCACAAGTCAGAAGATATCAAAAAATTTCGTATATTGGCGGAAGGTGTTTCAGAATTAACCAGAGAGTTTAAAGGGGCATTAGCAGCAGAACATGGGGTTGGGATTGCACGTACCGAATTCATGGAGTATCAGCTTGGTGCTGAGTTATTGGAGACAATGCGGCATCTTAAAGCATTGCTGGACCCTAAAAACTTACTGAATCCCGGTAAAATTTTTTCCGACGGACGATTTCAAATTGACACAAACTTACGACTTGGTGCAAATTATCGTGTTGCATTGCCATTTGAGCCTGTCCTCGCATTTGCACACCGTGATGGATCGTTTGTAGCAAATCTTGAACAGTGCAATGGTAATGGTGCTTGCCGAAAACTTACGCCCGCTATGTGCCCAACCTATATCGCCACAGGCGACGATCTCATGTCAACAAGAGGACGTGCCAATATCATTCGTGCCGTATTGGATGGTCGGCTGGGTGGAAAGCATCCACTAAGAGCACCTGAATTGGAAAAAGCTCTGGATTACTGTTTGTCATGCAAGGCTTGCAAAACAGAATGCCCTTCTAATGTAGATATGTCCTTATTAAAAGCAGAACTTCAATTTGCCAGAATACGAAAATATGGTGTTCCATTAAGTGCCAGATTACTCAGCCGAGTTGATATAGCAGGTTGGCTTGCTTCATTGAAGCCGTCCTGGGCAAATTCAGCTCAAGAATGGTATTGGTTACGTAAATTGTTGAAATATACAATGGGTATAACGACACGAAGACCACTGCCTGCCTTTTCTCAATGCACATTCGAAGATTGGTATGAAGCATATGCGTTACAACCCAAAGATCATAGAACCAACTTGGTTGTATCGAATAAACAACGAGGTCCGGTAATTCTCTGGGATGATACTTTTGTGCAATATTATGATTCAGAAATTGGCGCGGCGGCAACACGTATATTAGAGGCCGCTGGATATGAAGTACTGCGGCTAAAGAATCATGTTTGCTGTGGACGGCCAGCAATGAGTATGGGGCGGCTGGATCTGGCGCGTCAACTGGGAGCACACAATTTAAAACTTTTAAAAGAAAATGATGCTGCGATTATTTTTCTTGAGCCTTCGAGCTATTCGATGTTCAAACAAGAATATATCGAGTTAAAGCTTCCAGGTGCACAAGAGATAGCAGACCGTGCGTTATTGTTTGAGCAGCATATGGAGCAGTTATTAGATGCAGAACCAGATGCATTGGAGTTTGATGATCAAACTATAGATGTCGCCATTCATGTTCATTGCCATGCAAAGGCATTGATAAACAGCGACATCATGGTGCGTCTGGCCAATCGCATACCTGGAAATACAGTTCGGTACCTGGATACCGGATGTTGCGGGATGGCAGGTTCTTTTGGCCTGTTAGAACAGAAATACGATTTGTCAGTGAAGGTAGCACAACCACTTATTTCCATGATTAACTCCTTGAGTGAAAATACGTATGTGGTCGCATCGGGTACCAGTTGCCGGCATCAAATCGCACATTTAACCAATGTATCCCCCATCCACATGGCGGAATTGATGGAACTTCGCTTAAAAAAAGTATATTAATATGAATTGGAGTAACTTATGTGTTCAACCGATTGAAGCTTATAATTAAGATAACTTTTCTTGCTGCATGTATTGTTTTAATAATTGTGCTGACATTTGCATATCGTCATGTCGAAAAACATGAGATGCCCAATAAACACTACACCTCTATAAATATTGACGATGAATTATCGATAAACCTTAAAATAATGGCCTTGAATTTTCAAGGTAAACCATTTGTTGAGAAAGACACCTACAGGCGGTCGCGTGCACTTGGTGCTATTATCAATATACACGATCCAGATATAATAATATTGCAGGAAATGTGCCAGGCATCAGACCGAGAACGTCTTCTAAAAGACTTGGAATTCACACGAATTAAACATCAGATGTATTTCTCCAGCAGTGTATTTGGCAGTGGTCTTTATATACTTAGTGCTTACCCTTTTTCTGGTGCTACATTTCATCGATATCGGGCAGGAACACCTTGGTATTCCCTCCACCAACTGGACTGGTGGATGGGCAACGGCGTTGGTATGGCACGATTAGATTTAGGAAATGATGCTTTCCTTGATTTGTTCACATTTCAACTAGATGCCAATCAAAATACTCATGGTGCTCGGTATCGCGCACGGCAATGGGCAGAAACGTTGCCCTATATTTCTCATACATCACATCCCGAAATTCCTACTTTGGTGATAGGCAATACTTCTGTGGCACCAACAGAACTTCGCTGGTCTGATGGGATCAAGAACAGCAACGTCCTCGTTGATTTATTAAATAGTGATAGCAAAGGTATAGTTATGTTTGGGTACACTTTTGGTGATCTTTTTGAATATTATCATGAGCATACAGAAACTATAGATGGTTCTTTTGAAGTCAACAATGATGTAATACGTATAACTACTCAGGGTATCTACCTGAGCTCAATTCGGATTGAATCGAAGTCGTCGAATAAACAGGAAGCTGTGATTTAACACCAGGCCACTGACAAAACATAAATTAAGAGAGGATATTTTATATGATGTTGAAAAGTATGACCAGAAAACGCTTGTTGCTATGCTCCGTATCGCTTTTGTTCACATTTACCGCACAAGCATCGAGTCTCGAAGAAGTTGAAAAGGTCATTCGTGATTCGTTTAATGAATACAACAGTATACGCTCCGACCTCCGGATTGAGGCCAGTATTCCTATGCAGGACATTCAGATACCCGTTTCAGGTGAGGGGAAGATGGAGTATATGAAGGGCGATGATGGGGGCAAATTCAGGCAGGCTTTTACTTTAAGCGCTCCTGAACCAATAGAGATGGAGGTGGACATGACTGTAATCTCTGACGGACGAGAAACCGTCATTATCAGTGAAATGATGGGTATACGTAATGTTATGCGACAAAATGCTGAACTATCACAAGGTACAGTCCCGCCAGGAGGTGAAGACTTGTTGAGCGCTTTAAAACGGGAAACAGATTTACTATTGATGGACGATAGTGAAATAGATGGTCATGCTGTTTATGTCATCGAAGCCAAACCCAAAGTCAAAGCAGATACCCAATTCTCAAGTGCTTTGATTCACATTGATAAAAAGTTAGGTGTTACAAGGCTCATTACCATGCATGAAGAAGGCAAATTAAAAAGTATAGGTAATATTCGTTTTTATAACATAGAATTGAACCCGAGTTTAAGCCCGGAAAACTTTCGTCTTGATACAGAAAGTCCCCCCTCCCCTGCTACCCCATCAATTCCATAACCGTATATACTACATATTAGTTTTTTTACATAGTGCATTGTAATTAATTGACGTCGTCCCTGTGGGTACGACGTTTTTTATTTCTCATTTGCTCCAAATCGCTTATATTAAGTAGAATAGACACGGTAGGGAGACAATATAAATCCCGACTTGATTATAAGCACATCGCCCTCCATAGGCTTATTTTTTATTATCAAAGTGCGCTTTCTATCTATTATCAGTATTAACTATCAGGACATCTCCATCGAATATGACAAAAACAAAATCAGCAAAAATAATTGACGGTAAAGTGCTTTCTGGTATAATTCGAGAAGAAATTATGGTTGGAGTGGAAGCACTTAAAGCACAAAAAATAACTCCGGGGCTGGCTGTTGTATTGGTGGGGGACAATCCGGCAAGCCATGTTTATGTACGAAACAAACGCAAAACTTGTGAAGAATTGGGTTATAATTCATTTTCCCACGATCTACCCATCAATTGTACAGAACGCCGGCTACTGAATTTAATAGCCAAGCTGAATGATGATCCCAAGGTTCATGGTATTTTGGTACAGATGCCACTGCCAAACCATATAGATGCCAATAAAGTTCTGCTTGCCATAAATCCTGACAAGGATGTAGACGGATTTCACCCGGTTAATATGGGAAAATTACTGATAGGTGAACCTGCTTTCGTTCCGTGTACCCCTAAAGGTTGCCAGGAGATGCTGATTCGAAGTGGAATAAATCCATCAGGCAAACACGTCGTCATCGTAGGCCGTTCCAATATAGTTGGTAAACCAATGGCTGCATTACTCATGCAAAAAGGGCCGGGCGCTGATGCTACAGTGACAATCTGTCACTCTCGTACCAAGAAGATAGCATCCATAATAAAGGAAGCTGATATCGTTATTGCAGCGATTGGCGTTCCACATTTCATTCAGTCACGGATGGTCAAGGAAGGTGTAGTGGTCATCGATGTAGGAATGAACCGCATTGAAGACAAAACCCGGAAATCAGGTTTCCGTCTCGTTGGTGATGTTGATTACGATCGCGTCGTAAAGAAAGCGCGCGCCATTACCCCGGTACCGGGGGGGGTTGGCCCAATGACCATCACCATGTTAATGAAAAATACACTTGAAGCTGCCAGTCGGGCCCTTTAAATCAACCTCATATCACACAAAAAACATTGCACATACACTGGTGAATGCCTTGTGCCTTACAAGCACATCAAATCACCAGATATTCAGAAAAGCAGTGCTCAGGAAAATTATTTACAATGGAAGAAATTAAATTTATAGAATCCTTTTTACTTGAAGCTGGTGTGTATGTCCGTGAAATGCATGGACGAAAATCAGATATGGATGTATCAACCAAAAAGTATGCAAGTGACATATTGACCGAAGCAGATTTAGAAGTTCAGCGGCGTTGTGTATTGGCGCTTCAACAAGCATTTCCGGATGATCAACTGGTCGCTGAAGAAGAAGGTTACGATACCTTCCCTGATGATCCTGAAAAACGCTGTTGGGTTTTGGACCCGATTGACGGTACTAATAACTTTATGCGTGCGCTTTTCCCCATGTTTGGAATTTCGCTCGCATTTGTAGACAAGGGTATTGTACAGGCTGGGGGTGTTTACTTACCCGTGTCCGGGGACCTGTTTCTGGCAGAGCGGGGAAATGGTGCAACGCACAATGGAAAAAGAATAAGTGTTTCAGAGATTAGTCAACTGAGTGCAGCAAAAATAGAAATGGACCTCGGTTGGACGTATGAACGCGAAGACAGCATTGCCAGGGGTTACCGGCTTCTGTGTGCTGCAGGTCAAATGCGTTGCCATGGCGTTGCCGTGGTTTCATTATGCCAGGTTGCTCGAGGTGATATGGATGCATTTTTTCACAACACCTTGAATCCGTGGGATTACGCAGCATCTCTGGTTATAGTAGAAGAAGCTGGTGGCATGGCAACCCGGTTAGACAATACACCTTTGCATTTGTTTGACGGTGGTTCAGGTGTGCTAATGAGCAACTCAAAACTACACGAAGAAATCGTGTGTTTATTAGAAAACACAAATTCTATAGAATTAAAAAAATAACAGGTTACTCGACAGCGCATTGATCGGTTTGTGTTGATATGCGTTCTCTATTGGCTTTCCGTTAGGTTTTTGTTTGCCATTTGACAAGGTTCATGTGTGTTTAAGGAGATATGCTGCAACATATTGAAAAAACACGACATAACTACTCCCCTTGCAGAACATCCTGGCCTCTGTTAAACTCCCCCATAAATTCAGCTGTAAAGAGTTTATGTTTTAAAAAATTCAAAAAACTCCACCAATTCACAGGGAATTGTTTTAGATTTTTTCAACCTGTAATTATCGGTTAGTGTCTGTTTGTTCTGATAAATTTTAAAAGAGGTATGATGTTCCAAAAAGCGTTGACTATACAAGAACATGCATCTCGTCTTGGTTTTGATTGGCCAGATGCCTATGGTGTACTGGACAAAGTTATAGAAGAAGCAGAAGAAATACGCAGCGCATTACAAACAGAAGATATAGAACAAGCCCGCAAGGAATTTGGTGATTTACTGTTGGCATCGGCAAATTTAAGTCGGTTTTTATCTGTTTCGCCGGATACAGCATTACAAAAGGCAACTGAACGATTTGAAAAGCGCTTTCAAGCTCTACAAAATGAGCTAAATAAAGTAAACCGAACTGTTGATTCGTGCAGTTTAATTGAGCTTGAAGCTATATGGCAAAAAGTCAAAGTTGATTTTACCTAAGTAACTAAAGCATTTTACACTAACTATGTAGTTAACGATGCAGGATAAAGTAAGGTTTATAGTTCTTTTGTGGCGGAATCAGATATCCATGTAGCTGAGTGAGGCAGACACATGGTCATGAAATAAACTTACAAGATTTTTATAAATAACAGTATTATAAAGAGGTTTTTTCTGGCTGATTCTTGATATTATGCTCCGGGGACAATAAATTTAACATTTTTATAATCATCATGCGGTGTTTTATAGGTTATTTTGGGATGTTGTTATAGATTCGATCCATTACCAGTGATATTTTATGTTTATTTGTTAAGTGTATTCAGTTAAAAAATCGTAAGTCACATTCATAGTGACGTGTCGCAACTTTTTTCGCGATAACATGACTGAATAACCAAGTTCAGATCGCAGACAGGAGATAAAATGACAACTTGTCATCAAAATAATAACCCATGGGTACTTGCTCAAGCAGAATTGCAGCAAGCGCTTGATGAGTATAGTTATAAAAATTGGTTTTCCCAAACCCGCTTTGATTCTTGTGCAGATGGGCATCTGGTATTGGCTGTACCCAGTCAATTTTTTGCAGATTGGCTAAGAGACCATTATATGGATGCAATATCAGATGCCATGAAACGGGTTATGCCTGAATTTAAAGATGTACGGTTTGTACCGCGGCCCGAAATGTCCGCAGAAAACCGGCGCGAATCAATCTCACACGCACCTGGTAATTCAACGCGGAATCATACTTCATCCGTAAATACAGAAAAACATGCTCAATTAAAACGAACCTATAATGGCTTAAACCAAAGGTATACATTTGACCGGTTTGTGATTGGCTCGGGGAATCGTTTTGCGTATGCGGCGGCACGTGCCGTTGCAGATTCACCTGGTCGTGCCTACAACCCACTGTTTGTATACGGAGATACCGGACTTGGGAAGACACACTTGATGCAGGCCATTGGCCATGATCTACTGAGCCGCAATCCTGAGTTAAAATGTGAATTTGTTTCTTCTGAAAATTTCACCAATCAATTAATTCAAAGTATTGCGGACAAATCTACTCACAGGTTCAGGGCAAAATACCGTAAAGTAGATGTATTGCTAATTGATGACATACATTTTATTGCAGGTAAAGAAGCAACCCAAGAGGAGTTTTTCCACACCTTTAATGTCCTCTTTGATATGCACAAGCAAATTGTTCTTTCCAGCGATCGCAGTCCAAAAGAACTGAAAGGTATTGAAGAACGCATGGTGTCCCGCTTTGAATGGGGATTGGTTACTGATGTTCAACCTCCCGATTTGGAAACGCGGATAGCCATATTGCAGATGAAAGCCAAGCAGGAAAATCTTACAGTACCACCAGATGTATTACGCTATATTGCAACTTATATTACCACCAACATCAGAGAGCTGGAAGGCGCTATGATAACGGTATTGGCTTACAGTCGGTTACAAGAGCAGAAAATTACGTTAAGTCTGGTAGAAGAAGTCTTGCAGGACATGATTGGAAGAGAAAAAATTAAGCCTGTTACCATTGAGCAGGTTCAACGTGCCGTTGCAGAGCATTTCGATGTGCGCATTGCGGATTTGCGAGGTAGCAGCCGACAACGCCAGGTGGTTCAACCGCGTCAGCTTGCCATGTATTTATGCAAAGACTTGATTCCCAGCCTTTCATTGAACGATGTTGGTGAAGCATTTGGCGGAAAAGACCATACCACGGTTCTTTACTCCTGCGAAAAAATATCCAAGGAAGTGAAAAACAAGGGTACAATGCGTCAAGTAGTCGAGCAGTTAATACGTACCATTCGCACATAATATCAAAATGAATATATAGAGTTTAACCTTGCCAGACCGCCAAAGGTATGAATTTATATATATATTTCATGCCCCTATTAAATTTTATAGTTTGCAAATTTATATACGATCATATTATCAATTTTTCACCAATTGCCAATACCTGTATCAAATTTTTGACCAATCCTTTAAAGCAATTTTAAAGCAAATTAATCTAAATTCAAGGCCAGGCGCTTTTTGTCTGGACATGTCGACTATTTTTTTGAACAACTTCTGGAAAAGCATGGTTCGGTGGTGTTATAAATTGAGGAGATGTGCTATCCTATATAGAGGAGATATTGTTTATTATGGCGATTTTAGACATTGTTTACTATCCAGATGCACCACTTACAAGTAAAGCTGAGCCATTTTCTGAGGTTGAACTCGGCAATGATTTGTATGCACTTGCCACTAACATGGTTGAAACTATGTTTACACATGACGGTGTAGGGTTGGCTGGCCCCCAGGTTGGTTTATCTAAGCGGATATTTGTTTTATGTGAACCGGACGCTGATCCGATGTGCTTTATTAATCCTGAAATTTCGGAATTGGAAGGTCGTGAAGAAGGCGAAGAAGGCTGTTTGAGTATGCCGAAAATTTATGCCATGGTTCCTCGTGCTACAAAATTACGTATTAAAGCACTCAATGAATCTGGGGAATCTGTAGATATGGTAGCAGAAAATTTTCTGGCTCGGATTATCCAACATGAATATGATCACCTGAATGGTGTCATGTTTCCAGACAGACTGGATATCATTACCAGAGAACATTTGCTCAGAGAATGGCTGGAAATGAGAGAACAACTACATGAACCATCACACTTGAATATTGAATCACGGCAATAATACATGTTTTTTGACACACCATCGGTAGAAAGATTGGTAGAAGCATTCCGGCGCTTACCCGGTGTTGGTAAACGCTCCGCAGAACGCTATGTATTACATTTGCTAAGCGCACCAGAATCTGACGCACGCCAATTGAGTGATGCAATACTTGAAGCACGTTCAAATATTACCACCTGCGATGTATGTTGTAACTTAACCGAAGTAAATCCTTGTAGCATTTGCAGCAATTCCCGGCGTGATCATACCGTCATTTGTGTGGTCGAGCGACCTTCCGGAGCCATGGCAATCGAAAAGGCAGGTAGTTATCGTGGGTTGTATCATATATTACATGGAGCTTTAAACCCCATAGAGGGAATTGGTCCAAGTGAATTGCGTCTGGATCGGTTGGTAAAACGAATTGAGGCCAATGATATTCAGGAAATCATTGTTGCCACCAATGCAACCGCAGAAGGTGAAGCCACTGCGCTTTATTTATCCCACTTATTCACCAACAAAAATATTAATGTTACACGCATTGCACATGGCGTACCAATGGGAAGCGGCTTGGAATATTCGGATGATGCCACACTTTCTCATGCCATTTTAGGTCGAAGTCGCCTAGAATAAGTTTTGGAAATCGATATAAAAAATGTATGGCAAACCATTGAGTGCTTATGTATGGGCAAAAAGCTTTATAAATAAAAAATGTGCTAAAATTATTATAAATATAATAATGAACGATTACCACTTCCAAAGGTTACGGTGGATTCATGTTATCTCCTTCAATTCAATCAGCAACACCCAGAGACCTTGTGGTTTCTGAGGATTTGTTGCAAAAATATGATAAACCCGGACCGCGCTACACAAGCTATCCCACAGCCCCGGAATGGCAGGACAATTTTCGTGATATTGAATTTCGAATGGCACTCTCGGAAGCAGCACAACATGGCAACAAGCCTCTTTCTGTATATGTACACATTCCATTTTGTTGGGAACGATGTCTCTTTTGTGGTTGCAATGTTGTCATATCCAAGCGCCAAGATGTTGCCGACAAGTATCTGGACTATGTAGAAAAGGAACTTGCCATGGGCGCTGCTGCGCTCAAGCAAAGGAATAAAGTTAAGCAATTGCACTGGGGAGGTGGCACCCCAACCTACCTGACCGTTCCACAGATCAAATTCTTATTCAATGCAATTTCCCGCCATTTCGATATATCATCTGATGCTGAAATTGCATTAGAGGTAGACCCGCGTGTAACCACAAAAGAACAATTGGAAACATTGCGGAATCTTGGGTTCAATCGAATCAGTATGGGCGTACAAGATTTAGAGCCTACAGTACAGGAAATTATTCATCGAAACCAAACCGAATCCGAAACCCGAAAAATGTATTCGCTATGTAGAGAATTGGGATATACGGGTATCAATATGGATTTAATCTATGGATTACCTGGTCAAAACGCCACTGGATGGGAACGCACTATAGATGCCACCATTGATATGCGACCAGACAGGCTTGCAGTCTATAGTTATGCCCATCTTCCAAATGCGATAAAGCACCAGCGCCGCCTCGAGTCTGAACCCAGGCCCAATGCCCTCGAGAAACTGATGTTGTTCAGTCTGGCACGCCGTAAATTTTTGGAAGCGGGATACAGGGCAATCGGCATGGACCACTTTGCTCTACCTACAGATGAATTGGCAATGGCTATGGATGAACGTCGATTGCACCGTAATTTTATGGGATATACGGTTGTACCAGCAGCTGACATGGCAGGTTTCGGCGTATCTTCAATTAGCGAAATTGGAGGTGCATATGCACAAAACGAAAAACGCCCGGCAATGTATTATAAGATGCTGGATAACGAACAGTTTCCCACACATTGCGGGGTAAAACTTTCTGAAGACGATATAATTCGTAGATGGCTTATTCGTCAACTCATGTGTAATTTTCACCTTGACATTAATGAAATAAACAATCGATTTAATATCAATTATGATGAATATTTTTCATTAGAAGAAAGCGAATTAACTAATTATTACGAAGAAGGTTTCTTGGCGCATAATAATGATTGTTTGACAGTTCTGCCACTGGGTCAAGTCTTTATACGAAATATTTGTATGACATTCGACAAATACCTGCGGCAAAAGGAACATTTTAACAAGTTTTCACGTACCGTATAAGCAATTTTCTATTTTTGCCATATGTGAAAAGGCATCATTCTATTGTATGATCAACGATTTGCTGTTTAATTGGGGGAGAACACTTATATATGGCAGATATGGAGCATCTATCAAATATCCCGGTATTGTGGCCAGAGATGATGCCAGTTAAAATATCTGTATCACCACACGCTATTTTATGTAAACAGGCCCAATGGATTACGGACTATACAAAAGGTCGCGTTATTGGTAAGGTATTCTCCAAAAATATGGGGCGTAGTTTTTCACACACATTCAGTCTTACTTGCCCTTGCTTGATTAATTATGCCTATTTTCTGATTCGCATACGTCATGCTATAGATCAATTCTATCCAGCACAAGTCTTTCTGAGTGATAATGAAGGTGCTATTGTGGAATGTGATAACGAAGAGAATTTTATGCTTACATTAAAAGATATTTTGAATGACCAACAACTTCACCAAGTGATTGAAACACTTATGTCTCATGATGTCAGCCAAAATGAATCGACTTCGCAACCGGATGTAAGCGTATAGCACACAATGTGTAGTTCTAATAAAAATTTAGATGTTCTGGTAGTTGGTGGCGGGATAACTGGATTGTGTACGGGTACTTTGTTGAAACAAAAATATCCGAACAGCCGGTTTCAGGTCTTAGAATCTGCTGACTCTCCGGGAGGTACAGCCCGAACCGATCGTACGGATGGGTATGTTTGTGATTGGGGACCCAATGGGTTTCTGGATAAAGAACCAAGAACTTTGGAATGGGTAAAGAGCCTCGGACTTGAAGGTTCCATTCAAAGAGCAAATGAAAATGCGGCTAAACGTTTTATCTACCGCAATAAAAAGCTTTATGAATTAAAACCCCCTCCCGCTTTTTTATTGTCTTCTGTACTCAGTCGCCGAGGCCGTTTAAGATTATTATGTGAACCATTAATCCGTGCTCGTAAAGAAGTTTCACCGGAAACGGTTTGGGATTTTGCAGCGCGGCGTATCGGAAAAGAAGCAGCAGATGTACTGGTCTCTTCCATGGTATCGGGTGTATTTGGTGGAAACGCACATGATTTGGAAGTGGGCGCGTGTTTTCCAAGACTGGCTGAAATGGAACAGAATTACGGCAGTCTGTTAAAAGCATTGCGTGTAATAAAGAAAAATGACCCAAAGACAACCCCCATGGGTCCCAAGGGTGTATTGACAACCTTTAACGGTGGTCTTGGCACCTTGGTAGAAACGGCAGCTACAAAACTTGGTAACCGGTTACAATGTGGTGTTACCGTCACAGGCATTTGCCATGATAACAACATTTACAGTGTAACGACTGATACTGGGGAGACTTACACTGCCCATAACATTGTGATTGCGTTACCTGCATATGCCGCTTCAAAAATCCTGAAAGGTATCGTGCCAAACACGTCCAAGGCTTTGTCAGAAATTCCTTATGCAGGGCTGACTGTGATATGCACCGGATACCCCGAATCCAGTATCAAGCGCGATTTGAACGGATTTGGTTTCCTGGTGCCGCGTATAGAAGAAAAACGTATTCTGGGCTGCATCTGGACTCACAGTTTATTTCCTGGAACAGCCCCTGAAGGGTATGCATTATTACGCACTATGATAGGCGGCGCGACTGAACCCGATGCCATGCTTTTAAGTAATGAGATGTTGTTAAAAATACTTCGTGAGGAATTGCACCCAATTCTGGGGATAGAAGCTGAACCATCATTTGTCCGTGTATTTCGGCATCAACATGGAATCCCACAGTATACCCTGGGACATAGCGAACGTTTGCAGCATGTTACTGATGCTGAGAAGAACAATCCTGGATTGTTTTTTGCTGGTAACGCATATCGGGGAATTTCCTTGAATGAATGTATCGTTTCGGCATATGAAGTACTACATAAGCTGAAGATAGCATAAGTGCGGTCAACTCGATTGAATCAGCAACCTGTATCGTGTCATCATTCTACTATACCGCCAGCAACTTGCAGTGAACTCAAATTGAGGCAAATCGCCTGAATACACACTGTGTTCAATGCCAAAACAAGTGTGTAACAATAATCACACTTTGCAGATACGGCCCGCAAAGGCAGTAAACTCAACGTAATTAATAATAATAATTTGATATAACTTTTTTTTTGGAGGTGTTGCATGTCAGCAAAAAATGAAATTCAACCTGTGTTCGCCAAAGACACAGAAAACAGGATATCAAGAGTTCCGTTCCCTGCTTCAAGAAAAATCTATGTGGAAGGATCAGACTCATCGATTCAAGTTCCCATGCGTGAAATTTCTCTGAACGTTACCCAGGCCGGTAAAAACAATTTGAACTCAGAGATAAATCCACCAATAGCGGTATATGATACTTCGGGGCCATTTACGGACCCGGATATTGCGATAGATGTGCGCAAAGGTATAGCACAACTACGGAGAAACTGGATTCTTCAACGGGGTGATGTCGAAGAACTCCCCGATATCAGTTCGGATTATGGTCGTCAACGTGCAATAGACCCAGCCTTGGATGGTATTCGTTTTAACCGTCGTTTCCAGCCACTGCGTGCAAAGCAAGGACATTGTGTTACACAGATGCACTATGCCAGAAAAGGCATCATCACTCCAGAAATGGAATATATAGCGATTCGCGAAAACCAGCGACGCGATAATCTTTCCGAGCTTGTTCAATTTCAACACCCAGGTGAATCCTTTGGAGCGGCAATCCCCCCTGTTATCACACCTGAGTTCGTACGCGATGAAGTGGCCCGTGGTCGTGCGATAATTCCGGCAAATATTAACCACCCGGAAATAGAACCCATGATCATTGGACGGAATTTCCTGGTAAAGATAAACGCCAACATCGGCAATTCTGCGGTAACATCATCGATCGAAGAAGAAGTCGAGAAGATGGTATGGTCTATACGCTGGGGTACCGACACCGTGATGGATTTGAGCACTGGCAAAAACATCCACGAAACCCGTGAATGGATTTTGAGAAACTCCCCTGTTCCCATTGGAACCGTACCAATATATCAAGCACTGGAAAAAGTGGATGGTGTACCAGAAGACCTGACCTGGGAAATATTCCGGGACACGCTGATAGAACAAGCCGAACAGGGCGTGGACTATTTCACGATACACGCAGGAGTACTTTTACGCTTCATCCCGGAAACAGCAGGACGTCTCACCGGAATTGTAAGTAGAGGAGGTTCCATTATGGCCAAGTGGTGCCTGTCGCATCACAAGGAAAATTTCCTGTACACACATTGGGATGATATATGCGATATCATGGCCGCTTATGATGTTTCCTTTTCTATAGGTGATGGATTACGTCCCGGGAGCATTTACGATGCCAATGACAAAGCCCAGTTCGGCGAGTTGCAGGTACAAGGTGAATTGACCCGCCGTGCGTGGGATAAAGATGTACAGGTAATGAACGAAGGCCCAGGCCATGTCCCGATGCACATGATCAAAGAGAACATGGACAAACAGCTCGAATGGTGTGGCGAAGCGCCCTTTTATACCCTTGGGCCACTGACTACAGATATCGCACCAGGGTATGATCACATTACTTCAGGCATCGGCGCTGCCATGATCGGTTGGTATGGTACGGCCATGCTCTGTTATGTCACACCGAAAGAACATCTTGGATTGCCAGACAAAAATGATGTGCGTGAAGGTGTGGTCACCTATAAAATTGCCGCACATGCCGCAGACCTGGCAAAGGGTCACCCAGGCGCTCAAATTCGTGACAATGCACTCAGCAAGGCACGTTTTGAATTTCGCTGGGAAGACCAGTTCAACCTGGCCCTGGACCCGGAAAGAGCGCGTCAATTTCATGATGAAACTTTACCGGCCGAAGGGGCAAAGCTGGCCCATTTCTGCTCCATGTGTGGGCCCAAATTCTGTTCGATGGAGATCACGCAGCAAGTAAGAGACTATGCCAACAAACTTGGAATTGATGCGGAAACCGCCTTGTCTGAAGGAATGGAGAATAAATCAAAGGAATTCATTGAACAAGGTGGAAAAATATATCAGCAACAATAAACATGGCAAATAACTATGATATAAATTGTACCGCTGGAGAGCTTGCAGAAAAACTGGAGAATAACCATAAATTTCTACTTTTAGATGTGCGTACAATAAATGAGTTGCAATTGGCTGTCATTCAACCATGTATCCATATACCTGTTCATGAATTACAAGAACGTTTACATATTTTGGAGGAGTGGCGGAATGAGGAGATAATTTGCTTATGCCATCATGGTATACGCAGCGCAGCTGCCCGTAACTACCTTGAGTCAGAAGGTTTTATGCATGTCCGTAATCTGGTTGGTGGTATAGACGCCTATTCAATTGAAGTAGATTCCTCTATACCAAGATACAATTGACAGCATCGCAAACTGTGTCATGGAAACAGTTCTTAATTGATATATTGCAAACTTAGCTTTTGTTTGCAATATAAATCAACGCTGTTAGAAGCAATAAAAGAAATATCCACACTGAGCCTGCAATTCGCACCATTAGTTTGGCACGCTTTTCTTCCCACCAGTAACGGACTCGAATCCCTTGTAGTAAAAATGTGCCTACGCCAGCGAGATTGATAGAAATAATATTGGTTGCGACCAGTAGAAATGCCCAACCAGCCAGGACATATTCACCTGCGCCAAGTAATAGGCCTGCTGCTACGAGTGGTGGCATAAGTGCCACGGCGACCATGACACCCACGAGAGCCGCAGACACGCCTGTCGTTACCGCAAGTGCCCCTGCCATACCAGCGGCCAGCGCCAGTACTACGTCACTGAATGATGTATTGGTACGACTGATAATTTCAGGTCCCTCAATATCAAATGGAACGAAAAAACCGATTATGAAGGCGACCAATAATGACAAGCTGAGCCCAACAATATTAACTTGTATTGCACGACGGGCCAATGTTATGTCGCCGAGGGTTGTCGCCAGCGCTAGTGCCATATTCGGCCCAAGTAAAGGAGCAATCACCATTGCGCCAATGATCACCGCGACATTGTCATTTATCAGACCTATCGCAGCAACTATGGCAGACAAGACAACAGTCAGGATGAAAGTGCGGTTTGCCAATGCTTGCGTCGACAGACTTTCTACCAGTTCGGCACAAGCAACCCGCTGGGGGTCCTTCTTCTCCTTTTTTTCTTCAGACCGCTCATTTTCTTTGTCTTGATCTTCTTGGCGATCTTCTTCTTGCAATATCGGCAATGTGGCGGTTACTTCAAAAAGCATGAGTCGAAACGCTTCGCAATGATTGAATCGGGATTCCAGGTTGTCCAGTACGGACTCAACACGTTCACTTTGAACGAGGATGCGCACCAGTGTCAACTCATTTTCAAGTCGTTCTTCCCAAATACCTATCAATTTGAGCTCTTCTGTCAACTCAGACATGTCGGCAAGAAACTTGTTCTGAACAACCATCTCAATCATTCTTAATGCCATATATTCTTATGTTTTCTCCAATCAGTAGGCAAGTGGCGGTACTTATCAAGCGTTATATTGATTTTCAATCCATCAAAGCAGGAATCAGATGGTGACGTATGGCATCGCCGGTATTGACAGTGACTTCCAGGCGACCCAGTGACGCTGGTCGAACAGTAAGCTCCTCAAGCTTTTCGTGCGTGCCACGTCGATATACAGCAAGGAAAATGGCCTGGTTGGTGTCAACATCAATCATACGAGTAGCGTAAGCATCAGAATCTGGACGGTCATCCCGGGGATATAAGCATCGCGTGATGGTTGTTTCTGCTGACGAGGGATGTACATCCAGTGTGAAGTGGTCGCTTTCATGCTGAAAAACTTCATGATACTGTCCAGCCAATGGCGCACTTTCTGGTTCTCTTAACCAACGTTTCGGTCCTTCAGCCCAAGGCGTCAGCGCCATCCAGGCTTCTCCAGAATTATCAACTGATTTTCCGTCAACGTGTAACAACCAAGTCAAGTTGCGTGTGGTTTCGGCTTTCACCTGAAACACATCCAGGATGTACGCATCTGAAATCAGAAACGTACGCATCTGCTGTACCCCGGGATATAGTCGCCCATCCCTATCGGCCATGGTTACCCGTTGCACCTCAGGTAGTATTTGATACTCTACCAGTTCCAGGCGTTTACCAGGGTGACGTTGTGACTGACCGTCGACCATCACCGTATTGTGGCTGAGTGTATGTCTGTTTAATTCACTTTGTACTGCAGCAGAGAATGCATGGTATACCGTAGGTCGAACTTCAGCATCGACCAGCCAGTGATGTCCATCGGCAAACAACATGAACGACAACTTGTCGCGGTTGTCATGCACTGGGGCACCTGACCAGGTTGTGAACAAAGTCCAGCCATCTCCTGACCAATAATTTTCAGAATAAGCACTTCGCAACATGGTATACCCCTGTTCCGGCCAGTTACGACTGCTGAGCAAAGGAGCGTTTCCTGCGGGTAACTCAGGGATGCCACTGAAAATGGCATTCGGATGCCTGCGGCCATAATGCTGGATTGCCCAGGCGTAGGTCGGGTCATTAAAGCGTCGATATAATATTTCATAGTCAGGCGAACTGCCGGGATGCGTTCGGCGACCATAACAATCACCAATATTGGGCATGGTACCATCGGGAAACATCGTTTCGATCAATGCATTGTAAGATTGTCGCAAGGAATGTCCATCATCAGTAACAAAATTCCAGAGACTTTCTGAATGGCCAACATTTTCCAGTAATTCTGCCATAATAACCAACGGCACCGTAGCCGCAAACTGATAATTTATAGAAGCTTCAAGCCACAATCCATCGTCTCGAAATCCATACAATAAACTGTCTATAGGACCTTTCGCGCCATGTATTGCGTTTTGAACCAAATCATCATCACCATAAAAGAGCCCATACATCATCATGCCCAGGTAATGCCAGGCATAATGATTGTTCATGGGGCCACCTGGTTCATGCTCAATCCAGTAATCATTGTTTTTTCGTACTGCTGCCAGCATCCGATCGAAAAACGCATCCATTCGGGCACGTTCTGATTGCGAGAATCCGGCATACAAGATGTCATAGGCCTCAAGGGCAACCATGCCCCAGGTCGTGTAATTCATACCGACATCGAAGTGCTCATACTCAAAGTGGTAATCGCTTAAACTGAGAAGCATTTCACGCGCTTTCACATCCAACCCTTCATCGGGATACAACAATGAGGCACGCGCACAGCGCTGGATTGCAGCGGTCCAGGTTCGCGGAACCTGGCCGGTCAGATGGTTGATTTCAGGATACGTTTCACGCCAGGGGCGCTCCCTGTTGTCAGCCCACCAGGTATCTTCAAACTCAGGTAATGTGTCTGGGTCTAGATCGCGCGCTGAATTGAGTAATGATTCTGCTTCATTTGCAAAAAAATCCAGAGCCAGACTGCCTGCCCGGGCTCGCTGCACATCGTCCAGGGTAATAAACAATCCTGGGTGTTCTCTTGCTTCACTCATATCCAGCACTTCATCTTGTGCCATGGGCAAAAAATACATGAACAATACGAACGACATGACATTCCCCTCCTTGTCTTGTATCTGCAATAACCAATTTTCATTACAAGCACATTAAGTTGATCACACGATTCGATTTGAATATTAGTGAATGCTCTCATCCGAAACATACAAATAATTAAAGCGGCGGTTTGGTGCCGTATCACCACTAATATTGAATTCGCGTATATCATCATCTTTTTGTATGTTATCGGCCCATTTAAACTCGAATGTATGTCCCAATTCTGGCATCATATCTCGCGGTATCGCTACAGACAGTTTATTGCCTTCGACGTGATAGGTCACTTCGCCAACCGATTCCCAATTCCAACCATCTTCTGTCTGCTGTAAAACAGTTGTCTCTCCATCAACTACTTCTCGATTTACAACATAGTTATATCCATACCAACCTGATTTGTGATCACGATCGACGTTAATAAAGAGCAACATCCAGTTGGGTTCTGTGTAGGGTGTAATATCCTCAGCACATTCAGCATGAAAATAGACGTAATCTGTATCCACGGCTGCCTTTAATTCAACAAAATCGTTTCGCCCAGTCGTGTTGACGTACGGTCCGGCGTCACCCCAACCTGGATGATTCCGGTGTTTTGTGTCGCCGTATGTATCATAATACGTCGGCTGCACGGTATCCCACTGTTCCATACTTCCTTTGACATCGATAGTATAATATAATTTGGCTTTTTCCTGTGGGCGAGCACCCCGAAAACGACGTATGTTGCTTACCATCTGGTAAAACAAACTGTCCCCCAACTCGGTGTTTTCTGGTTCAATATCTCTGTTATATTCACGCGTATACGCATCTACAAAGAAGCTCTCCCCTTCTGGAAGTACCCTCCCCAGCATGGCTTGGTTGCCATCGCTCCGAAAGCGCTGAGCCACCCACTCATTCCAGCCAGTGATGAAGGCAACCTGTGGATCAACTTCCAGTAACCGTTCCCATTGTTCCTGAAAATAGAGTCCTTCATAGGGCTTTTGCTCTTCAGGAGGCGGTTGTTGTCCATCATGCTGACTGCGTCCAATGTTGGTAGTGGCATGTTGCGCTACGGCTACCGGCATGGCTTCCGGTACTCCTGGTTCTACCCAGCCATATTTTTGAGGTGAATGATCAAGCCAAGCCCAGGCTTTATGACCATCACCGAACCAGGCTGCCGCACTCCAAGCCCATGAACGACGAAAAGTAAAAAATTCTTCCAGCTCTGGTTCTTCTTCCTCCAGAATTGCCAGAAATAAAGGTTTTCCGTCCCACATAAACCACAAATCTTTATAAAGTTCTTTGGAGTAGAAATCGTTATACAATTCCCGCACGGTCCGATTCTTTCCGAAGTGCGAGAGAAAGGCAATGTAAGGTGTTCTACCACCGGCATCACGAATTTCTGTGAAGACCTTGCAAAGTGTCATATACACATTTCGATATGTAAAAGCGTTGGTGACATCGAAGAAAATTACATCGATACCCGCATCGACGAGATCGTGCGCATGACTTCTAATTACAAACTCGTCATCCGATAAATAATACCCCCATTCCGATTCTCCCCAGTGATGAAAATCACCTGCTGGCCCCCAAGGTGGATTTTCTGGATCGGCTGCCAATATTTCCTGAATATTGTGCGGTCCGGTGGTGCTGTGCTGTCCCAACCAGGAAAAGTAAAATATACCAACCACCTTGTTTTCTTTAGGGGGGCCAACTTCATCATAAGTTGCCACAGAACGTCCCAGGCCATCTACTGCCACCCAGGTATCACTCAAAATATCACGCCCTTCAGCTTCCGCACCAGACAAAAACGTACCTGCAAACAATCCCAAGACAATCAGGCATGATTTGCACATCACATCAAACCTTGAAATACGCATTGAACATCTCCCCTTTTTTATCTGTTGCAGCAAAATTTAGTATGAAGAAAAGTAATTTTTTCATATTATTTCCCATGGTAACATGAGAATATTGGCGAACGCTAGATTCTACAGGTAACGTGATTCACAATTTAATCAATTACTGTCCTTTCAATTTGCACTTGGTGTTCATTGACGATTAAAATTACCCTATTGGCTCTGTAAAAATGATTGTTGTGAAACAACACTGTATCAATCGGCTGGAAGAGCAGCAGAAAGGGTGTATGAAACAAGCTATTCATGAAATCATTGATGCCATTATTGAGCAGGTAAATCACCACCCCAAAGGCCCCAGTATGGAAAGCCATTTACGCAATTGGCTGGTTGATAAAGGCTTTAACCTGAGTGATGTCAATACCGCATTATTGTACATGCGTCAGCATCTTCAGAAAGTAAATGCAAACCATCGTTATGAGCCAGGTTTGGTGCGGCACCTGTCAGCATATGAGTCGCATAAAATATCGAATGTAGCTCAGACAGCGTTGGCACGCTTGGAAATGTATGAGCTAATCGATCCATTAGAGCGGGAATTGTTGATTGAGCGGCTCTTGCAAATGGATTGTGATACCTCCATAGAAGAACTTGATATTTTACTTGCCTGGTTACTGTACGCTACACGGGATGTAGAATCGCAACAGACAATTTATAATGTAATTACACAGAACCTGGACGGGATGAACTGAACTGACGTAGTTTTATAACAAAATTAGTATATAATCTTGTTTTGTTTGATGAGAAATTTTGTTCTTTTTGCTTCAATAATTGGTGATGAGTCAATAAAATTACGAACTGGTGACACATTTGTTTAGTGTATATTTTTCTCTTTTATGACGTTGTACCGTTTAAATAGCGAACATTTGTTTTAAACACACCTTGGATGTAAAGCGTGCTCCTGTGACGAACTGAAGACTACTCACTGTCAATTTCTTCCCTTCATGTAAAAAATCAGAACTGCAATCAGCAACAAAACGACAATGTATTTCATGCTACTCACCAATTATGCATGCATCTGTTCTGAGGATTTGGAATCTGTACTGCTACTTCCATTATGATAACCATCAAGCCTGATTCATATGATTTGAACTATGTTTCCTTGTAATACAATTAAGTGTACATTTGAGATTCTTCAGGGTTAGGTGAAGTTTTGTGCTATGTGATGGTAAAATAGCTCAAAATATTATCAGTATTACAAACTCCTTAAAACACCTTATAGCAATAGCATGCAAACATCATCTTCACCTGAAATCTCTGTAACTGATGAGACCGCTTTACTGGCTGCGGCCAGAGAAGGCGATCGTATCGCGTTTGGGGACATTGTAAAAACTTACCAGCGTCGCGCTTATGCAATCGCCTATAGTTATGTCAATAACCGTGAAGATGCCATGGAGCTTGCGCAGGATGCTTTCATACGTGCCTATCGCGCCATAGATCGTTTTGACACAAATCAGGCTTTTTACCCTTGGCTGTATCGAATTATAAGAAACACATGTCTGAACCACCTAAAACGAAAAAAGCGGCGTGGTGAATCTTCATTAGATGCATTAATGGAGCAAGGATTTGATACCCAGGACGAGCATAACAATCCCATAACAACATTGCAAAATCAAGATACACATAGTATTGTTCATGCTGCATTATCAAAACTGAGCACCGATCAACAAGAAATACTGAGATTGAGACACTTTCTTGAATTATCCTACAGTGAAATTGCCGAATGCCTGGAAATTCCACAAGGAACGGTTATGTCCAGACTACATACAGCTCGAAAAGCACTGAAAGTGGTGTTGGAACACATGAATTGTACGGAAAACATTACCGGCTTTCATTCATGACCTGAATATCAATGAATAAATCAACGTGACACGTGGTATTACTCTATATGGCACCTGCCAGGAATATACCGTTCTGGTGTACATCACAGTAAGTAATAGTTTTATTTTTACGGTAAATAATAAGGTAACAACCAAACCAATCAAACATGCACGATCAATCATGCGAAGAGTATCAAATTCTCATATCAGGGTTTCTTGATGGCGAACTGGACATGGAAGCCCAGAAGAAGCTCGAAGCCCACACTAAGATTTGCTCAAAATGCAGTAAGGAACTGGATGCCATGCGCTGTCTGGTTACCGGTACTACTGCTGCCTTGCGGATAGAAGAACCTCCGCCTGAGGCTTGGGACAACTTCTTGGATAATATATACAACCGGTTAGAACGCAAAACTGGTTGGTTGGTATTATTGATTGGTGCCATCATGCTATCTTGTTATGGTCTTACTCTTTTTATTGTTGAACCATGGGGATCGTATAAACTCAAGTTTTTATTAGCACTTCCGTTTATAGGCTTGGGCGTTTTGTTTGTTTCAGTATTACGGCAACGAATCAGAATTGCCAAAACGGATCGATACAGCAGGGAGGTACATCGTTGATTGTCACTACAGCTCCAGATATACATGGCAAGCGTATTGTCAAAACTTTGGGTATTGTTCGTGGCAGTGCGGTACGCAGCATGCATTTGGGCAGAGACATCCTTGCTTTGTTGAGAAATATGGTAGGAGGTGAAATACTTGAATACACCAAAATGTTGGCAGAAACCCGCGAGCAAGCTCTTGACCGCATGATAGCTGACGCCAAACGTCTGGGGGGCAATGCAATCATCGTAGCTCGTTACAGCACTTCTGACATTGCAGCAGGTGCAGCAGAGATACTGATTTATGGTACCGCTGTTGTCGTTGAAGATATTCCATCTTCAGATGAAAATCTTTAATCGTTATGGTTCTGTTGAAGAAAAACCATCACAGATTATTACAATTTGTTCCCGTTGCAGGATTAATCATAGTTTCATTAGGTTTTTTCGCATTGTGGCAACAGGAACAGATGGTGAGAACCTGGACAGCAGCAGAAGGAACTGTAATTTACCTTGAGATACCGGAAGCAATTGTTCAATCTCAAAATTCAATAGATGATATTGATGTTGTGTTCAATTATATGGTTGATAACCGTGTCTATCAAGGTAAAGTTCAATTACTGCAATTGGACAAAATTAAGATAGATTTTCATACCTCTTCTGATACCGAAGACATCGATATAGTGGATTGGTTCACCCCGGCTATAAATTTTTTCCTCAATGCGGAAGCAGATTCAGTATACGATTTTGGAGACGAGCAAATAGTGCATATCCGGAGTTTTGATGGAACACGTCAAATGCGTATACCTTTCGACTTGGCACCTCGCTTACAATTGTATCACCACGAATTAACTCCAGAACGTTATCGCCTGGACACAGCTTATGTGAGTATGGCCATATATTATGGTTCAGGCTTCATAATCAGCCTGGTCATAATCGTTGCACTCTGTGTCATTTTTTATTTGCGCGACAGAGAATCCATGCGATCAAGTAAGTAGCAAAAATAATTTAAATTTTATAATCTAAACTTTGAGATCGGAATTCTCCTCAGCAAGGTACATCAACAAACGATGCAATCCTAAAGCAGTTTTTCCATCTATAAATCGATGTTCGCGCAGGCTTTGTTCAACTTCATCCAAGGACATTTCGATTACTTCAATCTGTTCTTCAGTTTCCAGATTTTGCTGTGTCTTTACGAGGTCAAAAGCCAGGTAAAGATGGATAATTTCCGAACAGAATCCTACAGTAGGAAATATCTTTCCAGCAGAGATCAACCGACCTGCCTTATAACCTGTTTCTTCTTCCAGCTCAAGACTCCCACGAATTTCAGGGTCTTCATCTCCTTCTATTTTTCCAGCAGGTGCCTCGATTAAGTACTGATTGCATGCAATCCTGAATTGTCGAATTAGTACGACAGAATCCCCTGTATACGGAATGACACATACACCACCGGCGTGCTCGACAACTTCCCGATAACCCAGTTCACCATTGTCGAGGTAAACATGCCCTATTCTCAAACGTACTACTTTCCCTTCGAATTCCACATGGTTATCTGCCCATGTTTCCATAATAAATGAATTCCTTTTTGTGTTTTAAAATCATAATAAATGCATTCCAACAGGTAATATATTACCAATACCTTACCAGCATGCTTTACCTAAAGGCCACCAAAGAGGTATTATATGCGGACTATTCCACCATTAACATTGCAAGAAAAGGAAGTCGCACGTGATACAACAAAGCCTTGTTGATTATCTGAAAAAAACATCTCCAGAAAACGTAAATACGGGTTTATTGGCTTATTTGGCAAGTTTATGCCAAGTTGCCAGGGTGAATCCTGCCATCGCCCAATCCATTGTACAGGAGTTGGCAGACCAGCGTAGTTATTTGAAACTTATTGCCAGTGAAAATTATTGCTCGCTGGCGACGCAACTTGCCATGGGAAATTTATTGACAGACAAATATGCAGAAGGGTTTCCCGGGCAACGTTTTTATGAAGGTTGTGACAATGTAGACGCAATTGAAACAGAGGCATGTGAGCAAGCAAAGCAACTCTTTCAGGCAGAACATGCTTATGTTCAACCGCATAGTGGTGCGGACGCCAATCTGGTTGCTTTCTGGGCCATATTAACAGCAAAAGTTGAAGTTCCGCAGCTCGAAGTGATTGGTATTAAAGACCCCTCCAAACTCTCACAGGCTGACTGGGAAAAAGTACGTACCGCTCTCAATGGTCAGAAGTTACTTGGTATGGACTACTACTCCGGAGGACACCTTACCCACGGATATCGTCGAAATCTGTCGGCCAAGATGTTTGATGCGTACAGTTACGCTGTCAGCAAAGAAACAGGATTATTGGATTATGATGCGATAGAAAAACAAGCCATTGAAATCCAGCCATTGATATTACTGGCAGGATACAGCGCATATCCACGTGCTATCAATTTTGCACGAATGCGCGAGATCGCCGACAAAATCGGTGCAGTATTTATGGTTGATATGGCACATTTCTCGGGTCTTGTAGCTGGAGGCGTTTTTGAAGGGGATTTCAATCCTATTCCCCACGCCCATGTGGTTACCTCAACCACACATAAAACATTACGTGGGCCTCGTGGAGGTATTGTGCTTTGTAAAAAAGAATTCGCTGAATATGTAGATAAGGGATGCCCATTGGTAATCGGTGGTCCCTTGCCACATGTCATGGCTGCCAAGGCAGTAGCATTCACAGAGGCTAACGAGCCCGCGTTCAAAGAATACTCCCAAAAAATTGTCGAGAATGCCCGTGCGTTAGCCCAGGCATGTATGTCAGAAGGACTCAGCGTGGTTACAGGTGGTACGGACAATCACCTGATGCTGATCGACGCAGTCAAAAGTGCTGGAATCACGGGCAAGCAGGCTGCAAATGCGCTGCGTGAGTGCGGTATTACTTTAAACAACAATTCATTGCCTTTTGACCCCAACGGTCCCCTGATCACCAGCGGTTTACGTATTGGTACACCTGCAGTAACTACACTTGGAATGGGTGTTGATGAGATGCAAGAAATTGCTGCCATCATCTCATTAGTACTGAAAAATACCAGTGCACAAATTCTTGAAAAGGGACCCAACGCCGGCACTCCGAGCAAGCGACTGCACGTGCTGGACAGCAAAGTGAAAGCAGAAGCCCAAACCAGAGTGCATTCTTTACTTGATCGCTTTCCAGTATACCCCGAACTCGACCTGGCCCTGCTTCAGCACTAAATTGTTTCAGTAGCTACTACTAAATATGCCGGTAAACCGCTTGTGGTATGGTCTGGTTGCGTTCTGTTAACACGGTGCTGATCCGGTTGCTGTGTTCACCGAAATAGTCTAAAGCTCGTTGAACAACTTCCCGACGGGTTGCATCTGCTTTGATAACAATCAGGACATCATCGACATGCACGGCCAGTTGTGGAGCATCATGACTGCTAAGCACAGGAGGCACCAGTAAAATAATATAGTCAAACTTGGTTCTCAATTCGGCTGCCAGGTTTTTCATAGCTTCGGAGCGCCACAGATAAGAAGATGTCTCTTCTGTGTCGCTCCCTTTAGCAATATTTGTAATATTTGACGCTTCGTTTATAAACGCATCTATGAGTATTTTTCCCGTTAGTAAATCGATCACACCCGTAGTATTTTGTGTAGTTTTACTGTCAAAATCTAACAACAACACTTTTTGTGAGGTATTGTGGGCGAAGCACTCTGCCAATGCTTTTGCAACCAGCGATGCATTTTCTCCATTCACCGCACTGGTTACTTCAATCCAATGTGCCGAACCTTGTTTATGATCGGCATCCAAGATCATAGCGAGTCGCTCAACTTCTCCTGGATTCAAGATATTATTGCGTGTGTTAAAAAAACTGGCAAGCAAAGGTACTTTTAAGTAATGCTCCACATCTTCAGGTGTTTTTAAGCCATGATCAAGATAATCCAGAAAGAATGCCAGGGTAAGGGCACCGATGACGCCTCCCACCAGCGCCAATGCCAAATTCAAGAGTTTATTTGGACGCACTGGATTCAATGGTAATGTCGGATTGGATGCAATTTTAACGCTGGAAACTTGATGCTCGGCCATTCTGTCAGCCACAATGGATTCTTCCAGTTTCTGAGCATAAAACTCATAAAGTTCAGACAGAATAGATACTTCTTGATCAATACGTTCTAGTTGCTCCATGATGTCATTCAATACAATAAGTCGGTTTTCTAGTATATCTTGCCGCTTTCGGGTATTTTCACGGGTAGATTCAATGGCAGATTTCAATCTGTTTTGTGCTGTTTGAACTTGCTCATTGATACTTTGCACTTGGGGATGACGCTGCCCCATAGTTCGAACCAACCGGCTTTGTTCAAGTAGTAACTCCAACAGACGCAATTGCATTTCGCGCACTACCAAAGAATCTGTGCGCATAGACAAATCTGAAATAATTTCGGAATCAACAGCACCACTGTCCAGAAGCGCACTACTCTCCTCTAATTGCAATAGCAATCTGGCACCATTGGTATACTCTTCCAGCAGCAAGCTCTTTTCATTGTCTAGTATGGAAACATTATGCTGTTTTCGGAAAACTTCACGTTCGTTTTGAGCCTCGCGAAGCTCCAGTGACACACGCTCTTTCTGTTCCTGAAAGAATTTTGCGCTTTCGGGACTGGAAAACACTTCAATGTGTAACCGCTTGTATTCATCCAATAATTTTGATAACACATCTTGCGCAAGATCGCGGTCTCCGAGGCGTACACCAATATGGATTACCCAGGAATCGCGGACCGGTTCTGCCAGGATCGCCTTTTCGAGATCATCCATAGCACGCTCAATACCACTCGGCGGCGAAACAATTTTCAAGCTATACAACAACTGGTTCAAGGCACTGCGTGTAATCCGGAATGGTTTCTGAAAAGAACTGTCCCCATGAGGAAAACGAGGATTCTCATGCAAGTTTAATGACTCGACAATATTCCTAAGAAGGTCTCGACTATGGATAAGCTCAATCTCGGAACGCATATCTTCCATCCCCATGGAAATCATAGTCATACTTTGCGCCGTCTGGATTACAGTTGGGTCTGTTTGTGACATTTCACGACCACGAATAATACGAACCTTGGATTCCGATTCAAAGGTGGGAGGCCAAATATAATTTCCAATAAACACCAATAAAAAAACCAGCATAGGAAAAAGAATAATGAGCAGTTTATATTTGAACAAAACCATTAGAATATCACGTAGAAAAAACTGTCGCTGGGGATTCATCACTATTTCCTGTGTTGCTGTATTTGCACAAATATAAATATCAGATATAAATGTCTGGTTACCCAATCTCGTTATATAACTAAAATTTATGGGTTTAAAACATCAGCCATACCGGTAATTCCTGTATTAAAGTTAACGCTGGTACCGCGCGTTCTAACACGCTGTTCATTGATATAATATTGGGCCGATACCCCAAGGGTGTTATCAAACGGTACCAAATTATTGATGTATTGGTCTACAAATAAATTCATTTTTGATATTGTTTTCTTGGGAACATACACAACATCAAATGGGCGCAGATGAATATCATTTTCTGTTTGACCGTGCGATAGAACAACCCGCAGGTTGGTGTTAAAAATATAGGGTGAACCATTGGGGTTACGGCGCATAACAATTACATTATTCAAGCGCGATGTATCCATGAATCCATTGGCACTGATAACAGCTTGTAATGCTGTAGGTGACCCTTCCAGTGGATAAACCCCAGGCATGTTCACTTCTCCCCCAACATATATTCTGCCACCGGTTGCACGCAGCAAATCAACAGTTAATTCAACAGGATTATGCAACAATTCTCCACACATAAATAGAAGTGTTTCACGTAATTCGTCCAGACTGTATCCTGCTGCCTGAAACTCGCCTAAACGAGGTATGGTTATACGGCCATCCGGTCGAATCTGCATGGAACCACTCATATCACTCAATATGTTGGTGTCTACCGCGGGAAAAACGACCAAAGCAACTTGTGGTGTATTGTTCAAGTATTGCAAACTACTTAATTTAATTTTTTCTGCGGCATCCGTGACCGTCAATCCGGCGATGCGGACATCATTATCCAGACCAGGCAGACTGATAGCACCATCAGGACGTACCACAACGTCACGGCTCATATCACTGTAGCGGTCCAAATTAACAAAATCGACGTTTACCGTGATTCGTGGTTCACCCTGAATTATACCCGTACGGACATAGGCAGCCCGGAGCGTGTCCCGGAGTTGCAAAGCAGTAAGACCTCGCGCATTGATATCACCGATTTCTGGGGCACTGACCATTCCATCAGGGCGAACCGTACGCGTTACATTCAATTGCCAATTATCCAGAAAATAAATACCAATGACATCCCCGGTCTGCAAGCGATATTCACCGGGCTCAATGGCACTTGGTAAAAAGCGCACCTCCATACTGTCACCGGTTTCAATTTTATAATCCCAGGGAACCCTGTTTTGTCGAAGAGACTGTACACGAAAATCAGCGTGGATAACGTCACCAACCTGTAGATAGTATGGTTGGTCGATCCCACTTAATATTTCAATTTCTTCTGGTGTAACCCGGCAATAGTCTCCAGTTTCAGTTATCATTACAATGCCATCACCTGCGGTACCTGTTGTTGCACAACCCAAGAATGTAAATGGAATACAGAAAAAAGCCAGCAGCAGAATCATAATAAACGATTTTTCAATTGGCAAGTGAATTATCATACAATTCCATTTATTTTTATTAATAATTTTCATTGCAATATACTTTCGGATTCCTTTGTCTTGCCCAATTCATTACGGCCTGCTACCTGATGGGGTTGTCGGCGTAAAACGTGTTTCAGCATGTTCTTCCAACTTACTGCCTTGCAAACCTCTTTGTTCCAGAGGTGAACGAATGGGACCAACCAGTATCTCAAGTTTTTCCACCTCTGAAATTTCAATAGGTGTAGCGTGTATATTTACACCGGGCGAAACTGGCTGGACATGATTGTTGACTGGCTCTGTAGTAAACCACCGTTGCGTATCATAAACTTTTTTGTCACTCCAATCCGGTAAAATGATGTCACGATTGTGTCTATACGTGCGGGTATAATGATCTGAGCGACCAGTATAACGCCTTTCTTCTCCTGATTGAAGCTGCATTTTATAATTTTGAGCAAGATTTCCCGCACGTGATGCATCAGTCGCAGTATCGCGTGAAATTCCTCTGTCATCAGGAAATGACGGTCTTCGAACAACCCGCGGCTGTTCCCCTCGTAGTAAAAATTCCCCCTGAATAGCATGTTGCCCCACTTGACTTCTTTTAACGGTTTCCTGAATGTAGGTAGGCAAATATCCTGATTCATTTAGTATTGCTAATGCTACTTGTGTTCCGTAATATATCGCATCCTGGTCTATTCCCACAGCATACGTGGCAACATGCGCCATTTCACCTTGAATGCGATCCAAAACATTCGCAGCCGTAGCCTGGAATTTTTTATTAAAATCCGGTGCCACAGCCAATCCATTCAATGTTATTTCGTAACGCAGCCCGGGATTTCTTAAATAGTTGGGCGGAGCAGTTTCCAAGACTTCAACTTGCATCGAAAATAAATCCCGATGCGCTTCAAAGCGAATTCCCTCTATGATCTCATCGGTATCAGGGTCTGTATAGATTTCAGGGCCACCTGGCAACCGCTCTTTCTTGATCACACGAATAGTTACATTTCCCGCATATTCTTCCAGCTGTAACCTGAATTGTGAATCCAGGGGGAATCCATGAAATCTTGGCTCAAGAGAACTGGCAGATAGATGCATTAACAGTAACGCAAAAAGGAAGCAGACAGTTCGATATACAGGTAACCGGAATACCGTCTGGTTGTGGCAAACTGAATTATTCCGCACTTTACGTTGCATTGACATCCCCTATAAATCGAGTCCAAAAGGCCGTGCAACTCACTAATGAATGACGACACCTTTCACTCCTTCTTGTATACATCATACCGCATTTTAGATGAACAATCAACACAACATATAGTGCTATATCATAAAAATATCAGGTATTCCGATCATGGTGTTTTGTCAACTCATTAATAAACCAAGTTATAGTATGCGTGAGGCCGGTTTCCAGCGAGATTATTGGCGACCAACCCAATACATCGCTAGCTTTAGAAATGTCAACATTTATCTGATTAATTTCAGTTTTTTGAGGGCGTAATCGAGCGTCATCACAAATCAGTGCATACTCTTTTTGCATGATGTCTGCGATGCAATCTACAAGATTGCGCATAGAAATAGATTCTTGACCACTCAGGTGTACAATTTCTCCAAGTACTTTTTTGTCATGAGCAGCAAGAGCGAGCATAAATCCCTCTACCACGTCGTCAACATAGACAAACGTCCTGTGTGGACTTAAATCCCCCAAATGTAATTCATTGCTATGATGCAGTTGTTCAATGATCGTTGGCATAATCAAATACCGTCCCATGCGTGGGCCATAGGTGTTAAACAGACGCAAGGTGACAACTGGCAAATCATAGGAACAATAATAACTTTGAACGATATGATCGGCAGCAAGTTTGCTGGCACTATATGGATTCCAGCCACCTGATGACGACGTTTCAGAGATTGGGATGTCAGAATTTTGTGTTGCATATACCCCGGCAGTTGAAGTATGAATCATGCGCTTAACATTGCATTCAAGTGCAGTATTGCATATGTTTGTAGTACCGATGACATTGCTCTGAACAGTTTCTATTGGATGTGCAAATGCATAGGCCACACTGGTAACGGCCCCAGTATGGACGATTGCATTGGCTCCACTAACCGCTTTTCGTACAAACCCAGCATCGCATAAATCTCCCCCAGTAATTTCAAGATGCCCTTTAAAGTCCCAATTCGGTGAGGGATTTTGGGTAACTACTCCTTCACCGTCTGAGAGTTTTGGCAAATATCTGGATAGATGCCCTGCGTGCTTATAAGCATCTCCATGCACCAACGCTCGCACGCGTACCCCATCTTGCAGCAAGCGTTGAACTATATGACTGCCTATAAAACCACCAGCACCCGTAACTAAAACTTTATCTGTTACGTTGTCAGGACTGTACACTTGGTTTCTCCCATGCTGCTAGTATATATGCCGTCATGTTACGTAATATCGGCAAATGACATATCAGGTGTTCCAGTTTGCGAAGCACGAGAGACAACGGTGTAGAAAAAATAAAAAATGTCCACATACCAGGTAATAAAACCCATTCCAAGTTTTGTAATCCACCTTGACGTGATAAACAATAAAGGCGTTTTTTTGAGTTAGCCAGATACCAAGTCTTAAAAGTATCTTCGTCATGTATTCGAAATATTAATTTTTTAATTTTGCTTTTGAATTTAAATGGAATGGCACGGCTGCACAGGACGAAAAAACTATGACTATTGGGTGTTAAAATAATCATCTTGCCACCTGGTTTCAGCACACGAAAACATTCATTAAATACTGCTTCAGGTGCTTGAATATGCTCAAACACCCACTTTGAAACCAGCAAGTCAATGGATTCATTGTAAAATGGAAGTTGCTCCATGGGAGCCATTACAAGGTTAGTCGTTTGATTATTACCCATCAGCCCTGACAAATCAACATCACATCCAACAAATAGAGTTGCCATTTGTAATGCTGGAATATCCGGGTCCCCCCTGCTGCACCCCAAGTCCAGTACCACAGCATTTCCTGGCATGTGTTTCTGAATCAGGCTGTTTAACGGCCCATTAACTTCGCGAATCCACCGGTCAATAAGTCGAACTTTTTTCGGCCCCAGATTTACCCGTAGATTTTCAACATCCAGAGCCAGATTTTTTGGTTGTGATGCAGAATGGCCTTGAGAATCTAGATCAATAACTCCTGGTTTATTTTTTGGGAGATGCAAGCACGACTCCCTCATCCCAAATCTCTGCTAGCCATAGAATGGTGATAAGCTTGTTCATTGGAATATTAATAATTGGTTACCTGCCAATAAGGCTGTAAGCCCATAATGTAAGTACAAAATTGATTGCTATCCCGCTCAGATAATATTTTTTAGTATTATCATAATATTCCCGATACAACCCATATCCCCCCCAGAAAACACCATTCAGTGTAATAAACATTGCCAGATATGATGTGTGTGGTTGTATATAGCCGATATTTGGAAATCGCCAAAGAAACAATATTACTAGCAGTGCACAGAAACTTATTACATAAGTTTTAACCCATAATTTGGTCTTTTGTGGCGCACTACTGGCCAGAATTACAAATTCTTTGGGATCATCACTGACCAAAGGTTCTCTTCGAGGCTTTGCAGCTGCTGCATCTCTAGCCGTACCAGCAGTATCAGCTTCTGGTTCTGGCGATGCCTTCTCCTTGACCTGGTACTCGAAGCCATCATCTTCCATGTCTGCCATTAAATCTTCAAAGCTGAAACCTTTCGGCGGCGCTACGTTTTTTTCTTGTGTAGGGTGGTTGTTTGACTCTACTGGTTCTATGGCAACTGGCGTCGTACGATGATGCTTTGGAACTGGTGTACCATGGCTGATAGCATCTTTAGATTTTTTCACACAACGCTTGCAATAATATATACCTTCCCCAACACGAATGCGGTGGTCTTCACAAAGCAAAATACCACACTGCGCGCAACCGACACCGCACTCTTCACATAACAATTTCTGGCAATCCGGACAATAACCGATTGAACTGCGTGAATTACAAATTGAACATTCCAAAGCAAATAACTCCTTTACCCCAGTGATCACAAAAATGTACCATATGAATACTTGTTATGCAAAATATAGAATTTAGTGCATAAAAATTTTTCATATAGTTCACAGATATCTGATAATATTGTCCAGGCAAATATCATTCAAGAAAATGCAAGACAATAAAAGAATATGGAGTACTCAATATGGATGCGCGAGGCCTTATGGATATTCGGATTAAACTCTTGCAGGCATTCCTGGAAATACATCACTATGATGGTATTCTGATCCGTCGCATTGATAATTTTGCCATGGCCACTGGCGGTAAACGAAATTACGTATCTACATTCTCTGACATCGGTGCCTATGGTTTATTTGTTATGAGAGATGGATCTGTTTACTTCTTAGGCAACAATATAGAAGAAAAGCGTGCACTACATGAAGAGATTATTGACATTAACAGCGGTGACTTCACTTTTTGGTGGTACGAAGACAATGCTACCAACCTGATTTTGAATAAATGCAAGGGTAATATAGTCTCTGATGATGGCTCTTTGGGTAAAAATGTACATAACGAACTAGCCATATTACGCTCCCTTCTGACAGAAAGGGAGATGGAGAAGTATCGAATACTCGGCAAGCTCGCATCAGAAGCTATGACCGATACCTTACGACAGGTAAAAAAAGGGATGTCAGAATCAGAAATCGCAGCGATTTTGATTAGTGAGGGAGCAAAACGGCACTGTCTGATGTCCGTAGCATTGGTCGCGGTGGACCAGCGAATAGCTTCATACCGCCACCCCATCCCCAGAATGCCCTCATTGCTGAACAATTCTACAAAACAATGCCAATTAGAAAAGTATGCTATGGTCGTTGGTGGTTTTATGCGTGAAGGTCTGGTTGTTTCTATGACCCGTTTTGTACAAGTTGATGATTTAAGCAAAGATATTCTAGACCAATACGAGCGAATCTGCGGTGTTGATGCCCTATTGCAACGAGAAACCATACCGGGCAGGTCACTTGGTGATGTTTTTCAGGTTTGTAAGCAAGCTTATAAAGATATGGGCTTCAAGGAAGATGAATGGAAAAACCATCATCAAGGAGGTACCACAGGCTATGCAGGGCGTACAAGTAAAGCAACTCCAGATTCAGATTTTCCAATACTGCCTGATTTTTGGTCAAAACAGCTGAACAAGCGGTTTGGCATAGATGTTGAGTTGGGGCAGGCTTTCGCCTGGAATCCTTCAGCTCCAGGAGTCAAATCAGAAGATACATTTATAATGTCTGCGTCCGGGTTAAAAGAAATAGTAACTGCTACCCCTTCATTGCCAGAATTAGATATGTCGCGTGTTATTAGCGGACACACAGAAATAGTAAAATCTTCCATGCATAAAAATTTATCTTCTTTATCCAGTTAAAACATTAATATGAAGTAAGTACAGCTTTCCGGGATTTATAAAATAAAAAATATGCTTTGCCTACCCGGAGTTAAGATCATGTATAAAGACATTCCTATATTGGACAAAAACCAGGTAAACAGTCTGACTGGAAACAACAAAGACTTTATAAAGCAAGTTTTTTCCATTGCTATCGATATATTACCGGGTCGTATGGATGTGTTGGAAGATGCCATACTGCTAGGTGATTGTGATGTTGCTTATAAAGTTTTACATGCCATGTATGGTACCATATCAACAATCGGAGGTATGCGTGTCGGTGTTATGGCCAAAGAATTGGAAAGCTTATCAAAGATTGGTGACATTGAATCACTACACTCCAGAATGCCTGAATTTAAAAACGCCTATCAGGAATTGCTGGAAGCCATGCGCGAGTTTATAGAGGAATAATTGAGTTAAATTCAGACTACTAATTGGTTGAGGATGACTAACTGCTGTGCTCGATGACACAAAACGAACGCAATTCGATGATAATTCAGGGCTGGACCATACTGCAATATTGCCTGGAATGCAATCTACTGGCATAGAAAACAATACAGAAGCATGCTTGATAGTACTTGCAGGCTGGGAAATAGGGCGTGAGTTGCGCTTGGTGAAGGAAAGCACAACCTTTGGTCGATCTACCCTGGCAGATTCATTAATCAATGCGCCGTCAGTATCACGACTTCATGCTCGTATTGATAAATTAATGAAGGACCGTGAAACTCAGTATGTAATCACAGATTTGGGAAGTAGCAATGGCGTCTATATCAATAATCAACGAACAGAGAATGCCATATTAAACGCTAACGATAAATTACGTATGGGGGATGTTTTATTCAAGTTTGTACTACTTGATGAGGTTGACGCACGCTATCACCAGGAAGTACAGCGCCTTATATATTACGATAGTCTTACCGGCCTGATGACGATGGAAGCTTTTCGACCTGAACTTGAACTTGCAATCAGACATGCCAAGCAAAAAGAAACTGTATTTTCACTGGCCATGACAGATATGGACGGCCTCAAGCGTGTCAACGATACACACGGACATCTTGCTGGCCGTATGGTTGTTCGTGAGATGGGGGCTATCTTGCGAAGTCACCTACGTAAACAGGACATCGGTGCTTTGTACGGAGGTGATGAAGCTGTCTTGTTGTTTCGTGCTACACCGTTGACAGAAGCAGTTGCGCAAGCTGAAAAAATACGAAAAGCCATAGAAGACCGAGAATTTATTCATCACGAAACAGTTGTGCGTGTTACCTTAAGTCAAGGTTTGGCAGAATGGCCAAGGCATGGCACAAGCGCAGATTCGTTGATTGCTGCTGCCGACAAGGCATTGTACAAAGCGAAAGAACTCGGTCGAAATCGTGTCTGCACCCCGGAATAAAGACAACCTGCCAAGAAATTGAATACGGGAAGATCAACACAAATTTTGTTGGCTCCCAGGAGTAATAATTTGACATTCAATGCCAGTGGGCTTCTAACAATAACAACAGACTTTGGGACCAAAGATGCCTATGTTGCTGCCATGAAGGGTGTCATACGCTCTATATTTGCTGATGTGCGCATGGATGATCTCACGCATGAGATTGATGCTCAATCTATTCTTGGTGGCGCATTGTTTCTTGCTGACGCGACACACTATTACCCGAAGGGCACGGTACATCTTGCAGTTGTTGATCCTGGCGTCGGCTCAGCCCGTAAACCAATTGCTGTGCTTGTAAATGGTCATGTTTTTGTTTGCCCAGACAATGGGTTACTGTCTATGTTGTTTGATGACAATCCAATCGAATACGCCCGCGAAATCACCAATCAGGAATTGATGCAGCATAAAATCAGTAAAACATTCCATGGTCGCGATATTTTTGCACCGGTTGCCGCGCATCTTGCAAAAGGAATTCCCTTTGATGAAGTAGGCCCGGAAATACAGTCAATTGAAATGCTGCAAATACCACTGCCAGTATCAGAAGGTGATTTGATACAAGGAGAAGTAATCCATAGTGATCATTTTGGAAATTGTATTACAAACATTACAGAAGATATACTCCAGGACAACACTTCGTATCGGGTACAATTTGCAGCAATTACTATCTCGCGAATTTCAGAAAACTACGCGACTGCCTCAAAAGAAGCACCTATTGCACTATTTGGTAGTACTGGACGTTTGGAAATTGCAATACGGGATGGTAATGCACGGCGTGAATATAAAATAAGTACGGGCACCGCAGTTACACTTTATATACCTTAAGCTGTGGTAAACATTATTTACCACGTATAACTTATTTTAAAGAATTCTGAGCATCCGTACATGCGCCAAATAAAAATGTTCATAAAAACAAGATAGCAGTTTCAGTAAAAATCAGGCAAGTGCAACAGTCTCAGTTACAGGAATTTCGATGACTGTACGTTCCTGGATAGACCGAATTGCCGCGTCCAGAACTCGCTGGGCCTGGAGACCATCCCAACCGGAACCGTCTATATCTTGTGGCGTACAACCTTCAGCAACTTGTTCTGCAAATCGGTGAATCCGATTCCTGAAAGTGTCGTCGAAAATTTTTTCTGTGATATAACCAAAGGGTGTATTTGAGATAACCGTTTTTTCGATACTGCCTGCCGGATAAAGTGTGAGTTCCATGAACATGTCATGTAATGTGAAACGGCCCCCTGTCCCTGCAACTTCACAGAATTCCATGGGATGTCCACGCTCGATGTCATAGCTACCGGTAAGCCCACCCACTACGCCATTGGCAAATTCCATGTTGAAATGTGCTGTTGACCAGATTTCCCGCCCAGGAGCTTTTGTGGCAAAACACTGTACTGCTGTGATGTCACCACAAAAATAACGCATGACATCTACAGTGTGCGGATGTAACGCTTTGATCTGAAACCAGGGAGAAGTTTCACGGGGATTCATAATCCACATGGCCATGTTGATAAACAGCAGGTGTCCCAGTCGCCCCTCAAGCAACCATTCTTTCGCTTTTCTGGCCAGGGGCGTAAACCGATGATTCAAATTAATACCGTAACACACCCCTTTTTCCGCCGCGGCTGCAACCATTGCCTCTCCCTGATTTATTTCAGGAGCTATCGGTTTTTCGCCCAGCACATGACATCCAGCTTCGATTGCCTGCATGGTTGGCTCAAAATGATCGCTGGAGTATTCGTGTCCACCTGTACATATTCCACAAATATCAGGTGCCAGATGTTCAAGCATCTCCGGTGTGGAGTAGAATGCCGGTACGTCAAAGTGTTCAGCGGCAGCATCTGCACGTTCTTTGATAATATCGCATACGCCCACCAGTTCAGCATGCGGACTGGATTGATAATGACGACAATGGGTATTCCCGATAGGCCCCAAGCCCACAACGGCTACTCGTAACACAACTGAATTCTCCTCAAAGGTAGGTGGTTAGACAGATATTGTACCTTGTTACCGAGCGAAAACACCAGAATAAAAATCAGAAAAACACTATTTTGAGAGTTTTTTTCTAGATTGTCTCCTGCAATTCGTCCAGCAAAGATTGTACATTCAAAGGTACTACTTGTTTGCGGTTTAAGATTCCCATCAAGGTATAAGCTGTCAACGAGGCGAGCAATGGTGTGGCAATCTGTACGGCTTGGCTCACTTCCATCCCATAATTGACAACTACAAACCCAACAAGTCCAATCAATATAGATGATATGGCAATTTTGGGGCCGCAATGCCTGAATGCCGGCAACAAACCAAACAGCATGGGTATGGCTGTCGGTCCCAGCAATGCCGCAAACCAGGTAATCAACAGTCCAAGAACTCCGCCAAACAACTCCGCATTCAAAGCCAGGGTAAGGGTGCCAAGAGTAAAAAGTACGGTTACAATCCTGGCGACTTTCAGTGATCCACTTCCAGACAAGTCCTGAAATTTTATAGATAATTTGGGCAGGATATCTCGGGTAATTACCGATGAAATCGTATTGGCATCTGAAGTTGTCATGGACATTGTATTGGCAAACATGGAAGCGAGAACCAACCCCACCAAACCTGCAGGCAGGAATTCCCTGGCAAGCATCGGGTAGACCTGTGAGGCATCTTCCAAATCTGGAAATATTAATGGAGAAACCCACATGGGAAAAAAGAGAATCAATGGCCAGAACAGGTACAGGGCAGCCGACAGCAATGCCGACTTTCGGGCACTCGATCCACTTGGGGCAGATATATACCGGGTGGCCAGATTCCAGGTACCTCCGTTATAACTCAGAAATGCGATGGCAATGAATGCCAGAACAAAACCGGGAGTATAGTCTCCATTGAATGGGCGTGTGTGCCCTTCTGGCAGTTGCGCCCATACAGAGAATACCTGGTCCACGCCTCCCAGATAGATGAGCACACCTGCGAACATGACGAACCCGGCGATAATTTGCACGATGAACTGGGCTAAATCGGTCCACAGGTCGGCCCACAAGCCCCCTATCGTGATATACAATAATGAAACGCCACCTGTGATCATGATCCCGGCAGCAACAGGCAATCCAGTAAACCCAAATAATAAAATTCCCATGGAAGCCCATTTAGCTGCAACATCAAACAATTTTAAAAGCACACCAGACCAGGCGATCAACTGTTGGGTCGGTACGTTGTAGCGCAAGGCAAGATATTCTGTCGGGGATTGAATTGCCAATATGGTTCTTAGTTTTGCCCATCGCGGCGCTATCAGAAAGGAGCCTGACAGGCAGGCAAGAGTGATCGGCAAAGCCCACCAGAAATACAAGGTTATGCCAAATTCATAGGCTACATAAGCATATCCAACAAACACCGCGCCACTGTACCCTGAAACATGATGCGATATGCCCGCCAACCACCAGGGAACATTCCCTCCGGCAACAAAAAAATCATTTGAACTTTTGATTTTCCTGTAGGAGGCACTACCGATGAGAACCATGAGAACAAAAAAGATTCCAATTGCCAAGTAATCAATAAATTGCATAACCGAGGCACCCCAAAACCTTGCTTCCTGACACCACCAACCAACCTACCCGAAGCACAAAAACAATGACTCAATTGCATAGAGCCAGTTAGATTTGTGATATTATTACACTTGTGTTTTATGCACTGAACTTATAGTTCTTCGAGTATGACAATGTCGATAGTACCAGACATAGGGAGCTTACTTCGACTTAAGTTTTATTATTTAATCTGGAAGAAATCGGCACTATTACAATGTTTCCTGAACTGAATCGGCAGGTTGGCCGGAACAGCTTGCAGCGTATACTTTGGAATAATACTTATAAGGTTGGGGGTAACTAATGGTGGCATCAATAAACAACAACTGTTGGGATTGTATTGTCGTAGGCGCGGGTATTTCTGGACTTATGGCAGCACGTAAGCTGAAAGATGCCGGATTTAAAGTATTGGTGCTGGACAAAGCACGTGGTGTTGGGGGAAGAATGGCTACCCGTCGGATTGAAAGCGCGGTATTTGATCATGGAGCACAATTCTTCACTGCACGAGATAGTCAGTTTCAGGAAATTGTCAACAACTGGATTGACGCAGGGGCTGTAAAAAGCTGGTTTCTGATGAAAAAAGAAGAAGCGGGCGATGAAACCATGCGTTATATCGGTGTAAAATCCATGACCAGCCTGCCAAAGTACCTGGCAAGTGATATAGATGTCCAGTTAAACTCCCGAGTAATTTCCATTAAAAGTGAGGAAGGATGTTGGAAACTGCACGCCGAGACAGGGGACAAAATATTTGGGCATTCATTATTAATTACGACGCCAGTACCCCAGGGATTAGACTTACTGTCAGATGTAGAAAGTGACATCGCGCAACCTTTTCTCGATCAATTGCGAAAAGTTCGTTATGCTCCATGCTTTACCCTCATGCTCATGCTGGATGGACCAAGTGGAATCAATGCTCCTGGATTTCAGCATTCGCCTGCTCCAGGAATCGCATGTATGACAGACAATTCGTTGAAGGGCATTTCTCCAGACGCATACAGCGTCACTGTACATGCGACTGTTGACTATTCCACCAAACATTTTGACGAAGAACCAGACCTGGTTGCAGAACAAATGTTTGATGCGGTCAGCCACTTGTTGGATAGCTCCGTCAAGCTTTGGGAGATGCAACGCTGGAATTACAGCAAAGTTATTACCTGGCTCTCTGAACCTTTTCTGCTATCTGAATCCCCAGTGCCGATAGCCTATGCGGGTGACGCATTTGTTGCGCCACGCGTTGAAGGAGCCGCATTGTCTGGAAATGCCGCGGGTGATGCCTTAGTTGCATACTTGAAAAAAAAACAAAATGATGCGCAGCCAGGTTTCCTCAACAGATTCGAGGTAACTGCTCCCCACTCATCATGTCCAGTATACGCTCCACACCAATCTGGCTTTCCAAAGTAACGCGGCCAGGTGTTTTGCTGTTGATATGACCAATTAAGCTGGGTTGCGCATAATCATCTGACTTGTGTTCATTCAAAATTGCCAGTGCTTGCTCTGCATCATGTTCAGGTAATACCATCATAAAGCGGCCTTCATTGGCTACATATAACGGGTCCAGCCCAAGTAGCTCACAGAGTCCCTGAACCTCTGGATGCACATAAATATGTTCTTCAATTAAATGGACACCACAATGAGCTGCCTCGACCAATTCATTAACAGCACTGCTCAACCCACCACGGGTAAGATCACGCATCCAGTGAATGTCAATTCCTGATTGCATCAGTTGAGAAACGACTGGTGCCAGATTACAGGTATCACTTTCGAAACCTAAAGCATCTGTTAAGTTATCTCGTGCCGCCATGATAGCGATTCCATGCCGCCCTAGATCACCACTTATTATAATGCAATCATCTTCTGTTACACGATCAGAACCAACGCGACAGTCTTGTGCGTACACACCAATTCCTGTTGTGTTAATAAATATGCCATCCCCATGACCATGATCAACCACTTTGGTGTCACCGGCGACTATAGTCACTCCTGTTTCTCGTGCCGCATTGGCCATACTCTGTACGATGCGTTCTAAAACAGTTAAAGGCAAACCTTCTTCCAGAATAAAACCAGCCGTGAGGTATGCCGGTTTAGCTCCCATCATGGCCAGATCGTTCACTGTTCCATGGACAGCCAACATGCCGATATCGCCGCCCGGAAATTCCATCGGCTGTACTACAAAGGAATCCGTACTTATGGCGATACGATCTGTTGTATTCAGGTGCAGGACAGCAGCGTCGTTCATTTCACCCAACATGTCGTTCGAGAATGCTTTATGAAAGATATTTTTGATCAGCCGGTGCGTCAGCAGTCCTCCCCCACCATGTGCCAAAGTAACAAATTCCTGTCCTTCTCTGGGACGTGGGCAGGACCAGGATAAAACTTGTTTGTCTTCGCTGTGCATGCTGTTTACTTCTCCGATGTAAGAGGTTCTGATCTGCGGTAACGATAATAGGCAGCACAGGCACCTTCATTCGAGACCATGGGTGCTCCTATGGGTGATTCAGGAGTACACTCAAGACCAAACGCGGGACATTCATGCGGCGTGATAAATCCCTGGAGCACTTCAGCAGCACGGCATGGTGTAGCCAGGACCGCTTCCGGTATTTCAATATCAAATCGTTCTGCCGCATCATGCTGATGGTAGCGTTGCCGGAGTTGAAGACCACTGTTCGGGATTGTCCCCATCCCCCGCCATTCCTGGTCTGCTACCATAAATACTGTTTCGACCAGACTCCAGGCCTTTTTATTGCCTTCCCGCTGAACCGATCGGGCATACGCGTTTTCGACCGATGCTTTACCTGTCTCCAACTGCTGTACACAATATAACACACCTGACAAGATATCAACCGGCTCAAACCCGGTCACCACAATTGGAACACCATATCGTTGACTCAAGTCTTCGTATCCCGCATAGCCTGTAATGGTACAGACATGCCCCGCAGCGAGAAATCCCTCAATACGACAATCCGGGTGCCTAAGTATTGTTTCCATTGCTGGACGCACTAGCACATGGGTACTCAGAATGGCAAAATTTTCAATGCCTTGCTGGTCTGCCTGATATACAGCAAGCGCATTGGCTGGTGCTGTAGTTTCAAATCCTACTGCAAAGAAAACATACTGGTTTTCCGGGTCCTGCTTTGCCAAAGAAACCGCATCAAGAGGTGAATAGACCATCCGGACTTTTGCCCCACACGCCTTTGCCTCCAGAAGACTCATCTCTGTACCGGGCACCCGCATCATATCGCCAAACGTACACAAGGTGACAGCGGAATATCTGGCCAGCGCGATGGCCTTATCAATCATGGACACCGGTGTCACACAAACCGGACACCCCGGCCCATGCACCAGCGTGACAGACTCATCAAGCAATGTATCAATACCAAAACGCAGAATGGCATGGGTCTGCCCACCACAAACTTCCATCAGCGTACGTCGTCGGGAAACTGTGTTCTTAATTTTTGCTGCAAGCCGCTTGACAAGCTCCCGGTTTCTGTATTCATCCAGATATTTCATGGCTCTGTCCATTCATCGTCGTCCAATATATCGATTTGAGCAATACTTTCCAGCACCCGATCTGCCTCATCTTTATCTACAATACCAATCGCTATGCCGGCATGAACCAGCACAAAGTCGCCTATAACAGCATCTGGTACGGTACTCAACGCAACGTCTCGAACCGCACCGCCAAAAGACACTTTGCCATTTCGCAATATAATATCTTCTTCATCAATCGAAATGATTTCACCGGGTATCGCCAGGCACATGTTCAAAATCCTTTATTGTTGTCTCAGTCATTTCAGCTTTAAATTGCCTTATGGCATATGCTGCCTGTCCTGCCGCCATACCGCCATCATTAGTCGGAATCCATTGATGTCGATATAAAGTAAAACTTGAATCGTTTAAGAACCTGTCTTCACACATACTAAGCAATAATGCATTCTGAAAACAGCCACCGGTCAGCAAAACATTTGGGTTACACACTTTGCTTGACAAATCAAATACAGCATTTGCCAGCGCGGCGTGAAACGCCCAGGCAATTTCACCAACGGGAACACCGGTATCATGATATCTAATCATATCACGAATTAATGGAATCCAATCCCATTGCCATTGGCTTGCATCTTTCTGAAGCAATGGCAGCTTCAGGGTTGCATTCGTTCCTGCTGCAGATAGAGCGGCAGCTTCCAGACGCATGGCAGCTTCCCCTTCATAATCCATTTCCCAACTTAATCCCAGTATAGCGGCAATGCCGTCAAAAAGTCTTCCCATGCTGGACGTCCAGACACACTGGGTATGATGCTGCAACATGCTGGTTAACAGAGATTTATTTTTTAATGAAAGCTGTTTATCTGGGGCATGATCAAGATACCAGGCGATGGCATCTTCTACGCCAAGCGCTTGTGCCAATAACCCGAGAGCACTGCGCCAAGGCTCACGAGCCGCTCGTTCTCCACCAGGCAGTAAATAAGGAGATAAATGCGCCACCCGTTTATACCCGGACCAATCGGCTAAAAGCGCCTCCCCTCCCCAGATACTGCGATCATCACCCAATCCTGTACCGTCCCAGGCAATACCCAACGCATTTTCGTTCAATTGGTGTTCAGCCATACAGGAAAGTACATGGGCATAATGGTGCTGAAGTTGAATTGCATGTGCCGCATGATTTTTTTCTAACCATTGACTGCTGGCGTAGTCTTGATGGATATCACCAACCCATACAGCAGGTTGTATGTCAAACACCTCCTGCAAGTCAGCGACAACCGATTCAAATGCTTGCCTTGATGGTTCTGTATCCAGATCGCCGATGTGCTGACTACAGATGATGTGTCCCCTGCCAGCCAATGCTACGGTATTTTTTTGATGCGCACCAACAGCGAATACAGCTTTATCCGTTTCACTGTCAATCTGAATTGTATAGGGAGCTATACCTCGCGCGGCACGCAAAACCATAGGTTGACCACATACTACTTGCATGATCGAATCATCCAATGGACGTACGATAGGCCGATTGTGTACCAGAAAGGTGTCCGCAATATTTCTCAGCCGATGGAGTGCTTCTGATTCATCGTAGCAGATAGGTTCTTCACTCAAGTTTCCACTCGTGGCAATAAGCGGACGTTTCAATGCATGGCAAAGTAATTGATGCAGGGGTGTATAGGGCAGCATGGCACCGATACGGTGGCAGTCTGGTGCAATGTTGCTTGCCAAGCCACCTTCACCAGCAGCATGACGATGCAACAATACAATAGGAGCTATGGGTGATTGTAACCAGGCAGCTTCAGCAGAATCTATACTGCAATCAACGCGTACCGCGTCCAGGTCCGGGTACATTATGGCAAAAGGTTTCCGACTGCGATGCTTTCTTACCCGTAACAGTTGTACGGCATCTTCATTCATCGCATCTGCCATGAGGTGAAACCCGCCCAACCCTTTTACGGCCAGAATTTCCCCTTTTTTAAGTGATTCTACAGCGATGTTTAATGCATCATCACCGAAACCTATTGTTGTGCCTTGCTGGTTCCACAATGCAATTTGCGGACCACAAATTGGACAGGCAATTGGCTGCGCGTGGAAACGACGATTACTTGGATCATTATATTCATCGTAGCATGCTGAACATAGTTGAAAATGGGCCATTGATGTATTCGGGCGATCATACGGCATTTTATTGATGATGCTATACCGTGGTCCACAATGCGTACAGTTAATGAATGGGTATCGGTAACGACGATCGTTGGGTGAAAACAACTCAAGGCGACATTGTGCGCAAATCGCGGCATCTGTAGGCGGCAACGTGTGAAGGATGCCACTGACATTGCTGACGTCAATCTTGAAATCAGTAAACGGTCTGGCTGAAGCTGCCTCAATGGCAATACTTTCAACAACAGCCAATGGCGGGAGTGTATGGTCAAATAATGTGGCAAAATGTTTCAACGACGGCAGGTCAGCAGACAATTCGATCAAAACACCAGCGCAGTCATTACGGACACAACCAAAGACTCCTGACTCCTGTGCAATGGTATAAATAAATGGCCGGAACCCAACTCCTTGAACCACACCATTCATGCGAAGACAAAGTGAGATTCGACACCCCCCCTCCTCATTTACATAATGCGTATTTATCAGATCAAGAAGTTTCGGCATATAGTTCCAGAATGTAGACTACCGGGCTTCCTGATGACATGTCATTGGAGCATCCATATTATCCACCAAAGCCCACACCCATTTTAGCCAGTTATCCAATCCTTCACCTGTTTTGCAGGATAAGTGTAAGATTGGTACTTCTGGGTTGATTTCCTGTACATATTTCTCAAACTGGGCACAATCAAAGTCAACATAGGGTAGCAAATCAATTTTGTTTAGCAATACGATATCGGCTGTTCGAAAAAGCTTGGGATATTTGGCGGGTTTGTCATGACCTTCTGTGGTACTGATAAGTGCCACACGGCGTTTTTCTCCGACATCAAAGGACACAGGACACACCAGATTGCCGACATTCTCTATAAAGACCAGATTCATAGAAGCGAGAGAGCCGTGTTCTGCTTCCAGGCTGTCCAGCGCTTTGAGTATCAGGTTGGCTTCCAGATGACACCCACCTCGGGTATTGATTTGAACTACAGGCACATTGTACTTGGCAATTCGTTCTGCATCCAACGATGTATCCGGGTCTCCCTCAATAACGGCAATTTTCGGTACCTGATCTCCAAGCGATAAAGTCTTTTCGATTAATGTTGTTTTGCCAGCACCCGGGCCACTAATAAAATTTACTGCCATCAAGCCCAGCTTATCGAGTCGGTTCCGTACCAGATGTGCCAGTTCATCATTAATACGCAAGACACTTTCGACGATCTTAACTTCCATGGATGATTCCTTTCGACTATTATCAGGCTTCGGCCAAGGTAATGGAGTGGATATGAAGCTCATCACCTTCAAGCACCTCCGCTCCACGCCATTGGCACTGCGGGCACTCCCAGAACAGATGATTAACAGGAACATATTCTACCTGGCATTTAGTACAGGCTAATTTTGGTGGTATCATTTGCCAGTCCAATATAGCCTGACTAGCCAGTGTTCCTTCTTTTGCCGAATCGAAAGCCCAAGTCAACAGGTCTGGCACAATTTCCTGCAGCTCTCCAATGTCCAGTGTGACCTTCTCCACCGGCAAATTTCCCTGTTCACGGGCAATTTCCAATACACGCTCCAGTATTGATGCCACCAGGCTGTATTCGTGCATTATCACCGCTCCAGCCGTTGTATGCAAATTTTTATATTAATTATGAGCCTGTCACTGGTTGCAGTCGGGAACCTATTTCTCCAACCAGATATTCAACAAATATGGGTATCAATGCAGCAACGTCATCTGATAACGCGTCACCTGGCATAAAGTTTTTCCCGCAACAGGTAACCACATATACTTCAGAAGGGCATCTGCCAAATGTTTGCCGTGTCAAAGCCAGCAATTGCTGTGGCGTCAAATGGTGACCAAACAACAACATCCCATCGTCCTCACTAGCAGGTACGATGGGATACTGAATCATTCCCTGATCGCCGGTGTCTTCTGAAGTATCAACAAAATACACCCAATCCACGTCTTTCAAATCAAATGCAATTTCAGGCGTCAATTGGTGGCTTGTAATCATGGAGATGCTTTTCAATGCTGGATAATGCTGAAGCTTTTCCAGCACTATCCAACCCAAAGCGTCATCACCACACATTGGATTGCCGTAACCGACAATCACTCCCGTGGAATCAGTCATCCACGAACCTTCACATCAACAATGTCACCTGATGCATTCACCAAACTAACCTTCATAGGCATTTTACCCAGCGCGTGTGTTGAGCAACTCAGGCAAGGGTCATACGCTCTGACAACAGCTTCGACCCTGTTCAACATGCCTTCAGTGATATTATCGCCCTTGATATAATGTTTCGCAACCTGAACAATCCCACGGTTCATGGCCATATTGTTATGCCCGGTTGCAATGATTAGATTGGCCCATTCCATCAAGCCCTGCGAATCGATTCTGTAATGATGAATCAACGTCCCACGAGGCGCCTCCGAGATACCAACCCCTTCAAGGCTGTTCGGACCGGCGAATGCCCGGACATGATCGCTCAGAATGTCGGAACTATTCAGCAGCCTGTCCATTTCTTCAACACAATATAGAATTTCGATAAGTCGCGCATAATGGAAATGGAACGAGCTGAGGACAGCTCCATCCTGCAGTTTGCGAAAATCCTGTAATTCCCGGTCTGCAAGAGGGGTACCACAATAACGGCTGATATTCAACCTGGCTAGCGGACCAACACGGTAAAGTCCATCAGGATATCCCATGGGCTTGTAATACGGGAATTTCAGGTAAGAGTATGGCTCAACAGCTTCCCCGATAAATTCCTGGTATTTTGAAGGATCGAGGTGATCAGCGATAACATTCCCGGCCGCATCCATAATCCGGATATCGCCATCATACACATCCAGATCGCCTCTGGGTGTTACCAACCCCATGAATAACGATGGGAAATTGGCAAACGTGGCAATCTCGGAACGAAACTGACCATATGCCTCCTTATACCAACTCAGTGTGCGTTTGGCAATGGCCATCGCATCGGGTATGGTTTGCACAATCTTGTCTCGATTTTCTTCAGACAGAGGCGCATTAACTCCGCCAGGGACTATCCATGATGGATGGATGCGTTTGCCCCCCAGCCACTCGATAATTTGCTGACCAAATTTACGCAACATAACGCCATCTTGTGCCAACTCCGGTCGGGCCTTGAGCACACCGAAAATGTTGCGTTCTTTGGGATCACTATCCATTCCCAGTAACAAGTCAGGTGAAGCCAAGTGGAAGAAGCTTAACGCGTGCGACTGAACAAATTGGGCCATGTTCATGATGCGGCGTAATTTTGTACCTACTGGTGGTATTTGTACTGCCAGTAGAGCGTCGCAAGCTTTTGCAGAAGCAACCAGGTGACTCACAGGGCATATGCCGCAGATGCGTGCCATCAGAGACGGCATTTCCGAGAATGGACGACCTTCACAGAGCTTTTCGAAGCCCCGGAACTGCGTCACATGGAAGCGCGCATCTTCTACACTGCCCTCATCATCCAGATGAATGGTAATCTTGGCATGACCTTCTATACGGGTTACCGGATCAATAACGATTTCTTTAGACATGATTCCCCCTTTCTTTATGCGCCGAATCGGGTTTTGGCGGATAATTCCGGCATATTACCATTCAGAAGTTCTGTAAGGGCAAAAAATATGGTATCAGCCGAAGGTGGGCAGCCCGGGATATGCAAATCCACTTTAACTACTTCGTGAACCGGCCGTACTTTGTCCAGCAATGGCGGAATAACCTCATCGGGTGTCTGTTTTTGAATTGTCGCATTCTCATGATATGCCCGTTGATTTAATTCTTCTACGGTAAAAAAATTGCGCATGGAAGGAACATTACCCGTTACAGCACAATCCCCCAAAGCGATTAACACCCCAGTATGCTTGCGGATTTTCTTGATTTTGTTAAAGTCATCTTCATTACTAACAGCGCCTTCAACAATCGTGACATCCACATGATCCGGGAATACTTTATTATCAACCAGTGGACTGTAGACCAGCTCAATTTTTTCGGCCAACATGATGATGCGTTCATCAATATCCAGGAAAGACATATGACATCCGGAACAACCATCCAACCATACTGTTGCTACACTTGTTTTATTCATTTGTTCCCATTCCTCATCAGGGTAAGGTAGGGCAGGAATTGCTTCCGTTTAGACATTTCTGCCACCGACCGGCCTTTGATTGACAATGCACCTGTTGGACATACGTTTACACATTTACCACAACTGGTACAGGATTCCGAGTCGCCCCAGGGTTGGTGCAGGTCTGTAATTACCCGGGTGCGAATTCCATGTCCCATCACATCCCAGGTGTGAGCACCTTCCACTTCGTCACATACCCGCACACACCGCGTGCATAGTACGCAACGATTGTGATCGACCACAAAGCGTTCATGTGTGGCATCAATTTCCTGACGATCATATCTATACGGAATACGGACATGGGTCATTCCGACATGCTGTGCCAATGCCTGTAGCTCACAGTGCCCATTGGATACGCAGACGGAGCAGACATGGTTTCGCTCTGTAAAAAGCAATTCCAGGATACGACGCCGATAACTTTGCAGACGTTCAGAAGTCGTTTTGACTTCCATGCCTTCGGTGACCTTGGTCACACAGGCTGGCATCAGTTTGGGAGAACCTTTCACCTCGCAAAGACAAAGCCTGCAAGCTCCCACATCACTGAGTCCGTCAATATGGCATAAACGCGGAATGAAAATGCCGTTTTCTCGGGCAACATCCAGTATGGTGTCTCCCCCGTGCGCACCAACATCTTGTCCGTCAATATTTAAAGTTACGACTTGGGTCGAAGGGTCCATCATGGCTTATACCTCCACCGGTTGGTTGATGGCGCAAACCCCGGCAGGGCAACGCTTTTCAAGGATATGTGCTTCGTACTCGTGGCGGAAATAACGCAGGGTGCTGTACACCGGATTTGGCGCAGACTGTCCCAATCCACACAGACTGGTATTTTTCACCAGATCACACAACTCTTCCAACATATCGATATCACTCATTACCCCTTCGCCTGTGCAAATCTTGGTCAGCAAATCATGCATTTGCGCAGTACCAGTTCGGCATGGAATACATTTACCACAGGATTCCGCCATACAGAAATCCATAAAATATTTCGCCACATCGACCATACACGATGTCTCATCCATGACAATCAAGCCACCAGAACCCATGATAGAACCCAATGAGGCAAGTGACTCATAGTCTACCGGGCTATCCAGGTATTCTTCCGGAATGCAGCCACCACAGGGACCACCGGTCTGGGCAGCCTTGAATTTTTTACCTTCAGGTATTCCCCCGCCAATATCAAAAACGATTTCTCTTAGTGTAATGCCCATGGGTACTTCAATCAGACCGGAATGCGTGACCCTGCCAGTCAAAGCGAATACTTTAGTTCCCTTGCTCTTTTCTGTGCCAACGCTTCCAAACCAGTCAGCACCTTCACGAATTATGGTAGGAACATTGCCAAAAGTTTCGACATTGTTTATCAGTGTCGGACATCCCCATAAGCCATCGACAGCCGGGTACGGTGGTCGGGGCTTGGGAGTACCACGCCCGCCTTCTATTGAAGCAATCAGTGCTGTTTCCTCACCACACACAAAAGCACCTGCTCCTAGGCGGATGTCTACAGTGAAGTTAAACGATGTGCCACAAATACTGTCGCCCAGGAAGCCTTCCCGCTTGGCTTGTACCATCGCTTTCTTGAGTCGTTTCAATGCCAGGGGATATTCAGCACGGACGTAAATATAGCCTTCTGCGGCACCAACGGCATAAGCAGCGATGGCCATACCTTCCAGTATGCGATGTGGGTCATCTTCCATGATTCCACGATCCATAAAGGCACCTGGATCGCCTTCATCACCATTGCAAACCACATACTTTTGATGGTGTTGCGCTTTCGCGACTGTGGACCATTTCAATCCGGTGGGATAGCCCGCGCCACCACGTCCGCGTAAGCCGCTTCGACTTATTTCATCGACCACATCTACCGGAGTCATCTCGGTCAGGCATTTTGCCAAGGCGGAATATCCCCCTACAGCAATATAGTCTTCAATTTTTTCGGGATCAATCTTGCCTGCATTTTCGAGTACAATCCGGTGCTGACGCGTAAAAAATGAGCTGTCTGACGGGCAACGCAGTTCCTGAACAGGTTCCTTGCCCAAGCTTGATATGATTGAACCGATGTGTTCTACCTTGACACCCTGATACATGACCCCATCAGGTTCTACTGAAACTAGAGGTCCCGATGAACACATCCCACGACATCCGGTACCGCGCACCAAACAGGTATCTCGTAAGCCATGTTGCATGGCTTCTTCCTGCAACTCTTCCAGCACTTCGTTACTGCCCGTAGCTGCGCAACCTGTTCCAATGCACACACCGATAGTGTGCTCAAACGCTGCTTGTTTGTCACTTTCCAGTTTGGCAATGCGTATTAATTCATCATGAGTCATGTTCCACCCACTTTCTGATACGATTCAATACGTTATCTTCTGTGATTTTACCCACAACTTCATCATCAAACACGCCAGCAGGTGAGAGGCCACAAGAGCCGATACAGCGCGCAGTCAACAGGGAAAATACACCATCATGTGAAGTTTCACCAGGTTTGACTTTATATTTCTCCTCAACAGCAGCCAAACTCTTTGACCCACCCTTTATGTAGCAAGCTGTTCCTGTGCAGAGTACACAGGTATGTTTGCCCTGAGGCTTCAAGGTGAAATGGTGATAAAATGTAGCGACACCATATACGCGACTCAAGGGAACATACAAGGAGGTCGCCACAAAGCGCAATGCTTCTTCATCCAGATATCCAAAAGCCTCCTGAACCGTATGCAACGTTTCAATAAGCGCATGTGGTTTATATCCATGCCTCCGCATGGTTGCATTTACAATCTTCCACCTCTTGTCAGCCGACGGCGGCGACGGAGGTTGCCGAACCAGATAATTGAGCATGTTGACCTCCTCATCAGTAATAAAACACATTCCGGAACATAGAAAAAGAAAACGCTCCGACACACTGGTTAATGTTTCGGAGCGAAATTCGAAGTAACGTAGTTTTTAAGATGTTGTGGAGAAAATTTGAGATAAAAGAATTCGATTGAGAAGGAGGTCGGGAATTTATTTTTCTGTAAAAGACAGCGTACGAATAACCTGGAGGTACGAAGGTGTTATAAATAGTATCCCCTGTCATTGAATGATTGAATTCATCCAATTTCTGGGAATGTCCGATTTTTAATCGGATATTCGCCGTGCATTGAGAATTGCACGTTATTTCCCCCGAGATTATATTCATATCCCGCCAGTTTTTCCCCGTTATAAGCATTCAAGATACTTTATATGCAACGAGCACATAGTACGTCTTGCACTTACAACTTTATTATACACGAAAATCAGTAAAAATAAAGCTAATAGATTAATAAATGTTAAGTATGCAAAACTATGATGATACAGTGATTTTAAATAAAAATTAGTCCAGTATTAATTCAACAGCGTTTGACTTCCTGCAACGACAGGCGCTTCTATCAATTAGAGGTGTAAATCTGATCACCTGTCTGTCGAAATATTTTGACATTATGTTCATTACGGAGTGTTGGGCATAGACCTGTTTCAGCCCTCTACTTTGCGTTTTCAGGGATTGCTGTGTTAAGCTATGATCCCGTTAGGGAAACGGGAATCCAACCCTCACCGAACACTTCTTTTTATATTAGAGCATCAATCAAGCTTTAATATTTTGTATTTTGTTTTTTCGTTATTGTTTTGAAAGGGTTGTGCATTGCTAACGGCAAACACGGGACAAGATAAATCCAGCCAAAAGGCGCTCGCAGTAATTCCCGCCCGTTTTGCCTCCACACGATTTCCCGGCAAAATGCTTGCATTGCTGGATGGAAAACCCCTTGTTTACCACACTTACTGTCGGGCTTGTCGTGCACATAGTGTTGGCCGGGTCATAATCGCAACAGACGACTTACGTATCAAAGATGCATTGGAAGTACTTGGAGCCAATGTGGTTATGACGCGATCAGACCACGCCTCAGGAACAGACCGATTGGCTGAAGTGGCTAGCGATGCCCCCGAAGAAATAATAGTTAATGTTCAAGGGGATGAACCGCTGCTTGATCCTGCTGTAATCGATCTGGCGGTAGATAAGCTGCATTCCACGCCCGAGGCAGTTGCCTCAACTGCATGCCATCTTTTACACACTCCAGAGGACATACTCAATCCAAACATGGTTAAAGTAGTCCGAGATTTACAAAGCAATGCATTGCTTTTCTCACGTTGCCCCATTCCCCATGTACGTGACGCTTCAGACATTCAAATGGCAGCCGGAATGGGCATATATTATAAGCACATAGGCTTGTATGTATATCGCAAAGACTTCCTGCTTCGATATGCTGCTCTTCCCGCAACACCATTAGAAAAGTTGGAAAAGCTGGAACAATTGCGAATTATCGAACATGGATATAAGCTATCTGTAGTAGAAACAAGCTATACCGGATTTGGTGTAGATACCCCGGAAGATTTGCAACGTGCGCATGCTCTTCTGATTCAACAGTCAACTTTATAATTGTTGCAGCCGAAGAAATCTCCGTTTTTTATTATACACGAAAGGCATTATAATGGTTAAGTATATATTTGTAACTGGTGGGGTTGTTTCCTCGGTAGGAAAAGGCGTGCTGGCAGCAAGTCTGGGGTTATTACTTGAAGCACGTGGACTAAAATTGTGCATGATGAAACTTGACCCCTATATCAATGTTGACCCTGGAACCATGAACCCTTTTGAACATGGTGAGGTATTTGTCACGGATGACGGCGCTGAGACCGACCTGGATTTGGGGCATTACCAACGATTTACAACGTGCAAGCTTTCTCAGCGAAGTAATGTAACAACTGGCGGGATTTATAATGCGGTAATTCAAAAAGAGCGACGCGGTGAGTACCTGGGAAAAACGGTACAAGTTATCCCGCATATCACCGATGAAATAAAATCACGCATACGATCACTTACCGCAGAGCCCGAAGACCAGGTTGATGTTGCTATTGTTGAGATCGGTGGTACAGTAGGTGACATAGAAAGTTTACCTTTTCTGGAAGCCTTGCGACAATTCAGACTGGAGGTCGGACCTCCCCAATGCTGTTTTGTGCATGTGACACTGGTACCCTATATCGAAGCTGCTGGTGAGCTCAAAACAAAACCTACGCAACATAGTGTGCGTTCCTTGCGAGACATCGGCATTCAACCCAATGTGATAGTATGTAGAACCGGACCGCATACACTGGCTGCCGATCAACGTCATAAAATCGCCATGTTCTGTGATGTAACAGATGATGCCATTATCAGTGCTGAAGATATTTCGCCTCTGTACGCAATACCACTGAATTTCAAGAAACAGGGCTTGGACGATACTGTACTTCGGTTATTGAATGTAGAAGCACCAGCAGGTGACTTGGACAGCTGGTCTGCAATGACGGAACGTATGTTGCAAGCTAAGGATGAGGTTCGCATAGCCGCAATAGGTAAATATATTGAACATGAAGACGCATATAAAAGCATTAATGAAGCTTTGCTACATGCCGGAATTGCCAATGATTGCAAGGTAAGATTGAGTTGGATTGACTCAGAACAATTTGAACAGGATTTTGATCCAGATTCCGTGCTGAGCAAGTACGACGGGATTCTTGTGGGTCCTGGATTCGGGATACGAGGCGTGGAAGGCAAAATTAAAGCAGTACAGTATGCACGCGAGCACAAAATACCATACTTTGGCATTTGCCTGGGTATGCAGGTAGCCGTCATCGAAATTGCCCGGCATTGCCTTGGTCTGGAGCATGCCAACTCAACAGAATTTAATCCAGAAACTCCCGACCCCATTATATCGCTTTTATCAGAACAAAGAGGGATTCAAGATAAAGGTGGTACCATGCGGCTTGGCGCGTATCGTTGTGAGTTACAACCTGGCACCCGTGCCCACCGTGCATATGGCTTTGATGTTATTCATGAACGACACCGTCATCGATACGAGTTTAACAATGCCTACCTGGATTCAATGACATCACAATGTGGAATGATAGTAAGTGGCACGCATCCCAAAGGTGAGCATAATCTGGTCGAAATCATAGAATTAAAAGACCACCCCTGGTTTTGCGCAGTACAATTCCACCCAGAGTTTAAAAGCACGCCACTCCAGCCTCAACCGCTGTTCAAAGACTTTATCAAGGCAGCAATTTTGGTTAAAAATCAGCAAAGTAGTTGAACCAAAATATTATTCAAACGGCATGACAAGCAACCCGGCGTAACCCAGGGGTACATGTGCGGCTGTATCTCCGAATCGTATCCCGATCGGTGAACCCATTGATTGTGCATAATCAATAAGTTGAGGTGGTTCTGTTTTAAAGTCATATCTGGCAATAACCTGCGAGCCAAGTACTATATAAGCCACGCTTTCCTGTACTCCTAAAACATGTCCCCAGTTGGCGGTAGGTTGTAGCGAACTTAAATCACCAAATTGTCCGGAATTGTCAATGCGTACATGCCCGATTGACCAATGTCCACTCTGATCATAATAATCGTAGAATAAATTCTGGCCACCTTCTTTCAAATTGCCCGCATGTTTGGGTAAAGCTTTACTATCCAGCAATTCAACACGGCTGTTGCCTGTCCATCGAACACTGTGCAATTCTTTGGCAATATCCCACATTCCGGTATATTGAACATCTTCCAAAATCAACCTGTTGGAATCGGGACTGTAGGATACAATACGCCCTGGCACATTGGCTGCCGGGCCAACACTGGGTGATTCAATGTCCAGTGTGCGGACATAGTATGCACATAGTGCACGACCTCGCAAATCGAAACCAGCATTCTCTTTTATGCCGAGATACAGGTGGTTTTCTTTCTGGTATACTTGCTCAATTCCATTAATTCCTAATCCCAATGTGGTGTATGAATTAACATCATGAATTGGAACAAGGGCAAGCCCTTGTTCAGGACGAAGTACTCCCAGCACGTTATCGTATGATTCGCTGGTACACCGTAATACAAGCATGTCGTCTACAAGGCAAGCTCGATCTCCACTACCCCACCAGGGATAGTACCAATCACGAAATCCCATGGCTGGTTCAATATCCATATAAATGGGATATGAGCCGCCCCAGAATGGCTGCACCTCAATAGCACTGTCTTCCAGTATTTGTGGAGGAGCAAATGATGAGACCGCTAACCGTGCTATACGATACTGATAATCAGGATACCAGCTTGTAGCAACGAGTAACAAAATATCATCTTTCAAAAATATCTCGTCCGGCACTGGAAAATCGAATTCAATTTCACCAATAAGTTGCTCATTTGCATCAAGGCTACGTACACGTAATTGATTACGCTCATGCTCCGCAATAACTTCCACGCCGCCGCCTGTCGCAAACGGAATAAAGTCTTGAACATATGCAGCGAGCGTTAGATTGTCCAGTAGTACAGGGGTACTCATATCGCTCGCGTCGATTACTGCCAGTTGTTCTGAGGTGACACAATAATACAAGTCGTTATACTTGAAGGTACGTAGAATCTGCCCTTGCAAATCCAGATATCCACGCAACGTCAGTCCATGTTCAGTATAATTAAGGAACTGTAAACGTTGGTAGCTGCCTGCGTTGCCTTCCCACCACCCACTGAATGGCACAATGATCGTATCGTCCAACACGGTAAATGCTTTCACATCCTGGTGCGCGGAAGACCAGGACCAATTTTCACCAAAAGATTCCCTGTCTTTCAATGTTGGCGTGGTGGGATCACCAACATCAAAGAGGCTTACACTGGCACGCCAGCTTTGATTCGTGTCATCTACACCCAGGGCAATCAAGGTATTGCCGCGTGGCTCGATATGTGTAGACCAACCAGGTGCTTTTAGTTCACCCAGAACGTAAGGGTCTGCTGGATCGGACAGATCAATCACGAAAAGAGGATCGACCATGAGATAGGTCACGAGATAGCCCCGTGGGCCATCGAAGCGTGTTGCAAACAAGGTTTCTCCAGCCGCGTTTTCTAACCACAGTGAACCCAATATATTCAGCGAATCGGGATCACTTAAATCTACAGTAGTAACATATACATCACGTTCTGGCCACCAGGTGTTGGAGGCTACACGCAACACACCATTCCAGGCGTCCATTTTAAAACGATCGGCTATATATCCAGGGACTTCAACGGTTCCTCGTGTAACGATAACACCTGTCGGATCGTCAATATCCACATATGTGATTCGGGAGGTATTACGTTGCCAGTCAGATGAAGCAACGAACAGCGCGTAATGAGAAGCCTGTATAATGTTTCCCATGCCTTCGAAACTGAGCGTATCGATTACCTCGATATTTTCGGGTTCACCCAAGTAGACACTTGACACCCAGGAAGCACCCTGTGCCTGCTTGTTGACATTGCTGACTACACCATCTTCCCAGCCCCAAGTATATTCTGTACTCACCGCATACAACACATCGCCAACGAGACGGCTGTCTAAAAAATCTCCTGGTAACGTATGTTCACCGATGATACTGGCCTGGTATGGAGTGGAAATGTCGAGGATATAGAGTCGGGATGCTATGTGCATCTCGATACGGTTATCAAGTGAGCGAATGTCTGCGGCATAACCGACTAAAACATAAGCCCGATCGTCTACTACATATAGATCACGTGGATAGCCATAGGTAGGAACTTGGGCAAGTAACGATGGTCCACGTAAATCAATGATGCTTAATCCCCGATATTGATTCAAAATATATAAAATATGACCATCTTGACGTATTACATCTGGTTCGATCACATCTCGGTCTTCATTTTCGCCTTCATTCTCTGTATCACCTTCCATTCCTGCCACAGGGCCATCAAATAATCTTCCTGCGTCAGGATTCGCGCTGATGAAATTGTGCTCACGTTGGGACGGGCATCCTGTCAGGTTGATTAGGAAAGCTATTACTATACAAAGTAAGCTGTACCGCAACATGGTGTTCATGATCATTATCCTTGTTTCAACCCGCATGCAATAAATGGAGCATTACTATAAAATAAATACCCATAAGAATCGAAAATGCAACATAGGCACTACTTTCATTTTCTTATAATAAGTATAGCATTTTTATTAATAAATTGTAATATGTGGCAAATGGCAATTAAATTTATTCATAATCTATTGATCTTGTTATACCTTGTCAGGTTTAGTCGATTTATTATTGATAATTATGTTCTGGATAATCCGGGAGGTAGAAATGACACAGGAAGATTATCGTGGGTATGGCGTGCATTTCACAGGAATAGAACAGGCAGAATTATGTCCAATAAATTATCCGTTGTCACAGATGCATCCGAATGATGTTTCAGGGAAAACACTGGTTACCATGATAAGCCCCGGAACTGAGTTGGCGTTGTACAAAAATGGAACTTATCCTTTTCAACCCGGCTATTCGGCTATTTTTAAAGTTGATGCCATAGGCAGTGCTGTTGATGGTATAGCTCCTGGAGATGTTGTATTTGGAACAGGCCATCACAGTTCAATTCAGTCTATGCGACAAAAGCGTGTTCATCTCCTTCCTGCCGGATTATCCCCTGAAAAGGCTGTTTTCAGCCGTTTTTTAATGGTTACGATGGCTACACTCGCGACTACGCCTGCACGCCCACCAGCACGCGTGCTTGTCAGTGGCCTGGGGCTGGTAGGGCTTACAGGCGCCATGTTATTCAAGGAATGTGGGTATGAAGTGCATGCATGTGATCCTGTTACCCAACGGCGTGCCTGGGCCGAAGAATCAGGAATTACCACCGTGTTTGAAAAAGCTCCTGTAGACAACAGCAAATTTTCCGGAACTTATTCTTTGGTTTTAGAGTGCAGTGGACATGAGCAAGCAGTACTGGACGCATGCAAGGTTACACGACATTGGGGGGAAGTTGTATTGGTTGGGCTGTCCTGGGAAAGAAGAACAGAGATTTATGCACAGGAATTGCTCTATCTCATGTTTCATCAGCATTTGACTGTTCGCTCTGGTTGGGAGTGCGGCATACCCAAATATCCCAAGAAACATGTAGGGTTCAGTACCCACGAACAGTACGCTGGTGCATTTAGATGGCTGGTAGAAGATAAAATCAAGGTGAGCAATTTATATGAGAAGCACCAGCCACAGGACATTCAGGAGATTTACCAGACATTGCTGCATCAAAGACAACAACGACCTGGAATATTGCTTGATTGGCGATGATATAGCCTGATATGCCACTATAGAAACCTTTCGGGGTAAAATGCTGAACTTAACAATCTCACTTTTTAGACAGGAGGAACTGTGATTCTATATTCCAATCTACGTGTATTGGCAATTTCAATTTGTATTTGTGCTCATAGCATTGTTTCAGGTGCTGCTGAAAGTTTAATTATGGAAACTCATAAAAAGATTGATGTTACCCAAACTGCTGATGCTTTAGGTCTGCCTCCTGTTATGCCTGCTGTTTCATTTGATTCCGAAACTGCAAAGGAAAACAGTAAACGGATCAAGGCCATTCTGGAACATCCCCATGTCGGCTCACACTGCCTGATATACTTTCCGGCTGGTACCTATTATTTTGATGGTGCGGTAGATGGATGGCAGGGCACTATTGAAACGACGGCACCCTATCAGACCATCTGTGGTGATGGTATGAATGTAACGCGTATTCTTCAGAACAGCCGATCGGTTGAAAGCACAATACGCCTCCGACATTCCAATGTAACACTGGAACGCCTTTTTATTGGTTCGGTAGATACTTCAGACACGTTTAACCCTTTATGGGAAGAAAAAGAACAGCGCCATCAAGCCGCTATACATCTGGATGCACCGGTCAGCGATGGAAGAGCCTGGTCTACAGATCCCCGTATTCGCCAGGTAACCATCAATAGTTATGGCAACAGCATACTCCAAACAACGTTTTCACGTCCGTTTGAAATTGGCGTTAAAATGAATGGCTCCTGGCTGGATGTATTCATTGATGAAATGTGGATCAATGACACGGCAATCGGCGTTTATGTATATCAGGGTGCGGTTATGGCTGGACCAGCGAAAATTATGCGTATAAATCAATATTCAACGCATCCCCCAGGACGCTCCTCAAAACTGTGGACGACTTTTTTCAAGAGTGAAGGCCACTTCATGGAGCAAGTTGAATTAATACACAACACCTTTATTGGTGCACAGTTCATATATATGGATGGCCGCCCATTTGAAGACGATGGGGATACCAGTCCTGCTTATGATATGGTGATTGACCACAACTACATCAATGTACATGATGTCGGTGAAGCACCTGAAGCCAGAGAGCCTGGTCCCTGGAATTCTGGCATTTACATGAACTTACATCCACGCACTAATGCTGGAAATTATACCCGAGATATACGTTTTACCAACAACTCCTGCACAGGACGCGCACCTTCTCGTGGCGCTTTTTTCTATGTAGAAGGCATGTGCCGTGGTCTCACATTCTCGCATAACGATATATCTTCACCGGCTATCGACAAGGCTATCTACATTCGCGCCACAAAACGGCTTGAGCAGGATGGCGTCTCCCGTGCCGATGACACCGCTATCCGTGATATTAAAATTACCCATAACTACTTCCGGAGTTTTCGCAATGTCATTACCATTGGTGGCGATGCAGAAGACCCAGAGCGTTTGGCACAAAGTGAAAACAGTGTATTACGTGGTGTGGATGATGATCCCTGGTGGGTGCAACGCGTAGTCATAGCGCACAACCAGAACATGATGGAAGGTGCCAGTGACACGTTGGGACTGACAACATGCTATTTGAACCGTGTACGCCAGGGTGTTGTTGAATCGAATACATTTACAGAAACAGCAGGCTCCGCTTTGGTTATCAATAATTCTGAAGAAATCTCGGTCATTGGAAACAGTTTCAGAGGTTTAAATGAAACTGGGGGCAACCGTGGAATCGCCTTGATGAATACCCACAATGCAACTGTAACCGGCAATGTGCTTGCCCAGTTTTCAGAAGGCTTATATTTTGATCATACACGCCATGTCAGTATTGGAAACAACACTGTACGTGATGCCCAAACCGGGATTTCTGCAACCAACAACAACGGACTTATTGTGAATGGAAATAGTATCAGCGATGCCGAAATTGGTATTAATTCCGTAGAGAATTCATCGGTGGTACTGTCATCAAACCATGTAGATGCAACAACCGGTTTGCTCCTGTCAGGTAATGAAGTGAGTCGAGATAGTATTGTAATGACTGGAAACATCGGGTTGACAGAGTAAACTTTTTTTTCTGACGTTCTGCAACCAATATCAATACTCAGTTCGTGGAACAAGAATATGAGCAATGAATTTTGTCCCAATGGCAATTTCTAAATGGGTTTGACCGATTGGTATACAACATCCCAAGCGCAAGATGCCGTGCAGGTGCTTGAAGCAGACATGGCACCGGCTACACAAGTATTGGTCATGGATGCCCGCTCACATCAGGGTTGGCTCCAGGTGAAGTCTGAACCTTTTCCTGTTACACTTTTGCGGTGTTACGCATTCAGTGCCGATGTGCAGCGAATTGCAGGTGAATGGGGGTACAATATTTTTGTGAGCTGGCTGGATGAACAACGCCAGTTTATCTCCTATGAATACATCCTGATGGGAGCGCTTGTTGGCGAAGCAATGAACGATTCGTCAAACCCGCATCGTCCCGGTTGATCCACCTGAAGAGGTGTCCAATGACTACATAAAAACGGTAAAAAATTCTCAATTATGCAGTTTATTTGTTTTAACCTGATTACTGAAGGATTATAAAAATGATTTCGTTGTCGTATGAAACCTATCTGGACAAAGTATTTGGTTGTTGGCTGGGCAAATGTATCTCAGGAACAATTGGAATGCCCTATGAGGGCATGAAGCAGTTGATGGAATTGGAATATTCACCAGCGCTGATTGCGGATATGGTTCCGAATGACGACCTGGACTTGCAAGTACTCTGGTTGGATGTCCTTGAAAAGAAGGGGCACCATTTTACATCGTTGGACCTGGCTGAAGGCTTTTTCAATCAATGTCCTTATGCCATGGGCGAATACGCAATTTTCAAAAAAAATTACGGTCGCCACATCGCCCCTCCGTACAGCGGATCATACAACAATGATTATTACCTTGAAGGTATGGGTTGTCCGATTCGTGCAGAAATCTGGGCATGCATTGCACCCGGAGACCCGGCATTGGCGGCTTCCTGCGCAGCAAAGGACGGCATACTGGATCACGCAGGTAATTCAGTTTATGCCGAGCAATTTATTGCCGCTATGGAGGCACAAGCATTTATAGAAAATGACTGGGAAAAATGTATTGAAGTTGCTCTGGAACATATTCCACAAGATGCAAAAATAACGCGGTTGATTCATGATACGCAAAAATGGTGTCGCCAATTTAAAGACTGGCGTGAAACCCGAGCAATGATACTTCGCCACTATGGACACCCCGATTGTACGAATCTCTTTCAAAATATCGGGATAACATTGCTGTCCATGTACTACGGTGGAAATGATTTTATTGATACGACAATGATCGCTGTCAATTGTGGTTTTGATACAGATTGCACCTGTGCAACAGCAGGCTCCATTTTGGGAATCATCGTTGGCGGCAAAGAGTTGATGCGCCAATATGATCTCAAAGATCAGGGTTATAAATTGGATGTTCATGTGAATCGACGTTCTAATTTATTGTTCGATTTGGCCGAAGACACCTGCAAAATGGGCTTGGAATTTTCTTCATTAAACCAGGTGGTGACATTGACAAATCCCCCTCAGTATACGCCTATACCTAAACCTGCTCTTCCAGATATAACCCTGGAAGTACAGTATGATGGCGATCCGGTCATTGGAATTGGTGACAGCCATACCCTGACGATTATTGCATCAAACCACAGTGATAATGTTGTTAATGGCATCCTGAGACTGCTAATGCCAGATGGTTGGCTGTCTGGCAAGGCCGAAGATAGAATCACTTTGCAACCCAATACTGCAATCGAAGTACCTGTTACCTTAACCGTACCTGATACCATTCATGCGTTGCCTGAAAGTAACCCAGTCGAGGCTGTATTTGAAGTTGACAATGGCAATTGTTACACCCATTTATTTGGTCTAGCTGGTGCTACGGTATGGTTGGTGTATGGGCCGTATTGGGAAAATATCGTGACCGTACCCCCTTTAGAAATTGGTGAAAGTTATTATAAACATCTTGGAAAAGTTGAAGGTGAAGGCGCTTCACTCGATCGGGTACGTGATTATCATGTAAGTGCGTTTGTTGATTCTGAAAAGGAATATCTGTCGCTTGACGCGCTAGATACCCGGAGTGAGCCGATGGGCGAACGTATCAATCTGTATCGTGACAAGTTTTCTGTCAGCGATCTGTTTGGTTGGCAAGGCCCATGTGTCGTATACCTCGTACGCAAATTCACCTGTCCTGATGATCGCACAGTTTATGCACAAATCGGGTATACAGATGCTTTTAAGGCTGCCTTAAATGGCAAACTGATAGCAGAACGTGACAACTCAGCCTGGTGGACAGCAGAAAATGTACATGTCCCGGGGGTGCAATTAAAAAAAGGTGAAAACATCCTGGTGCTTCGGCTGGTACGCCACAGCGATAAGGCAGACTTCAGTATCATATTCAGTGATGCTGGCACCTGTGCTCACCATTATATTGACCTGGTTTCACTCAATCCTTCTGCATAATAACCCAGAATGATTTTATATGGAGCTTGTACACAATGATTTTTACACTACTGTTGGTGTGCTTACTTGGAAATGTTGATCCGGAGCGGCTTCATGATCTGACCGAAGACTGGGAAGTTCATCCAACTCCAATTCTGGGCGGTTTTCATAACCTCTACAATGCGCGCATTATCCACAATCCAGAAGATACGGATTACCCATTCAAAATGTGGTTTTTCGGGTATGCTGCAGAGGAGCATAACCCGGGGTACCCTGGTGGTGATGCAATTTACTTTGCCAGAGCCGCTACGCTCGACGCGTGGGAAGTGTACGCGGGAAATGATAAGTGGGTAAAAACGGAATGGATTAAAGATGGTGATAGCGAAACCTTAACACCAGCTTGGCCCAGCCCATATGATTTCGTTCCAGTATTAGCGCCGGACCCGGATGCATTTGACAATATGGCTTCTGGCGATCCATCAGTGGTCTATTATGATGGCATGTATTCCATGGCCTATTCCGGTGTCCGCTTTGATGTGCGGCCAGATGATGAGGGCCATGATCGATTGTATCTGATGGATTGTGTAATGGGTGCGGTTTCGGTAGACGGTATTCATTGGGAACGCTCCAAGGCACCGATTCTGATTTGGCCAGGAGAATATGAGAATCCGTGGGAAATTGTGGACGGCAAACTACCAGAAACACCTCCCGATGCGTATTACGGTCGGTATCACCGACCTACTCTGCTGCGTGATAATGACCGGTGGAAACTATGGTTTGATTACTTTCATCCTGGCACTTTTGTATCATTGGGTTATGCAGAAAATACCGGTGATTTTCTGAATCCTTCCCACTGGACAGTATTACGTGCAGATGACAAACCCTTATTGAAGGACTGGCCTAACCCGAGCATTGTCCGGATTAATGACACCTATTACGCTTTTAGTGATGCACCTAATTATCCACCAGAAATGGGCGGTGATGGCCGTCAGTTAACCATGGCAACCTCTCCTGATGGTATAAGCTGGACGGTACAGGGGCATATACGGCCACACGGCAAGGCTTCAAGCCATGTTCCAGAGGCATTGTTGCTGGAATCTGATGAAAGCACTTTTCTGTATCTTTTTTATAGCTGGAAACCTGAACGAATCTCTGATGCGCCTTGGGATTTCCGCTATAAAGAAATACGTTACATGCGTAAACCTGTAGACTAATATCAAATTTACATAGTCAATTTTCTATTGAAATCATCAATTACCCGATGTCTTCGCCTATCGTTCGAAGACGTTTGCGTTCTGTGATGCTCAGTGTTATCTCCAATGCTTCCAAAGCTTCTTTGATGTGATCTGGTTTACCAGTACCTACAATCGGAAATACAGGGAATCTTTGATCACGCAGATATGCCAGTGCGACTTGATTTGGTGTGCAATGCTTATACTCGGCGATTTTGATGCATTCTAATAAACGTTTACGATTTCCAGCCGTGTCGTAGTCACGTCCACGTGGTGGATCATTAAGGAATCCAGCTTTAGCCCAGGCGACATTGGCTTCTCCAAAGTAACCTGTAGCTTGTGAAGTATAGGGAACCATTGCCAAATACTTTTGACGATGCCAACGGCGAATGGATTCATCCACGAAGACCAACCCCGGAATCATCGGTGCATCAGGGGCACGATCCGCCAGAGACCAGCCAGGCTGGCTCGCTACAAATGGCGGCAGCCCCTTTTCTTTCGCGTAGGCATTTGCTTCATCTATGCGTTCCGTACTCCAATTTGACGCACCATACGCGCCAATCAATCCTTGAACTACAAAATCGGCCAATGTATCGATTATCTCACCAACATGTCGAGCTGGATCGTCGCGATGCAGCCAATATACATCAATAAAGTCTGTTTGTAACCGCTCCAGGCTTTCTTCCAGATCATGCAGTAAATCCTCAGCGCCACAACGCCAGCCATCCATTTTGCTCATGGGTGGATGTCCACCTTTGGTTGCCAAAATGATTTGCTTTCGCAAACCATTACTTTTAATCCACTCCCCCAACGTCCGTTCACTGGCACCCCAACCATTTTCAACCCAAGCTGCATAGATATGTGCGGTATCTACGAAATTTCCACCTAGCTCAAAGTAAGTGTCTAAAACGGTATAACTATCGATAACAGAAATATCAGTACCCATGGTTGCGGTACCAAGGCAAATACCACAAGGGTCCAGCACAGTGTGAAATGTCGTGTTCATACGCCAACCTCCTTAGAATTGCCCACCGCAATACACCAAATTACTTGTACAAACAATCATCATCTCTCATTATAGGCATATTTAGAAAGAGCAAGGCAAACTTGGCTGTTTTGATTACTTATGGAAAGCACCTGATGTGAACCCATGCCACATCTAAGAATTATATTAATAGTCATTTCCTCTCGAGTAAAAAAACTCTCCAGCATGGCCCTGAAGATATTTGGTAATTTTGTGTGATAGACTATGTTAAACCAAAATTCTTTCATCATTAATCCTGAACCGAGTAATGTTTTGCATTTGTTGTTTATGCCAGGAAGGTTTTTAATTTTAAAATGAGCTCTCATACGCCTGCTCCTGTCACCAGCGCAGTTCGTGAAATTCCTCCAGATGACAGACCGCGTGAACGCCTGGCCCGACTTGGCGCAGAAGCACTACGCGATGCCGAGTTAATTGGGGTTCTTTTTCGAACAGGCACGCGTGAAGTAGGGGCTGTTGCACTGGCAGACCGGCTATTGCATCATTTCGGAGGTATTCGGAATATGGCACGTGCATCACTTGAAGAAATCCAGCAAGTCAAAGGAATTGGCCAGGTAAAAGCGATAGAACTAAAAGCAGCATTGGAACTGGGCAAAAGGTTGGCCACCCATAACCACCTGAATAAATACAAGATTCGCAGTGCCCAAGATGTAGTTGATTATCTCATGGTTGATTTTAAAGAATATGAAACAGAACATTTTAAAACTTTGCTGTTAAATACAAAAAATGAAATTCGCAAGGTGGTAGATATTTCTCATGGGAGTGTTGACGGAACGTTGGCAATGCCGCGTGATGTATATCGACAAGCAGTACGAGAAGGTGCATCTGCCATCATTGTGGCGCATAATCACCCCAGTGGAGATCCTGAACCAAGTAACGCAGATATTCAATTGACTCGTAAGCTGGTAGAATCGGGCGAGTTGCTTAATATTCCCTTATTGGACCATGTAATATTTGGTGATGGGAAGTATGTGAGTTTAAAAGAAAGGCAGTTGATGTGAATAAAACATTTAGTGGCTGGCGCGCCGGTCTCCCCTTTTATGCACCTACAGTGTTTGCAGGTTTGCTTCTGTGTATTCTTTTGTATGCAACACCCTATGTATGGAGCGGAGTGGGTATTGTTGTGTTGGGCATTGCTATGGCATTGTTTTTTCGTGATTTTCCCAGAGAAATTACCGCGTCTGAGAATGAAGTGGTTGCCCCAGCCGATGGTCGAATCGTTGCAATTGAAAACTTGGACGAAACTCCATTTTATGATGGGCCCTGCCAAAGAATTTCAATTTTTTTATCTCTGTTTGACGCGCATATCAACCGGGCTCCATTTTCAGGCAAAATAACAGCCATTAAATACAAGCCGGGTTTGTTTAAAGATGCGCGAAAACCAGAAACGACGAATGTAAATGAGTCCAATGCGGTATGGCTTGAAACAGTGCGGGGAGCAATGACCGTTCGCCAAATCTCGGGGGCGGTAGCCAGACGCATCATATGCCCTGCCGAGGTTGGCATGTCATTGGAAAAAGGCGAAAAATTCGGCATGATCCGCTTTGGTTCACGTACAGAATTATACTTGTCACCCGATTTTGAAATTCGTGTCCGTTTAAACGAAAAAGTGAAAGCCGGAACCAGTATAGTTGCTGCGTATATAAAATATGAAACCAAATGAAAATCAACCCATGAAAATTAAACAATATAAGCGCACGGAACGGCACCATCGCGCATTGCGTCGTCGTCCCATCAATGTTTTGGCCAGTTTCATGACCACGATGAATCTGTATTGTGGGACATTCAGTATTTTCGCAAGTATCGGCTCAGAATTTGAAACTGCTGCGATGTATATCCTGGCTGCAATTATTTTTGACATGCTCGATGGTACAGTGGCACGAATAACTCGCAGTACATCAGAATTTGGTAAGGAGTTGGATAGTATATGTGATGTTGTATCATTTGGTCTGGCACCGGGAATATTATTGTTTACATTGTACCTACCTGATGCTGCCCATTTTGTGTTGTCAGAACGAGCCGAATCTATTGTCGGCAAGACAGGTTCTTATGTCGCCATTATTTTTGTAATATGTACCGCGCTGCGTTTAGCCCGTTTTAATACATTTCAAGCGGATCGTCGTGATTATTTCATCGGATTGCCATCGCCTGCTGCTGGTGGTACACTTGCCGCATATGTGCTTTTTTTGCACTATGTTGAGCCCAGAATTGACAGTCATGATATAGGTATGTTGGCCTATTATTCCCTGGGGCCTTTGGCATTACTGCTGGCATTTCTCATGGTAAGCACCGTGAGATATCCAAAAGACAGATTTAAATCATTCATATTGGCACCACGACATGCCATTATTGCTTTAGGTACCTATGCATTTCTCATAGCAGTAGTACATTACGCCTGGACAACATCACCTGCCATGGTATTGTTTCCATTGGCCGCCACATATGTATTATTTGGCATTATTGGCGAGTTGTGGGTATTATCCCGACGCCGATCACCATTACCTGTGTTGGCTGATAGCACCGTTAAAAAAGGTACCAACAATTCATCTGGAAATCCGGTCAATTTACAACATCACAAAGTAGAGGCACCGCCTTTACCCGGAGGAGATGGTGGTGAAGACAAGAAAAAAGATGATTCCTTGTAATATTGCAACATTTCCATGACCAATACCTTCATTACAGCAGCAATGGGCACAGCCAATAGCAACCCTATAAATCCAAGCGTACTGCTGAACACCACAAAAGATAAGACGATCCATACCGGCCCCAAGCCAACTTGTGAGCCGACAACTTTTGGAGTCACATAATAACTTTCAATAGTTTGCGCAATAGCGAAGGTCAGTAGAACACCAACCACATTTAATGCAAAGCCATGCTCAATCAAGTTCAATATGACTGCTGGGCCAATCGTGAGCACAAAACCCAAGTACGGTACCATACTTGCGATACCACCGAAAATCCCAAGAAACAGACCAAATGGAGTTCCAGAAAGCTCCAATCCTATAGTGTACGAAACCCCCAGAAATAAGCAAACCAGAAGTTGACCACGCAAAAAACCACGGAGCTGATGGTCAATTTTACGCATAACTATCCGTATTTTGTCCTTGTATCGAGGCGGAACCAGATCATCAATATTTTTAATGATGGTGTCATAATCTTTCAGCAGGTAAATAGCGACAAAGGCAAACAACGCAAAATTGCCGATCACTACGATGAAGTTCATGATGTAATTGCCTAAAGAGGAAAACAAGTCGGCAAATGAACTGCCAGCTCTACGGCTTACACCCATCAACGAGCTGGCATGAGCCTTGAAAAACTGCATTGCATTGGACTGTATGTAAAAACCAATACGCTGCGCCAACACTGCCCTCAAATCAATATCGTCTGCAATTTCACCATCGGTGCCTCGTAAAGCAATTACTGTCTCATCATCAGCTTCAATGGAGGATATATCTTCATATCCATGCTCATACCCATGCTCATACCCATATGCATCCTGTAAGTATGCATCAGAATCATACGCAGTTGATTCATCAGGAGGAGGCAATAAATCAATCAGCATTTCAAGAGGCAATCGTTCAAGCATTCGATTTAACCAGGAATCATCAACTTCACGAGCGGCACTATCAATCAAATCTTGTGCTTCTGTAACCATCTTGGGTACAAAGTACAGGGGTATCATCAAAACGGTTATTGATAAAACAAACACCAATCCTACCACTGCTGCCGTTCGTGAAATACGTTTAGACTCGAAATAATCCATAATAGGATCAAATGCATATGCAACCAAAAAAGCCAGGAACAGGGGAACAAGTACCTGACTCAGCATGTATACCAGACACGCCCCCAATATAATTGCAAATAAAAGCCCTGCCGCACGTACCCACGGGTTATCAAACACTGTTTTGAGCATAGAGAGTTTACCTTCACCAAATTAAAGTAGTATGATCCAGCATGAGCGTATACTAACGAAAACCATTGAATGTTTCAAGCATTGTTCTTGCGATTGTAATGTTCAATCTTGTAACGTTATGTTTATTATTCTGGTCTGAGTTACATTACTCAATCGTTTTTGTTACAGGCTATTCATGCATTTTCAAAATTTACTATAGGAGCCCTCCCAATATAATGTTAAATCATGACAATTGCCGGAATTCAAGAACTGCAAAGCACTTCCTGCGTTATTTTATTTTATTAGTCTGTTGTATTGTTGTTGGTTTTGCTACACAAGCATCGGCACAACCTCGTATCACTACTTCTGAACCAATATACCAGTTTGGCACTGCATTAAATACTGAAGTTGTTACGAACGATTTCACGATTCAAAACACGGGTGATCAAGTGCTGATAATTCAGGGTATTCAAACCTCATGTGGCTGTTCTGCCGCACACCCGGAAAAAGATCAGCTGGAGCCTGGTGAATCAACAACCATTTCTGCAAACTTTGATTTGAAAAATCGGTATGGACCACAGACAACCAGTTTTACGGTTCGCAGTAATGATCCCCAAACCTCCGCTCTTCGACTACAATTCAGAGGAGAAGCATTGGCACCAATCAATATAGAACCTCGCAGCGTTAACTTCAGACAGGTCATGCTGGGCGGTGAAAGTGTAGAAAAAGTTCGCGTAACCTCTATGCTTCCAGAGCTTTTTTTTAACATTGAAAGAATTGTCAATCCTATAGATGCCCTTACCGTTGATTATGAAATGTTGGAATCTGGCAAAGAATATGAGCTAACTTTGTCAGTCAAAGAAAATGCACCAGAGGGAACCTTTAATAACAACATATCGATACATACAGGGAGTGCTGAATATCCTGTGGTGACATTAAGGGTAGCTGGTCAAGTCATGGGTGATATTGTAATTGTTCCGACACATTTACGCATACCTTATAACGATGATTCAGAAAAAACCACCAATCAATATATACGTGTATCACCGGGCAAGGTAGTTGATTTTGAAGTAGTTGAAGTAGTACCTCCATCACCTGATATGGGTGTCGAAATCAGGGAACAAAGAGGCGATGCCTATATAATACGAATTATGGATATACCAGTAGATGGCAGCATGGATGGCCAAGACATTTTGATCTATACCGATATTCCTGGTAATACTGAATTTCGGGTTCCAATACAGAATCCCAAACCATAAAATCTGGATATCCAGGAAATTTACCAACTTGATTTCCGTAGAAATGTGATGTATAGCCTATAAACCAACAACGCAGCAGGAGAATGATGTATGATCTGGTCCAGTAAGTATTTGACACTTGGATTCACATTAACGGTAGTTTTATTGCTTTTATTTTCTTCTGGATGCGTGCAAAAAGCGGAAGAAACAGTCGAACCCACCGCATCAATATTGACCGATATTACTCCTTTAGATGAATACATTCAGCGTGACGATCCTGCATATCGTTTTGAAGTTGCACATACGTTGAAAGGAGATGGTTGGACTTATTACGTTATTGATCTCGTTTCTCAGACCTGGCGTAGCTCCAGTGAAGTAGACCGAACTGAATGGCAACATTGGCTTCGGGTTATTGTTCCGGACAACGTTCAACACGAAACCGCATTATTGATGATTGGTGGTGGCAGAAATGGCAGTGAGTATAATGAAAATCCTGACGATGAAAGATTGCAATTGGCCCTTTTTTCCAATTCTGTGGTAGCTGATTTGGGTCAAATACCAAATCAACCATTGCAATTCCCTGATCTTGATCGACCGATGTTTGAAGATGATCTTATAGCTTATACCTGGGATAAATTTCTGCACACGGGAGATGCTGACTGGCTGGCACGTCTTCCCATGACCAAAGGCGTGGTCCGGGCGATGGATACGATACAGGATTTTTGTGGGGACATTGATGAGCAAGATATCAATATATCCTCATTCATGGTATTTGGCGGTTCCAAGCGTGGCTGGACAACCTGGACAACAGCCGCTGTTGATCCGCGAGTTCGAGCCATTGCACCAGTGGTGATAAACTTGCTGAATCTTGTTCCATCATTCGAGCATCATTGGTCTGTGTATGGATTCTGGGCTCCCGCAGTAAAAGATTATGTTGAGCACGACATTATGAACTGGATGGGATCCCCGGAATACGATCGATTGTTGGAAATAGTTGAACCATATCATTATCGCCACCGCTTTACGATGCCGAAGTATCTTATATATGCCACTGGAGACCAATTCTTTGTTCCGGATTCCACACAATTTTATTGGGATGAATTGCCAGGACCTAAATATCTTCGCTATGTACCCAATGCAGACCACAGCTTGCGTGGCTCAGACGCGAACATCAGTATTATGGTTTTTTATCAGGCGCTGTTAACAGACACGACGTTGCCAGAATTGCATTGGACGTTCCCATCGGCGAATACTACCCGCGTTGAAACTACCCAGATGCCCCGTGAGGCGCTTCTCTGGAAAGCGACCAATCCGGAAGCGCGAGACTTTCGACTTGATATAGTAGGGCCAATATGGGAGTCAACACCTCTTGAAGACATCGGCGGCAATTTGTATGAGGCCACAGTTGATATGCCTGATGATGGCTGGACTGCGTTCATGATAGAGCTAACTTATGATTTGCCAAATATCCCCTACCCTCTCAAACTGACAACACCGGTACAGGTTGTGCCAGTAGAGACACCTTTTACTTATGTACCGCCAGAAAAACCATTGGGCGGATACCTTTCAGGAGAGGGTAACTCATAGACCTGTGGAACAATAATTTAGAAATACAAACCTGTTACAATACCCTGGACTTTAAAGTCAGTTCCGGGGTATTTTTTTTACCTGAACAATCGCAATCTACTCAAATCATTCCGTCTTCATGATTTTATTTTGTGGTTTATTGTCAACAGGAAGGAATAATTGTTCATATAGAAAGAGTTTATTGAATTGTTGTTTGATTCATAAACTCTCCCATACATTCTAGTCCAAATATAATGAATACACCACACATTGCAATCATAATTGGAAGCGCACGACAGCACAGTCGGACTGCACATGCAGCTCGCTATGTTGAAAAGTTGCTGCGTGAAAACTATGGAGCCAATGTTGATGTATTAAACCCCAGAGATTTGCTGATGCAATTTCCTGGACAAGAAGTTGCAGATGATTTTGCGTTTGAGATAACTGACAGAATCAAAGCGGCAGATGCTGTATTACTTACAACGCCGGAATATCATGGTAGTTACAGCTCGGTGATCAAAACCTTCATTGACAATATGGGCTACCCTTCTGCACTTACAGGGAAACCTGTTTTCTTACTTGGTGTTGCGTCTGGCCAATCAGGGGCAGTGAAAGCGTTGAGCCATCTCGCTGGTGTATGTGAGCATATAGGCGCTGTTTTACAATCGGACAATGTTTCATTACCGCGTATCCATGCTTTATTTTGTGAAACAGGTGAATGCATTGACGCATTAACATGTTCTCGGTTAAACCAGCTTGCTAATTCATTAATCAATATCGCACAGGAAAGCACAACAATTGACTTTTCTATATAATGTTCTATCGGAGTAATTGTGTACAGTTAAAATAGCGGTATTGTAATAGAGATTGGTCTATTATTTTTGTCAGGAAACGCGAACAGGTGCTGGCGTTTTAGTTGAATGGATATGCAAAAATTTTCTTGCCTGCTCTGCCAGACCCAATGCATCTAAATGATGGGTTTCCAGTTGTTCATCCCGTGTTGCTTGCTCGCTGAAGATATCCGGGATTCCAGCACGGTGTATGCGCAGCTTACTCAGCATTCCAAGATCGGCATAAAACTCAAGCACAGCACTTCCAAATCCACCAGGCAAGGTGTTTTCTTCTACAGTGATAATCGGGGTGTCTACCAGTGTTAACAACAGGTCGGTATCCAGTGGTTTCACCCACCGTGCATCTACAACACCAAGCGAAATTCCTTCAGATTCCAACATTTCTGCTGCTTTAAGGCACGATAGCACAGCGGGTCCTATTGCCAGGAAATTTCCGTCACTACCAATGCGTAAAATTTCTCCATGTGCAATGTCTCTGCAATCGGTATTGCCGATAACGGTTGCTTTATCACGGGCGTATCGAATGGCTATGGGATAGTCAACAGACAATGTCCATTGCATCATAAGCTTGAGATCAATTTCGTCGCGTGGTACGCCAATAATGATATTGGGAATTGCGCGGAGGAACGAAATGTCGAAAGTACCGTTTTGCGTCGGGCTGTCTTCACCAACAAGACCGGCACGATCAATTGCAAAAACTACCGGCAAATTCTGGATACAGACATCATGAATTAATTGATCATATCCACGTTGCAAGAATGTGGAGTAAATTGCGGCAACCGGCTTCATACCCCGGGCGGCAAGACCTGCGGCAAAAGTCACAGCGTGTTGTTCACAAATACCGACATCATAAAATCGGTCCGGATATACCTCTTCAAAACGTGATAAACCAGTGCCTGTGGGCATGGCTGCTGTTATACCGACGACGCGGGTATCCATTGCTGCGATTTCAATCATGACATCAGCGAATGAGTCGGTAAAAGTAGGTACAGAGAGTCTCTTGGCTTCATCTGGAGCAGGTAACGCGTTGCCCTCCTGGTCTGTCTCCTGCAATGCATGTGGCTTCACCCCATGGTATTTCTGGGGGTCTTCTTCTGCAACCTTCAGCCCTTTCCCCTTTTCAGTACGACAATGGAGGATGATGGGGCCTTTCATCTGCTTGATATTGCTCAGGCACTCTATCAGCAAGGGTAAATCGTGCCCATCGACCGGCCCAAGGTAATTGAAGCCAAGCTCTTGAAATAACATCCCCTGTGTAATAAAACCTTTGATGGATTTTTCCAAGTCCTGGATGGTACGTGTCATACGTTGCCCGACAATAGCTTTAACAAAACTCCCCACATCTTGTTTTGCGCGCTTATACGGAGCCGCGGTTATGAGACGGTTAAAGTATTTAGACAACCCCCCCACATTCCGCGATATCGACATTTCATTGTCATTCAGAATAACGAGCATATTCAGGCCCAGGTCGCCCGCATGTGACAAGCCTTCGATCGCCATACCTGCTGTCATGGCACCATCGCCAATCAGGGCAATGATATGATTGTTTTCGTTATTCAAGTCACGCGCTACAGCCATACCAGCTGCTGCTGAAATGGATGTGGAACTGTGGCCGGTACCGAAACAATCATAGAGACTTTCAGATCGTTTTGGATAACCGCTAAGCCCATCTTTTTTCCGGAGCGTATCCATCTTGTCTTTGCGACCCGTGAGAATTTTATGGGCATAACATTGGTGCCCGACATCCCAAATGAGCTGATCCACACCAATGTCATAAACATAATGGAGGGCGATTGTTAATTCCACTACGCCCAATGGAGATGCCAGATGACCACCATTTCGGTTCACAACATCAATGATTTGCTCACGTAATTCGCTTGCAAGCAATTCCAATTGTGTTGTGTCTAAATTTTTTACATCATCTGGAGTGTGTATATTTTCCAACAAGGCCATGTTTTTTATCCATTAACCCTTCCAAGGATAAATACATGTAAATGTATTCTACATTGAAAAAAAAGAACCAACAAGCTGTTATGTCAGTCTATTAACTTAACTGAAGAGCTTGTCGTATGCCAGTGTAATTTTATGTATTGAAACGAAAAGTATAGCACGCATAATGAAGCAGTCCCAAATAGATCAGCAATTTTTTCTGCCATAAACAACAACTGCTTCCCGAATCAATTCTACTGGCAACTTGCCATGCACACGTACATCTTCTTTTAACCGTGCAACACCTGATTGGAATTCCTCTGGAGGGATCAAATCATAGGTTGATATGAACCTGTTCTCTACACGGTGAACATATTCTGCATCAACAGGACAAGGTGCGTCAGCAAGAATGCAATGCGTAACATCGGAAAAACCAACAGACTTCATCGCCTGCACTAATAAATCAATTGATTGGAATCTGGCCAGATCAATGCGTGCAAAGCTGGGGAAATATGTATTCATTGGATGCTTCTTGATAAATTCTTCAGGCGTCGAGACTGTTGCCAGGATGCCATTCTGAGCAAGTACCCGGTAGCCTTCTCGAAAAAAAACTTCAATCTCTTTTATGTGATGAACAAGGTACGTTGAATACAAAAAATCAAAGGCAGCATTTTTAAAGGGAAGATGCCGTGCATCGCCTTGCAGGCAGTCAGAACGATGTAACTTTGCTTTCGCTTTGTTCAACATACCTAGAGAAGCATCCAGTGCTACAATTTGCACAGCACCGCATTCTTCTTCCATCGCAAGTGTATTGTTGCCTGTTCCGGCACCCAATTCCAAAAAACGATTACCGGGTGCTATTCTGGAAAGCTCCAGCAGTTTGGAAAAATAAGGGCCTCGCCCTCGACGAAACTGGTCATAAGACGAGGCTGCTAAATCATAATCAAAAGGTTGCATGATAGTATCCGGTTCCAACACCGGCTTATGCTAATCCTGGTCTAAATCTATGGCTTTTTGAACATATGCGACGACGTCATCCATAGGTATACGTATCTGCTCCATGCTGTCCCGCTCACGGATCGTTACGGTACCGTCTTCTTTGGTATCATAATCCAAGCAGATGCAAAAAGGCGTGCCAATCTCATCCATACGACGGTAACGACGCCCTATTGCGCCACCATGATCATAAAAAGTATTAAACTTGCGCCGTAGTTTTTTCTCAAAATCCTGAGCCATTTCTGCCAGACCATCTTTTTTAACCAAGGGCAGTACAGCAGCTTTTATTGGCGCGAGTTGTGGTGTAAAGCCCATCACAATCCGGGTTTCATCATTTACTTGCTCTTCCCGGTATGCATTGCAAAGCACGGCCAAGACAGTTCGATCTGCACCAGCAGATGGCTCTATTACAGTGGGTATGAACCGTTCATTTTTTTCCTGATCAAAATAGGAAAGGTCTTTGCCTGATTTTTTTGAATGGGCATTAATATCGAATGTGCCTCGGTTGGCCAATCCCTGTAACTCGCCCCAACCAAAGGGAAATTCATATTCTACATCGACGGTACGCTTGGAGTAGTGCGCGAGCGATTCTTTCGGGTGTTCATACCAACGCATCTTGTCTTCCTGCAAACCGATTGACAGGTACCAGGCCCAGATATCTTCCTGCCACTTATCAAACCACCGTTCTTCATCTTCTTCTTTGCAGAAAAACTCGATTTCCATCTGTTCGAATTCCCGGCTTCTGAAGATAAAATTCCGGGGGTTTACCTCATTGCGGAATGCTTTTCCTACTTGCGCGATTCCAAAAGGCACTTTGGTGCGTGAAGAAGAATAAACTTCTTTAAAATCGACAAAAATCGATTGGCAGGTTTCTGGTCGCAGATAGGTTTCTACCGCGGTATCATCACTGACGCCAAGGCGTGTCCGCAGCATACTGTTGAACTTTTTGGGTTCGGTCAGTTCACCACCACATTCCGGGCATTTCACCTTGTTCTCCAAGTGGTCTTCCCGAAATCGCTTTTTGCATTCTTTGCAATCGACAACGATGTCGTTGAACTCTTCAACATGGCCACTGGCTACCCAGACATCGGGATGCATGATGATACTGGCATCCAAACCAACAATATCATCACGGGTTTGCACAAAATGGTACCACCAATGGTTTTTCAGATTGCGCTTTAACTCAACACCGAGTGGGCCAAAATCCCAGCATCCATTGATACCACCATAAATGCCACTTGATTGAAATATAAATCCCTTGCGTTTGCAAAGGCTCACCAGTTTATCCACGTCATACTCCTGATATTTTTTAGGGGTCAATAATGAGGGAATTACCCGGGAAAGCGTTGGGGAATGTGGGGCGTATTGTAACCTTATGCCCTGAAAAAGTCAAAAACACGAATTGCTTTACAATAAATCTATCTGAAAAGGTATCGTTGCTTCACGAAAGAA
>CAZIDP010000002.1:0-210088 GCA_964537975.1 uncultured Nitrospirales bacterium | reverse complement strand
ATACCGTTTCACCGGGTTGTATGTTGGCCTGAGACATGAGCATGTACCAGGCAGTGAGATAGTTAATCGGTAAGACAGCAGCCGTGTCTAATGAAATTCCGTCTGGCAAAGGCAATACAGTATCTGCTTTTACCTGCACCAAACTTGTGTAGCCACCTTGGTTTAAAAATGCCGCGACTGGCTGGCCAACAGTTAAATCAGGCACATTCTCCCCCACTGCTTCCACGCGCCCAGATATTTCAAGCCCAGGCACAAATGGCGGGGAAGGTGTCCCTGGATATATTCCCAACCTGGTTAATATATCGGCAAAATTTACACCACAAAAGGCAACTTTGATTCGAACTTCATCTGGCACAAGATTTTCGGGTACAGGGATGTTGACTATCTGGAGTTGTTCGGGTGCTCCGTGGCGCTTCAGTTGAACAGCCTGGGTCGTAGTCATCGCTTAGGTTCTTTCCTGTTGTCCTTAATTTTTAGGTGTTTTTCAATAAATTTTGTGCAAAAATTACAATTTAAGACTATCATACAAAAGGATACTGCATTAACTGATGTAATGTCATTACGCTGACAGGTTCACTTCATTATTTTCGCCCTGATACAATTAAATTGTTAACGAACAATGGAAACCTTTTTCAAGTTTCCAAAATTCACTACAAAACCACAAATGTGCTACGATATGGTTGCTCCGAATTGAAATGGTTACCTGTGATATAGGTATTTAGAAGAAAACAAAATGGGAGGATGAGTCGGATGAGTGGTTATCAAGGTTATGAACAACCCGGTGGTTATGCGCATATGCCCCCGCCCAACCCCAACTCTACCATGGCGATCACCAGCCTGGTGTTGGGCATTCTCTCTTATGTCTGCCTGGGTTTTCTTGCAGCAATTCCGGCAATAATATGTGGACACAGCGCTATGGCACAGATTCGCCGTGGTGAGGTTTCAGACAGCAATCGTGGATTGGCATTGGCAGGACTAATACTAGGTTATGTAAACCTGATAATCACTGTTTTGGTTTTCATTGGCTATATCATTTTTATACTTTTATTTGTTGGGGCTGCTACTACGAATGCCAACTTCTAGACACATCAATCATTCATGGCAACCGCGCATATACCACAATAGACAATGAAGGCATCAAAAAAATAAATAGACATACTTCTTTATCAAAAATCAGTGGCTGGCACTTCAATATCATCCGGTTCCTCAATCGTTTCATCCCAGGGGCCCGCAAGCAGGTATTCCAGACGTGTCGCAGCCAGATACCAGTCTCGAGACGCACGCACTTGTTCCAGCTCGAAATCCAGCAACCGGTTAATACTGTCCAGCACATCGACAAAACCACCCCAATACCCTCCACCTGCATAGGCACTCAGCAGGCTTTCAAAGGTTTGTTGTGCTTTGGGAACAAGATCATCTTGATACAAAGCCAACCTGCGTTTAGCGTCTTCCATTTCGAATAACATCATGTGTGCTTCACGCTCAATTTCACGGGCCAGTGCGTGCTGTTCATATTCTACCGCCCGAACACGATGCCGGGCCTCTTCCACCTCACCTCGAATGCGTTTACGCCAAACAGGTACATTCACCGACAGCGATACCGCAAACTCATCCCTGTTCCGGCCCATCGGTTCCTGATAAAATGCATCATACAAGTTCAGGGCGCTGTCAATTGGGTTAAAAGGCATGGTACCCATAGCTGTGCTTGCAATACCACGATACGCCATGACACGTCCCGGCATCCAGGGGTCTCCCCACATACGCCCTTCATTGCGTCCGACCATATACTCCATTTGGATGGTTATATTTGGATACGCTTTGCGTTGTGCCAATGCAACTCCCTTTTCTCGCTCCTGCCGCATAGACACTCGCGCTAAAATCAGCGGATTACGTTCGCTTATCAAAGCTGTTAATGCAGCCGGTTCCGGAGACTTCGGGGGGGAAACAGAGGGTACTGGCCAGGGGATATCGTCATGCAGGGGTCTGCCCAGCACTTCATTCAATGAAGCAGAAACAGGGGCCTTCCGTTGCAGAATTTCCTGGCGCATATCTAATGCACGCGACTGTTCCATCTGAATACGCAGTAATTCATCCTGCATTGCAATGCCCAAGCCATACCGCACTCGTATTACCTCTTCGGTATAATTAATCAGCTCAATTTGAGCTTCAACCACTGCCAGTTGGTCTGCCAGATAGGCAAGTTGATAATAAGAATCTTTTACTTGCCAGAATATCTCATTACGTGCTGCGAACATTTGTAAGCGCAACACTTCTGCTTCTGCTGCCACCTGCTCACCACGCAGCGCCAGGGTACCAAACCACGGGAACTGCTGTCCCAGCATGAGACTGAACTTATTCATATCTGAGCGCAGAAACTGAGTGTAGGAAAACATGGGGTCCTCAAGTGATGTTACTTGGGGTATGCGCGCCAGAGCGGCATGCCATGATGCATGCCACATTCTCAAAGCAGGATGATTATCTGCCGCCTCGACAAGGTATGCCTGGAGTTCACCGTTACCTTCAAAAAAATTCCCTGTATCGGTGTCTTCCAGTAACAGAGGTGTTCTGAATGGTAGTTCGCCAACTTCACCTAGTACGTCGTCTGCAGTAAGATCATCCGCAAGGTCTATATCATCATTGGTTCTTGATGTTTCCAATACGATGATTTCAGCATCTTCAGCAATCGTTTCTGAATAAACACTTACAGAATTCAGCGCAAAAATCACCATACACACAACGGATTTTGTTGAATATATTTTCATGTTCACTTACCTTCAGTGTTTTCTGCGGTTAGCGCCTCACCAACCTGCTCCACCACATACTGTGCTTTGAGTTTGCTTTCTTCGATCCAACTGAACAGTACCGGCACCATAAACAAAGTGAGCAGCACGATCATCATGCCCCCCACAGAAGGGATAGCCATCGGCACCATGATGTCTGAACCGCGACCAGTGGAAGTAAGCACCGGCACAAGCGCAAGAATTGTAGTGGCTGATGTCATCAGGCAGGGTCTGACCCGCCGCATGCCAGCGATCACAACGGCTTCCCGGATTTCATTAACTGTTTTAGTTCGATGCGCAGCAAAGCTTTGTTTCAGGTAGGTTGCAATTACAACACCGTCGTCTGTTGCTATGCCAAAGAGCGCCAGGAAGCCAACCCAAACAGCCACGCTCAGGTTTATTGGTGAAATCTGAAACAGATCACGCAGGTTCACATCGCCAATATTGATATCCATGAACCATGGTTGGGCGTAAAACCAAAGCAATGAGAATCCACCAGACCAGGCAACAATAATGCCTGCGAAAACGAGGCCAGTTGTCAACACAGACTTAAACTGCATGTATAGGATTACAAAGATAATCATCAAGGCCGCGGGCAGAACAATAGATAAGGTGCGTTGTGCCCGAATCTGGTTTTCATAATTACCAGCGAATGTATAGCTGACACCTGGTGGCAGGTTCCATTGCCCGGTTGCCAGCATTTCGTCCAGGTAGTCTATACAGTTTTGTACAACGTCGATTTCCGCATAGTCTGCGAGTTTGTCGAACAGCACATACCCTACCAGGAAAGTATCTTCACTTTTGATCATTTCCGGACCACGCACATAACGAATATCTGCCAGATGCTCCAGTGGAATTTGGGTGCCCTCCTTGGTGGGTATGATGATACGACCAAGGTCTTCAATGCTGTCTCTCATCTCCCGCATGAATCGCACCCGGACAGGATATCTTTCGCGTCCTTCGACAGTTGTTGTAAGCGCCTCACCCCCGACGGCCATTTCCAGTACATCCTGAACCTCGCGGATACTTATCCCATATCGCGCAATGGCCTGCCGATCAATGTCTATTTCCAGGTATGGTTTACCAACAATACGATCAGCGAATACCGCAGATTTCTGTACGCCAGGTACTTGCTTCAGTAATTGCTCAACCTCGAGCCCTACCTGCTCTATGGTCTCCAGGTTGGGACCGCGCACTTTTACACCCATCGGGGCGCGCATTCCACTTTGCAACATGACCACACGCGCAGCAATCGGTTGTAATCGGGGAGCACTGGTAGCACCGGGATACTGAGCTGCTGCAACGATTTCATCCCAAATATCATCGGGCTTGCGTATCTCGTCTCGCCATTGGCGATAGGGCATTCCCCTTGAATCTGGGATTAATTCATCATTGTCATCGCGTAGAAATTGACCTGTACTTCGATCATAAGCAAAGTACAGACGATACCCATTTTCATCGACAGTGTATTCTGGTTTGTAATTTATAACAGTCTCTACCATGCTCAGGGGTGCCGGGTCCAGCGGGCTTTCCACCCTGCCAATTTTGCCTACTACCGATTCTACTTCGGGTATAGCAGCAATCTGCAGGTCTTGCTCCTGCAACATTTCTATCGCGGCACCAATAGATGCGTGCGGCATCGTAGTTGGCATGTAAAGGTAGGAACCTTCATCAAGTGGCGGCATGAACTCGCGGCCCAGACCTGGAAACTGGTGATGCAATGTAGTATAAATCTGGGTTTTTCGAATTACTTCGGGCATGAAGCCGAAAATATTTCCAAATCCAAGCCAGGTACACATACCAAAGACTAGTATGATTGTTGGCAAGGACATATACAGGAGTTTATGGCGTAAACACCAGCGCAATATATGAGGATAAGCCCATAATAAAGCATTGAAAAAGAGCAACAGGCAACCTATCAGAAGGCTGACAAATATAAAATTTGCGACCTGCCCTTTTTCCACCCCAAGTGGTGCCCATAGATAACTGAGTAGTAAGCTGACCAGTAAAGCAACACCCCCATTTAATACCCATACGCCGCTCCCACGGAGTACTTCAGGCAGTCGCTCCCCGAATGCATGAAAGGCAGCCACAGCAATTACGATAACGCCTATCCACCAAAAGTAGAGGTAACCGAGTATCAAGCCCGCAACAGACAATACAATCAAACCAATATACTTCAACAAAGGTGTTCCAGGCTTACGGGCCAATATCAAGTGGGCCAAGATGGGCAACAGTGTCAAGGCCAATAATACGGAAGCAATCAGTGCAAAGGTCTTGGTGAAGGCCAATGGTTTAAACAATTTTCCCTCGGCACCAGTCATGGTAAACACTGGGAGAAAACTGATAACCGTGGTTGCCACAGCAGTCAGCACCGCACTTCCTACCTCACTCGCAGCGCGATAAACAACGTTCAGTCTTGGAACATTTTTGTCGGATTCATCGAGGTGTTTAAGTATGTTTTCACACAAGATGATTCCCATGTCCACCATGGTGCCAATTGCTATGGCAATGCCAGACAGAGCAACAATATTTGCGTCAACACCCAACTGTTTCATGGTCAGAAAACACAACAAAACTGCCATGGGCAATATGCCACTGATAAGAATTGAGCTTCGCAGATGTCGCACCATTATTACGACGACAATTATAGTTACGAGGATTTGCAATATTAAGGCTTCTTGCAACGTGCCGAGTGTCTCATAAATCAATCCGGTGCGATCGTAGAAAGGTACAATGGTGACCTGGCTGATCGTTATCCATTCCGGCCATTCCTCCCGCGAAACACTTCGTAACCAGCTCAGCCAGGCTTCCTGATCAAGATCGGGGCCATGATATGCAACAAAGCCCAGTGTTTCAGCAAATTCTCGCACCGATTCACTGTCCGTTTTACTATAATCAACGACAGCTTTCGAAGGTAAGCCCGGGGCAAGCTCAGCAATTTTCGCTTTCGTGTTGTCTATAGCTGACAGCGGATTTGCGCCATAACGCACAACCACGACACCCCCCACCGCCTCCGCGCCTTCTTTGTCTAGTACGCCACGCCGCATTGCCGGCCCAAGCGTAATATTTGCGATATCGCGTATACGGATGGGTACATTATTTACTGTCCGTATAGCCGTTTCTTCGATATCTTCGATACTTTCGATGAAGCCTCTGCCTCTGATGAGATACTCCACCTGGTTCAGCTCCAGTTCCCGAGCTCCCACATCAATGTTGGAATTGCGGACGGCATCAAACACATCCATCAACATGATGTTATGGGCACGCATGGCATCCTGGTTGATATCAACCTGATATTCCAGTACATAGCCGCCGACAGACGCTACTTCACTCACACCTTCTGCGGCAAGCAATCCATAACGTACATACCAGTCCTGAATACTTCGGAGCTCATGTAAGTCCCATCCACCAGCCGGGTTGCCGTCCGGGTCCATTCCTTCAAGCGTATACCAGTAGACCTGGCCAAGCGCAGTAGCATCTGGTCCCAACGAAGGCTGCACCCCATCGGGCAACGCGCCTTGGGGTAGGCTGTTCAACTTTTCGATAATACGAGCACGCGACCAATAGAACTCGATGTCCTCATCAAATATCACGTAAATGGAGGAGAATCCAAACATAGAAAAAGAACGTACATTGTTAACACCGGGAATGCCCAACAATGCCACAGTGAGCGGGTAGGTCACCTGGTCTTCCATGTCTTGTGGTGAACGTCCCGGCCATTCCGTAAAAACTATCTGCTGATTTTCACCGATATCCGGTATGGCATCAACAGCTATTGGAGCGCGAGGCAGGTCCCACAAGTTCCAGGCAAATGGCGCGGTCATGATACCAGCACCCACCAATATCAATGCTATTAAAATGACAACCAGTTGATTGTTCAAACAAAACCAGATGAGATGATCGATTATCCCTTTGGGCGTTTCTTTGTATATAGAGTTTGCTTTATCATCCATGATCATGCACCTCATCTGAGTCATCATCCAATGCTGACTCTTCCCCCGCATACAACCGATCATTCACCGTGCCACACATCAGCATTTCATCGCCAAAATATGGATTCAAAACACGATCATGATCTTGCAGCCAGTCGGCACCTTCGAAGTCAAATGCCATAGGGCAATGAACCAGATAGACTGGAGCGCCTGGCCCTATACCGTAGTTTCTGATGACCTCAATCAAAGTATCTGATAAAGGTTCAAAAGGCACTCGCATCGCAACCAGGTCTGCTGCCGCATCCATCTCCCCAATAGCCGAAACCATTATTTCACTCCAGGATTCCCACTGTGATAAATCGGCACCAGAAATATCGGACAAATCAATAGAGTGTAATTGAGATTCCAGTGCAGGGATGGCATTTTGCGCTGTGCTATAGTCATCATCAGCCAACGCTTGTTGTATGGTTATGTATGCATCAAACACCTTGCGAATATCAGCCTGGAGCGTTTCCGGGGCATCGGGTAAGGGTGCGTCAATCAGGCCGAAGATGGCCCCCATTTTTTCTGCGAGTCGCCGGATATCAGCCTGATAATCTTTTTGTTCCGTTATGGTTCTTGCTGCAAGCAACCCCATGGAATTGTTGCGTTGCTTCATAACAATTTCTGACCAATACCCCTGTGCTTCCGGGGGGAGTACAGATGGATCAATATTATTAAAATGCTGCATCATGTTTTGAGCCGCATCATTAAGATCATCTTCTGAATCAATGTCCAACCCTGCCAGATGTAAAGAAGCATCCAACAACCACTCCATCTTTTCACGTATAGAAAATTCAATTCCATCCAGTGGTTCGTCGTCCCATTTATCCAACAATGCATCTGGCGCCATCATACTGGGCCTTGCCAGTACTTGAAGCGCGCTGTCGATTTTAAAGGTGCCGTGTGTGACCACACGCTCTCCTGGTTCCAAGCCACTCACAACCAGGTAGTAGTCTCCTGCCCGCGGTCCAAGTATAATTTCACGCCCTTCAAAAGTTGGGCGTTCCATGTCTGGAATTGAAACATAGACCAATGCCCGCTTGCCTGTTATCAGCGGTGCAGACTTGGGAATGAGCAGAGGTTTGTCGGCATCTGTAATATTGGCAGGAACATACCCTAAAGTTTCAGCCCGTACCAAAGGCATGCCGCAGACCGTACAGTTCCCTGGACCATCTTTGACAACTTCCGGATGCATTGGAGAAATCCACTTACCGGCCAGCTCAGGATGTACCACTCGCCCACCGGTGGCAATTTGGCTGCGAATATAGCCTTGCACAAACATGTCCGGCTTCAGTCGTCCATCAGCATTGGCAACATTCACCCGCACCCGCACTGTCCGGGTATCAGGATTAAGTACGGGATCTATAAATGAAATAATGCCGTCAAAAGACTCACCTGGTAATGCTGCAGCCGTAAAAGAAACCGGTTGGCCGTAATGTATCCAGTGCAAGTCTGATTCGTAGGCTTCAAGCATAACCCATACCTGGCGAAGATCGGCAATGGTATATATAGGGGTTCCAACATCCACATACATACCCTCGGTGCCATCACGCTGGATCACTGTGCCCCCAATAGGAGAATAAATGGTGATTTGGTCCGACTGCCATTCGCCAGTTTCTGCCTGCTTGACCTGCTCTTCAGTCAATCCCCACCTGTACAGGCGGGCTCGAACAGCATCCAATGTGGTCTCAGCTATTCGGCGCAGGGAATCAGGCGCACCACTGCGTAAGGTTTCAAGTGTACGAGCCGATGCACGAAGCTCTTCTTGCGCTGACAGCAAGTCCGGGCTGTACAGCGCCACCATATGATCACCTTCACGAACCTGAATTCCAGTAAAGTCCACATATAATCGGTCTATACGTCCGGGTACCCAGGCACTGATATTCGCCAAACGGGTTTCATCAATCGCGACTTTGCCTACCATGCGAATATCTGTCTCGACAAAGCGTCGCTCGACAGGTGAAGTCTGGATATTCAGTAACTGATGTGCTGAATCGCTAATTGAAATCAATCGTGGACGTGCTGCTGCATCGGCATCGTCATCATCTGATACCGGAATCAGGTCCATATTACATAATGGACACAACCCAAATTCTTCGGCACGTATTTGAGGGTGCATGGAGCAGGTCCAAATGACATCCCCTTCGATATCATCCAGCTCAGCTTGCGAACCGTTTTCTGAATCATGGTCGTGCATAGGATCGGAATGCCATTTTCCACCGACGACAATACCGATGGTAAACACAATGATGAGAAAAATAATCTGATAAGTACATCCGAAACCAGGAATGGGAAATTTTGTAAGAAGTGATTTCTTTGTATTGTTGGTCTGTTCGTCCATGGCAATCAGCTCCCAGTCAGTTCCATGATCAAAAACACGATGAAGTAATTTCTCAAAGGTTCATGGAAATTTTCGCAAGGTAATGAGCCTTTTATGCTGCTGAAATGATGCAACAACACAAAAGGTGATTAAGAGATGCTTTTGGGAGTGAATAAAATCAGTTGAGAAGTGTGCAAATTTGATATATGGAAGGGCAGGTGTGATCTGAATGGAGGCTATAATCGTCAAAATAATGTTTGGCAGATATTTCAAGTATCTTGTCAATTGAACTAGATGTCAGGATACAATGCGGCGCGATATATTTCAATTCATTGATAATACGATTTGTGCATATTACAACTTGGTCAGACACCTGGCTGCTTTGATGATCACATTTACACCAGGACACATTAGCAACTGAAACTACCTCGTATTTACTTGAATCTGGAAAATTTGAAGGTACTACAGGCGCATCAGGTTTATGACAGTGAGAAGATTGGTTAGATTGATTTTCATCATCAATATCTCCATGCGTTGTTGTGTGCATACAGCATGGGTTAGGTGTCAAACCTTCACGAGGTACTTGATTTGAAACAAGGCATGATGCGCCACACAAGCAAGATGCAATAAATGCCATAGCAGCGTTGTTGATGAACGAGAATATCGTCAACAAGCCAATTATGCGACAGGTTTTATTTTTAGATGTGATAAATGACACTGCGTTGACATGCAACCTTTAAATGTAAAAAGTTAGTATTAATGTATTTGAAATACAAGTTATTCATAATACAGGATACCAGATGCATTCTCAAGTGTGTACCTGATATATCAACACTGGCATAGCCCGGTGCATTCCTGATAGAATTATTGGTGGTCATTGTGTTTATGCGCGTGATAAAATTCTGCGCATACTTCCTGGTAGGATTATTTGCTATTTCCGGGGGCCTTCCTTGTGATGTTTATTTAACAGAACTACGCTACCGGTGTTTCAATTCAAGATTTCTTTGCGGATACAACTTATACCCCACAATTTAGTGCTACAACGCAGTACCATTATTTTCTATTATTAAAGGAGAATTTGCCGTGGAGCAACGAGTTATCAATTTTTCTGCCGGTCCCGCTGCATTGCCCCTCAAGGCAATGGAAAAAGCACAGGACGAATTTCTTTGCCTGCCTGGCGCAGGCGCATCTGTGATGGAAATAAGCCATCGATGTAAAGCTTTTGATGCGGTACATGCGAAAGCTAAAAACAATATCCGTACTTTGTTGAATCTGCCAGAAAACTATCAAGTCTTGTTTACCCCTGGTGGTGCTACCATGAATTTTTCCATGGTACCGATGAATCTCATGAATGGTAAACCTGCAGATTACATTAATTGTGGTTCATGGGCAGGCAAGGCTATTGGTGAAGCCAAAAAATTTGGTGAAGTGCATACCGTATGGAATGGCAAAAGCGACAACTATAATCGTATGCCCAAAAGTGACGAACTGGAGCTGAATCCAGACGCTGCCTATCTGCACTTTACTTCAAATGAGACCATACAGGGAATCGAATTTTTTGAAGAACCAGCTTCGGGAAATGTGCCACTTGTCTGTGATGCCTCTTCTGATTTTCTCTCTCGTCCAATTGATGTCACACCTTATGGCCTGATATATGCCGGCGCCCAAAAGAATGTCGGGCCTTCCGGTATGGCAGTAGTTATTATTCGCGACGACATGATAGCGCGAAGTCCGGAAAACCTGCCAGCGTTATTGGATTATAAGTTGATGGCAGAAAATGACTCCCTGTACAACACACCGCCGACTTTTGGTATTTACATGGTAAGCCTTGTAACAGAATGGTTGCTGGAAGACATCGGTGGGCTGGATAAAATGGAAGCCATAAACCGCAAGAAAGTCGGATTGCTCTATGATGCAATCGATCAGAGTGATGGCTATTACCGTGGGCATTCACTTCCAGAAAGCCGTTCATTAATGAATGTGTCGTTCCGACTCCCCAACGAAGAGCTTGAGAAAAAATTTATTTCTGAAGCAACAGCATCAGGACTTGATGGTCTTAAAGGGCATCGTTCTGTTGGTGGGTGTCGTGCTTCACTCTATAACGCAATGCCCGTTGAAGGGGTAGAGACACTGTGCAGTTTCATGAGAGAATTTCAACAGAATAACAGTTAATTTTAAAATTGCGTTTATTGATCATGCCATGGCCGGTTCTGGTGTTATATACAGACCGGCCAGAATTTTATTGTTTGAATATTAAGTTGGAAGATTAATGTCCAGCGTTTTGCCTGAGAAAAATAACGAAATAAAATCATTGAAAATACTCATAGCTGGCTGTGGTTATGTAGGCACGGCATTGGGACACCAGTTGGTCTCCATGGGGCATCAGGTATGGGGTTTACGGCGTAATATTAACGCACTTCCAAGCTGCATTCAACCTATCGCCGCAGATATGAGCAGCGATTTTGAGGTTCACATTACATCGCATCGTTGGAATATTGTCTATTACACTGCCAGTGCCGCCGGATATACAGAAGCTGCCTACGAAGCTGCCTATGTAACCCAGGTGAGCCGATTACTGCGAGTTCTTGAAAATTCGGATCGCCCACCTGATCGATTCATCTATACTTCAAGCACAGGTGTGTACCATCAGCAAGACGGTTCCTGGCTAGATGAGAACAGCCCGGTTGAACCAACCAGTTTTTCGAGTCGTGCATTGATTCTGGGCGAAGAACAGGTATTCAGAGCCAAAGTTCCGGGAATAGTCGTACGACTCGCGGGTATATATGGTCCCGGTCGTACACGCCTCATTGATCAGGTAGTCACTGGAGATGCGGTCTGTGTACAAGATAAAACAGCCTGGCTGAATTTGATTCATCGTGAAGATTGCGCGGGGATATTGGCACATCTACTTGATTTGCAAAATCCGGAACCATGTTACCTGGCGGTAGATTGTGCCCCTGTTGAAAAAAATACGCTCCTGCGGTGGATAGCAGCGCAGTTAGAATTACCAGAGCCCAAGATTGTGTCATCCAGCGATCTACCAGCACAGAAACGAGGAGGTAACCGTCGATATCGAAACAGACGTATAGTGTCTTCTGGTTATCGTTTTATCTATCCTACCTTTCGTGAAGGATATCACGAGATATTAAAAAACTATCGTTAGCAGTATAGAAATTCGGTAGTAAATTATTTTTCTTAAACACAATTAACTAATGTATTGGTAAGGAGCACAACATCGTGCAAAGTCGATGGGTGAATTTCCCGTTCAAACCCAAAAATATATCTTTCTTTTATGGCTGGGTAATATTGGCCATTTCTATCATTGGTACTGTGGCGAGCATACCCGGCCAAACGATGGGGGTAGGTGTCTTTACAGATTCTCTTATCACCGTATTGCAATTGACCTCAATCCAATTGAGTATTGCCTATGCCCTGGGAACTATTGGCAGCAGTATGATTCTGCCTTACGGCGGTACACTGATAGACCGGTTTGGTGTTCGTGCTATGGGCGTTGTCGCTGCGATAGGCCTGGGTGTAAGTGTCATGATCCTTTCAGTAATTGATCATTTCTCCAGGTTCTTTGGTGATGGTCATTTCCTTGTTGCAATGTCAATATTGATAGTGTGTTTCCTTGCCATGCGTTTCTTTGGGCAAGGACTACTGACCATGGTCGCTCGTGTCGCCGTTGGGAAGTGGTTCAACTTGCGGCGCGGTCTGGCCTCGGGAATTGCTGGCGTATTCACGGCATTTTCGTTTAATGGAAGTATGGTCGTCCTGAATTATCTTGTACAGGCTGTTGGCTGGCGCATGGCTTGTGTGATTCTGGCAAGTATTGTTGGTATAGGCGTAAGTTTTCTGAGCTGGCTATTGTACAGAGATAATCCAGAAGAATGCGGTCTGGATATGGATGGCACAATTAGTGATGCGAAACGCAAAGATATGCAGTCCCGTGAGACGGTTATCTACAAGGATTTTACTCGCAACGAAGCCCTGCGCACCTTACCATTTTGGGCATTTTCTTTGGGGCCTGCGTTCAACGCGCTGCTGACCACTGCATTGTTCTTTCATCTGTCTACCCTTGCGGCAGAAAATGGTTTGTCGCGTGATTATGCTTATGCATTGTTCATACCAATGCCTTTTATCAGTGTTCCTGTAAATTTTGTCGGCGGATTGATCAGTGACCGAATACGTATGAAGTGGTTGTTAACAGTGATGATGATAGCCCAGTTTATGGGCACTTGCGGTATGATTTTTTTGAATCATATTTGGGGTCAAGCACTAATGGTGGTGGGCTTCGGTATCAGCGGAGGCCTTTTCGGTACTATCATAACGGTTGCTTTTCCAAAATATTATGGTCGGACACACCTGGGTGCATTGACCGGTATTAACATGTCAATCATGGTCTTTGCGAGTGCGATAGGTCCAGTATTCTTCAGTACAGGTGAGTTATTGCTGGGTCACTTTCAACCAACGATCGTTCTCAGTCTCGTGATGCCAGTCTCTATTTTCTTGTTATCGTTCATTGTGGAGAATCCGCAAGACCGTTATAAAGACCCTGTCGAAACCCCATCCTCAGCAGAATAGAGTGATCTAGGTCTACGTAGCAGGTAGGGCAGAAGCATCCATAAGGTTATCAAACCCAGAATCAGCCAGAATATACCCCAGACAAAAGCGGGTATGCCAGTGATCTCTGCCAATATGGTCGCATCGCTGGGCATATTCGGTGATAGAAATGTCACCGCATGCATATCCAACAGCGCTTTCATGCAACTGGCTATTCCGATGGCTTGCAGAAGAACCCGGTTCATCCATGGTGATGCTTTCCATCCAAGCATAAAAAAACCACCTGCGCTGATAAATGCAAATAGCTGGCCAAAGCTGACCAAAGGTCGAATAAATAATATCGCTACAAATACCATTGCCACACTGAATGCCTGGCTGATATACGGAGTCCAAGCCGTTTTCCTGGCTGCAACAAGTAAAAACGCGCCGGCAAGCATACTCCCAAGATAACCGGCAGAAGCTACCAGAAACGCATTGCCCCCTGCTACGACACAATATCCCGAAAGATCGGCGTGCAACGCCATTCGAACTACCCGGCCTCCCGTTGCATAGGCCATCGCACCATGACTCGCTTCATGAAAAAATACCACCAATAACTTAATTGGGTAAACAAATACCGTGGGCCAAAGCAAAACCACGACCAGAGCAATCAAGCCTAAAGAAATTGCCTCACTGTAATCTAGCGAAGTTTTTTTTAGCTGGAACTCTTGGCTTTTAAATGTTTTTTTGTCATACATATACATCTATTGTAAATGATCGGGCATTACTACATGTAAAAAAATGTCAGCGCATAAAATATTTTATTTTATCGCAATGATGCTTTGCTGCGTGTTTCCTGAAGGGTCATGTCCGGTAGGCGATGCTCCAGGACAGCAAGCGATATTTCAACCGCTTCTTTCGCTTCATCGGGACTGCCGGTGCCGATACAGACCATATCAATGTCCCGTAATGTACTCCAGGAGAATGCCAGACCAACCAGTGGCGGTAGCTTTCCTGCTCCCAACGGCTTGATAGTAATTACCGGCTTCTTCGCATTCCAGATCATGCGTTGTACCCAATCGATCTCTATCTGCATCAGGAATCCCGCGGCATTGTAAATCTGAATATAGGTGGCTACATCCAGCCCGGAAGCATCCGCGTATATGGGTGTTTCAGGCATGTGGGTCGAAAGGCCCGGCAACATTCCCCGGTCCCGGATCATTTGCAGATAAACTTCAATACCATCAAGTCGCTGTGTGCGGCGATTGATAAATGCATCGGTAGTACACTGATGCGGCATACAGATATCGGTACCAATAGCTGCATATTCATCCAGAATCCGCTCGGCTTCTCCAAGGTATTGTGGTGAACTGTCCAAAGGTAAGGTGGGGATCGAAATAATGATACAGCGTTGGCCAGTGCGGTCCTGGGCCATCTCCACAGCTCGAATCAATTTTGGATCGGGGCTCATGCCATATAACGTATCTACACCAAGCTCCATGAAAGCTTCGATGGTGTCGGCGATACGCTCAGACGTCATAGTTTCAAGTATTAAACGGTCTTTCGCCTTGCTGGTGTGGGAAAATCCCATGAACCAGTTGGTTCCCATCATCAGCCGTGAGACTGATAGATGCTCAATGGTTGTCCGTGGAAAGTTTTCCATATCCCGTTCTCCGTATTCTGTTTTCCCGTTTTTGCCGACTTGGCAGTTTTCGACTTGATAAATTGCCCTTCAACAGACCAGCCTTGTATTATGACATACTGTCGCTTGAAGTTATTGGAACAGAAACATCATTCATGTTGCAAGATATGTAATGGTCAGGTTGAACACATAACAGTAATCTTGCGGGCCCTAAAGAATTCAAGTATTTTTTTTTGGGATTGGTCTTATGAAATTGCCAGACGTATTGTGTCTGCTGAAAAGATACACGGAACAAATCGAATACAGTATATTCATCTGGATTGTGGTTTCTGGATGCTCAAGCGTTCAATAGCAGATGCAAAGACGCAAGCCCTGGTAAAAGGTCGGGACCTGTTCTATGGCTACCAAAAGTGACGATAAGATCAATGCAAGCTGGGTCACCTTTGTAAACTGTACCAGTAATAATGAATATATCTACAATGTAGCAATGTGACCTTAGCTTAATATACAAATCAATATAAGAAGTCAGAACTTTTGCCTTGCCCAGAGCTTAAACTATTTTCTTGCAGACCGATAATTTCATACAGTTTCAACGGTGTATAACTAAATTCTCAGTGAGAAAATTATTCCTTGTATACTACAGGGAGATTTACTCCCCATCGTATGGCTAGAACACGAAGAACTACTATAGTCGCCATGCCTGCAATTGTTGCGATAGAATCCGGAAGACCAACCTGATGGAGGAGCACATACAACACCACTCCCAATATTGCGGCAGTTGCATAGATCTCTTTATGAAGAATCAAGGGGACTCTTGCAGTAATCACATCTCGTAACACTCCGCCGGTCACTCCGGACATAGCTCCCATAATGACAACAATGATTGGGGAATGCCCTGCCTCAAGTGCCAACCGAGCACCAGAAATGGCAAAAAGTGCCAGTCCAAGTGCATCTGCCAAGAGAAAGAGCGGAGTTAACGGAAGACGCACTCGCAAATAACCGATAGTCAATACCGTAGCAATGATGATCACTATCAAATACCAAGTGTCAACAATCCAAAAAATTGGATGGTGATCCAGCAAAAGATCACGAAGCGTGCCACCACCAATGGCAGTGAGTGTAGAGACAATAAGAATACCAAAGATATCCAGATTTCGATCGCGGGCCGCCAGTACACCACTAGCAGCAAAAACTGCTACTCCTGCAAGATCAAAATAGTACAGCAAAAAATCTCTCCATGCTTATTTGTTTTATAAAGATAATATAATAGATAAAAACGGTCTCAAGTTTCTATATAAATTGAGCCATGCAAAAAATTTTGCCAACATAATATAAAACTTTAAGATGGCAATTTGAGGATTTGTTATATGCCGATCAAGACTAGGGGGTAAAATTCTTTCAGAAACGAAACCAGATAGCAGTGTACTATTCCGGCCATGCACGTGAATTTCTATAACCAGCAACCCTCGGGTATAATTTTTTCCAGTTTCAATTGCCAGCATGAGTATTCAACTGTTTCCTTCGATCAGCTATGGTTCAGTGTCCATCTCAGCAGTATTGAATCCCTGGTTCGACTTCAGAATTCACCGATTATTTAGCTCAGATAAAGTTATATGCGGTATCTCTCTTTTTTTCTGAACTTACCAAGCTCACATCCAGGTGAAATGCCCAGGCTTCAGCTTTGAAAGTTTTTTTATATATAAGCTTCTAAGGGAAAATTTTACGCTATGCCCAACGAAGCCAGGGAAACTTGTAAACACCATATGGTATATTACTATTATGATCTCATATTTTATATCAGCATATACTTGATTGCTTGGAGCAAGGCCTGCCGGCGGTTGATCCGCGTACCGTCCCTGCTCCATAACATATACACATCCTGACACATAAGGAGATCTACCATGAAATCAGTCTGCTGTACATGCATGGTTGTATTAACCCTGTTGGCATTCGAGGGCAGTGCTTCTCCTGAGGAACCGGATTCGCAGCCCATGATTCGGGAACTCACCAATATTTATTCGAAAATATTCAAGGAGTATGAAGCATATAAAAAAAACACCGGCTGACCTTAACAGAGATGACTAATGTTTACTTACCACAACCGGAAGAACAGGTCTTGCACTATTTACAACTGGGTATGAAAGAATTGGAAAAAGAAAAAAAGGACTGGCGCCTGATCAACCATTTCGTACTTATCTTGGTACATGAGCCACCACGAGATGAGATTCGAGAATTCGCATTACGTATTCTGCGTACTCCAGCAGGGGAATCACCACCACCAATGCATGGCTATACTATTTTGATGAACACTACTGTCTTGATGCGCTATCCCGACGAAGAAGTACACAATTTGATTCGAAAATTACTTATACTGCCTATACTCGAAGATCGGGGCGACATTATCCCTTACTCCACCGATTCAGACCCATTTACGCCAGATTTAATGAGAAGGCTTATACATCGAATTTGTGCTTTTTTGCCCTTGCGTAATCAGTACCGCGACAAAGCCCGAGCAATGCTCACCGAAGCCAGGGAAACCTATGAAAAACATGATATTCATGACTATCATGAGAGATTTAATCGGGCGCTACATGTGCTTGATCGACTGGAGCAAGGCCTGCCGGCGGTTGATCCGCGTACCGTCCCTGTTCCATAGCATATACACATCCTGACACATAAGGAGATCTTACCATGAAAGCAGTCTGCTGTACTTGCATTGCAGGATTATACCTGTTGATACTGACTATGGATGCCCAAGCCCAGATGGCCATTGAGTTTCGAATTGGACATGGATTGACCCAGTCGATTGTGCCATCAACATCTGATTTGCGAAGAAGTGGCAAATTGTCTGATGAAATGTTCGCAACCTTCATGACAGCGAGTGAACGTCGGATTAAGAAAGAAAGTGTTGAAGCTGTTCGTGCAGCATGTCTCAAGTTGATGGAGGACGAAGCCACTCCGGAAAATATAAAACGTTGGGCCGAATTACGTTACATAGAAAACCACAGTGGAAGCAGGGATTAATTGGTGACCCTTGTCCGGAATTGGATTGAGAAGAACCCGGATGAAGAAGAATTTAACCTGGCTCTGTGTAACTTCGTAATTAAAGTATACGCGCACAATCTTGGTAGACTCACTTCGAAGGAAATACTGGAAGAGCGTATCCCCATCATTGATGAATTCATGAACTACTACTTTAAATATGACATTCCCTGTAACCTGAATGTTGTGGAAAGTTTGATAGAATTGCACAATACCTTGCGACGTTTGTATGACAGTGCCTTAACGGATATTCATAGAAACAGACCCGAATTCGCCGACGAAGCGGCAAAAAGAGCCTGGTTGATTTCTGTGGCAGAACAAGACCTGGAAGCAATTGCCTACGCAAAACGACCGGTTGAACTGGCCCGGTTTTATCTGGATCGCTTTCTTCAAAATCCAGAAGCTTGCCTGGAAAAATGTCCTGAAAGCCCCGATGAAGCCCAGCTTCATATAATGAGTGAGGAAGAAATACAGGCATACTTATTGGCATCTCGTGCTTGCCTGAAGTTGAAGCAGGCCGAAGACTTTTTCCAGCGTGCCGAGGGAGTACTCTCCCCGGACAATCCACTTGTTCTGCGGAAAATCAATCATCTCGAAGCCCTGCGAAATCCACCGGAGAAAATCGAAGAGCCTGAGCCGGACTATTCCAGAGCGCATTTCGAAAGTGAATTGCGTCGCGCACGTGAATTCATCCGAGATAACCCGGACGATCCAGATCTCGAATTCTACAAAATTCAGTCTGATATTGTAGAGTGTCACCTGAAACAAGACGGCGATCCGGACTCCCAGGCTATTTTTGATGAAATCAACGCGTATCTCCGAGTCCATGATATTGCCCCCGACTGGTGGCATGTTCCAGAAATACGGGAATGAATATACTAATCCTTGGAGAATTATCGCTCAATAATCTTGCCGTTTGCCTATGCTGATTTTTGATAGTACGTGTGATGACGATACCATTCAGGAGAGCATTGTGACTCGATTATGTAGAGAACCTTGAATTCAAAGCATACTGCCCATTATGCTTTATTAAACTGAATTATTAAAACCATACAAAGGAGATGGTAAAATGAAACTAACGCGACGTAGTTTTTTGGGCACATCCGCGGCAGCAGTCATGGCTGCGGGTACTATGTCACGGAGCACTGTAATTGGCGCCAATGATCGAATTGGTGTCTGTGTCGTGGGGGTTAACGGACAAGGCAACACCCACATACGTAGCTACATGAATTCTCCCGATTCAGAACTGGTTGCCATCTGCGATGCGGATGAACGGGTGCTGAACGGACGACGTGATCAAATCAAAAACGACCATGATCATGATCTTAAAACGTATGTCGATATCCGTGATGCTTTGGCCGATGATGACATTGATGTCATCAGTATTGCATCTCCGAATCATTGGCATGCATTGAGTGCCATTTGGGCTTGTCAGGCTGGCAAAGATGTCTATGTAGAAAAACCTGCATCACATAATGTATTTGAGGGACGTCAACTCATTGCCGCGGCAGAACAATATGGACAAATTATACAGCACGGTACACAAAGCCGATCTGATAAACGCTGGATGCGAGATATTAAGTTGCTTCAATCCGGTGAGATAATCGGGCCATTACATACCGCCAGGGCATTGGGCTACAAGCATGGCCGACGAGACAGCATAGGATTTGCGGAACCGGAATCTCCCCCAGATGGCTTGCATTGGCGCTTGTGGCAGGGGCCCGCATCAGAACAACCCTATATTTCGCTGTATCATCCCTACAATTGGCACTGGTTCTGGCATTATGGGAATGGTGAAATCGGAAATCAAGGTGTACACCAGATGGACATTGCCGCCTGGGGCATGAATAAAGGACTTCCGGTCAGTGTACACAGCGCGGGAGGACGATATACCTACGAAGACCAGGCAGAAACTCCCAACACGAACGTTGCGACGTTTACCTTCGCTGATGGCACCATGATGGTATTTGATGTACGAAACCGTTTTACCAATGATGAATCGGGAGTACGTGTTGGCAACTTGTTCTATGGAAGTGATGGATATTATGTACAAGACAAGGGGTTCTTTGATGCGGCTGACAATCCGATTGAGCTTGATGAGTCTGAATACCCCTACCCGGAATCCAATGGTGCTTTTCAGAATTTCCTGGATGCCGTAAAAAGCAGAAATCCAGCAGAAATACAAGGCAACATGGAAGACGCTCATGTCTCAAACACATGTTGTCATTTGGCCAACATTTCGTATCGGCTTAAACGCTCATTACAATTTGATCCTGAGCAAGAAACCTTTGTTGATGCTTCAGATGCCGATGCGTTACTAACACGTGAATATCACCCAGATTTTGAAGTCCCAAAATTGGCTTGAAAACTTTAACCATTTATCCGTTTATACTATTGAACCTTATCATGGCCTGGAATCTTTATCCCGATTCCGGGTCATTATTTTTGGTTATGCTGTCCTCCTGATTTACACGCTTTACATTGATGGTATCACTGCTTGATCGACGACGACGACGCGATTTCTGCCGGCGAATTTTATCCATGCGCCTCGCTTCCTGACTTTGCATCCCCTGATCTTTCAATTCCATTAATTCACACAAGCGTCGGCGTGCGTAAAAACGGTTAAGTGATTGAGACCGTGCCTGCTGCATTTTAACCTCAAGTCCAGAAGGTTTATGGCGCAGTTGAACACAACTCGCTGTACGATTCACCTTTTGTCCTCCAGGTCCACCACTGGAGATAAAAGATTCATCCAGATCAGATTCCAAGATGCCCAGGGTATTCATACGTGCCAATAATTCGGCTTCTTTTTTTTGTGTGACAGCAAATCGTGGCATATTGAGATTCCAGTTGGAAATTTATATTTGCATAATTCAAATGGTTATGGAAGAGCTTTTTTACACACTGAAATACTGTACTTTCATCTTGAATATTTTTTTACAAGACGGATTTTTTCTTACCACCAGGCATATCCAGCAATACGCGTGCATGCTCCAGACTCACTTCAGACAAGGTTCCATCCAATAGCCGCGCAATTTCTTCTACGCGACTAGTAGCCTCCACGGCAACAACTTGTGTCGTTGTACGGTTACCAATACTTTGTTTTTCCACTCTATAATGGGCTTTTGCCAGAGCAGCAATTTGCGGGATGTGTGTAATACATATTATTTGATGTGATCTTGCCAGTTCGTCTAGTTTGTCTGCGACCTTTCGAGCGATAGCCCCCCCCACACCAGAATCAATTTCATCAAAGATGAGTGTTGGGATTGTATCCGCTTGAGAAAAAGCTGTTTTCAAGGCCAACATTATGCGAGACACCTCTCCCCCTGATGCCACTTGTTTTAAAGGTAACAACGATTCACCTTTATTTGCAGCAAGCATAAACGCTATTTTATCTATGCCCCGAACAGTCAGGTTCCCTGTTTCAAATTGTGTTTCAAAATGAGCACCCTTCATGCCTAAATCTTGTAATACTGTTTTCACCAGGCGGTCCAATTGTTTTGCAGCAGCGTTGCGTTTTTTGCTGATACTTTTCGCGCATTCCAGCGCTTCTTTCTGTACCTGTTCGTGTTCAGCACGCAAGGACTCCAGAAGTGTATCGCGTTGTTCATATTCGTTCAGTTCTGCTGTTGCTCGGTCTCGATATGCCAGAATATCAATGATATTCGTACCATATTTTCGTTTGAGACTTCCTATTAAGGCAAGACGGAGATTCAATTGCTCCAACTCTTCCTCATCAAATTCAACCATATCTGTATGGCGCCGTAATTCGGCTGTCACAGACTCAAGGCTTTCCCGGACATCTGTTAATTGGCTTGATAAATACCCAAGTTCTGGGGTCAGCTCTGCAAGTTCTTCCATCTCACGACTTGCAATATTAATATTATCTAACGCAGCACTGTCCTCGCTACCGTACAACAAGGTGTACACATGGTTCGCCAGAGTAAATATCTTTTCAGCATTATTAATGACATTTATGCGTTCCTTTAGTCGAGTGTCTTCATCGGGCTCAAGGGCAGCAGTGTTAATTTCGTCTAGTTCGAACCGCAAAAACTCCATCTGGCGTGTTTTGTCACGATCATCTTGCTCTATCGAGCGAAGTTTGCGTTCAATTTTACGAAAATTTTCAACCTTATCTTCCAGAGTAAGCGCCAGGACCTCCAAATCCGCAAACCCATCCAACAGATCAAGTTGACGTTCAGTTTTCAGCAATGACTGGTGTTCATGCTGGCCATGAAGATCAACCAACTCATCGCCCATTGCGGACAATACGTTTATTGGAACCAGCTTTCCGCCTGCAAAACCCCGGCTGCGCCCTTCTTGAGTAATGGTGCGCGCCAACAGCAGGCAATCATCCTCCAAACTGATTTCATGAAGTTGCAACAATGCGTCAAGGCGAGGAGAAATAGTTTCTAAGCGAAACAATGCTTCAATATGAGCTTTATTTGCGCCTTTTCGTATAACGCTTCCCGTTGCTCGGGCACCCAATACCAGATTCAAGGCTCCGATGACAATTGATTTGCCAGCACCAGTTTCACCAGTGAGTGCATTGAAGCCTGAAGCAAATTCAACTTCCAGCTTTTCAATGAGTGCATAATTATGGATACGTAACAATTCGAGCATGAATTACTTTTATTTGTAGATTAATAAATTCAGACCTGGTAATTAACACCCAAAACAATGGTTAGACAGTGAATATTGTATGTATATGCTATCAGAAATGGCCGATGGTTGCGAATCATTCAGAAGATTGGAAATTCCGCAAACTGGCCAAATATTCCTGGTTTCCCGCAGGGCCCAACAACGGTGATGGAATAACATCAAAATTTTGAAATCCCAGCCCATGACAAAAGTCGCGTAATTTATCAATAACCTCCATTTGAATGGTGTTGTCACGCACCACCCCTCCCTTTCCTACTTGCCCTTTGCCAACTTCAAATTGCGGTTTTATCAATACTATTCCGGAAAAATCGGCATCGAGCAAAGGGAGTATGGCAGGCAATACTTTGGTTAATGAAATGAAGGAGCAGTCAGCCACAAAAAAAGTTGGAATATCACCCAGCAGGTCTCGGGTTAAATGGCGAATATTACATCGTTCCAGCACAATTACGCGTTCATCCTGGCGCAACTGCCAGGTCAACTGCCCATATCCTACGTCAACGGCATAGACTTTAGCAGCTCCATGTTGCAACAAACAGTCTGTAAACCCCCCGGTAGAAGCTCCGACATCGATACAAGTTCGTCCCGTAATATCTGGTTTGAAAGCATTTAAGGCTGCTTCCAGCTTGTCGCCACCTCGGCTCACATAACGTTGCCCATCCCGAATCACCAACGCAATATTCTCATCAAGACGTATACCAGGCTTATTCAGCTTTGTACCCAGGGTATCAAAAACTTGCCCCAGAAGTATTAAACCTTGTGCCTTGGAACGTGTTACGCCTGCCTGCCGTTGAACTAATATGTCAAGTCGCTCTTTACTCATGTTTTCTGTGATACGATATTATAGGTTTGATTACCAAGATTGTTGACCAGGTAGAAATGCGTTTCAGGATATCGGGGAACTTCATTACATGGCAACCAGGTTAAATTCTGTATATTGTAACATGCATAATCAAGCTGCTGTATTGCTTTGGGTACTCCTGCTCATCATCGGTAATGCCGGAGCTGCTGATGTTCTATTGAATACACCACAGCAGTCTGGCCGTACCGGAGAAATCCACACGCTCCCTGTACGCTTGGAGCAAACCACGCAACCTGTCGGGACCTTGGTACTGAATCTTTACTTTGACGTGGCAGAAGTAGAACTGGTTGATATTACTTTTGCTTCCGAATTAGCTGATTTGGGAAAAGAAACGTACAGTAGAATTCAAGATTCTCATGCAGTCATTATCCTAACCCTGGGAGCACCATTAGAAAATCCCGGCGATTTGATTTACTTACATCTCCAGTTGAACAATAACTTGGATACTGACGAGATATCCTGGTTACTATATTATGAAGCCAGCGCTGCCGCGCAAGATGCTTCCAAAATGGATGTCATCTATACTTCAGGGAAAATCCTGATCCTTGATCAGGAAGCAACCTATCATTCTGCTGATATTAACCGAGACAGAATTATTTCGTTATCGGAATTACTCCAAGTCATCCAACTGTACAATGCAGCAGCATATCATTGCGATGCTTTAGCCGAGGCATATTATGCACCTGGCGCTGGTGAAGCCGAAAACGAAACATGCAAGCGTCATGACAGTGATTACCTGGAACCCGCCTGGAATATAGGTCTTCGCGAGCTTCTCCATCTGGTGCAACTATACAATGCTTTCAGTTATCAGTACGACTCAGGTTTCCAGGAACAATTTTATCCGATTACCCAGAAATCCAAATAATTCCATAATAACAGGCGATTATTTAATACTGGTAATACCCTTAATAAATACAACCGACAGTAAAAGTAGCTGGGAGCAATGAAAATCAGCTTACAAACGTTCAATTAACGCAACCGCGTAAGTCGTAATAGCTTCTTCACGACCCTCAGCACCCACCCGCTCATTGGTTTTGACTTTTACCGATATTGCACTGCGGTCTACACCCAGACAAACAGCCAGGCTCTCACAAATTTCCTCAAGGTATGGGCTTAATTTGGGTTGTTGCGCAACAATTGTACTGTCAATATTTACCAACTTGTAGCCAGCTTGACGCAACCGTTTGTAGGCGATGCGTAACATTTCTATACTGTTGGCATTTTCATACGCTGGGTCATCATCAGGAAACAATGTTCCAATATTACCCAAGGCGGCAGCACCGAGTAATGCGTCTATAATAGCATGTGTCAGCACATCGGCATCGGAATGGCCAACAAGCCCGCGTGTATGAGGTACGTTAACACCTCCAAGTACCATAGGGATTGCAGCCTCCAGCCGATGAAGATCGTAACCAAATCCAACTCGCATCATAATATACCTTTCTCTATCAATACTTCTGCCAACAGCAAGTCTGTTGGGGTTGTAACCTTAAAATTAAACTCATTTCCCCTGACCAGTTTTACCAAGTTTCCGCTCATACGCACCAGAGAAGCGTCATCCGTGGCTTGGATTTGCTGTTTCAATGCGAATACATGTGCATCTTGAATGATTTGTATGCGGAAAGATTGGGGTGTCTGACAGGCCCAGAGAAGCGACCGGTCCGGAGTGTTTGCCAGAAAAAGTTCTGGAGAAGATTCAAGTATGGTATCCACGGCTGGAATGGCTACAGTGGCCGCTCCATACACCGCCGCAGCGTCAATGGAATTCTGAATTACAGAAGCCGAGACAAAGGGCCGTGCTGCATCGTGAATAACGACAATATCAGTCTTGTCATCAATACATTCCAGTCCAAGGGCAACAGACGCTTGGCGGGAATTCCCTCCTTTTACCAGATTTATACTACGATCTGCAAAAAAATTATTTATCAGAGAGAAAAATTCATTGTGCCAACCGGGTGGAAACAGTATCACGGCATCATCAAGAATACCAACTGAATCAACACATCTTAACGTGTGTACCAGCAAGGGAATTCCTTTTACAGGAACCAGTGCCTTGGGAAGTTGATTTCCCAGACGTTCTCCCATTCCAGCCGCAGCTATAATAACCTGAATGTTCACGAAAGTAAGGAGTTAAACTTGGTAAAAATCATTCGACCGGCAGCAGTTTGTAAAACACTGGTGACGATTACCTCAACCTTGTGCCCCATGAATTCCCGGCCACCATCAACAACTATCATGGTTCCATCGTCCAGGTACCCAATGCCCTGATTGGGCTCCTTGCCATCTTTGATCAACTTTACTTCCATGCGTTCATCGGGCAAAACAGCCGGCTTCAACGCATTTGCCAAATCATTTATGTTGAGCACAACAATGCCTTCAATTTGAGCGACCTTGTTTAAATTGAAATCATTGGTGAGAACTTTTGCATTGAATTTCTTGGCAAGGTATACCAACTTGCTGTCAACTTCATGGACTTCTTCTGGATCATCGTTGATTATGTCTACAACTACTTTGGAGTCTTCACGCTGCAAGGCTTTCAAAATATCAAGTCCACGACGGCCTTTTGCGCGTCTGAGCACGTCCGCAGAATCAGCAATATTCTGTAACTCTGCAAGAATAAATCGTGGTATCAGCAACTTGCCTGTAATGAACCCGCTTTCACATATATCTGCAATCCTGCCATCAATGATGACACTCGTATCGACCAGTTTCAAATCTTCTTTTTCCACACTATGCTTTTCGACAGCAGAAATCAGTGTGTTCCAATTGGATGCACGGGTCAGCCCTAACATTATTCCGGAAAAACCAAAAATCAAGACCATTGATACGACGACAAACAGTTGCATGGTTGGATCCGCATCTGGGTACCAGTGAAGAATATACGTTCCAATTCCATAACCAATCACAATGGCCAGAACGATGGAGAATAATGCAGGTGCAATTTTTTCATAAATTTCCTGGGTGACAAAATGCAGTAAAGCCAACACAAATAATGATATCCCCCCACCCAGGCAACTGCCAACGAGCATCCAGACCAGTACTGTTTTTGTTTCAGGTGAATCTCCAAGACGCTCTTCGATCAGGTAACTGGCCCATATAGCCCCCATGATGATACACCCCAGCACAAAAATAATACGTATAGCTTTAACTGCCATGATTGCACTCTCCAGTAAACAGTATGATACGGTTTAAAATATAAATATAAAATCTAATAACGTCAATATAATGAATGAATTCAATACTGCAAAATATAAATATAATCAATTATAATCAAATTAATAAAACGATTAATCCATTTTTTCTATACAGGCCAATACCAGTTTTGTAAGATTTGGCTCAACTGCATTGGCTGTGGCAATTATTGCTTTTATGTTTGCCGGTTGTAATGCATCAGGTAAACACGAATCTGTAATCGCGGAGAAGCCCAGTACTTTTAACCCGGCATGCACTGCGACGATAACTTCAGGTACCGTGCTCATACCGACGGCGTCAGCTCCCAACATGCGCATAAATCGATACTCAGCTCTGGTTTCCAGACTTGGGCCAGGACACCCCAGATACACGCCTCTTTTTAATGGTAAACTCAAGTCCAATGCCAGTGACTCTGCCAGTTTGATTAGGTCCCAACTATAAGGTTCACTCATATCGGGGAATCGAGGCCCAAGGGAATCATCATTAGGGCCGATCAATGGGTTGTCCCCCATAAAATTTATATGATCGGTGATTACCATTAAATCGCCAACATCAAATAATGGGTTCATACCACCTGCCGCATTTGAAATAATGAGCGTGTGTATACCCAATGCTTTTGCTACACGTATCGGGAATGTTATTTGTTCTTGGGAATAGCCTTCATACATATGGAACCTGCCAGACATGGCCAGAACAGATTTACCGGATAGCTTGCCCAGAATTAAATCACCGGCATGTGAGTCAGCAGTTGAGGTGGGAAAATGGGGAATATTGTTGTATTTGATAGTAACTGCTTCTTCAATAACATCAGACAAACTACCCAAGCCAGTACCCAGAATAATACCAATCTTAGGTGTTGTCTGGCATTGCGTTTTAATTGTTTGTACTGCTTCATCTAACTTATGTCTTAATTCCACATTATGCCTTTCACAAAATCAAACAATACACCCAATCCGGTTTATCAATCTGACAACCTGGTAATTAGCTTTGGCATAGTCATGCCATCAATTCGTATTGTCTTCGTTCTTGATTTTTCACCATTTACCAACGATACGCATTGCTTTGGAATACCCAGTTTTTTGGACATAAAGGTTCGCAATGCTTCGTTTGCCTCTCCATCAATGGGAGGTGCGGTAAGGTAAACCCTGTAGCCCCAATGGTCATCTCGCTGAATCTTGTTCTTGGAAGCTTTGGGTTGTACCCGGAGCTGCAGTAAAAGATACCCCTCTTTTTCTTGCAGTTTATTATTGCATTCATCCATTTTATAACAACTTCACTTGGAAACTTCATAAAAACCGAGTAGGATTATAAATTTCGAATTAAACAATCGAACTATTACCATTGGTGGTTTCCTGTGGCATGTCTTCCCACATACCCATATTACGAAATTTTTCTTGACGGTTTACACGACTCCAACGGTTTTCTTTACAAGCATCCAGGAAAAAGGAAATTTCATCTGCCACTACTTTTGCTGCTGCGTCCGGGTTTCTGTGAGCCCCTTCCAATTCGGGTAAGATTTTATCAATAGCACCCAGTTCCTTGAGTTCTGGAGCGGATACCCGCATCGCAGATGCCGCAAGTTCCTTTTTATCAACATCACGCCATAATATTTCCGCGCATCGTTCTGGTGGACAAATAACATACATTGCATATTCAAACATTGCCACCCAATCACCTACAGCTACGGCCAAGGCACCACCACTACCACCCTCGCTTAATACAATTGTTAAAATGGGTGTATTAAGGTTCAGCATAGAAAGCAAGCTTTGCGCTATGATCGGCCCCTGACCGTAACGTTCAGCATCGATTCCTGGGTGTGCTGCCGGTGTATCAACAAAAGTTATGACAGGAAACCCCAGCCGTTCTGCCAGATTAAAAATACGCATGGCTTTGCGGTAGCCCTGGGGATGAGCCATACCAAAATTTCGCATTACTTTTTCATCAGTATTGATGCCTTTTTGTTGTCCAGCAACAAAAACGGTTTCTCCTTTAAATCGCGCTATACCGCAGATAACAGCAGCATCGTCGCCAACGGCCCGGTCACCATGTAACTCGATAAAATCCTCAAAAATGCGTTGCGTGAAATCAAGCATACGCGGTCTTTGTGGATGTCGTGCCAACAGTATTCTTTCCCAGGGTGTAATATCCCGATAAATCCTTTCACGTGCAGCCGATTTTTTTTGCAGAAGCACAGAACGTTGCTCAGGGTCCTCGGCATTTTTCAGTTCTTCTTCAATATCATACAGTTCTTTTTCGAAAGGGAGAATCGTGTCGCCTCCCGATGTGGAACGTTTTCGAATCATAATTCAAGCACCCCTGATTTTGGTGTGCGGAACAGACGTGGTCGGTAAAACAATACATCGTATTACGCAACCTGGTCTCCAACACAATAATTAATAATTGGAAGCCAATCATGCATTGTCAGAAATAAATTTAGCCAATCGCACAATGAAAATTTGATGTATACCAACAGTGATATCACATCAAAACAATTTTTTAACAAAATTCTAAAAAAATACGCTGATTGCCCTCAGACAGTAAGATGCAAATTGTAGCATACCTAATCAACATTTCGCAGCTTCGAGCAATAATTGCTCAGTAACTCATCGGATGCATTCTGGGAGTATACACCCCCTATCCAATAAATTATTATTGCAATTTGCTTCAAAGTAAAATACCCCGGAACCTGAAAATGTTCCCGGGGTATCATACGAAAGTGACAATATGGTTTGTTGATTGATTTTACGAAGGAAATTCGGTTTTATACCGTTTCGAGGATTTCCTCGTGGTACTCTTCGTAACAATCTGTGTGCCAGTATTCACCTTCAACTTCGATGGCATCGCCAAAAGACATGTCATTGTCGTTGATGTGCTCATTGCACAAGGTGCACTGCATAGTATTCACCTGCCTTTCTGAGAGAGAATTTTACAAGGGTTGAAAGAAAAAGAAATAGCGTGGCGAGCTCGTTTACAACGATGCTTTTACCACATCATATCAAAGTTTGTCAAGCATTTTAACAATAAATTTATAGAAAAAATTCTCTTACAGAAATTGAGCAGCATAATAAATCATGTAACGTCTTTATTTCCAATGATTTATGTAAGGTAAAAATTTGATGGAAAAAATCTATTAAATCAAATATACGCAGGAATTCCAGTCACAAAAATCTGCAATTTTTCTCGTTGCAATCATAAATTTTCAGGCGCACAAGACTGCAATATTGCGAAAACTGGATAGTGATCCGAGGGGTATTTGTCGTCGATGTTATATAAGACTGTTTCACAATGTAGTGTCTGATGCGCACCTTTGTAAAGAATCCAGTCAATCCTGCTGTCAGCTTCATGTTCAGGAGCTTTAAACGCACTCCAAGTTGTATTTGGACCGACAGGCTTGTCTACTTCAAGCCTGGTATCCAGATAACCTGCATTAATAAAAGTTTGCCAGGGATCAGATACTTCTGCTTTCGCGTTAAAATCTCCTGTGATGATTACCGTCGTGTGGCCATCTGTCAATGAGGAAGCCATTTCAACCATCAGTTTCGCACTTTCACTCCTGGCTTCTTCACCACGGTGGTCAAAATGGGTGTTAATTAAAAGTATTTTTTCATCAGAGCCGATAGGTTGTAATAAAAGCCAAGTAACCATACGGGTTAAACTTGTGTCCCAGGATTTTGAACCGGGAACGTCTGGTGTTTCCGACAACCAGAAATGACCATGCCCAAGAAGATTGAACAATGATTTCTTGTAAAAAACGGCAACCATTTCACCAGTACCATCTGTATGTCGGCCAACTCCGACCCAGGCATATTCCGGCAATTTATTCGCCAGATATTCTACCTGGAAATCAAGAATCTCCTGTGTACCCAACACATCAGGATTGTATTGACGAAGCATATCGATAACCAGGTCTTTCCTGTTTGGCCATGAATTATCACCATCATTCGCGGTACCATACCGAATATTGAATGACATAACCGACAGTTGCATTCCACTTTCCTCCACATTGGAATATGCAGTACTGCAAAACAGCATTACCACACCCATACAAAATCTGCTTACGCTTGTTTTCATACCATTACCTTTCATTGTCGATCCTGTTTATTACACGTTTTGTGAATTAATAAAACACCAGTATGATTCAGTAGAAATATATCATGTAATAAGTATCTAAAATATTGGCATTTGATGGCAAAATTTTTATTGACTATTGCTGATGTAGCTTATAGTTAAACGTTGGGACTGGTTGATTAAGCAGATATATTATCTCAAGATGAAATAAGCAGGCTTGAAAAAATCGTTTTAATAACCAATTAAATTCCGTGTTATTTCTACAAATTTGCGTTAGGGGAATCCATGTTACCTGGCTTTTTGGCGGAAGCATTTGCAAATTATCAAGAACTGCTCTGGCTTACCATAGTGTGTCTTGATTTAGTGTTGACATTGTTACTTTTTCGAATTTTCGGAAAAATGGGTTTGTACAGTGTTATTGTGTTGAATATTTTGCTGTGCAACTTACTGGGACCAAAAATCACCACTGTTTTTGGAATAAGCACGAGTATGGGAGTCATACTTTACTCAGGTATTTATTTCGCGACAGACCTTTTGGGAGAACGATACGGTAAACGAGAAGCAAACCGGGCAGTTCTCATGGGATTTTCCGCCAGTGTCATCGCGGTGATCATGGGATTACTCAGTCTTGAGTTCTTGCCTACGAATGTTCGACCTGATCAACAAGAATGGTCAGAGAATGTTCATGGTGCCTTGTCCGTTCTTTTTGGCGTTACCCCGCGATTTGTGTTTGGTTCTTTATTGGCCTATCTGATAAGCCAAACGCATGATGTATGGATGTTTCATATGCTGAAACGTCGGACCAAAGGAAAGCACCTTTGGCTCCGTAACAATCTGTCTACAATGACTTCGCAAGCACTGGATACGGTTGTTTATGGACTGGTGGTATGGTGGGCAATATTTGATTTGGCAACTGCAATGCAACTGGCAGTCGGTAAGTATTTTATAAAAGTTATCATTGCAGCAGTCGATACACCATTCATTTATTGGGCACGTACCTGGGATGTTGCCAGCAAAGATTGGCATGAAAGAGATGAATTTCAGAAGATTTCCGAATAATGTGTTGTATGTTCATTCAGGATGTCTTGCTTGTATTGCTGAAAACCAGCTATACTTTATAATTAATTGAAATCTACCGACAGAAAGGATAAGTCTAACGTGTTCAAGGGATTAGGCGATTTAGGCAAAATGAGTGGCATGCTGAAGCAGGCCATGGAATTAAAGAATAACATTGATGCTTTCAAAGAAAAACTCGCAGATGAACGCATTGAAGCTTCTTCTGGTGGTGGCATGGTGAAGGTGATGGTATCTGGCAAAATGGAACTGTTGGATTTGAAAATAGATCCAGAGGTCATTGATAGAGAAGACCCGGAAATGCTCGAAACCCTGGTGCGAGCTGCTATAAACGATGCCATGGACAAGGCCCGGGAACTTGTAAAAGAGCGTATGACTGAAATGACCGGGGGAATTGACATTCCAGGGTTAACTTAGTGCGTACAGTGTTTTTTGGTACACCAGAACTGGCTGTCCCGACGTTACAGGCTATTTCGAGACATCATGAGATAACCGCGATAGTTTGCCAGCCAGATCGTCCGCAAGGCCGGAGTAAGAAGTTGCTCCCTCCCCCTGTTAAAGTTGCCGGAGAAGCATTGGGTATCCCGGTACATCAGCCAGCCAAACTCAATGATGGTACTTTCGAGTCCTGGTTAAAAAAACAAGCTCCGGAAATTTGTACGGTGGCTGCCTATGGCCGTCTATTGAAACAACCTCTCCTGGATGTCCCCGCTAAGGGCTGGTTAAATGTTCATCCCAGCTTATTGCCACGCTGGCGTGGCCCATCTCCTATCCAAACGGCAATTTGGAAAGGTGACACCCAAACCGGCGTGAGCATAATGCGCATAATGCTTGAAATGGATGCAGGTGATGTCTTGTTACAAGAATCTGTTCCTATTGATTCAGATGTCAGCAGTCCTATATTAAGTGACCAACTCGCTGAACTCGGTGCAAAACTGATGCTGGAGGGTATGCGACAAGTTGATGAAAATACTGCACAATTTACCCCCCAAAATGCTGCTGAAGTAACATTTTCGCGTATTATTACTAAAGAGGATGGTCGCATAGATTGGTCTCGCAGTGGTTGGGAAATTCATAACCAGGTACGTGCATTACAACCCTGGCCAATTGCCCATTGTCTTTTTAACGGTCAGGTATTTCGCATCCTTAAAACGAAGCTTCACAACGTTTCGTCAGATACCATTACGAAAGCTGGCGAGATTGTTGAGGTCAACAAGCACAGTTTTTTTGTAGCAACCAATGATGCCCTTTTGGAAATCTTGACGGTGCAGGCGCCAGGTAAAAAAATCATGCACTCGGGTGATTTTATGCGGGGACATTCAATACGCCCAGGTGATTGTTTTGAATCAATAATTGAATGAATTTAAAACACTTCATTCATGGTGCTTATTACTTCTACTTTTAGCTTTTAAATACCTTTTTTTCAGGGGGCACAGATGCCAATTGATCCCGTACGTGATGCTGCTATTGATGTTTTGTTGCGAGTATTTGATGAGCGTAACATGCATCTGGATACCTCACTGGATAAAACAATACGTCGGAAAGCTCCGTCAGACCGTGGGCGTCGATTCCTCACACAACTGGTATATGGCACAGTACGCCATATATTATTGTGCGATCATGTTCTCGGGATTATATGTACGCAACCATTGAAAAAATTACCCTTATCTATACTCACTATTTTAAGGATGGCCATTTTTCAATCGATATTTTGCAATCAGGTAACGACGCCTGCCATGGTTCATACATCAGTTGAACTTGCGAAAAAACGTGGACATGCCGGTACGGCCCGGCTGGTTAATGCCATACTCAGAAAAGCTCCGAAAAGTATTGATGAAGTAAATCTACCGGACCTTGAAAAAAATGTTGAGCAGTACATGTCTGTTCGATACTCTATACCTGTCTGGTTAATATCACTTTGGAAAACTCAGTTTGGTGAGGATCAACTCGAGCGCATATGCCAAACTATAAACACTCCTGCTCCATCCTGTTTACGTATAAATACATTACATGATGATTATATGTCCCTTCAGGACAGGCTAGAAAAATCAGGGATAATAACCAATAAAGTAACTACGATTCCGGAAGAACTTACCCTGGCAGAAGGGAAATCACCCTTGCGAAGCAAGTGGTTTCAGGATGGCCAATTTATAATGCAAGACCCTGCATCCATGTTGGCACCGCATTTGTTAACACCGCAAAAAGGGGAACGTATTCTCGATATGTGTGCGGCACCGGGTGGAAAATCTACCCATATCGCCCAATTGACATCAGACCAGGCATCTATTGTGACGATGGAAATAAATACGCGTAAAATTCATGCTATACTTGAGAACGCAGACCGCCTGAAAATCAACAGTTTGCATGTGGTGGCGGGTGATGGCACCTCTCCCCCGTTTTCAGCATCATCTTTTGACAGAATTCTAGTCGACGCGCCTTGTTCCGGATTGGGTACCATACGACGGCACCCCGACCTGAAATGGCGTACAAGTCCAGAAACCTTATCGCGGTTGGCGGTATTACAAGAGATGTTATTGCGATCAGCCATCAAACTTTGCAAAAATGGTGGGTGTATTGTATATTCCGTTTGCACATATACCAGCCAGGAAACAGAACAAATCACCAATGCCATCCTTGCAGATGGTCAAGTTCAATTAGAAGAAGGTCCGGAGCTATTAAATCCGTGGAAAATAACCAAAGGTCAATATCAGACAAACCTAACCGACGCAGCCTTGGACGGTTTTTACTTGACACGATTTCGGAAAGTATCCTAGGAGTATTTTTTTTCGTACTCCGTTTTTTTGCCTGGAGCATACAATGGTCACTTGCACTTGTCGTGTTTCTGGCAGTTATGGCGCTATCTGGGTATTTTGTGTTTAGTCAGGTATTGGAAGGTGGTGAGCATGTTACCGTACCCAATATTGTCGGCTTACCAATAACAGATGCTTCTTTGTACCTGGTGGAACAAGGGCTCGAAATGGGCAAGATAGAGCAGGTGCCACATCCAGGCATACCGGAATCTCATGTCATATCACAGCGACCGGCTGCTGGTCGTGTGGTGCGTACCGGTCGCAAGGTTATTCCAACGGTGAGTATGGGAACAGACTTCTTAAAGGCACCTAATCTTGTTCAGAAAACGTTTCAAGATGCCCAGCGAGAACTTGAGCAGTCACGTTTCCGTACAGGTTCAATAGCGCGTATCCCTCACCATGAAGCACGTGATGTTGTTTTGGCACAATATCCCACGCCTGGTTCGCAGATTGCCAATCAGGATGCCATACATTTATTGTTGAGTGACAGCATGGAAAGTGCCCGGGAGTTCATGCCGGATATAAGAGGTCTTTCGGTCGAAGATGCAAAACAACGTGTTGCAGGATTAGGTATCACGCTGGTGCCAGTTGAAGTAGATTATCCCAATGCTCGCAGCAATGTCATATTAAATCAAGAACCACCACCTGACACGCTTGTATATCAGGGGCAGGTAGTAACCTATGAAATTCGTTTAGAATCTGAAGAAGCCAGACCAGAAGTGGTAGTTACACGGTATGAAACAGAGGTACGACATGTAATGCCCTTTACCTGGTATTCCGAAGAAACCCATGTAGATATAATAGACCAGCGGGGAAACCGGGAAACATTGCGCCGGTATCCGCCGGCGTACGATGAAAATTCTCGCGAAGTACGAGTCATGGGGAGCACAATAAGAATCCCGGTTTATTATGTGGGTGAAGCCCGTGTTGAGATTTATGTTGGCGGTGAGCTGCATGCATCTTACCATTTAGAAGATGGAAATCCTCCAGTGCGCAGCCGTTAAAAAAAGCAGGAGTTGATTTTAACTGGTTTCTTCGCTTCTCAATGTAAAAGCTACAGGAGTACTGTGCGTGTTGTTTTTGTTCCGGGGGAAAGTTTTTACCAATTGCTGATTTGAACTCCACATATTTTGGAAATCATTTACTAACTTTAAGGAGATTTTTGTATAGTGGCCAAGTTACAGATTGCACCATCCATTCTGGCAAGTGATTTTGCCCGCTTAGGAGATGAAATACGTACGGTGATTGAAGCAGGTGCCGATATGATTCATGTAGATGTCATGGATGGACATTTTGCTCCAAACATTACGATTGGACCTCCTGTAGTGGCTGCAATTCGCCCTCATAGTTCGGTTCCATTAGACGTACATCTGATGATTGACAATCCCGATGCCTATGTTGAAGATTTTGCCAATGCTGGAGCAGATATCATCACATTTCATATAGAAGCAGCCCGACATCCACACCGAACTCTGAGCAAAATCAAAAGTTTGGGTTGTCAAGCAGGGATTGTATTAAATCCTGGAACCTCTGAAGATGAAATTGAGTATCTGGTGGACTTGGTGGATATGGTGTTGGTCATGACGGTGAATCCTGGCTTTGGAGGACAAAAATTTATACCTGAAATGTTGCCAAAGATACAAAATATACGGGCCATGATTGATGACAGGGACTTGGAAGTAGATGGCGGAATAGACAGCACAACAGCCCAAGCTGTAATAGAGGCTGGAGCTAATGTACTGGTTGCTGGTTCATTTATTTTTAACAGCGAATCTTATCTGGATGCCATAGAATCCATACGGGCATGTAATTCAGGTGTATTGTTTACAGAATAACTACAAAAAATACCAGACCGCGTAGTGCTTTGAGTAGTTATTTTATCAGGATAAATTTCGCGTGGCGATCTGCATTTGCGTTTTCTAAGCTACCAAATGAACATTCAATTGTGTAACCAACTTGAATTAGCATTTTAAACATGAGCCCCTGAGAGCAGGGGCTCAACTATTTTGCATATCTTATAAAACGCGATTTTGTATCTTGTACAAACAAATCCTCTCTGGCTAAGATAATTATTGTACGGAATGCTCCCTGTTCAGGCCTTCCCAGCGCGCCTCACCATTAGCCATTACGAGATACCAACCTTTGGCTTCCAAATCGTGTGGTACCGTTAAGCTTATGCTTCCCAATATGTTGTCCTCATATTTTACGCGTACTTGACCAACAACAGTTCCTGCTGATAACGGTGCATTCAGGTATTCAGGGTAGACAGCAACAAACTCCAATTGGTCCAATTTTTCACCAGGTAGTGTGACCCACAAATCATCTTGCGTTATTAAACGAAGCTCGTTAACATCACAATTATTTACAGGGATGTAATCGCCCAAGGCTGCACCGCTTGCAAGCACCCGCTGCCGTGACATTTTTTCAAACCCGGATTCCAACAATGCCTGTGCCATATTGAACCGGCTCCATTTATCTGGACTACCCATGACAACGGTAATCAGTCGAATACCATTGCGTACAGCGGTAGCGCTGATGCAAAAACCTGCTGCCCGGATATAGCCTGTTTTTAGCCCGTCGCATTCTTCCATCCGGCTGAGTAAAAGATTCGTACTTGTGCGAACAGCATCAGTGGGTCGAAATTGCATTTCCCGCATGCCTACCCAAGCCATTATACGTGGGTCTTTAATGCAGTTTCGGGCCAATGTCGCCATGTCGCGGGCTGTAGTCTCATCAAAAGAAACACCATCATCTGGAGGCAATCCATTGGTAGTTTTAAAGGTGGTGTTACTCATGCCCAATTCGCGAGCACGTTGGGTAGCAGCTTTGAGGTAAGCATTTTCACTGCCCCACAATGCTTCAGCAACTGCGACAGAGGCATCGTTTGCAGATGCGACAGCAATGGCTTCCATAAATTTATAAAGCGGTTGTGTTTCGCCTTCACGCAAAATAATTCGTGAACCCCACATGGATGCAGCACGGGCACTGACTGTTATATCCATTTGTAAATCCCATAAGCCGGCATTAACACCTTCAGACACCATGAACATTTTCATCATTTTGACCATGCTGGCTGGTGGTCGGACTATATCGGCATTTTCTTCATGAATGATCATACCTGTCTCGGCTTCTACAGTTATTGTGCTGATAGGATGTGATTGGCCCCAAGCTGTATAGATGGGCATGGTAATCATCAGCATAAGCATGAAACCGTATGAAGTTTTGTATAGATGTGACAAGCCTGTGTAAATAAGCATTCCCATATTATCTGGTTATCTCCCCGTATATATTAGTCTGTGGTTGCACTAGCAATATCTTGATTATGATTTTTTAAAACATTGTCTATTGTCGCTACAAAATCTTCTATTTGAAAAGGTTTAGACAGGATACCATCGACATCATTGTTAATCAGGGCTTGATTGGATTGCCCTGTCATAGCTACGATCGGCACTTTACGCAATTCAGGATTCGATTGCAACAAATTTATGTGGTCTATTGTACGTTCAGCAGATAGATTTACATCAAGGAATACAATATCTGGTGCAGTATTTTGAGATATTTCAATTGCTTCTTGAGGTGAAGTTGCAGAAAAACAACGAATATGTCGTTGTGAAAGTGCCATTTCAATCCATTCCTGAATTCCCGGGTCTGCATCAATTATCAGCACGGTTGGTGTATCTTCTTTTATTGCAGAAGTATCTGGAAGTGAATAAGACGAGCTGATGTCAGATTTTTCTTGTATCTTTAGTAAAATACTGAGTAATGCATCTGCGGTAAAAGGCATTATACAAAAAAGCACTTTGCTCCACATTGGACTGGAATCGACCAGACGGCGGGATTTTGATTCGGTAATCAATACAATGGGAATCTCAAAAGCAATTGGGTGTTCCCGCAACACGCTGATTATCTGCAACCATTTGTCGTCAGGTCCAATCGTATGTAGTAGTATACAATGGATATCCATGCGTTCGATTTGGCGAAGACTGTCATATGGATTTTTAATGTTATCTGTTTGAACATTCACAGAATTACATATATCTTTAAGTACTTCATATAGTATCAAATCTTCTGTAATCACAAGACAATAAAACCCGGGTACAAATGACTCAGCTAAAAGTTCAGATGGACTGGAAGAGAGCAAGGCATGTTCCAGAACTACTGAAAATGTACTACCACCTCCAACTTCGCTCTTGAGTTCAATTCTTCCCTGATGACTTTCTACAATACTTTTAGCAATCGACAAACCAATACCCGTTCCTTCGTACTTGCGTGTCATTGAAGCATCAACCTGAAAGAACTTGTCAAAAACTCGTTTATGGTAAGCTGGATCAATGCCAATACCGGTGTCTCGTACCGAAAATAGGACAGTATGATCGTCCTGGGTTGATATTTCTATTTCTACGGTACCATCTGGTTCAGTGAATTTAACGGCATTGTTTAACAATATACTGATCACCTGCCCTAATTTTTCACGATCTCCCCAAATTGGCATGACATTACCATGATCATTAACAAACACAGACACACTTTTTTCAAGTGCCTGTGGGTGAACTGAAGCTACGCATTCCTGAACCAACTGAGTAGGATAAAATAGCCCCCAATTGACCAGTACGCCTCGAATTTCCATTCGGCTGAAATCAATAATCTCGTTTATGTGACCAATAATGCGATCAACGTTTCGTCCCATGACCCTAACCGCATGTAATTGTTGTGTGTTTAATGTGCCCAAACTATTGCCAGACAACATTTCTACGTAACCCTGGATTGTACTGAGGGGTGTGCGTAATTCATGGCTGACATTCGATAAAAAGCTGTCTTTGGCCCGACCATGGGACATTAGTTCTTCATTGGCCAATTCCAGTTCTCTGGCGCGTTGCTCGAGTTGATGCTGCATATTTTTTAGTTCTTGTACACTGGTCAACACCAACGAGTAGAGCAATTCTGACATGGCTGGGTCGCGTATAAATGCTACAGCCAATAATACTGGCACCTGGCTGCCATCTTTTCGTACCAGATTTAATTCTTGCCGAGAATCAGATCGGCTCAGACTTTCACCTTGGGCCAGAATGCTGAGTAATTGAGAACGTCCCTGAGCTTCGATATAATTGAGAATATCTCGTCCAATTAGTTCTTCTTGTTTAACTCCCAATAATTTACAGATTGTTGCATTGGCAAATCGTACCTGGTGTCCTGCATTAATCGTAATGAATCCTTCGTTCATAGACAGTAATAACTGACGAAAACGCTCTTCAGAATGCAACAATTTCTGGGTTTGTTCTTCAACCAGGTGTTGCAAACCTTCAGCATATCGTTCAACACGCTGGGTTAATCGATGTTGCTCGGTTACATCCCGTACCGTTGCCAAATTGGCTGTATGATGCCCGTAACGGTCCATAATTGGTTTGCCCTTAAACCAGAACCGTCGTTCCTCTCCTTGCACATGATGGGTTACCAGATATTCTGATGGTAAACCTTGTGATCGCGTTTCCATGATTTCATCGACGTTTTTTATACTGCAATCATCAGCGATTTCAAAAATGGTTTTACCACGAACTTCATCTTCTGACAGCCCGAACATTTCCAGGAACTGCTTGTTAACCAGGGTAATTCGGCCATTTGCAGCAGTCAGAATAAAGCCTTCTGACATATGTTCTGCCAAATGCCAAAAGCGCCCCCCATATTCTTCTATATCTTCACGCGTTCGAATCACACTGAACAGAATTACAAACAACCCCAATAACAGACTGAACATACCCAGCAAGCGTGAGATGTTGGCAATCTCTTCAGTAACCATAGCTTCTGCCATCAAGGTTTCTGAAATGCCAGACACACTAACGAATGCACCCAAGGTCAACATCACCACCCCGGCAAACAGGTATATCCGTTCTATAAGACTGGTTTTGTATCGGGCAAGCAGATTTCCCCCCGAAAATACAGGAATGGCCACCGACATAATCAACACTATGATGCGTAGTGCGATATCGTCCAGTTCTTGCGAAAAGCGCACCCCTCCCATTCCTATCAGGATAGGGATAAGATACAATAAAAGTCGTTTTCCAGGATATCTTGGCCGAATCATAGAAGATACAGCACCTCACTTGATGCGTTATACAGGTATATCTGCAAAATTATTCTTGTGCCAGTCAGCATTGTTGCTGTTGTATGAGTAATGCACGAATTGCATCACTTGCAAGTTCATCACAACGTTCATTCAGTTCATTTCCGTCATGCCCCTTTACCCAACACCATTCAATTGTGTGCTTACTGACCAAATTATCAAGTGTCATCCAGAGGTCCAGATTCTTAACAGGTTTTTTGCCCCGTTGCCAATTATTACGTTTCCAATTGGGCATCCATTCAGTTATGCCCCGTTTCAAATATTCTGAATCGGTGTGCAAACGCACATGACAAGGCCGCTTCAGTGCAGTTAAGGCTTCAATCGCTGCCGTCATTTCCATTCGGTTGTTGGTGGTCTCAGGATGTGCACCAGACAATTCTTTGATAGAATCACCATATTGCAAAACTGCTGCCCATCCGCCAACTCCTGGATTCGGTTCACACCCACCGTCTGTATGAATCACGACAGTCTTTGATTTCGAGTTTCCCATTTTCACTTTCCATGCCAAGCGTACAACTATCTTACTGAAATCTGTATAAAAACACAAAATATGGTATGCAAAATTTTTTGATTACTATATTCAGTTATGTAAAGTGCCTCAGCTTTTTCAAAAGTTGTAAGCGGCTCATTAGGTTGACCATGTACAAGCCGCCCAAAATCAACATCATTGATAGAGCCAAATTCCAGGTGATCTGCTCGCTCAATGTCAGCCAGGCCAATAAGGTGGCCAAAGGAGGCTTTAATAAAATAACACTGATTGCCCTGGTTGCATCGACCTTTTCCAACCCCATGAAATAAAATAAATAAGCAAAGCCTGTTGTCCCAATGGCCAGATAGGTAACCGGTATTGCCACTTCTCCAAATGCAGACCAACTGGATATGATTTCGGTTTTGCCTTCCCAGAATATTAACGGGAACATGTACACCGCACCAAACAAGAAACATAGTGCCGTAATGGGCAATCCTCCATACTGGCCAGCATACTTCTTAACAAAAACTGTAAACAAGGCAAAACACAATGTGTTTATGAGCGTATAACCAAGGCCTATGTAGCTGAAAGTCGCTGATTGCTGACTCAAGGCCAATACGCAAATACCAATAAAACCGCTAACGACACCCAAAAATCGGGGCCATGTCATGGGGTCGCCCAAAAAAATGCGTGAGAAAACAAATACCATGACCGGAGCGGCTCCGAATGTTGTCGCGACTACACCAGCGCCCGCATGTATTAAAGCCATTTGAAATGTTATACCGCAGCTCACAATGCCGAGGAGTGACATCCAGCTTGCATGTAGCACTATTTTTGGTGTAATGCGCAGATTGCGACGTTTCAATTCCATGGGTAACAACCCAAGCAAGACCACACCGCCCAATGTAAAACGGAACCAAGCCAGAAAAATGGGCGGAACAACCTCGTTCACACTCCGGATAACCACTTCTGCGGTACTCCAAAGAGCGATCCCAATTACCAGATAAATGAAACCTTTTGTTTCACTTGTCATTTTGAAATGCCAAACATCATAGATGAAAAATCAAGAGTTATCTGTTGATGGGGTAATATAATTTGATAATTCAATCTGCATACGCTCAGCCAGCATGCTTGCCAAACGGTCATGTCTGTGCTTAATTGCCAAATCAAGAGGTGTTTTACCTGAAGCGTTAGAATGGATTAAGGTCACGCCTGCACGATAAAAAACAGGAACCATATGTCCTTGACCATGGATTGCGGCAGTGTGCAACGGTGTGTCTCCAAATTTATCTTCGACCAGCACGTTGGCACCATGCTCCAACAGCAATACTGCTTCATCATGACGTCCCAACATGGCTGCGACATGCAGTGGAGTCATACCTGTGATGTCTTGTGCGTCAACATCGGCATTGTTTCTTAGAAGTAATGTCATACCTTCTGTTTGCTTATAGCTGACTGCGTAGTGTAAAGGCGTTTTGCCGAGGTGATTGGTTTCATGAACCCGTTCTGGAGATTTCTCAAGCATTTCGAGCAATACATCAATTTCGCCTCGTGCGACAACATCATGCGGGCTTTGGTTACAGCCACATAACAAGCATATTAACAAGCAATACCCATACATAAACTTTGTCAAAATACGTTGGTTAAAAAACAAATTCAAGACGCAAATCATATCATTCTCACTTTTTGCTGATGTTTTGGTTCATCATTATCTGGTATTATATCTCCACAAGTTAATGAATTGTCTTGCCAGTAGCCAAGGTTCAATTGCAGAATATGACAAGTGAAAAATATACGTTTATTTTAGATAAAGGATAATTTGCCATGATGAAGTATGAATTGATGCATCCCTGTGATCAAATTGGTATGTTTATGAGCCGTGTCTATTCAGGCGGAATGACCACTACTTCGGGTGGCAATATGTCAATTTTGGACGACAACAACGATATGTGGATCAGCCCCGCAGGAATTGATAAGGGCACACTTCGCCCGCAGGATATTGTACGCGTCAAGTCAAATGGTGAAATTCGAGGCTTGCACCGGCCTTCATCTGAGTATCCATTCCACAAGGCTATATACAATGCGCGTCCAGATATAAAGGCAATTATACATGCCCATCCTGCTGCATTGGTAGCTTTCAGTATTGTGCGGATGATTCCCAACACCCACATTCTACCGCAAGCAGAGGCAGTATGTGGTAATGTCGGTTATGCACCCTATGCCTTACCGGGGAGTCCTGAGCTGGGTGAAAAGATAGCGCAAACTTTTGAGAGCGGCTATGACGTTGTTTTACTCGAGAACCATGGTGTGGTATGCGGGGGTAAATCACTGCTTCAAGCATTTCAGCGCTTCGAAACCCTTGACTTCTGTGCCAGACTGATAATCAAGGCTAAAATTCTTGGTGAATACAAAGTGCTCAGTGACCAGCAGATCAAAATGTTCCGACATAATCGTCATTTTCTGCCGGAATACACGCCGGAGCGTCACAGCAACAAAGAGAAGAAATTACGCAAGTTCATGTGTGAGATCATACACCGCGCTTATGAACAACACATCATGACCAGTACAGAAGGCACGTTGTCCACCCGATTAACACCTGATTCATTCCTCATAACACCTTTTGGTGTCGATCGGCGACATATCGAAGAAGAAGATATAGTGCTTGTGAACGAAGGCAGGCGTGAGGCAGGTAAGTTACCGAGCCGATCCGTTGTGCTTCACAAAACTATTTATGAAGAACACCCTCATATAAAATCAATAATATCGGCACAAGCACACAATGTCACCGCTTTTTGTGTTACAGAGAAAATCTTTGATACCCGCACCATACCGGAAAGTTACATAATGTTACGTGATGTCCCCAAGTTTCCATATGGTTCGCAATTTTCCGAGGATCACAAGCTGGCATCGGTTATTTCCGAGGAATGTCCGGTCATCCTACTGGAGAATGATGCGATCATGGCTACAGGAACATCTCTTCTGGAAGCTTATGATCGTCTTGAAGTTGCAGAATTTACCGCACGCTCATTAATCAATGCAATGTCTCTCGGATCATTGATATCTATGGATGACTCACAAATTGAGGACCTTCACAAGCATTTTTTGGCCAATAAACAGGACAGTTAACAAAAACGCAGCAGTAATAAACTGATATTTGTCTATTAGATTGGTAATTAGAAAAAATAGGATTGTTAATTGAATTAAATTGTGCTGCATCCTGATAATACTGCTTTATATTATAGATTGTATTCGTGCATATGGTAGACTGAATCCAATGTGGTGCTTTACTTACTGCTGCTAACTTTTCTTCCTTATCTGCATTTGGTCTATGCCATTTTATTTTTTTAAATAAAATTTTGTGCTACACCAATCGCCTTAACTGTATTCAATGAGTTATATCAATGGAAAAGAGAGCTAATAATTTTTTCCGGTTTTTAAAATACGTTAAGCCGTATACCCACTATCTCGTTCTGGCTGTATTAGGGGGTATAGTTAAGTTTACACTGCCATTAATGATCCCTTTAATAATAGGGTATCTGATTGATGATGTGTTTCTGAACGCAGAGATGAGTGCCGATGAGAAATGGAATGAACTTCTGTTTTATATAGGCGGTATGATGCTGTTGCTGGTAACAGTTTTTGGGCCATGGGTCTTTGTGCGGCATTATTTTGCTGCCAAAGCTGGACATCGTTCTGTATTTGATTTGCGCTGTGACCTGTACTACAACATTTTGCGCATGTCAACTTCATTTTTCAGCCGTAATAAATCTGGCGAAATTATCAGCCGCTTAATCAGTGATATACAACTTACACAAAACCTGGTGGGAAGTGCTCTGACCAATGTCTGGATGGATGGCACAGCAATAATTGTTATTGTCGGAATCTTATTGTACAAAGATGTGTCACTGACCTTTGTCGCATTGGCGACATTCCCGATTTACATATTTTTCTTTCATCAGTTGCAAGGACGTATCAGATCCTCGAGTTATCAGGTACAGGAGGAGATCGCGAATCTCTCTGGAAATGCCAGTGAAAAAATAATGGGAAATGTAGTTGTCCATGCATTCACCCAGGAAGGCCGTGAAGATAAGCGGTTTTATAATGATTCCGAACGCATTTTCTCCAAGGCAATGTTGACTCATCTCTTCCAGAGCATAAACATGTTTGTGACTGGTGTTCTAACGAATCTGGCTCCATTGATTGTGTTGATGTATGGTGGCTATCGGATTATTCATGGTGAACTCACAGTAGGGCAACTGGTGGCATTTACCTTGTATCTGGGACCGTTGTATTTGCCTTTACAACGTCTTTCTGAATTGAATGTGGTATTTGCCAATTCCATGGCAGCGTTGGACCGTATTTTCGAGATTATGGATCAGAAGTCTGACATTGTCGAAAAAAATGACGCTATCGAATTAGAAGAGGCTACAGGGAAGGTTACTTTTGAAAACGTCTCCTTTGCCTATACTCCTGATGAACCCGTACTTCGTGATATCAGTTTTACTGCTGAACCGGGGCAACGAATAGCCATCGTTGGACCGAGTGGTTCGGGTAAAAGTACGCTGATAAGTATGATTCCACGATTTTATGATCCTACTTCCGGACAGATTTTAATCGATGATCATAATGTACGTGACTTGAAACTTAATTCATTACGACAGCATATCGGTATGGTGTTGCAAGACCCGATACTTTTCAGCGGGACTATCCGGGAAAATATTTTATATGGCAGTCCGAAAGCCGATGACCCGACTTTGATTGAAGCCTGCAAGGCAGCGAATGCCTGGTCATTCATACAAGAGCTGCCTGACAAACTAAACACAGAAGTCGGTGAACGCGGCGGTTTTCTTTCCGGGGGACAGAAGCAGCGAATCACTATTGCTCGCGCATTTCTGACGAACCCGCGTATTATTATACTTGATGAGCCTACCTCAGCTCTGGACTCGGAATCAGAGGAGTTAATACAAGATGCCATGGAACGTCTGATGGTGGGTAAAACAACATTTATTATTGCCCACCGTCTCTCTACCATTATAAGTGCTGACAGTATTATAGTATTGCAGTCAGGAAAGCTTGTCGAATCTGGTACTCATCAGGAACTAATCAAGTACAAAGGCTTATACCAGGGATTATATCAGCGCCAGTTTCAATTTGTGGTCGCAAAGATGGACCAGCACGAAAGCCGTGAAGCATCAAATATTCAGGTGAATTGAAAATCAGTTCACTATTGTATTGAATTTAAACTTATGAGTTTTTTATGTCGCTTGCTTCATTTATTTAAAACAACAGACTTTACGGCTATCTTTTCTACCGCAGCACGTGTGATGGGCGCAGGATGCATGTCGCCACTACTCCAAGCATCCAGGTAGGCCAGATAGTGATCATCATCAGGATTCTCCGTGTTGCTCACAGGTAAAACAGACAACGCCGAATCGACATCATGTAACGGTACCCACATGGAAAATGCCTGACCTTCCTGAGAACGAATCGTATTCACATCAGTGCATGTTAATTCGGGGACGGGCACATCACGTGTGGGATTTAATGAACCCAGCCCATACAAGGTTGCAAAATATTCGAGTCGCTTAGCTCCAGGGGAAGCTTCCTGTGCGCCTCTGGCACCGCGTTGTGGGGCTTCTTGTGATCGTGCATCAGTAATAGTGTTTCTGCCTGAACGCCAAGCCTGTGCCAGATTGGAATCAATATACGAAATGACATCATCTGTCGGCACATAGGCATCCGTGTCCATTTTGTCTGAGATGTCACGCAAAAATTTTACCAATCCAGACTGGCCACCACCGTATTCCAAGGATAATGATGTCTGAACAATCCGAAACATCAGGTCGATACTGGCCGCCACAGGATACCCGGGTTGGTCTTTTGCACTGCGTGCCCCTGCGGCATGCCATAGTTCAAGAACTTCCAATGCTTTCATGGCATCAGCGGATAACGCCACATTCCTGTCTCGAAGTGATAATCCGATTTCAACAATCGCTTTTCTGGCAGGATTTACCGTATCGTAATGTATTTCCTTCACCATTTCCGGCGTGATGTGTTCTTGATCTTCCATCAACTGCCGCAGACGCCAGGAGCGCAAGCTGTCTCCCGGAGTGACTGAACCAACCAATACGTCCAAGGGATAAAAGGAAGCAATTGGTCTATGATTGGCTGTGAAGATGTAGCCTCGGGTGGGATTTGTCATACGAGGAGCCAGACTCGCAGGTAGAATACCCTGCCAGTCATGATTGGATTCCCAGCCATATTGTGTTAGACGCCCCCCACCTTCGGCATGTGGTGAGCGAACAGGAAATGCGCCTACCAGGGTATAGCCAATATTACCATCACGATCACCAAAGACGGCATTGGCACTGGGGAATCGCCAGCCTTCTATCGCTTCAATAAATTCTACAACCGAACGAGAGCGCATCATGGCAAATGCCCCCTGGAGCGTGTCGTGCCCATCATCGGCCTGGGGAACCCGCTTCAATGCCACTTCTTCTCCTGTCCTGACACCATGAGCCAGGGACGTAACAACTGGGCCAAATCGTGTTTCACATATAACAAAGTCTTCGTCAATCCCCCCTTTAATCTTGATGGTTTCAGTGCGAACTGTCATCTCTTGCCATTCGCCATCTACCTCGTAAGCATTTGGTCTATCAGGGTCGGTTCGTAAAAAAAACTGATCTGCCTGGTCTGCTGCCAACGCCGTCATACCCCAGGCGACATGCTCATTCCAGCCAATCAACAATACCGGGCTTCCTGCCACCCCAACCCCTCGTGTGTTGAAGGTTTCACCTTGCACATGAAATTCATATAGCAAAGAGGGGTTGCGGACCGGTGTCTGTGGATCACTGAATAACACAGCGCTACCCGTACCACTTTTTTCTCCGCCAACAACCCAGGCATGACTGAAGCTGGGTGTGGTTTCCCTGGGATTTTCATCAATACGCATCAATTTGTGCTCCTGTAAGAATTGCTCTATTGCTGCTACCCAGGCATCATCCACATCGGAACGTTGAATCACTGCGGCGTCATCATCGACCAAGAGACCTGATCGGTGCGCTAACATTCTTGGATCATCATCATTCAATTTACCAGACGCTATTTCCTGTTGCTGATGATATTGCAATGTAGCATGCAGGCCTTCACCTCCAAAAAAACGTGCCAATTGATACCAGGATGCAATACAATCCGCGGGACTCCACATTTCCAGCTCAATGTGATAATCATCGAATAATTTTGGTAAATTATCTCCCAGCTCCACAATGTAAGCATTTACTCCTGCCGCATAAGCTTGCAATAGTTTTCGTGTTTGATGATCAATCTCTGCATACACTTTATGCGCGTTTTTATAATAACCAAAGATCCGCATTTTTCGGTCCAAAGTTGCCGCGGTATTACTGCCTCCTTGCAACGGTATATCCCCCAAAGTTTCTGCCAGTCGGCCTTGAATGACACGTAAATTTAAGGTCATTTGAAAAAGCCTGTCCTGTGCTGTAGCGTAACCCAGCCCATAAATTGCATCTGAATCGTTATCTGCAAAGATATGTGGCACACCCTGCGCATCACGCATCAAGGTTACTTGGCCGTAATCATTAGTATCTGCCATTAACTGGTAAGCCTGGATTACAGCCAGAGTAACAAAAAACACGACTCGCATTTTGCATCGCATAAACATGTTGAAGTCCTTTCCTGACCTATAAAACAGCTAATTGCTGGATAGAAGTCAAATTATTGGACATGGATTGTGTTGCACCTAAGATTATCATAAAAGACAATAATCATAGGTTGAACAACCCCGAAAATAACAGTCTGTTCCAATTTAGCAATTTTTAGTTAGGAAATTTTGCTATTCATTACAATCATGAGTTATATTGTAAGCTATATGGCAAAAATGCCACCAAGAGTTCGTAGCAGCTCTAAATTGATAGAAAATTGTAGAAAATAACTGAGCAAAAAGGATTAGACAATATGAATAGTAAGGCTATGCAAAAACACAAAAGACACCTATTTAGTTTAAAAAATGTAGTCATGGCAGCCGCACTGTTAATTTTTGCTGGTTTGGCAACAACCAGTGTACTGGCGGAGAAGTCCGAAAAGCAGGACAAGCAAACGGAGAAACATACCTCTCAAGTTAAAGCTGCCTCATCTGAAGGCGAAGGAGGTGCTGCTACCTGTGTAACGTTGGCAGATGCTCGACGTATAATTGCGGCGGCTGAAGCCAAGGCAGAAGAAATTGGACAACCCATGAATATTGCTGTGGCGGATAGTGGCGGAAACCTTGTCGCCCATGTTCGGATGGATGATGCCTGGATTGGAAGCATCGATATCTCAATCAAGAAAGCATATACTTCACGGGCATTTGACATTTCAACCAAGGATTTGGCGGAGCACAGCCAGTCCGGAGATCAGTTTTTTGGAATACACGCATCCAACAATGGCAAAATCATGATTTTCGCAGGTGGGATTCCCCTGGAACGTGACGGCCAGGTTGTTGGTGCCATCGGTGTCAGTGGTGGTTCTGGTGAGCAGGACCATGCCGTAGCTGAAGCAGGTGCCGCAGCTTTATAAACAACATAGACAATTAATTGTACTCCATAATACTCCCTGTTTCCGTTAAGATAACGCATTATCTGTTTGTGAAGCAGGGATTTTTTTGTAATCAGCTCATGTTTCTACAATTGTAATCTCATATGGTTGGCATATGGCAGCAGATCATTCGGTATAATACACATTATGACTTTCAATACTTACGCAATCTGATTCAAATATGATACGTCACTGGAATTGAGACATGTATCCCAAAACCAACACCCGCACTGACACTATGCCTGTTTACTTTCTACTGTTGGCATTTCTTGTTTCAGGGTGTACCGGAACAACACACACCTTGCGTGTTGGTGATGAAAGCCGCGGCTACCGATTGTATATTCCTGAAAACCTTCCAGAGCATGGCGATGTACCATTGTTGTTGGCATTCCATCAATTTTCTGATACTGCCCGTGGGATGGAGCGTATGACAGGGTTCAATGATATTGCTGTCCGTGAAGGATTCATTGTGGCATACCCCCAGGGTAAGCGTCGTATGTGGAGCAGCGATCTGGGAGGCCACACAGATGATTTGGCATTTATTGATGAATTACTGGACCATTTGATTGCAACGTATCCGATAAATCCAGACAGAATTTATGCTACCGGGGCATCAGCCGGTGCCATGATGATACAATATTATGCTTGTCGCAGGGAACGATTTGTGGCTATTGCACCTGTGATGGGTCCGATGCGCTCTGAGATGGAATCAGGATGTGCAGGACGCCTTCCTGTGCTCTATATGCATGGAATTGATGATCCTGTCATACCGTTTGAAGGCGGACTTACCAATGCCGGGCCAGGAAGTAGCGTTGTCTTTTTGTCTGCTGAAGCAACAGCGACATTCTGGGCAGCTAGAAATGCTTGTAACGGCGAACCAGAAGTTTCAACTATCATCGGTAACGATGGCAATCAGGTTGCCATTCAGTACAGGTACTTGTGTGAACCGGACCGGGAAACATTGCTGTATGCGGTACCAGATTGTGGACACACCTGGCCGGGGGGACGAAATCGTTATCCGCAATTTATCGTTGGTCGACTGGCTTCTGATTTCGATGCGTCACAAATTATTTGGGAATTTTTATCTCGTCATTCCCGATATGGAGAATCATGAACAGCATTACACGTTATATCCTGACCCATATACATCGGAAAAAATTTGCACGCCTGGGCAAAAAATGTATCTTTCCCATACGTGACCTGCATATATCAGGCCATGTGGAAATAGGCAATTTCTGTCGAATGCGAAACAATGTAACTATGCGCACCCATGGAAATGGGAAAATAATATTCGGCAATCGTTCTGGTCTGAGTTGGGGTGTAATGGTAGAAGCAAGTGAACTGGTTCAATTCGGAAACTATACGGCAGTTGCTGAATACAGTTATATTACCGATACAATGCATAATTTTCTTAACAATGACCTTATACCATTCGAAGTACCCACGCAAACTGCCCCTGTCATCATTGGTGACAGCTGCTTTATAGGCAGTGGGTGTATCATCATGCCGGGAGTGACCATTGGCGATGGTGCAGTTATTGGAACCAATTCAATTGTTACACGTAACATTGGCCCACTGGAAATCTGGATGGGTGCACCAGCCAGGAAAATGGGGCATCGAACAGAAAATGTACCATCTCACAAACAACGTGAATTCGAAGCATTGGCACAAAAATATGGCATTAAAAATGACCGATATGTCCAACTCAATCACAATTCCCGGTAATTATTTCAGTTAAAAAACGTACTGAGTGCCAATTGGTTGAGTGATTGCGCCTGAATCAACATTAGCGACGTTGGCGTGGGCCAAAATTTCGGTGGACCGGGGTAATATGTTGTGTGTCCTGAGTCGGATTGACTTCATTCTCTATCACAGGTTCTATTGCAGGTGTGGGTGGTTGAATCAGTTGCGGGAATGGTGCAGGAGCATTATTGCGGTTTTGTAGAAATGATTCATGATGTTGTTCCTGCTGTTGTTCAGGAACCAATAATTCATTCGGTTCATTATGCGGTGACATTTCATGAACCACTTCCGCATATCCTCCTGTATAGGTGTCGACCGGGACATCTTCAGGGCTGATGTCGCCCCAGGGTAGAATAAGTGTGTTAGGGTCTCGGGGCATGAGTGGTGGTGTATAGTCCAACGTAGGTGGCTCCAGTGGAAATGGGTTGTATACCGGCAAAGACTCCACTGGAGGCAATGCCAAGCCCTGAACTTCATCGCTTTCATGTTCCCTCGAATCTATGATTGTCGCCAACAATGGAGGTAATGGAACCGTTGGTTCAATCATTTCTTGTAATGGTGCTTGCATGTACTCTGGTGGTCCGAGTACTGCATATACGGCAGGTGCTCCATCTTGTGCTTTAAATATTCCATTAATAGGGTCCAGGTTTTGCTGGGGCATTGGTTGCCAACCCAGACTCGCAGTATGACGATAAACACGCAAAAAGGGAAGAAATTCGCGCGCAACAACACTTTCTGGAACTTGGAATTCGACAGCAATGTCCACCGGCACTTGCGATGGCGTACGCTCTGGACGTAGAAATAATGAGTACGCTGCCATGTTTTCAGGCAGCGCTTCAGGAGCCTGTTGTCGGGTGTGTAAACGTGCCTGGATTGGTTGTGGCGCGAACAGGTGTACCGTGGCTTCTGTTCCCAAGGCTTGCAATGTAATTCTTCGGCCCATAGCATAAGATGCATATCGCCAAACGGATTGTGGTGTGTAACGTGTTTGTTTGAAACGCTGATCCAGCATCAATTCCAACTGATCATCATAATGGGGAGAGTCCTGCCTGTCGGACGCGCCGAAAGGAACAACACTTACTGCTTCAGGCATGTCGCCGAATTGAATTGCCAGCGCTATACCATAACCATAGGTAGCCTGCCAACGTTTGTTGTCGATAGCGAAATCACTGGCCACAAAAATCGGGTCTCCGGTGCCAGCACCTGGTATCGCGTCCTCTCTGTCACCACGTCGAATACGGTGTACTTCACCCCAAGGAATCGATACGGTTTGAAAATCATTACGCATCATACGTGCGGCATCGTCTGCTGCCCGAATGGCATATTCTTGTGCTGTTTCGGAATTTTGTAACAATGCATGATAGAGGGTTGAATCGTTTGGAAACTGCTGTCCTGCACGTGCTCGTAACATGGCCCACCAGACATGATAAAATGTCATTCCGGTCGATTGAATGGAGGCACTGCGGTCCCAATCTCGCAACAAATCCAGCCCGGTAGGCAGGTCGGGGTGTGTTCCACGCAGCAGATCGGAGCGTTGCCCGGTCATGCTTAACAACATTGGAACCATTTCAACAGCTGCTGGAACCACTTTGTCATAAAGCATGGCTTGCATGTCGGTGAAGGAGCGACGGCCCTGACGTAGAAGTTGTCGAACGCGTTGTGCACGATAAGTTTCCTGGTCGGCAATAAGCCAGCCAGGCCAGGCTCTTGGGTCCATGCCCGTGTCATCCGTAACCGACCAGGGCATGTTGCCGGTAGCTTGTATATAGCCACTTGCCGGGTTCTCTACACGTGGCAGCATTGAAATGGGAATATATTGACCCCAAGCTACCGTCTCAAAGTGTGCCGGTAATGGTTCGCGCCAATTAACTCCTTGTTGATATGCTTGCCGCAGCGCAGGTGGAAAATCCGGGTCCAGGTCTCCCGTGTCACTGGCCAGATGCGGCATACGTATTCCGGTTTTTGCGTTGTAGAGGTAAAACAGATTGCCTGCTTTATCAGCGTAAACAACATGAAATGACGGAATTTGACCTAATCCCAATGCTTGTTGAAAAGAAGCCAAATCCTGGGCACGGCCCATCTCGAACAGTTGACGCAGGCCACCGAAGTCATAATAACCACCGATACGCCATGAATAGAGATCGCCACTTCGCCCTTCAAAAATAGGGCCACGAGGCCCGATATATGCAGGTGTTAAGCGCTCTTCCAGCCCAGATGCTGTCCTTACATAATAGGGTTGTGCTTGCGACATATAATGCAGTGCCAGTGCTTGTTCCATGGGCAACAATTCTACAGAACGCCGTGGATCACGTGGGTTACGGGTTACAGACTGAAAATGTTCTTGAAACATGTCACCGGTGTCCGGGAAATTGGGAGTTAAAGCCCAACCGAGTTGCTCATTATGTCCCTGGAGTATCACCGGCAATCCCTTCAAAGTTGCTCCATAAATGTTGATGTTTCCTAAAACAAGATGTGCTTCGTACCATTGAAACGGCCCTGTGTGGTATTGATGGGGGTTGATTACCAACAAGGTCTTACCTTCGCGAGTACGGTCTGGTGCCAGAGCCCAGGCATTTCCCGTTTCCATAGCACGAGGTCTTCGATATTTGTCAGGAAGATCAAAAGGTGTCTGGCTCATGATAAATGCATGCCACAGCGCTAAAATGTCAGCGGGATGTACACCTTCCGCCCATTCGGGAGTCAGGTTGGGATGGACCATAATCCAGGCATTTACGCCCATCGCAAAACCTTCGCACAAAGCGCGTGTAATCGAATCAGTATTTGATAAAGCTTCACGAGCCAGCTGTGCATGTCCCATCTTGAGTGAAAAAGCGTCAGACTCAGCATAGGATTCACCTAAAATCGTTGCTACTGAACCATTGGCAGTCCGGTAAGCAAGCAGCATGGTTTCCAGATGATCATCAGCCTGTGCATAGCCAAAAGCAAATGCAAGCGCACGAGGGTTTTCAGCAAGTACATGAGGTACCCCCCACGTATCCCGATAAAATGTCGCCTCAGCCCAGATGTTGACAGGTTCAGCTACAGCAAGATTATGTGTATTCAGAATGGGCAGAATCAGCAGCAATGGGAGAAATGCCGACAAGGCAAATATATGTTTGAATTGTTTCATATACTCTTTTTGTGAGATTTTTATTTTATAAAGCGTCATTGAGGAATAGTCAATAACACATGATTTTATCGTTTATATGGTTGGTGTGTCCAGATTTATTCATTGACGCTAATTTGTTCTGTTTTTCAGGTTGTCAATGTGGAAGAAGCCGCCTGATTCAAAAGAATGAGGCGGCTTCAGAAAAAGAAGTGGACAAGTATAAATATCGATTAATAATTAAATGTCAGAGGCGCATTTTGACGGTCTGTCAGCCGTACGACGTACTGCCATTCCCCTGCTGCTTGTGTGATTTTTAGCAGGATTTCATTTTCACCCGCTTTCAATATGGCAGGTTTTACATCCTGATCCAGGGTCAACCCCCTCTGTACATCATTTTCGTGAACCAACTGACGATTAACCCATGCTTTAATGCCATCGTCACTACCGATTTTGACATAACATTGGGTATCATCTTCAACACGCACTACCGCCCTGGCATATGCCTTGACATTTTGGTTTGGGCTGAGCACTTTGTGAAGTTCAACGACACCAAAGACATCGTCCATTTGAATTCTATGCCAGGCAACTTGCTGATCATTTGCTCCAGCGTAGGATGCATTTTCGTCAAACGTTTCTATCTCCGGAGGATATGCTTTCTCAAAGGAGTCAAGGGGGAATGGGCCTATAAATTGCCAATTGGTGATTATTCCCGCGTTTTGGGCAAAATTCACTTCGATACCCAGACTGCGCATGCCCTTTTGTAACGAATTAAAGATTTGTCGTTCTTCTTCGGACATGTCTTCAACAGCACGGTCTTTCAGACCCACTTCATAAATATGTTCATAGATTTCACGTGCCAGAACCGGATCGGATTCATGCAGGTTCTTGGCAATTGCTATAGCACATCGGGCCATAGGCATGTGGATGGTTTGCCGGTGCTGCATTCCTTCAAGATAATTTAAAGTGTCCGGACTGCCAATTTCTGTCAGTCCATTCAATGCGCGAATTCTTTCTTCATCTTCCAGGGCCAGACTGAGGCTACGGTGAAACATGGTTAGTGCTTTGGCGGTATTATTATCTGCCAATTCGCGTTCTGCCAAGCTCAGGTATCCCTGTAAAGCAATTTTTCGTGATTCAGGCGTGCCGCGGCGTGATGCATCGAGGAAAGTTTGTTCGTGTTCAACAGATGGTTCTTCGCCCAGAAGCGTTAATGCTGTAATACGTACCGAAGGTGATTCATCATTCAAAGCTGCTTCTGCTGCAACGCGGCCAGTCTCGGCATCACGTGCATAAAGCACGTTCAACAAAGCTGATTTGTTATCCGCTTCAGCCTGTAATGCAGCGATAACCAGACGCGTTGTGTATTGATCGCCTTCAAGGTTAACAAGGGCACAATGTGCCGCACCGCGAATATCAATGTTTTCATCACCCAGCAGTGCGATTAGCATCGGTAAAGTCTCTACTGTTGCTACATTGGAAATGCCACTGATAGCGGCGACCCTGGCATGTGTACCTTTGTCTGATGCCAGTAATGAATTATAAAATTCCCTGGCAGATTCTGCATCAAGTCCTTCAGCAATTTTCAGCATTGCTTCCAGGGCGATATTGTCCAGATGCTCAACATAATAGGCACGCACAACATCAAGCGCAGCGGTATGGCCAATGTTTCCCAAAGCTTCGATGGCTCTTTCTTTTGCAGGACCGTTTTGAACTTCCCATATCAAGTGGGGCACAAAATCATCTAAGCCAATGGTGCCCATAGCATTGATCATCGCAATACGTTTGGGGCCCTGCTCTGTACGGAAAGAAGAGATCATGCCCAATGACAGTCCCATCAATACACCTGGTTCAGATCGCGCAGCAATGTTTTCAATAGCCATTAAAGCTGCATCATAGGAGTCTTCTCGTGTCTGAGAAATCCGCCACAAAATTTCGAGTGCTTCATGAGTTCCTGTGTTGGCCAACAATCGCAATAATTCATTTCTGTTGTCTACAATTGTTGTCGCATAGGCCAATGCCCTGCTCGCTTCAGTTCGTGTTTCAGCGGTTTCTGTTGCTGCGCCTGCTATTTTTTCCAGTGCAATTTTAGCTGCACGAACGACCTCTGGGTTATCGTTGTCAAGCAAAGGTGCCACCACTGTTATGGCATCTGGTCCGAAATCACCTGCTTTGTTATAGGCCATTTCGCGAATTTCTGCCAGGGGGCTTGCCAATGCATCTGCCAGTCCATATTTGCTGTCAATACTAATCCGTAATGGCCCGGATAACATTGCGTCAAAGTCAATCACCTCTATTTCTTGCGCCTTAACAGGCACCGTTAATACAAAGACAAGTGCTACTGTAAGCATTGTCACAAAAAAAGCCCGAATTTTATACTGTTTCATATGCATGTTCTTAAGTACCTCCTAACTACATGTGCCAAGGGGCACGATATGGTTTTGTCATCATCATGTTAGCTGCTGTGTTACCGGGGAAAAATTCATTTACCGGGTCGTAATCAACTGGCCGACCCAACCAGGTTGCAATGTTGCCCAAATGTGAAATTGCAGTAGCACGATGCCCTGTCGCAATATCACAAATGGGTAGTGTTCGATTTCTTACGGAATCAAAAAAATTCTGATGGTGTGAATTGGTATGGTACAGCCGTTCATCATTGACACCCAATACTTCATTAATCGGGTTGCCCAATTTGTTTCGGGCTGTGTATCCACCACGATTCACAAACACCTCGCCCTCTGTGCCGTAAAACTTTGTGCCGTAATCTTGTCCTGCTTCAAACTGGATATCGGTGCCCTGATGCCATTCCAGCTTGACGTCTCCATAATCATAGTGTATCAATGATGTTGCAGGAAAATCATACATGTTGTCACGATACATCTTGTACTCAGCTTCAATGCGTTTTGGGCTCGTAAAGTCTTTGGCTGCTCCCCACTGTGCGATATCGAACAAATGTACCCCCCAGTCCGTCAAAAGTCCTCCGGAGAAATCTCGGAAGAAGCGAAAATTATAGGGGTGAATCAACCGATTGTATGGTCGAAACGGTGCAGGTCCCAAGTAATATTCCCAATCGAGATACGGTGGAGGTTCCTCATTTGCAACGAATCCATGATGTGGGTTTGCTCCAAAATAACATACTACGCGTTCCAATTCACCAATCCTGCCATTGCGCACCAATTCACAAGCATGGCAAAAGTGTCCCTGGTCCCCTCGTTGCTGCGTGCCCATTTGAACAATACGCCCAAACCGGCGTGCTGCTGCTACCATCTTTTTTCCTTCGTCAATGGTTAGCGCGAGCGGTTTCTCGCAATACACATCTTTGCCGGCCCGAATGGAATCAATGCTTGCCAGGGCATGCCAATGGTCCGGGGTGGCAACAAATACAGCATCGATTTCCGGGTGGCTTTCCAGCATTTCCCGATAATCAATGTAGGTGCTGATTTCTTTGCCTTGACTTGCCGCAAAATTTTTTGCAGCACGTCTTCGTTGCGCATCGGGGTCTGTCCCCGCTACAATGACTACATCTTTGTGGTTTACAAGACGATCCATATGGGAGCGGCCCATACCTCCCAGGCCGACAAACCCCAGATGTATTTTGTCATTGGCGCCTACATGCGAAACCGCATGCGTTTCTTTGGCCTTTATTAAAGCGGTTGCCCCCAAACCAATAGCTCCCGCACCAGTCAGGCCCAGAAATCGGCGACGTGAAATCACCTCATTTCTCATGGTGTATTCTCCCTGTCCTAAATTGAAATAGATATCATTAAGACAGGATTCAAGATAGCACCCTGTGAAGCATGAGTCAATGGTGAAAATTGCTTTTTTCTATTCCTGGGAACTGGTAGCTTTGATGGGGTATAAGAGAAATTTTAACACAACATGTTGGGGCAAGCAATCGGGTAGCATGCTATCAGGATTGCCAAATTTGTTACAGGAGAATGTAGTCGTGAGTACACAGCTGAAAATTATTGTATTGATGGGGGGACCCAGTCTTGAGCATGATGTATCTGTAAATTCTGGTAATATGGTATTAAAATCAATTGACCAATCCAAATATGACACAACGCCAGTGCTTATAGACCGGGATGGCATGTGGTGTTTCCCAGAATGTTCACCCATGTCAATCTTTGATGCGGTAATTTATTTAAAGACGATGTCTCCAACCTGTATTTTTGTTGCGCTTCATGGCGCATTTGGTGAAGATGGCAAAATCCAGGGATTCCTGGATACGCTGGATATTCCCTATACAGGATCGGGCTGTGCGGCAAGCGCACTGGCATTCGACAAGATTCGCTGTAAGGCGGTTGTACAGGCTCAGGGAGTACGGGTCGCAGGGCATGTCGCACTGGACCGAACTACTTGGATTGTCGACCAGGATACTGTTGTGAATACGGTTAGAAACGACATTGGTTTTCCATGTGTTATTAAGGCTAACCGTCAAGGCTCCAGTTTTGGCATCGTAATTGCCAGTGATGAAGCGGCTTTTCGTAAAGGCATGTCAGAGGTATTGGAGATTGATGACATGATAATGGTTGAAGAATATATTGCGGGTTTGGAGATAACCTGTGGTGTACTTGATTCAGAGGCAAATGGTCTGATTCGTCCCCTCCCTCTGACTGAAATCCGTCCTCGTAGTAGCAGTTATTTTGATTATGAGGCCAAGTATACACCGGGAGCATCAGAAGAGATAACTCCGGCAAGGATTGCTCCTGAATTAACGGAGAAAATACAGGATATTGCTTTGCATGTGCATGATATCGTGGGATGTGAAGGGTGGAGTCGAAGCGATTTTATAGTATATGGTGACACACCAATTTGGCTGGAAGTTAACACGGTTCCCGGTTTAACACAGACTTCGCTATACCCACAGGCTGCTGCAGCAGCCGGGATTTCGTACCCAGACATGGTTACATTATTTATTGAAGCTGCTATACGCAAAGCATCACAGCATAAAGTAGAGAAAGGACAGATTTAATAATGGCCATTCCATTCACTAAATTGCATGGCTTGGGAAATGACTATCTATTTATTGAACATGACAAGTTAACCACGGCTGATTTTGGAGCGCTATCGAAAGCAATGAGTCATCGACATCTTGGTGTTGGTGCAGATGGCATTATTCTGATTCTTCCCCACGAATCGCATGATTTTAAAATGAGAATTTTCAATGCCGATGGAAGTGAAGCGGAAACCTGTGGTAATGGAATTCGGTGTTTCGCAAAATATGTCTATGAACGCAAGATGACGGATAAAACAGAATTTGTAATAGATACTTTGGCAGGGCCCAATAAAGTATCTTTGAAAATTGAAAAGGAAAAAGTTGTGCGTGTTCGTTCCAATATGGGAACTCCGAAATTTGATCGCACGGAAATTCCGATGGCTGGTGCTCCAGGAAAAGTTATCAGTGAGCCTCTGCCCATAGGATCAGAGAACATTGAAGTCACCTGTGTTAATATTGGTAACCCGCATGCCGTAGTGTTTGTAAAAGATGCAACCAAGGTTGATTTACTCCAGCTTGGCCCTTTGATTGAAAATCATGTTGCTTTCCCAAAGCGCACCAATGTGGAGTTCGTTACGGTTAAAGATCGGGACAATATTGTAATGCGCATTTGGGAACGAGGAAGTGGTATCACCATGGCAAGCGGGAGCGGCTCCTGCGGCGCAGCGTTGGCTTCCATGTTAACAGAGCAGGTAAACCGGCGTGTACAGGTACACCTTGTATTTGGTGTGCTGACAATATCCTGGGAAGAAGACGGCTGTGTCTACCAGGAAGGTCCTGCTGAAGAAGCATTTAGTGGTATCTGGCCACACGCATAATACAGTGTTATTCTTTTCTGAAAAAACAAACAAATAGATAAATAATCTGGTGAGAGGATGTGGCATGACCTTAAAGATAGCCGTGTTATTGTCCGGTAGTGGCTCTACCTTGCAAAATATTATTGACCACATTGAAAAGAAGACACTGGATGCTCAGATTGTATGTGTCGCATCTTCTCGCAGTGATGCGTATGGTTTGGTACGAGCTGAAGATCATGGTATTCCTGCCAGAGCATTCCCCAGGAAACAATACGAGGACCTTGGAAAATTTAATGCCGATATCTGGCAATTTATCTGCGGCCATAACGCAGAACTTGTAGTACTTGCCGGGTTTATGTCGTTGTTGGAAATACCACCGGACTTTGAGAATCGCATTGTTAACGTTCACCCTGGGTTAATTCCTGCCTTTTGTGGCAAGGGGATGTATGGGCATCATGTGCATGAAGCTGTGTTGAAGTACGGGGCAAAGATTACCGGTGTGACGGTACATTTTGTCGACCCATTGTACGATCACGGCCCTATCATCATGCAAGATACGGTACCTGTACGCGAAGATGATACACTAGACTCTCTTGCAGAACGGGTCATGGCCAAAGAGCGCGAAATTTATCCCAAAGCAATTCAGCTCATTTCTGAAGGACGCATTCAGGTTGAAGGCCGCATCGTCCGGATAAAATGAAGTGTAATTGCTTCATGTAATTTAATTTTTTATTAGGAGTATATAGTACATGTTACGCGCAGTTGTTTTTGATCTTGATGGCACACTAATTGATTCAACAGAAGCCATCGTCCAGTCCTGTTACCACCTCTTTGATACATTGAATATTGAACGGCCACCCAGAAAAAAAGTGGTAGACAGTATTGGATATCCCTTGATCGATCAATTGGCTATACTATTAGGTGAACATGATGACCTGGAACACTATGTAGATATTTACCGGGAATACCATAAAACAATTGCGAGTGACATGACTCACCTGCTTCCTGATGTGTCGGAGACACTTGCTGCATTTGATAATGCAGGTCTGAAAATGGGTTTTGCGACATCCAAAAAATTGTCTGCATCCGAGCGCATTCTTGAATATCTTGGCATACTACATTATTTTACGTCTCGCGTTGGGCCGGATGAAGTGAAACACCCGAAGCCGCATCCGGAAGCACTACTTCGATCTATGGAGAATCTGGAGGTTGGAGCGGATGAAATGCTTTTTGTAGGTGACATGCATTTTGATGTCAAAGCGGCACAAAGCGCAGGTGTAGCGTGTATTGCTGTTACCACCGGATACAATACTCGAAAAGAGCTGGAAGCTTTGGAGCCGACCGCAGTATGCGACACATTAGCAGAAGCCCGGGAATATGTACTTTCACATTATCTTGCCGATATGACGACATAGTGGTTTCCACATCCCCGGGACAGAATTTCATGCTGAATTCCAGGAGCCAACAGAATTACAGAACGTCTGCTATGGCCGAGCAGAGATAATCGAGGTTATCTTCGGTTATTCCTGCTACATTTATACGTCCGGAACCTACGATGTAAATAGCATACTTTTCACGCAGGATTTCCACCTGTTGCTTGTTCAACCCGGAAAAAGAAAACATTCCACTCTGGGTTGTGATGAAAGAAAAATCCTGATTCACACCTTTTGAGGCAAGGGTGTCTACAAATCGATGACGCATACTGTTGATGCGGTCCCGCATTTCTTTGACTTCTTCTTCCCACTCTCGGCGCAATTCTGTGTCACTAAGAATGATGTCCACAATACCGCCACCATGGTAAGGCGGATTGGAATAGTTACTGCGAATACGTGTCTTTACATGACTGAAAACCTTATCAGCAGCATCTTTCGTTGCACCAACCACCGTCAATGCGCCGGTACGCTCATTGTACAGGCCAAAATTTTTCGAGAAAGAACTGCAAATTAACAATTCGCAACCTTCATGACAGAAAGCCTTTATGCCAGCGGCATCGGCCTCCAGACCTTCAGCGAATCCCTGGTAGGCAAAATCAAAAAACGGCAACCATTTGCGTTCACGTGCAATTTGGGCAATGGCTTGCCATTGCTCCAAATCGGGGTCCATGCCACTGGGGTTATGGCAACATGCATGTAGTAGAACTACATCACCTTCCGGAATATCTTTAAACGTATTCAACATACCTTCAAAGTCGAGCTTTTTAGTGGAATAATCGTAATATGGATATTCTTTCATCGGAAGACCAGCGGCTTCAAATATTGCGGGGTGGTTGTTCCATGTGGGATTGCTCATCCACAGAGTACTACCAGGAAAAAGGTGCGTTATTAAGTCACCAGCTACCCGCAATGCTCCTGTACCGCCGGGAGTTTGTGCTGTATGCGCACGAGTATTTTTAATAATCTCATGATCAGCGCCAAAAAGCAGCTCCTGTACTTTTACACCATACGATGGTGCTCCGGAGATGGGCAGGTAGCTTTTCGTTTGCTCTTTCTGCAACAGGATTTCTTCTGCTTTTTTCACGGTGCCCAAAATAGGTGTCTCGTTGTTTGCATCTTTGTATACACCAACACCTAAATTTACCTTTTTGGGATTGGTATCTTTTTTAAAAGCTTCGGTTAAGCCAAGAATGGCATCTGGCGGGGCGGCATCGTGTTTCTCGAACATGGTGTCTCCTTGTCTGTGAGGAATACCTTGAGGTGAAGTAGCAAATCTTACATAGCTACCCTGTTAGAAAGAATACTAACTTTCTGGTTGCACAGGGCAGGATTAGCATCATAACAAACATTTGGCAACAGTACATTGCTGTCCAGAGGTATAATTTATTATGCATACGTAACATTTTGCTCATTAGCAATTCAGGCGCAACCAATAAGAGTGTATAATTTTGCCATGATAATATGCAACGATATAAAAGCTATTGAACTAATAACTTAATACTAATTAATGATAAACTCATGCAACAATCAACAGTGTATAAATTATTTTACAAACTTCTGAATCATCAATAGTCCATAATTGATAAAATTGTACACATGTTACTTGGAACATATTATTTTCAATCCGATTTCTACCGAGTATGCATAAAAATGATGCTGATAAAAACAAAATTGGTATTATGAAATGTTCGGCTGGAAAACAAAATGTGCAGTATAGATAACAATTACAATACCGTTGTTGCTACCACATATGACTCTCTCCCACTTTACGCAAATCGTAAGGACATTCAGTTTTATGTAGATTTATGTCGGGAAGTTAATGGAAATGTTCTTGAGTTGGGCTGTGGAACCGGACGGATTCTCGTACCTGTTGCAATGACTGGAATCAATATCGTCGGCTTGGATTCATCCTCTCATATGCTCGAACAATGTCGGCATCATCTCAATTCTCAGTCAGAAGATACCCGCACACGTATAGAGCTTGTTCATTCCAATATGACTAACTTTGAACTCAACCGCAAATTTGATTTAATCATCATCCCATTTCGCCCATTTCAACATCTGATTTCTATTCAAGAACAGGTTGATTGCCTTAAAAGCGTTTCCAAGCATCTTAATGAGAATGGGCTGTTGGTGTTTGATTTATTTCAGGTAAATTTCTACATGCTATGCAATCCACAGAGTTCAGAAGAAACTGAGGATGTCCCAATGTGTGCGTTGCCAGACGGCAAAAAATTACGTAGATGCAGTCGAATTGCCCAATCCCATCGGGCAGAACAATATAATAATGTTGAACTCATCTATTACATTTCTGATCACAATGGATTGCAGGAACGTCATGTTCAATCATTTCCATTACGATATTTTTTCCGCTATGAGGTTGAACACTTGTTATCACGGACCGGTTTTAGTATCGTGCAACTCTTTGGCAACTTTGACAAATCACCACTTTGCGACGATTCCCCTGAAATGATTTTTGTTGCAAGTAAACAAACAACATATGTTTAGGGAACACGACTCAATGATCGACAAAATAGCGTTCTTGACTGTCAAGAATTTCAATTGCAATGCCGCGAGCCTCAACACCGATCAATCTGGCATTGGTATCAGGAATTCGTTCTCCTACAAAAACACGATTCAAATTAATAATTGCCAATGCATTGGGACGGCTGTCACTGGGCTCACGCAGCATGTTAATACGCATGCCTTCTAAACCATGCCGGTTACGCTCTGTGTTGCGAAGTTGCGGCAAGGAGCGTAAATTGTCTGGCACTGGCTCCGAATTTCGCTTGGATTCACTGGTTGATCCAGATGATACGGCAGAACCAATATTATCTTCTGGCGAGTTATAAGTAGATGCTGTTTGTGTTGTTATGGATGCAACATTGCGTGGTGGCGGTGGTGTTATTGGTACTGGAGATTCTGGTATTGGTTCCTGACTAACATTTTGTGTGCGGACAGGTACCGGTACTTGAACAGGTACTTGCTCATTGGTAGTTGAAGCTACGTTTGCTGGTTGTCCCAGGGTATCTTGACTGTTTGTTTGTGCTTCAATAACAGGTTGCGGCAAGATTTGAACGCGTTCAGGGCCAGTTTGAGATACTACCGTGCTGCTTGTAGCGGTTGTGCGTTCATCACCGGGTTCAATCGGTGAGATTTCCAATTGCGCTTCTGCAGGGGAAGACCTTTCCTGAATTAAAATATCTGGGCTTGATATCTCTTGAACGCTTTGCTCACGGAGATTTTCTGATGACACTTCGACCACAGTCGCTTGCAATTCAGGGTTTGGAGGTAAAACTTGCGCGACCTGAACGGAACCCTCTGTTTGAGCAGGAATGACTTGTGTTAGGGCAATGATTACCCATGTTGCCAATCCGATGACAAGGCCGAACATAAGCAGCATAAAGCTACCACCAAATAACAAGGTCCATTTGGTGAGTCGAAAATTATCATTGTGAACTGCTACTGAACCTGGTTCAATTTCACCGAACAACTCTTCTGCTGCGTTTTTTGGATTAAATGGTTCCTCAACCATTGATTCGCGAGCATGTCGTGCTGCTTTTTCCTCTTCCAGTTTTTTTAAGGCATCCAGGATGGAACTCATCGGCTCTCCCCATATATCATGCCAAATCGACATGTGCTATTGATTGTAGCAGTATCATTATAGAATTCGTTTATGCTGCATTGAAACATGATTTCCTATTACAATGCTGTTCGTTATTCACTCTGGAGCAAGGGAGCCTGCTCAGTCAAATCAGATGTTGTAATTGTATCTTCTAGATTGTCTTCATCTAAAACTTCGTTATTGTTACCTGGGTGTACATCGTCATCATTAGCATCGGAGAAATCCATTTCGGGTAATTCGCGTACATGTACTAGTGCATCATTATTATTTGCATTGTCTTCTGTTGTTGAAATATCCGGAGATTGTAAATAAATACCCGGTGGCTGAGGTAGTGGGCTTTGATCTCCTTGAAAAATCAATGCATCTTCTTCGGAATCTTCAGGTGGTGAAAAAGGGGAAGGCCATAACGGGGAAACATAGGAATCTGGTGCTTCAGCAGAAACGTCTGTGAAGGAAATTGGATTGCCTGTTCCCGTGACCTGATTATCGGATTCATTGGTGGATGCAGCAATTTCAGTTTCCAGGTTTTGTGGTGGTTCAATTACTGCTGGAGGCGCCACTTCAACTGCTTCAAGGGTATCCGGTACAATATCAGGTTCTGGTTGATCCTGTGTTTCGGTTTGATTGGTATTCGGAGTATTTTCTGCCGCTAAGGCCACAATAGACGGGACTTCAGCAGGAGCAATTGTTTCTTGTTCTGTTTCTGGTTCTGGTTCGAGTACCTCCTGTTCATCAGGCAGCGTCGCAATTACCGGACTGGGTTGAACTCGCGTCGGTGTGGGTATTTGCAAACTGCCTTCAGTAGTATCACTGCCATCTGCATTGCGTGCCCAAGCACTCAATACCATACGTACCTGACGTCCAGCTATTCCGTCAACAGTCAACCCGGTTTCTGCTTGTAGTTCCGCCACAGCAGTGGCTGTCTCTGTATCATATTGGTTGTTGCGATTGCTGTCTGGCAACCGCCCATGTTCGCGCAGCATACCTTTCAAACGATCGACTGCATTTCCAGATCTACCCAAGCGCAAAGCTGGCGCATTGGGTTCAGAATCTTGCCAAAACACATATACCGGGCCAGAATAAAACTGTCGAAAAGCATTGTATGGCGTTGCGACTTCATTTTCTGCAGATGCCAGTTTCACTTTTTCAGACCCATTATCTCTACCCATAACAGCAACCCACATTGAATGCTGTTCGGCACCAACCGTATCTGACTCTGACTCGGTTTCTATATCATTACGCATTGTAATTAAAACAGGTACATTGAGTTTAAACACTTGTTCCAAAGCCGGGTTGATGATTTCCAATGCCAAACCGTGTGCTTCTGCAAATTTTCGGAGTTCTGATTCATCTGCATCATGATCGATTTGGTTCAGTATATCAACACCCCAATAGCGGAATATTGGCGTCAACGCAGCTATTAGTGTATTGTCAACATCTACCGTTTGCAATTCATCCAAGATGTCCGGGGATTCATTTTCATCCGTGTTGTTGCTTTCCCAATTGGCCAACCGCTCAAGAAATGGCGGAACACTTGCTTGCGAAGGTTCCATATTCGCTGCTGCCGAAACTTCACTTTCAATAGATTCATCTGTTTCATTGAGTAGGGTATCGGCATTGTCTGAAGCATGCATTCGCAATGCCAAAGACTGCTTTTGCCACTCTAACACAAATTCTTTCGCCATTGGGGCAAAGTATATGCCCACAAAAACCAACACTAAAAAAATAAAGGATACAGTGGGATTGGGTAGAAATCGACCAAGCTGCCATGAGCGACGTGGTGTTTTCTCTTTATGCTTGGTTACTGGTGACGGTTTGTGTTTTTTAGGGTCGCCCCAAACTTCGCGAGCTGCTTGTCGTACTATTTCTGGAGTTAATGATCGTACCTCGCGTGTATATCCGATGAGTAAAGCACGATCACAAAGCGCATTGATCATTCGGGGTGTGCCCCCGGAGTGTTTGAACACTTGTTTGACAGCCGCTTTGGAAAACTGTACTTTGCGCCGTCCTCCAGCAACATGGATACGATACGCGATGTATTGTATGGTTTCGTTTTCATCCAAGGCAGTGAGGTGGTAGCGGGCTGTAATACGTTGATTAAGCTGGCGTAACTCATGGAGTGACAGCATTTCCATAAGTTCTGGTTGACCAATTAACACAATCTGCAACAGCTTTTGCGTTTCTGTTTCCAGATTGGACAGCAGTCTGATCTGTTCAAGCACTTGTGGTGATAGATTCTGTGCCTCGTCAATGACCAATACACAACTTTTCCCCTGTGTATTGGCTTCCAGCAAGTGGACATTCAAACGGTCAACCAAGCCAAGAACGGTATCTGATCGGGCATCGACACCAAATTCCTGGTTGATTTTTTTGAGCAATTCAACGGGTGCCAGTGACGGGTTAAAAATAAAGGCTACTTCTGTTTCATCATCCAATTGCTGTAAAAGATTGCGGGTAATGGTTGTTTTACCCGTACCGATTTCGCCAGAAATCAAGACAAACCCATTGCCGTTTTTAATTCCATACACGAGATGCGCAAAAGCTTCTCGATGTTTTTCGCTTAAAAACAGGTATTTGGGGTCAGGTGTGAGGTTAAAAGGTTTTTCGCGCAGGCCATAAAATGCTTCGTACATGGATGACTCCCATCCCGGATAAATCAGCCTTGAGTTTGGGTTACAGGATACCATTTTTGCGCAAAATATTCAATAAAACAACGTTATTCACATCTACCTTGAATTCAAGCATACAACTAAGATTGTTGCATTCAGTATCGGTATTGTTCTTTATGATGAAGTTATTGTGCTTCATTGCAGGAGCCACCCTCTCTGCCAACGAAGTTGAGACAGTGTCCTCCAATTAATTAGAGTTTTGCGGTGCATAAGCAGCACGCCCTGGATGAAAGAATGCATCTGGGAGGTATCTACATTTATTTTGGTGAGATGTTCATCAGTGAGGACGAATCTGATACATTGAGCTATCTCCTTCAGACTTGGAATATTGTGGCTCATATGAGCGTCGACACAATGTTGCACTTGCCACCTGGAGTTTATACCGCAATAAGTTCAATGTATCCACAGAATGCCCTTTCAAGTACCAATTTGATGGTGCATGCGGATTTATACAGAACATCAAACACAGTAGCCGCGGGATTACAAGAGTACGATTGGATACTCAGTTATTGAGTATATGTACGCATAAAGACAATCCGTAACACTCAAACCCTAATCAAGGCAATATACTCCAAGGCTTGGTCCTGTATGTTGAATGGTTCTCTCGGTCCCTTCCAGAAGCTGATAGGAGGTAACGCTGTTCAGACCGGCATAAGGATTGAGAACAATCAGGCAGCTCCCTTCGGAGCCTTCACCATAGAGTACAATCGGTTTTCTGTACTCCTGTTGATTTAATATGTTGTACTGACCGATATTCGCGTTCTTGAATCGGCTCACCTCAGCGGTACCGGAAATTCCCAACTGCGGTTGAACACCATCGAAATAGCCTGGATACATAACACCATCAATGGAGTAGCTGAATGCCGGGTATCGCAGTGAGTGGTCTACCCGTTTGGCAATGTTACTAAGCAGCCAGGCACCAGCAAAGCCGCCATTATGACCCGGCGCTACGCCATCACTCCACATACGCCCCTCCCCTACCGACTTCGGATGAGACGGATCGCCGGGATCATACTGTACGGGTTCTTCTGCTCCCTCTGGCTGCCAGAGGTTCTTCCAATCTGCCGCGCCACCGATATGGGCCAAGCCAAAGTAATTGATGTCGGTGCCGATGGGCGCGTTGTCGTTCCAAGAGAGATAATAGTCACCAATAAGCAGCGAAAAGAAAACTTCGTATTTGAGCTGTTCGAAGGAACCTTCCATTCTTGATACCCGCAACAGATCTCCATTATCCAAGGGAAGTCGCTGCCAGACTCCAGCACGTTCAACCAGACTATCAATTCCCTCAAACGCAGTCCAGCCAAATGTGCCTACCCGGCGATCATCCATGGCAATATACTGACGCTCCAGGTTGGCAATGTGGGTGTAGAGTCGCACACCATCCAGCAGTCGTGCGATGCTGTCCAGATAAGCACCTAACAACCGGTGCCGATATTCATAGGCTTTATCCGTGTAATAACGACTGACCGGAGCATCGGAAGCTCCCCGCCGGGCTGCGTCTGTACTGCGGAAGGTCACACGCTTTTCATCCTGACTCAACCGCCAACTGAACTCGGTTCCATAACCATAGAGATGGGCGAAGTAGTCGGCAAGAATAGCAGTGTCATTTGGACTGGTGACTCCCTCACGCGCTACTTGCATTTCGTAAACCCGTCGAAAAATGGCTTCCACTTCATCAAAGGGAATACCGTTTTCACAGATTTCTGCAGCCATGATATTGCCTCTGCGCGATGAATGCTGATAAAGCTTTTCTGCTTCTTCTTCCAGATTACCGAAATACCTGGCTTCAAACGTCCCCTCAAGCTGGACCGCGTCTTCTCGGTTATTGGTTACTACAAAACGAAAAGTGCCCATTTCAGGAATTTCACAAGAAAATTCCACCCCGGCTGGCAGGCCATTAGAAAAGCCCTTATGCAAGCTTATGATGTCTCCAGGTCGACAGTCCAACCCGTTTTGCTCCAACACAAGAGTTTCTCCGGCGGCAATTCGGCTACTGAACGGTATGCGTACTTCTCCCCGGGCATAAGCACGGTGCGTAGTCCAAGTACGGTTGTAGGGGACATTATTGTTGTTAACATCTTCATAGACCGCTTGAATACAGGTGCCCTGCTCCACCAGACGTGTAGCAGGTATACCATCAACCCGTTTCGTAATCCCATATCTTTTACCTTCAGGAAGCTCCAGGCGCGCCTCGGTCTGCTGGTATTGAGGATACCAGCTTACGCCCTCAATACTGCGTGTAATCTTTAACTCCAGCGACGGCTCGGGTACTATATCTTTCACCTCGAGAAGCGCATATTCAGCATCGGCGGTAAAATTCTGATAAGTATCGGGGTTCATCATGATTTCCCACCAGTTGCCCCGGAGCGCTTCCACCGTTGTAGCTTTGTCCGGGTCAATGTAATACACATAGAAAGTGTGGTTACCCTCGGGAAGTTTCAGCCCTGTAGTGGACAACGCTTCCCGGTCTTCCTGATTCAGTGGGATCATATACGAATTCATGACCCATGCCCTGGTCTGGTTGTCTCCGCTCCTACTGGGAAGGTATTCAGGGAAGTGCAGTTTTACCAAGCCTTCGGGGGTGATGGAAATCTTCACATCGCGGCCATTGACAAATCGGAAAATCTGTTCTGCCGTCTTAATCTCTCGAACTCCGAGAACAACAGATTCCGACCAGCCCGGATTGTACACGGTGTCTGAAGCTACATCAGCTATAACACCATGTACCAGTATACATGGCACTATCAACAACTGGAAGAAGCCTTTAACATACTTGTGCATTTGCATCAATCCACAACCCCATGATGAGACAGTACCCTTGAAATAACACGCTTCCTGTCTCAACTGAAATATGCGTGTTGCCCCTGAATCTGTGTGGTGAGGTCTATTGCCCCGACTATACATTACGTCCCAAAAGTAAATAAATCCGGATTCCTGCATCAGCCGACGGCATTTTGCAATTCCAAGGCAACATTCTGCAAACCGGATGTAACGAAAGTATAGCTGAGCCTGTTAATCCATTCAATATACAATAACTGCTTACTGAACAGCTGTACACAACTACTGTATGAAGCTTTTTGGTCTCATGAGCTTTGCATATCGGTCACGAATCTCAGGATCATAAAAAATTATAATTTTAAACATCCATTGATCTGTATCGCCTATAATCAACTCTCAAGTATGAGTTCGCAATTCAAAAGCAAAGCGGTTATCATAAATCTCTGTCAAATTACAGGTGCTGTATTTTTGTCATTCAATGAATCGAATAACCTTTGGTGGTAATTGGGAGAATTGATTATGATGCGCAGTGGACATTCTATTATTGGTGGGTTTGTGGGCACATTGTTTGGGTACCCAAATTCCGATTCTGACTTTCCTCCTTATGCCAGCCTGGTATTCAAAGAAAAGGGCTTGTTGGCTTATTGGGGGTTCGAAGGCAATACACAAGATCAGTCAGGAACATTTCATGGATCCGTCCATGGTGAAGAAAATTATATAAGTGGCGCGGTTGGGGGCAGCGCGTTGTCACTGGCTGCTGACGATACTTGGGTGTCTTTTGGCAAGGTACCGGAACTCGATTTAAATGCTGGCAGTATCAGTTTGTTTTTTCGGTGTCCTGAAGATATAACAGGAAATCCCTGCCTTATCGCAAAGCGAACGCCTGCGCAAAGCGCACGTTTCAGCATTCATTTGATGGGTGATCGAAAGGGAATCGGACTCTGGAACAGTGCGAATCTGGGTATTGCAGAAATTCCCGGGGAGCCACTCCAGCCAAACCGCTGGTATCATCTGGCGGTGGTGTTTGAGGCTGGTCAGTCCCCTCGTGTATATCTTGATGGCGCGCCAACGTTAACGACATCACATGGTGGCAGCTTTAACAGGCAATTTCGGGAATTGCCACTGCTCCTTGGCGCTGCTACCGAGTTGGGTATGGAACGTTTTAACGGAGCACTGGACGAAGTCGCGATCCATAGTACGCTGATTTCCGGAGATACGATTGCGCAATGGGTAGATGCTGCGGGTTTGCAAAATGCCAGGGAAACACGGCAGGCCGCGTATGCGGAATTGGCTGAATCTCGCGCGAAGGCACAAGCATTACATGATGCACAAAACCAACAGCGTATTATGGAGCGTATGAAGGACCCGGCACTCCTGGCAGATGGCGTAACACAAAATTACACTGGCGATCATCGTGAAGCGATAAGTTTTGCCGTGGGAGGCATCGGTACGGGGCCAATTTTGTTTAATGGTCACGCTGAACCCCATGCCTGGCAGATTTTTAACAACTTTAATCATGTGCAGATACCGCATAGTTTTCTTGCCCTGCATGTAACTGGTGATTCGATTAATGGTATTACACGGGCTCTGCAAACCCGGCCCGTTGGCCCATTTCAGGCTATGCAAGACCTTGTTTTCAGCGGTGAATACCCTTTTGCCTTGTATAAATTTTCCGATGACGCTTTGCCTGTAAGGGCTTGCCTGGAAGTTTATAACCCGTTCGTCCCCTTAAACGCGCGGGACTCAGCAATACCTTGTGTTATCTATAAAGTGGAGCTGCATAACACCAGTGAAACCCCGGTGCAAGTCCATCTGCTGGCATCGCAACAAAACGCCGTAGGCTACGTCGGCAATGAGTCCGTCGAATTGCGCAATCATCCTGGCTACGGAATGAACCGGAATATAGTATATAAGCATGACTTCGGTACAGTGCTACACATGATATCAGACAAAGCAGAAGATGCACCGGGATATGGGGATATGGCATTGCTCATGATGCACCCTGATTCTACCGGTACCGCTACTTGGAATGACCTTGATGATTTGAAATTTACCCTGGAGTCTGATGCTGGATTTGCTGATGCACCTCAGGATACTCCCCCATCAAGTAGTGGAACGACGTATGATGGTTCCTTGTTGGCTCCGGTTGAGTTGGCACCCAACGCGCATAAAACCGTTACCCTGGTGTTGACCTGGCACTTCCCAAATGTACATCATGGTCAGCCGGACAGTGCGTGGAAACGTGCCGGAAACAAGTATAACAGCTGGTGGAAAAACGCAATGGACGTTGCTATGGAAATCGCAGAACGTCATGAAGCGTTGTATCTGGCTACGTCCAATTATCACAAGAGTCTGTATGAAACCAACTTGCCACATTGGCTATTGGACCGTATCAGTTCTCAGGTCGCGATACTGCGCTCGCGCACTTGCTTTTGGGCGGAAGATGGCTATTTTGGAGGCTGGGAAGGTTGCGGTGCGCACATTGGTTGTTGTCAGGGCAATTGCAGTCATGTCTGGCATTATGCCCAGGCCCATGCGCGATTGTTCCCGGAAATTGGCCGTCAAATGCGAGAGCAGGCGTTGTCTGAAGAAAATATGCAAGAAGACGGCGCCATACTTTTCCGGCAATTTATCGGTATGATAGCAGCAGATGGTCAGACCGGTGAGATTCTTGGCACCTATCGGGAATACCTGACCTGTCGAGACAACAGTTGGCTGGAAAAAATGTGGCCCCAGGTTGAGCGGGCAATGGAATATGTTATCAACACATGGGACGCTGATGAAGATGGCGTACTGTCCGGTGTGCAGCACAACACGCTTGATACCAACCTGGGCGGCAGCACAACCTGGATGGGGTCTTTGTACCTTGCCGCATTGGCTGCCTGCAATCGTATGGCAGGCGTTCAGGGGAAACAGGCACTCGCCACGCGTTACCTGAATATATTTCATCAAGGTTGCAGGACACAAGATGAAACGCTTTACAACGGTGAATATTACACACAGATTCCGGATGAAACACCCCTGTTTGATTATAACAACGGTTGCCACATTGACCAGGTATTGGGGCAATGGTGGGCGCATCAATTAAATCTCGGCTGGCTCTACCAAAAATCACATGTGCAGTCCGCGCTGCGCTCCATTTTAAAGTACAACTTTAAGGACAACTTCCAGGAAGTCAGGCAGTATCCCCGACAATTTGTTGCCAATGAAGACCCCGGTGTGCAGATGATTACCTGGCCAAAAGAAGACCGCCCGGACCCCTTTACACTGTATGCCGACGAGGTAATGTCCGGATTTGAATATTCCGCGGCGGCTGCCATGATACAGGCCGGCCTTATTGCCGAAGGTTTCACCATTCTTCATGCAGTTTCACAACGATATGATGGCCGATTGCGTACCGGTTTAACCCCCGGTGATACGGCGTCCTGGGGCTATTCCGGGAACCCTTATGGTGACGACGAGTGCGGTAAATTCTATGCGCGTGCCATGAGTGTATGGTCAGTCCTGCTAGCAGCACAAGGTTTTATTTACGATGGACCTGCTGGTCGAATTGGCTTTCGTCCTGTCTGGAAACCCGACGAACACACATCGTTTTTTACAACTGCAGCCGGTTGGGGCGTGTTTCAGCAGACCAGAGACAGCCATTCACAGATATCGGAGTTGCACTTGCGCTACGGAGAGCTGTTACTCAATGAGATTGAGTTGGCAGTGCCAGAACAAACATTTGCGGCAGAAGTTGTTGTTGAATGTTGTGGTGCGAATGTTATCAGCACGCATTCTCAAAAAGGGATTGATTTTCGGGTTCAATTTGAAGCGTCGACACTTCTCCGTGCTGGTGACAACCTGAAAATTTCAATCCATATTTAATCAATTATAAATCAACCTGTATTACTGGAGGATACGACATGTCCTATTTTCAAGTAGTTATGCTGCTTCTGATTTCCGTTTTGTTTATTACACTACACAGTGTTTATGCTGATGAGGTGAACAACTACAGTGAAGACTGTGACCCGTCAGAGCCTGGAATAGATCCGATTAAACATTATCACGCTCTATACGACAGTGCTGCCGGTAAATTCAGCTATTCCAAACATAATTTTGAATCTTTCGAAGCCTGGCAGGAAGCTTTCAGGCATGAACTGAAAGAAGTACTTGGGCTGAATGTCATGGAACGCGAACTGGCAGACTTCCAGATTCAAGCTGAAAAGATTTCGACACTCGAAATGGATGACCACATTCGAGAGGAATGGTTGCTCCAGGTAGAACCGACAATGACGATACCATTTTATCTGTTAAGACCACTGGGCGCTGATTTGTCAGAAGTCAGGTTGCCTTTGGTGTTGACACCCCATGGACATAATCATCCTGAGCTTTATGTCGGAATATACAACAATGATGCAGAGCGGCAAAGCATACAGGATGGTGATCGTGATATTGCGGTGCAGGCTGTACGTGAGGGATACCTGGTGATTTCGCCAACAGTACGGGGCTTTGGTGATACCCGCAATAAGAATGATATAGAAAACAACCGGTTGCATTCATGTCGTATTCGCCTGTTGCATGGTTTGTTGGTAGGAAGGACGGCGATTGGTGAGCGGGTCTGGGATATTTCCCGTCTGATTGACTGGGCATTGGAAAATGAGGCTGTAGATTCAGAGCGAATCGCCATCACAGGGAATTCTGGTGGTGGGACAATCTCGGTGTTTGCTCCCGCATGTGATACCCGAATCCGTGTCGCAATGCCTGCCAGTTATTTCTGTACCTTTGTCGACAGTATTGGATCAATCCATCACTGCGATTGTAACTATGTGCCAGGTATGCTGCAACTAGGAGAAATGTACGATGTTGCGGGCCTGATAGCCCCCCGCCCATTTCGGGCAATCAATGGCGTTGAAGATGCGATATTTCCTATTGAAGCCACTCGTCATGCATATAATGAGCTAAGAAAAATATATGCGGTAGCAGGGGCTGAATTGCATTGTGAGCTGTATGAAGGCGATGGCGGCCACCGGTATTACAGAGAAGGTGCCTGGCCATTTTTACAACAACATTTTGCCCGATGAAATGATTATGATTAAAAGTTAACTGATCCCACAACTACATTAATTATTGAAAACGCTATCAAGATGCTAATAATTGAGAAAAACAATAAAACTTGATCCTGATGAATTATTTATGTTACATTTCAAACAGATATATGGAAGCTTTATAAGCTTTAAATTTACCATATACAAAGGCGTGTGTTTCTGTGCCGTGCGACCACCCATGCAGGTAGTTTTTTTAACAATGGATGGGAGGAAAACCACCCATATTTTATGTAGGTTTTCCAAAAGAAGAGGTTTCTAGTGGCGTGCAAAGCGTCCTGGTCGTTCGGTATAGCCGGCTGGCGGGCTGCACGGGAACAACGATGCGTCCGGTAGGTCGTATTTTAATGAATTGTCGGGCACAATCGGTGATGTTGGAGGCGGGGTGGTTTCGGTTTTTCATGGGGGAAACATGAAGCCGGAAGCAGCCACCCCGCTGCGACGGATACTGTATTCTCTACACTCCAGTACAACCTGAACAGGCTGAAACTTCCTTTCGCTTCAATACAGTCTTATCTGCAAAGATTTATTCGATATTTGCATATTTCTCTCACAACTCGTTACCCGATCTTAATATTGCTCCAAAATACGCAATTCTTATATACTAATTGTCTTTGATATTGCACCAAAAAACGTAATGTAAAGGAAATTCTGTGTTTGATATAGATATTGCCTATGTTGTACTCATGTATGGCTGTTTGTTGTTTTCACTTTGTGTGCATGAAGCAGCACATGCGGCGATGGCAAATTACTGTGGTGATCCGTCCGCGCGCCTAATGGGCAGACTGACATTGGACCCACGGAAGCACATCGATCCAATTGGTACTGTGGTCATGCCGTTGCTTATGATAGTCCTTCGTGTTCCCTATCTGTTTGGATGGGCCAAACCTGTTCCCTTCAACCCCCGTAATTTAAACAACATACGACGGGACCCCGTGCTCATTGCGATGGCTGGACCTGCCTCTAATTTGCTCATTGCATTGGCCTGTGCATTTATTTTACGCATCATAATACAAATTGGCAATATTGACATTACTGGGATTGCTACTATTTATGACTTTGCCATATTGGCTGCTAATGATAACAGCACTTTGGGGATCAGTATGTCTATATTATTGGCATTAATCATGATCAATCTGCTTCTTATGGTATTTAACTTGATTCCGGTTCCACCTCTTGATGGACATTATGCATTGAACTATTTTTTGCCTCCAGCAGGACAACGCATGATGGAGCAGATTGGACCATTTGGCATCATCATTGTGATTCTCATCATTGCACCCAATGTCTTGCCACCTGTAATGGGTGTACTGGGTTATGGGGTAATATCTTTGCTTACTTTCGGTATGTAATCGAAAAAGCAGACTTGCCAGCTCGTTTTCTCCGATATTACTTTTTTGATATACTACTGTCTCGATCGATGGGCTGAGTGGGGAAAAATGTGATTGCTGCTCCTATTTCACCCAGCTTCTCCCCTGCTTGATCAATTTATCCAACATAATATGCGTTAAATTTTATAACACACCGTTTATATTCACGAGAAACTATATTCATATCACGACATCAGGAGTTATTCATGGACTTGCCCAAATCGTATAAGCCCCAGGAAGTGGAATGCCGCTGGGAAAAATATTGGGAAGAAAACAATCTGTTTGCCTGGGACCCTGATCGGGGCAGAGACGATACTTTTGTTGTCGATACGCCCCCCCCGACGGTGAGTGGTTCACTTCACGTAGGCCATCTTTTCAGTTACTCCCATCAGGATTTTATTGTGCGTTATCAGCGCATGCTGGGAAAAAATATATTCTTTCCTATTGGCTGGGACGACAATGGTTTGCCAACCGAACGGCGTGTCATGAATGTTTTTAATGTACGCTGTGACGCGCATCTCCACTTCGACCCAGAATTTAAGCGGGAACGTGGCGCCAAAGGGGACACTGTCAATGTCAGCCGTCCGAATTTCATTAATTTGTGCCATGAAATTACCCGGGAAGACGAAGATGCATTCAAGCGCTTGTGGAGTCGGTTGGGCCTGAGCTATGACTGGAGCCAAGAATACGCCACTATTGATGATCACTGCCGCTACATCTCACAATACAGTTTTCTTGAGTTGCTGGAGAAAGATGAGGTATTCCAGGCCGAACGTCCCGTTTTGTGGGATGTGGATTTCCAGACAGCTATTGCCCAGGCAGAGGTAGAAGACAGAGATCGCCCAAGTGCGTATAATTTCCTGCGCTTCGGTGTGATGGGCAGTGATGAAAATATCGTGATCGCTACGACACGACCCGAATTACTTGCAGCCTGTGTAGCCGTGCTGGCACATCCTGAAGACACCCGATACCAGCATCTGTTTGGCAAGTTTGCAGTAACCCCATTCTTTCAAGTACCGGTACCTATCATGGCAGATACCAAAGCAGACCCGGAAAAAGGTACGGGCATTGTGATGGTATGTACTTTTGGCGATCAGACCGACGTGGAATGGTGGCAACATTATAACTTGCCCACCCGTCAGATCATTGGCGCCGATGGTTGTTTGATGCCGATGCAGTTCAGTGAATTTGATGGGAATAGCGCAACAGACAATAGCATCAGCTTTCAACCGGGTGGAGAGTACGGAGTACCCAGCCTTGATCCGGAACAGGCTGCGTCTGTTTATGAACAAATTAATGGGCTATACACAAAAAAAGCAGCCAAAGTGCTGTTGGAACTCGCGGAAGAGATGCCGGGCAATATCACACGCCCCCCGGAGGAAATTACCCATGCCGTGAAGTTTTTCGAAAAAGGGGATCGACCCTTGGAACTGATTCCGACACGGCAATGGTATGCGCGTATTATGGATAAGAAAGCGCAGTTAATTGAACAAGGCCGCAAAATCCAATGGCATCCCGATTATATGTTCAAGCGGTACGAGCATTGGGTTGAAGGGTTGAATCAGGACTGGTGTTTAAGCCGGCAACGATTCTTCGGCGTGCCTATTCCATTGTGGTATAAAATTGATTCTAACGGTATGGTACAACATCAGGAGCGTCTGATTCCCGAAGTGGACCGACTGCCGATAGACCCGTTTGACGATGTACCCACTGGATACACAGAAGAACAGCGTGACAAGCCAGGAGGGTTCACCGGTGATCCCGATGTATTTGATACCTGGGCCACCAGCTCACTTACTCCGCAGATTGCTACCAAGTGGGTGCGTGATAAAGAACGCCATAAAAAACTGTTCCCGATGGACATACGTCCGCAAGCCCATGACATCATCCGTACCTGGGCATTTTACACCATTGTGAAAGCTTACCTGCATGAAGGTGAGATACCCTGGAAGAATATTGTGCTCAGTGGATGGATTCTCGATCCTGACCGCAAGAAGATGTCCAAGAGCAAAGGCAACGTAGTTACTCCAGAACCACTGGTGGAAACGCACAGCGCGGACAGCCTGCGGTATTGGGCAGCACGCGCACGCCTGGGAGTGGATACCGCGTACGACGAGCAAGTCTTCAAGGTGGGTAAGCGCCTGGTTACAAAGCTGTTCAATGCGGGAAAATTCGTCATCGGACGCTTTTCTGAAATTGATGCCGGAATGCTCACACCCGACAAAATCATCCATCAGACAGACCGAGCTGTTGTCGCTGAATTGCGACCGCTTATAGCACGCAGTACCGCCGCACTTAATGATTATGATTATGCTCAGGCGCTCAGCCTTATTGAAGACTTCTTCTGGCGTGTTTTCTGTGATAATTATCTTGAGTTGGCCAAACCGCGTACTTATGATGAAACCTTAACACCAGAACGCCTTTCTGCGTGTGCTACCTTGAAATTGGTTCACCGCGCCTTACTGCGTATGTTTGCGCCATTTGTACCCTATATTACTGAAGAAGTCTGGAGCTGGACATACGCGAGTGATGACGATATGCATCTTTCGGTACACCGAAGCCCCTGGCCCACGATTGAAGAACTGGCATCTATCCCGGAACCAGAGCTTGAAAGTGTATATGCTGCTGCTGTTGAGGTAATAGAATCGGTTCGTCGTGCAAAGGCAGATGCAAATATGAGTATGGCTGCTCCAGTAGACCGTGTCGATATTGAAGCAGAACCATCTGTTCTAAAGGCGTTACATTCCACAAAAGACGATATTATGCGAATGCTTAAAATTGAGTCTTTGGGATTGAACGAAGGAAAAACGGAGAATGGACTCGTAAAGGTAAACGTAGTATTGTCCACAGAGAAACCATCTTGAGTTATATTTACATTTGGTTGTCTTAAATATTACTGGTAGATTTTAGCAAGTTGAGTTCGACTTGAATTGTGTATGCGTTTCGGTTGGGTAGCTGGCAAAATACCCAACCGAAACGGCAAATTCATTTACTTTTACACTGCATATAGTCAGGCTATAGGTGCATCCGTGCTGTTGGAGATTGCAGCCAGGTTTTCATATTGCTCTTTCGAGTATATCGGTGAGTATTCCAGTTGAAACACCTTCTTCTCGCCTGGTTGCAGAAATTCCAGATTACCGGCAGCAGTGTCTTCATCAACCCCGACGACCTTGCAAGTTGAAGGTTCAAGACCGAGCACATATTCCTGTGTACCCATTTGTTTCCATTGCACAAAACTGGGCAGTGTATCTGCCTTGTAGCGCACACACACCCCAAAACCTGTGCCATCTTTGATCATCTCTTTATTTACAATTGCCGCACTCACCCAGCCTGTAGCATCGGGTTTCATTTCATGGAAATAGACCTTTTCTGCGTAACCAGGAGTTGGCGCGTCCATCTTGTACCAGTCCTGGGCACCTTCTTGCGCTGTTTCATTGCGCGGGGTAACTTTCTGGGTCGGTGCCAAGATTTGTGAACCGGCATCCAATGCGGGCCAGCCAATGTTGCAGTGGTAAAGCATCATGAAATGTGCTGGTGTAAAGCCTTCATTGACCAATTCGTCGCGCAAAGAGATAACATCAGAACCCAATTGGGTAGAGATCGTACGATGCAGGGCAAGGTTTACACCAAATACAGAGGTCTCTCGTATGGTACCGGACAAGGACAACAAATACGTATCACCAGACCAGGCCTGGCTGCACCGGATGTCTTCCGCGGGTGTGTTCGCGATACGGCCATGTAGTCCGTTACCGCTTTCCGGGCTGTCAGAAGCGGGTGGGCCGACATTCTGGGTGCCACAAGTAGTCAACAAACCACCATTAAAACTGCGCAGCCACCGGATACCTTCCGCTTCATAGTATTGCGGTGCCACATCGCCCGTAGTGGAACGCCAGCCCATCGCGGCACCACTATACGATGCTGAGGACAGGTCCATGCATCGGTCCAAATTCACTGTAAACTCCAAGCCACTACCAGTATAGAAGCGGGCAATGCGGCATCCACGAGCCTTGCCATCGTCCAGCTGTAACATCTGAATACCTGCCACTTGGTCCATGCGCCCAACGCGGCTTCGCAGGGCATCAGGTGACATTGATATTGTGTATTTCATTAAAAAATTCTCCCCATTGTTGATTCATCACTATGACAAATCACAAAGTCATAACATTACCATGATTTAATTTCACAGGCAAACTTGAATGTTGTATGGTCTCAGGATATCGAATATGCTGAAGCTACGTGAACGACTGATCTGGCTTGACTATTATATGAACACTCATTAAGATCAATTCTGCTGATTAACCGGAAATTTTTAATGTAGACACTTACTGAAAAGGCAAGATGGAATTTTGTGAAGGCAACCAATGAAACAGAACGGCAACTCTATTTTCAATATTGACAATGTATGCAAAGAGTACATAATGGGTGAGGTAACCGTTACCGCCTTACGGGATGTATCGCTGGAGGTAGAGTCAGGAGAATTTCTGGTTATTCTGGGGCAGAGTGGTTCTGGCAAAAGTACTTTGATGAATATCATGGGGGGAATTGACACCCCGACTACAGGACAGGTCTTTTTCCAGGGCAATGATTTGAGTGCATTTTCAGAAGGTCAGCTCACGCGTTACCGCCGCGAACATATCGGGTTTGTTTTTCAGTTTTACAACTTAATACCCAATCTGACTGCCGAAGAAAATGTAGAGATGGCTACTGAAATCGTAGCAGAGCCTTATCCGGCCATAGAAATGCTGCGTCTGGTACAGATGGAAGACCGAAAAGATCATTTTCCTTCTCAACTGTCTGGAGGTGAACAACAGCGGGTGGCCATTGCCCGTGCTTTGGCGAAGCGGCCAGAAGTCCTGTTGTGTGATGAGCCAACAGGCGCGCTGGACCTGACAACGGGCAAGCTGGTACTTGATGTATTAAATGAGGTGAATAAAAAGACAGGTGCTACGGTAGTAGTTATAACGCATAATGCCACCATAGCAGATATGGCTCATCGTGTAATTTATGTTGCCGATGGTGGGATACGTGAGATTCGTGAAAATGCCAAACGGATTGGAGCCGTTGATCTCGAATGGTAAGAGGCGCATTAAACAAACGTCTTATTCGGCACATGATCCATATCTGGGGCCAGGCTCTGGCAATCATGGCGGTTGTATTGCTGGGGACAGCCAGCTATATCAGCATGTCATCCGCGCACAAGAATCTGTTGCTGTCACGTGATGTGTATTACCAGCAATATGACTTCGCCGATTTCTTCATCTCTCTGGAACGTGCACCAGCTAGCATGGTGTATCGTCTTGAAGACATTCCCGGAGTTCGCGCGGTGCGGGGACGTATTGTCAAAGATGCCCTGGTAGATATACCAGGAGTAGATGAGCCACGGAATATCCGGATGATCTCCATGCCAGAACGAAACCGTGCCGTATTGAATGGGGTGCATGTACTTTCCGGTCGGTATTTTGATGAAGGCGTTACCGATCAGGTAGTCCTCAGCCAGGATTTCGCTTTACACAACAATTTGCAGCCCGGAGACAGGATTAATGTGACCCTGGACGGAAGGCAGCACTCACTGCGCATTTCAGGTTTGGGGATGTCTCCAGAGTATATTTATGTGGTTCGTAATGCGCAGGATTTTATACCCAGTCCCGAGCGTTTTGGCATCATTTGGGTTCCTGAGACCTTTGCGGAAATGGCGCTGGACATGCCTGGATCTCGAAACGATTTTGTAGGGAGCGTAGAAGAACCAGAGCGGCTTGATGAAATACTGAGTCAAGCGGAACGTCTGTTGGATTCCTATGGTGTCTTTGTATCCGTGAAGCGAGAAGACCAGATATCGCATCGTTTTGTAACAGACCAGATTAAAACTCGTGATGCCCTTTTTACTATGATTGCCTTGCTGTTGATGGTAGTTTCTGCTGCTGTCATCATGGTGCTGTTGGGACGGATGGTGCATCAGGACCGAACAGAGATCGGTCTGCTCAAGGCGTTTGGGTATTCCAATTTTGCAATAGCCTGGTATTACATTAAATTCGCGTTGGTCATGAGCATCAGCGGCAGTGTCCTTGGGATGCTACTGGGACATTGGCTATCCATTCAAATGGTGTATTTATATGTGGACTTTTACCAGTTTCCTGAAGTACAAGTGCAGATATATCCGGACGTTTTCTTGTTCATTACGATAACAGCCGCACTGTTCGCGCTACTGGGTGCCCTGGCAGCAGCACGTCGTGCTGTAAAAACACATCCCGCTGAAGCAATGCGACCTGAAGCACCACGGCATGGGCATCGTACACTGATAGAACGCTGGCACTTTTTGTGGTCTCTTCTTGGTTTTACCGAAAAAATGATAGTACGTAATGTCGGAAGAAATCGGCTGCGTGCAGCATTTTGTGTTGCGGGTGTCATGATTTCCGCAGCCATCTTAATGCTGGGATTCCATCAGATGGACTCCATTACGTATATGATTGACTTGCAGTTCTCAGAACTGCAGCGGGAAGATGTGCGTGTTCATTTTACACATGAGCGCAATCGTGGAGCTTTGTTAGAGATGGCTCGTCTGGACGGAGTTCGGCATGCAGAACCACTGCTGCAATATCCCTTTGAGATACGGAATGGTTGGCGGCATATGGACACAGGCATCATTGGGGTGCCAGAAAACGCCCAGATGACGCGCTTGATTGATATTGAGGACAGACATATCAACATCACCGGAAATGGTCTTGTGTTGTCCACGCCTATTGCAGAAAAACTGGGGGTACATGTGGGTGATGTGGTAAGAATCAAGCCACTGATGGGTAAGATAACGCACGAGCGTGATGTACGTGTGGACAAGGTGGTGCAACAATATATTGGTACATCCGCCTACATGGAGATAAGCGCACTCAGTCGCATTCTGAATGAGCCTTTTGCGATGAATGTTGCTTTGTTGAAGATGGATGAAGGAACGACCCATGATTTGGTTAAATACTTGAAAGATATTCCCTTAATAGCGGCAGTCGAGCTGACCGCAGAATCTTACGACGCACTCAAGGTATTGCTGGCCGATTCCATGATTGGGATGGCTACGATTATTTCCTTGTTCTCAGGTATTATTGCCTTTGCGATTATTTATAACACGACAATTATATCGCTTATGGAGCGGCAGCGGGAGTTAGCCTCGCTACGTGTCATGGGATTCACCAGAGAAGAAATTTCGCGTTTGTTGTATCAGGAAAATGTCTTGTTGTCCTGCATTGGTCTGGTGCTGGGCTTACCGGCAGGCCGCTGGTTATGTCAGCGTGCTGTGGAAGCAATCGACATGGATATCATGCGTATGCCGTTTCATCTGGAAACGAGTTCCTATCTTTACACTGTGGTGCTGATTGCCTTGTTTGTCTTGTTGGCGAATCTGGCAGTGCTGCGGCGTATATCCAGACTGGACCTTGTTGCCGTTCTGAAGCAACGAGAATGACAACATTACCCAATGTTGCAAATCGTGTCATGCTATGAAGGAGTATTGATGAAAAAAGTTTTAATCATACTGACTGCTGTTCTGGTGCTGGCTGCTCTCATCATGCTGTTACGTCCAACACCACTGGAGGTTGATGTCCGGTTAGTAGAACGCATTACCGTAAGAGAATATGTTATTGAAGAAGCAAAAACACGCCTGGCGGATATATATTATGCCTCGATGCCGTTCTCTGGAACCGTGGAACGGATATCCTTGAATGTAGGTGATTACGTAGCAAAAGGCGATGTGTTGGCTATAATTGATGCGTTTCCATTGCAGCAGGATATCAAAGCACTGGATGCTGGTATTGCCCAGACACAGGCAAGGATTGTCGGGGTGGATATGGACAAACCACGTACTGAAGACATCGAATCGGCAAGAATGCGCATGTTGGAGATACGGGACGCTGAGGGTATAGCCCACAAGGATAGGAGGATTGCGGAAGTTAATGCCGAGAATGCCCGAATTGAATATGAACGTTTCGCTACTTTACATGAAGAAGGTATGGTCAGTCAGTCCGTTTATGATGAGGCCCGAAGAAATTATGAAACCTTACAGCAAATGCTGGAGCGTGCCGTACTAGCGGAAGATGCTGCACAGAAATCATATACAGCTGCTGAGTTATCTTATCACAGAACACGCGATTCCATTGATGATAATGAATATCAACGGGAAGCATTCGATGCGGAAATTATTGCAATGGAAGCCAGGCGTAATGTTTTGCTTCATGATTTGGACAAGGTTGAAATACGATCACCAATACAGGGCTACATTCTTGAAAAGCAGGTAGAGGACAGGCAATGGTTGGCGAGTGGAACACCGCTTTTGACGCTGGGCAATCCCGAAACCATTGAGATTGAGTGCGACATCCTATCCGAAGAAATCAGGTCGGTATATGAAGGTGCTTTTGTGGAAATCACCGGCAAGGCGGTTAATCAAAGGACTATACCTGGAATGGTGAGCCGCATTTATCCGTCTGGTTTTGTCAAAATATCTGCATTGGGTATTGAACAGCAGCGTGTGCGCACCATCATAGAATTTGATAACAGTGAGCTGGGACTGCGGCCAGGGGTAAGTCTGGATGTGCATATTGTAACTGCCGAGTCGGTTGATACACTAGCTGTACCGGAACGTGCGGTCTTTCGCATAGAAGGGAACTATGCTATTTTCAAAGTGCGCGACAACCGTGCAGTGCTTACATCCGTAGAAGTCGGCTTGAGAAATGATGACTGGGCTGAGATTCTTTCGGGACTGGAAGAGGGTGACATGATCATTGCAGATCCAGACAACCAGCTTGCAGATGGAATGCTCGTGAAGCAACGTTGAACTGTTGTTGGTCGGGCATTCAAGGCCGCAGCAATATTTTGATAGAGTCCACCGGATTTGCTGCGGCATCCAGTCCCTTCTGAAAATCTGCCAGCGGCAGTTCATGCGTAACCAGTGGCGCGACATCGATCAAGTTCCTGTGAATATAGTCGATGGCAGTCGGGTAGCAATAGGGCCCAAGGTGCGCGCCATGAATATTCAGTTCCTTCGCATCACCGATGATAGTCCAGTCGACGGTAACCGGTTCTTTCATGACGCTGAATTCCACAAAAGTACCTGACTTGCGGATAGCGTGCAGTCCAGTCACTACCGCATCGGGGTGGCCGGTAGCTTCGATGAATACATCACACCCATAGCCATCGGACAAGGAACGGATGAGCTCGACTGGGTCTTCACGAGACGGATTTATCGTAAGGTCGGCTCCCATCTTGCGTGCCATGGCGAGGCGATCATCGCGCATGTCCAAGACAATCAGTTTTCCGGGTGTTTTCAAGTGGGCTGCTCCAACCATCAACAGGCCTAGCGGTCCAGCCCCTGCGATGACCACCATGTCACCCAATTTAATGTCTCCGCGTTCGACAGCGTGTATTGCGCAGGCCAGCGGCTCAATCAGAGCAGCTTTGGTTACCGGCATGTCAGTGGGTACCTTGTGTACAATGGAGCGTGCTGGATATTTCATGTAAGATGCCATACCACCTTGGCATACCTGTTGAAATCCGAAGACATTTGATACCTTGCAAAGCCAATACATACCTCGCTTGCAGTACATACAATTCCAGCAGGGAAGTATCTGTTCCGCTATCGCGATGTCCCCTAATGTCACGCCATGCTTCTCTGCAGCACCTTCCCCCAGCGCCACAACTTCGCCAATGAATTCATGACCGGGAATTACCGGTGTTTCTACAAACTGCTGGCGTTTGTCATCTCCCCAGAACAATGGAGCACCCAGGTAACATTTGATGTCACTCGCGCAGATACCACAAGCCGAAACCTTTACAATGATATCTCCAAGTTCCGGCTTTGGGACTGGCATCTCCTGTAATCGGTAATCTTTTACACCATGACAAACTACCGCTTCCATTGATTCGGGGAATGTGTGATCGGTAACAATGGCCATGATTTCTCTCCAAAGACTGCAGAATAATTAATAAATTTTCCCGTACGGTCACTAATAAAAATATTGCCAATCTAAATTGTATAAGTCACTACACAATGGTAGAGGAATCATCCTGAGTATGCAAACTATTGAAACTGCTGATATCGGTTGAGGCAAATCGAAGGTTGACATGCCTATGTGGTTTTACTAAAATCCAGCTAAGTAGGTACATCATTCAGGTGATCTATCAATCAAAAAACAGGTTCAGGAAGCGTTGATAAACCAGATGTCAATAGAGAAGTTAAAACAATTAATGCATAAATATGGCAATATCATTGCCCTCATTTTAGGTTGCCTCTTTGTAATGATTGGATTAACAGGTCTGGAAATATTTCTCCATATGCGTAGTCAGGCGTATGGGGTTGTCCAGACCAACTTTGGTGATTTCATTGTTTCTGATCCTGTTTTGGGTAATAAGGGCAAGCCCAACTATTCTGGAGTCAATACCCTGATAAAACATGGTGAAGTCGTGTATGTTACTACATACACTTTGGATGAATCAGGTCACCGGCATACTCCAGTAGGTAATCCAGAAACAAGAGATATTGATGCCTTGTTCTTTGGTTGTTCCTTTACATTTGGCTTGGGGGTTGCAGATGAAGAGACATTCCCTGCAGTAGTGGGCAACAAACTCCTGAATGTGCAACCAATGAACTATGCACTATTCGGATATGGCCCACAGCATCTCTATCTTCAACTTCATGATCCTGATTTCTCTGCACATACCAAAAATAAAAAAGGCTTTGTGATTTACACGATTCTGGGTGATCATCACAACCGCTTGAGTGGATATGGCAGTTGGGGCGATTCCTGGGCAAATCTTCCCCGGTTGATTCCTGTCGATGAACATTTTGAGCACCGGGGATTTTTTGGTAATCCACTAGATCGAATTCACCTGGCACGGTTTGTATTATTTCGCACTGGGTATTACCAGAGGCGTGAGGAATCGGAAGAAGATCGATGGCAACTTTGTTATCAGATTTTACAGGCGAGTCGTGACAGGCTTCATGATATATTACCGGAGTTCGAATTTATCGTCTTGGTTTATCCAGAAAGTGGCCCCCCTGAATTTGTGATAGAGCATATAGCATCGTTGGGTATTGAGGTACTGGATTATAATGATTTATATGACGACTTGCAATGGACAGATCAGGATTTGTGGTACGATGATATGCCCACGTCCAATCGGGGGCATCCTACAGCACTAGCCCATAAATTGGTTGGAGAGCGGCTTTCGCATGATTTAGCAGACCGTATCACTGCAATAACTATGGTTGATTTTTATAATTATTGATCAAAAACCAGTGCTGCATTACAGTATTATTGCTGTGCTTGAGGAGAGAACCTGATTTTTATTATAGTTAGTGTTTCTGTTTATACCTGTCCAGACAGTGGCAAGATTCACCTTGTTAGATGAAAATAAATCTGCAGGGCAAGTTCTATAAGCAGTCAAGTAATTGGATTCTTATTAACATGAAGGATGCAAAATAATCGACAGGATTTTTCTGTAATCAAAACCATTCTGATGGAGATGCCTGGTGCCTGAAAGTGGATTCAAACATAAAGATAGTCCTGAAAAGTGCATGGAACGATTACGAGCAGGTAACCTCCGCTTTTCCCGGGGAGAATCCTTCTACCCAAATCTGACTCCAGAACGGGTACGGGAGGCTGGTATTTCGGATCAAAGTGAGCATGCGTTTGCCACGGTACTGTCGTGTAGTGATTCCCGGGTACCCGTCGAAATATTATTCGATGTCGGTATTATGGATATTTTTGTCATTCGGGTAGCGGGCAATGTATGCAGCTGTGACACGCTTGCTTCTGTTGAATTTGGGTTGTCCTATGTGAATACGCCTGCGTTGCTGGTGTTGGGACATACCAAATGTGGGGCGGTAAGTGCTGTTACACGTATCATGCAAGGGCGAAGCCGTATTAAGGAACAGCATATTCCGGGACTTCTTGAATATATTCAGCCAGCTGTGAATCAGGTTATGGAAACACACCCAGAACTAATAGACGATGAAGTTATCCTGCCAGCGATTGAAAAAAATGTGTGTCACAGCCTGAAGGAATTGTATGAAAACAGCATGGTAGTGCGCCGATTGCTTGAGTTGGGGTATATCAAACTGGCAGGAGCTGTATATGATCTGCAATCTGGTCTGATACGCTGGTTGCCCGAAGATCAAATCAATAACATTATAGCGTCGTGCAAAAAATAATGCCTGGTCAGATGGCTGGTGTAAACAGCCAGGAAAGTACCACCAGCACCACGTTGATGTTGAGTATCAGTTGTATCCCGGATATCAAGGTCAGTACCATGATGACCCTGTTAAACCAGTATTCGGAAATTCGGTGATGCATCCAGTGTCCCAGATAGGAGCCGACGGGAATTAGTGGTACAAGAAAAACATCAAACCGCAATACTTCCCACTCGATGAGACCGATTCCAATATAAAAGGGCAACTTGGTCAAATTAATTAGGGTAAAAGCCCAGGCCACGGTTCCGACAAACAGTGTTTTACCCATACCCAACGCAAACATATACAAGCTTACGATGGGGCCTGCGGCGTGTGCAATGGTGGATGTTAAGCCGGCACTTACACCAGCGGCAATGGCAATCCTGTTCCCGGGCTGGTGATCACTGACCCATCGCATGGAGCGTTCTTTGGCGATGATGTACAGTCCAAAGAGGATGGCAATGACACCGACAAAGCGCTTGATGGAAATTGCATAGGATTCAACTCCCTCACGGCCTACCCACCACCAGACCAGAGCGCCAAGCAGTATCCCGACGATGGCCGGGAGATAAATCTTCAGTATGTTACGCCAGACTTTGTTATGCCAATGATGGTAAATAGCATTCATGTCACATAAAATGAGCAGTGGAAGCAGTGTCGCGACAACCTTGTCCACCGGCATGACCAGCATCATTAATGGCAATGAGAGTATACCCGCACCCCCCGCGAATCCAGATTTGCTGATTCCTTGAATCAGTATAGCTGCCCCTACAAACAACCAGAAAACTGGTGTAGGCACTCCGGGGAGTATAAACATGGATAACTCGGGCACGATGCGTCATTCCTCTTAATTCAATGCGATGGACATAGCATCGTATTTTATGGAAATAACCCCTGGAAACTGTTATACAGTATTTCCAGGGGTTTTAATACTTACTGTTATAGCTCACCGCAAAACGTGTAGACTTTACTTCTTGACTGTTTTTTTGGCTTTCACTGCTTTCTCGGGCTTGCGCGGCGTTTCAAGTGCGGCTTGCGCGGCGGCCAGGCGTGCTATCGGAACACGGAATGGGCTGCAACTCACATAATTCAGACCGGTGCGATGGCAGAATTTCACGGAGTCCGGATCGCCACCATGTTCACCGCAGATGCCGATTTTGAGATCGGGACGCTGTGCCCGGCCACGATCGACACCAATCTCAACGAGTTGCCCGATGCCTTCCTGATCGAGTGATTGGAAGGGGTCTTTCGGCAGGATTTCTTCTTTCAGGTACTGGGGAAGGAAACCACCGATGTCATCCCGTGAGAACCCAAATCCCATTTGCGTCAAGTCATTGGTTCCGAAGGAGAAAAACTCGGCTTCTTCCGCAATCTTGTCCGCGACAAGGCAGGCACGTGGAATTTCGATCATGGTGCCAATTAGAAATTTGAACTTCGACTTGGATTTGCCCAATACTTCGTCGGCTACTCGTCGCACAATAGCTGCCTGATTCTTGAATTCGTTTTGATGACCGACCAGCGGGATCATGATTTCCGGGAATACCTTGATCTTTTTGGCACTCAGCTCGGCACATGCCTCAAAGATAGCCCGGGCCTGCATTTCCGTAATTTCCGGATAGGCGATACCGAGGCGGCAGCCACGATGACCAAGCATGGGATTGAATTCGTGAAGTTCATTGATGCGTGCGCGCACTTCATCGGCTTTCAACCCGACATGCTTTGCAAGCCCATTGAGCTCTTTTTCATCTTCAAGAAGACTACCGACAAATTCATGCAATGGCGGATCGAGCAGACGCACAGTGACGGGCAGACCCTTCATTGCTTCGAATATACCGAGGAAATCTTTCTTTTGGAAAGGCAAGAGCTTCATGACAGCAGCACGACGATCATCTTCATTATTGGCAACAATCATCTCGCGAACATGAATAATGCGTTCTGGTTCGAAGAACATGTGCTCGGTACGGGCCAATCCAATACCTTCCGCACCGAAGGCAATCGCCTGTCTGGCATCTTCAGGTGCTTCCGCATTGGTACGCACATTGATCTGACGTGTAGCATCAGCCCAAGCCATCAGCTTTTTGTACCATTTGTTTTTATCGGGCTGTGCAGGCAACACATCGACTTGTCCGGCATAAATCAGACCGGTAGAGCCGTTCATTGAGAAATAGTCGCCTTCTTTGTAAACCTTGCCATCAACTGAAACCGTGCGGTTGGCCAGAGATATTTTGAGCGCACCACATCCAACGATACAGCACTTGCCCCAACCACGTGCAACCAGAGCAGCGTGACTGGTCATACCACCTTTGGCTGTCAGGATGGCTTGTGCCACATGCATTCCGTGTACATCTTCTGGTGATGTTTCATTACGAACCAGGATAACGCGCTTGCCTTTCTTATACCATTCCGCGGCATCGTCGGCAGTAAATACGATCTGACCCACACCACCACCGGGACCAGCGGGAAGTCCTTTTGCAACCTGCTCAGCTTTCTTTTCTGCGGCGGGATCAAGCATGGGATGCAAAAGTTCATCCAATTGTTCTGGCTTCACCCGCATCAAGGCTGTATCTTTATTGATAAGCTTAGATTCCATCATCTCGACTGCCATACGAAGCGCAGCAGCACCGGTACGTTTTCCGGTACGGGTCTGCAACATCCAGAGCTCTCCATCTTCAATGGTAAACTCGATGTCTTGCATATCTTTATAATGCTTTTCCAGTCTATTGCGGATTTCAAACAGTTCTTTATAGACCTTGGGCATAGCTTCTTCAAGAGACAGCACATCTTTCTGATCAGGGGTCTTGGAGTCTTTATTTACTGGTGAAGGTGTGCGGGTGCCTGCAACTACATCCTCGCCTTGGGCGTTCAGCAACCATTCTCCATAAAATTTGTTTTCGCCGGTGGCCGGGTTTCTCGTGAAGGCAACACCTGTCGCGGAATTATCTCCCAGGTTACCAAAGACCATAGCCTGTACATTCACGGCAGTACCCCACTCATGCGGGATGCCTTCAATTTCACGATAGGCAATAGCCCGCTTTCCGTTCCAGGAAGAGAACACGGCTTCCACACCACCCAGCAACTGGGCCATTGGATCATCCGGGAAATCTTTACCCAGAGTTTCCTTGACCACTTGCTTGTATTTTGCGCAAAGAGTTTTCAGGTCTTCCGTGTCCAGGTCAGTGTCTGATTCTATACCCTTTTCCTGTTTACGTGCTTCAAGCAATTCCTCAAGTTTGTGCCTGATTCCTTCCCCTTCAGCGGGCTCAATACCCGCGGATTTTTCCATCACCACATCGGAGTACATGGTGATCAAACGGCGATACGCGTCGTAAACGAAACGCTCATCACCTGTTTTTGCGATCAGGCCAGGGATAGTTTCACTGTTCAGGCCAATGTTCAATACTGTTTCCATCATGCCAGGCATAGACATACGGGCACCGGAACGCACCGACATCAACAGGGGGTTTTTAGTATCGCCGAACTTCTTCTTCATCTCTCGTTCGACTTTTTTCAGGTTCTTCTGGATCTCTTCGACCAGTTCCTTCGGCATCTTACGCTTGTTTTGATAATAATAGGTACACATTTCAGTTGTGATGGTAAAACCAGCAGGTACCTTAATGCCAATGGACGCCATATCTGCAAGATTGGCGCCTTTGCCACCCAGCAGGTTTTTCATTGTGGCATTACCGTCGGCCTTTGCGCCGCCAAAGTAGTACACATTTTTCTTAGCCATGTTACACTCCTTGATGATGTTATTTAGTATTTTGAGTTTAACTCACCGGCACCATGTTGAAGTGCCTGACCCCATACGTAATTTCCATTTGAGAAATACCGGTTCCCCTCTCAAAGTAAGTCCATGACATCAAATGCAGTGATGTAGAAAGAAACCCGGACAGTTAACTTACACAGATTTCAGGAGAACCCCTATTTCACAAATGGCCCTTACGCACCCGGACACCGGTATGTGAAAAAACAATTGTCCTCCCATCAACAGGAGGACATTGAATGCAAAGTATACTCAAGATAAGACAAAATGGTCAAATTCAAGAATTAATTTTTTGCATATAGCATTCTGAAGTAGATAGAGTGCAACATAATATAGTAAAACTGCTTGAATTTATTGTGTGACCAGATATAGTTTAGAATTAAAGCTAAGCTAAGCTAAACTAAACATATTTACTAATAGACAAAGGAGAATTTAACAATGCCTGCAGCAGAATCCACGATGTTACCATTGGGAACACCCGCTCCAGATTTTACTCTGCGCGACACAGAAGGCACACTGGTAAGTCTGAATGATTATAAAGGTAATAAAGGCCTTGTGGTTATGTTCATTTGCAACCACTGTCCCTTTGTGAAATTATTGAGAGAAGAACTTGCCATTTTCGCAAAAGAATACCAAGAAAAAGGGCTGGGGGTTGTCGCCATATGTGCCAATGACATAAGCATGCACCCGGATGACAGTCCGGAGAAGATGGCAGAAGAGAAAAGAATTTACGGATACACATTTCCCTATTTGTATGATGAAACCCAAAAAGTGGCCAAGTCTTACAAGGCTGCCTGTACGCCAGATTTTTATTTATTTGATTCCGATATGAAGCTGGTGTATCGCGGACAATTCGATGACGCACGCCCTGGCAATGACATTAAGCCAACGGGTAAAGACCTGCGGACTGCCGCAGACGCAGTTATTGCTGGTGATAAGCCATCCTCCATTCAAAAGAACAGTATAGGTTGTAACATCAAATGGAAAGCAGGTAATGAACCGGATTATTACAAGCATTAAATCTCGTTCATTGTTATGATTTTCTACAATATATTTTATTTTTGCTTTTAATCTGACGCTTAAAATCGTTACAATACGCAAATCATTGCTCACAGTAATTTCATGGAAGGGGTTTGGCTGTCGCTTGGGAAAACAGCCTCAAAAAGGAAGAATTTTATTATGCCACCAAAAAACAAGCCCAACATCCTTTTGTTGGCAATCGACTCTCTGCTTTCGACACACATGAGTTGCTATGGTTACCATCATCGTACCACGCCTCATATCGACAAGTTTGCCGAAGAAGCCGTTTTGTTTGAAAACACTTTTTCACCTCACGTTCCGACGACGCCCGCTTACGCTTCTATGTTGACCGGGACAGATTGCTTCAGCAATCAGGTAGTAGCATTACGACACAAAGGTAATCTGACACCAAAAGTCAAAACGTTACCAGAAATTCTGCGCAAGGAAGGCTACAACACTACCTGCGTAGGGTTTACCGGCAATCCTTCATCACGTGGATTCAGCAAATATATAGATTATGAAGCTTGGGGAAATTCAGTCGATGCCCGGGCACCGAAGGCGCACAATCTTAATGAAGTTGCTTTGCCAGAGATTGAACGGCTGGCTAACAGCAACAAGCCATTCTTTGTCATGTTGCGTCATATGGACCCGCATTCACCTTATTTGCCACCTTATCCATTTGATCGGATGTTTTACCACGGCAATGAGTGTGACCCGAAAAACAAGTCCATGGACCCTGTGCGTGATTTTAAGCCTTTCTGGGACTACTTCTGCACCTGGATGCCCCAGGGTATCTCTGATAAAGACTATGTAGTTGCCCAGTATGATGGTGCTGTTGCGTATATGGATGCCTGTATTCAACGGATATTTCATCAGCTCGAAGTGATGGGTATTCTAGACAATACCATTGTTGTTTTAAATGGTGATCATGGTGAAACACTATACGATCACGAATGCTGGTTTGATCACCACGGTATTTATGATGTGTGCCTGAAGGTACCGCTTATCATCCGGTATCCCAAAAAGTTGCCGATGAACAAACGGGTCTGCGGCTATAACCAACACAAAGACCTGGTACCCACGATACTGGAGCTTGCTGGGGTTAAGACCGATGCAAAATTTGATGGTAAGTCACTCATGCCAATGGTGAACGGTAAGGTGTCCAGTCATGATTCCTCATTCTATATTACGGAATGCACTTGGATGCGCAAGCATGGATGGCGTACACCAGAGTGGAAATTGATTGTCGCGCTGGAACCAGATTTTCACTTCAAGCCACCGGTTGAATTATATAACCTGATTGAAGACCCCGACGAAAACAAGAATCTGGCCGATAAATTACCTGATGTTGTGGCACACTTGCGTGCCCAGATGGATGCCTACATAGAGAAACGCATCGTTGATAGCGGTCGCAAGAACCCCATGTTCAACCAACCTGGATGGCATGGCATCGAAGGCATTGATTACTTTGAATCCAGCCAACAAGCTTATGACAGCCTACACATCGGCGATGCCGCCGCAGCCAATAAATTGCAAGCTGAAGCCGCTGAAAAGGCGAAGGCCGCGAACGCAAAACCGAAACCTGCAGCTAAAAAGAAAAAATAAATCGTAGTAGTTTAGTACAAAAGTTTATTGTAAAATTTTAATTGGAAAACATGGCCCGGTGAAACTATTCGTCGGGTCGTTTTTCTTTATTTCCAGAATGGTTTAATTACCCTAAGTTGATATTCATTGCTGGAGTCTATATCGTACCCGGTATAACAAATGGACAAACTATTTGTTAGCTTGAATCTGTAGAAGCAACAACCAACAACTACGGGATCTAAGAGATTATGCACAATAACAACCAGATAAAGACGCACATGCTGTTATTATTATGTGCTGGAAGTTTGTTTCCGATGTATGATTCGCAGGCTAGCCTTAGTGATGAAGCACTGGAAACCATGCGGACAGGTTTTGAGGCTCGCAGGGACCGACAATTTGAAGAGCTCAGAGGCTTGCCATTGGTTCGTGCAGAAAAGCGCCCCCCATTAGGACCAGGACGTTCGCTGTATACCCGTCATTATTCCTACTCGATTACTGATTTTGTGTTTCGCTCTATGTGGTTCAATGAAATGATCGAAGAGGCCAATGAAGCGTTTGCCGAAAATTTTGCTTATTATCGGGATGACCGAGCCGCCCGAAATGATCGAGACAGTTTCTACTGGGCGGCGGACGTCAATACACGTCTTATGGAATTTTATGGCGCCGGAGGTTCAATCGCTCCGGGACGGCTGACGCCTGATTCTGAAGCAGTTGCCCATGAAGCGATGTGGGCCTTTGCCGCGGAGCATTCCCGCTTGGCAGACACCGAATATGAGCGAAATAAAACCTGGCATGTATGGGAGTCAGAAAACCATCACATCCAGATATTTTCTACACTCTGGCACTTCAGCAAGCTATTGAGTAAAGTCCCTGAATACAGAGATCGCACTTACGATGACGGGCATACCCCGGGTGAGCATTACGATGCCTGGACCGCCTATGCCAGTGAATACATGCGTGAACGTGCCCGGAAAGGACTGTTTATTGAAAGTGCCCATGAGGGATACAAGTTCATGACGTTGAAGGGTATTTACAATTTTTATGATTTCGCGGAAGACCCGGAGTTGCGACGCCTTTCAGGACTTTTATTGGACCTTGTTTGGGCGACCTGGGCGGAAGAAAGCCTGGACGGTGTGCGAGGCGGCGCGAAGTCGCGCGTGTATGCGGGATTGGGTAGCCAGCGAGGTATTCAGGGCTTGGTACCGTTGTTGTGGTATTATGCGGAGATAGGCGAAGCGTCCCGGCCTTCTGGAAACCAGTTCACGGTGCTTACCAGTGATTACCGCATGCCGCATATCGTGGTAGCCCTGTTTCTTGACCAGGAAGGACGCGGCAATTACGAAATCCGGCAACGGCGTATGGGACTTGCGGAAGAAGGTTATTTCGGGAATCCGGATTATCGACTCCGCACCGATGCGGGCGGTATATTGCGTTACAGTTATTGCACTCCGCATTTCATCATGGGGACACAGATGATGGAGGCGCGTCCGTTCGAGGACTGGACTATGATCAGCAGTCAAAACCGTTGGCAGGGTGTGATTTTTTCCGGGCATCCCAATGCACGAATTTATCCACAGTGCGAGGGTAAGAGTCCTGTTTTCAACGGACAGTGGTCAGTTCAGCATAAAGGTTCCTTCATTACACACAAGCTCCCTGCAAATACTCACAACCGTCACGCGGAAGCATCCCGGGTCTTTTTTTCCGAAGCTGGATTAACCAATCGAATGGAAGAAAATGGTTGGGTCTTTGCTGAAGCAGAGGGTGCATATGCCGCAGTACGTCCGGCTAGAAGCGGGTATGTCTGGGACACCGAAGAGACACATATGGGTGACTGGATCGTACTTGAAGACGACTTTGACCCGATAATCATCGAAGTGGATTTGAAGGAGAATCATGCTGACTATGCGGTATTTCGGCAAGCAGTGGCGAAATTGTCCATTGAGTGGGAAGGTGATACTTTGCTATATCGCGGACTTGACGACACCCGGCTGTCATTGCACACCGACTACAGTGCGGTACCTGAAATCAATGGTGAAGCAATAAACCTGGCACCAGACCGGGTGTTTGACAGCCCCTTTGTACAAAGTGAGTGGAACAGTGGAGTTGTTCATATTCGTAAAGGAGACCGCGAACATGTGCTTGATTTTAACTGATTATAATGTAACTGATTTTATACTTGAATAAGAAATAAAAACACCACCTTGAAAGAGGTATTCTTCAGGGTGGTGTTCTGTAAATAGTTTCTCTTTATTATGCTTTGGGCGTCTTGCGCATCAAATTCATGATGTCGCCCATGTCATCCGAATTTAAGAATCCAATTGTCATGGCATCTACACATCCCAAATTAAGTACAAATTTCAAGGACTCTTCTTTACGATCGGCGATTTCGCCTTCACCGAGGATTTTCATTCCCAGCACACCCTTGCCACTATTGTGTGCGGTTTGTAATACTTCGACGACTTTTTCCGGTGGCCCATCCATCTTCGCACCATAAGGATTAATTCGTGCCAGCATAATATCTACCCAGTCAGACTCCGCGGCTGCGGCCATGGCATCAAAATTGTGACAGGAAACCCCTTTGGCCTTAATCCAGCCTTTGGCTTGCGCATCTGACAACACATCCATTTCTGCCTTCATTGATTCAGTCCATTCCGGGTCTGTGAGGCAATGGAGCAGCACCCCGTCGATGTAGTCTGTATCCAGTTCTTGTCGGTACCGCTCAATATCAGCTGCGAGCCCTTCAGCGTTTCGCGTGAAAGACTTCGTGATGATCGTCACTTCATCTCGGTCTATAAAGGAATGCAATGCTTCACGCATATAGGCGTGAGAGCCATACACATCAGCGAGATCATAATATCGCACCCCATTCTCATAGGCGTAGCGCAACAAATCCATGAACGCATCATGGCCCTTGCGCGTAAGATCGGATTCACCATTCCATCCCCGGATTCCTGTACCCATACCCAGTCTACTGGGCCGCAGACCTGTTTTCCCCAAGGCACACCTCTCGCAAGGATCAAAACCGTCACTCACCGTTTCTGCAATTCCAACACGGGAAGCCGCAAATCCAGCAGCCATGGCACCTGCAGAATTTCGCAAGAACGTTCTTCGATTCATATTATGACCAGAGTTCATTTAAGTATTCTCCATAAGTTTCTTCACAAGCCTCGTTGGGCTGATATTTATTTGAGTCAACATTGGCTTTCTATTAACTCTATCGCATCATAATGCAGAATGGTGCAAAATGCAAGTATTTTAGTAAAATAATTTCTGTAATATTCATCCAAGTAGACTTTTTCCTTCAAAATTTTCTGGAGCCGTCATACCAAAGTAATTCAGCGCGGTAACGCCCAGATCAATGATGGCAGCGTCTTCACGCAAGGGTATGTTGCTGAAAAGTATTCCAGGTGTCAGGGCAACATCGGAAGCAGCATGCTCTCCCCCCCACTGGTCTTCATTTGGCGAATAGACTGCTGGTGGTGCCGCGCCAGAAGCCGATGCTTTGTTGGTCTGATACCCTGGATGATATCCCAATTGCATGTCTGGCGCATCTTCTGATGCATGCCCTACTGGATTCACGTTAATATAGATTTCGTTCAGAATTGGCTCCCCAGTTTCCGGGTCCCGTTCTGCCAACAGTTTCTTACGAATTTCTTGTAAAAGTGCGGGAGCATCTTCTTCTGCCACGATACCTTGACCTTCTCTTCCTTGCAAGTTCAGGAAGATCATGCCCAGACCCAAACCATACGCTTTGCTTCGGGACCAGTCAAATCCCATCAAAAACCGATCTTCTGTGGCCGCAGTCTCTGGATTCTGTTGTCCATTCACGACCAGGTATCCGTTACGTATCAGCCAGGTATTTACACTGAATTCAGTATGAAAACTATGGAATCCATGATCGGACATCACCATAAATAAATCATCCGGTCCCAACCGGTCCATGACCTTGCCTACAGTCTCATCCATACGCTTGTAACAGTCTTCAACCACACGACCATACTTTTCGTTCAATTCGGCGGTATAAAATGGATGCCGTGGGTCCCGATAGGGCCAATACATATGACTAAGTCGGTCTGGGGCCGTCCATCCCGCCATAAACAGATCAAAATTGCCCCTGTCCAGTTCGTCAAGTATCAGTTGTTCTTTCCAGGCCATACTCCGCCAGGCATCCTCAAGAAACATATCGTTGGTCATGTCACCTTGCTGCAATGCCTTGGTATCGTACGCCCAGCCAATGGTTTTGTAGTAATCATAACGATCATAAAGTTCACTGCTGTATGTTTCCGGTTCACTGATAGGAATCATGGGATGCTGGGGATGCATTTGCAGGCAAGTCATGTACAGTCGCACCTGATCACCGGCTTCAATCAGATAAAACCGGCTGATGGCATGCACCTGATACTGGTTGGTCAAATCGAATCTCCAAGCCATCCAATCAGACCATTCTCCTTCAAGTAATGTAGCAGATTGATCTTGAAACGCAATTTCCAGGGTACCTGCCTGTCGATCAATTTGTAAATTCATTTCTACCTTTGCGAAGGTATCCCTCAAATTGGGTATGGCAATGCCGGGAACATCGACCTGCGCCAAACCGTCGCTAAACGACAACGGTATGCGCATACCGCCAGACACCCGCTCTTCTGATTTTAGTTCATCTGAAAAATAAAAGTATGTACTTTGGGTACCACGAATGTCTGGAACATCCAGGCCACAAATCATGCGACTTGCGTCATTCAGGTCATCAACCGGATAGGCATAAGGTACCAATACTGACTTGACACGCACTCCCTGATCACTGGCTACTTTCCAGAAATTGACCCCCTTGCGAAGGCTTTCATATTTCGGTGCTGCGATCAGGTGTCCCTGAGAACTCAATTCGGGCCGACTCATGGAACCAAAGCCCAGACCGGGGAAATAATTAGCCGGGGTCCGCCGCAGAATATCAAAGATACCGTGGTTTACAGGATGTTTACAAGTGGCAAAAGACGACCAGGCTGTTGGTGACTGCGGGGGATTACTGGAGGCCAAGGGCTGGAATTGTCCACCCGATTCCAACAAACGTTGCAGGTTGGGTAGTTCGTTTTTCTCCATCATGTCAGCTACAATACCTGGATCAACCCCGTCAAACCCAAGCAGTATGACACGCCGCCCATTCAAATCAAGATGTTGCTCAACATCTGATAAGGCCTGCGTCTGGTTGTTTTCTGTACAGGACTGTAACCCACCTGCTATGGCCAATCCAGTTCCGGTCAGCAAGGAACCTTGTAAAAATTGACGGCGTGAAATTGTACTCAAAACGATATCTCCATTGATTTACATCATACCAGCTCATGATTCAACAGATAATACAGTATCAGTCCTTCTTGTCTCTGCTCAAGCCAATGGATCGCGCGGATTGAATGCACTCAAATCCCCATTTGTGCCGCAGCATGTCTACACCTTCCAGTGCCCGCTCCCATTTGTCTATATTCAGCGGATCGAATAAGCGCATCTGCTGTTGGTTCGGCATCAACATTCCCACGCCTGCACCGATTAAACGCACCGAGGTACCACGAGCTTTGGCTTTTGGAAGAAGTTTTTGCAACGTTGAGATAATCACTGTATCTACAGCTGTTGGCTCTATAAGACTGTGATTATACACATGGGTGTCGAATGGTGGATAACGCACTTTCAGAAACACACGCTTGGCCAACAGGTGCTCTTCCCGTAAGGCATAGGTGCATCGCTCTGCCAGAAAAAGCAACACCCGCTCCACACGATTCCAATCTTGTTCATCAGTTTGAAAGGTAGTTTCACGACTTATCGACTTTGGCGTATGGCTTGTTTCTACTTTGGAGTTGGAATGTCCGGAAGCCGCAGCTTTAAGCGCCTGGGCTGTTTCTTCTCCGAAACGCATACGCAACCGGGACAACGGGCAATTTACTACGGCTCCCAGCGTATTCAACCCCAGTGCCTGCAAGCTTTCACAGGTACGGGCACCAATTCCCGGCAGCTTTCGCAGTGGAAGAGAAGCAAAAAAGGATGCTTCACCTCCTTCAGGAATGGAAATATACCCATCGGGTTTCGCATAATCAGAACCGACCTTGGCCACCAGTTTGTTGGAAGCAATAGCTATGGTGCAGGGTAAACCGGTATGCTCCCGTATCTTCTGCTTGATATAGCTCGCAATGGCATCGTCACCTCCAAAGAGGCGCAACGAACCGGTAATGTCCAGATAGGCTTCATCAATTGAAGCCACTTGTACTCTGGGAGTCACCGTTTCCAGAATCTTGCGCACTGCCAAGGATGCCTCATGATACAAATGAAAGTTACCCCGCAAGAAGATACCCTGGGGGCATAGCCGGAGTGCCTGTGATATGGGCATGGCAGAATGTACACCGAATTTGCGCGCCGCATACGATGCCGTAGAAACGACACCCCGTTTCGCGTTCCGGTCACCCCCTATAATCAGAGGTTTTCCGCGCAATTCCGGGTTATGTACCTCTTCCACCGATGCGAAGAAGGCGTCCATGTCGATATGTAGAATTCGTTGATGCATCTTGTTACGATCACCTGTATACTGATAATATTTTCAGTATACGGGTAATGAAGGCAGATGATCAACTTTTCATTGATGTGATAATGGAATGGGGTGATAAAGCAATAAGCATCGGAAACATACTGTATAAATGATGTTTACCAATCAAGACTGATCTGTATAATCTGGGATCACATGGAATACACTAACAATTTAATGGTTACTCCCTAGACAGCACGACATGAAATCATCTTTCATATCGAAGTTAAAAAAAGTTTATAAGGCTTGTAAAAAATAATGCCTAACCAACTCTTACTTCCTTGACCGCGGATACCAGTTCCCGGACAAAATCTTCCACTTTTTCAGCCGTTGCTGCGTGGTCGCCGAGTTCTCCGATAAGGCGGACGATAGCACTACCAACAATAACACCGTCGGCGTATCCTCCAACTTCACGGGCCTGTTCAGGTGTTGAGATACCGAATCCGACACAAACCGGCTTGATTGTACAAGCGCGAATTCGATCCAGCATTTCATGCAGGTTAGATGCCAACGAGGCCTGTTCTCCGGTTACACCCAGCCGAGAAATATAGTAGACAAATCCAGACGAGATTTCAGTGATTCGAGCAATCCTGTCAGCGGTACTCGTAGGCGCCAAGAGAAATATGGTGCGCACTTCAGCAGCTTCCAGCGCCTGCTTGTATTCCTTGGCTTCCTCAGGGGGAAGGTCCACACACAAGATTCCATCTACACCAGCGGCTGCGGCATCCCGTGCAAATCGCTCAATACCATAGACCAGTACCGGGTTGTAATAGGTGAAAAGTACCAAGGGCATTTGTGAATGTACACGCAACCGCTTGACCATTTCAAAGATAGCTTCCAGGCAGACATCATGCAGTAGTGCCCGCTGCGCGGCTTCCTGATTCACCCGGCCATCGCCAATGGGGTCTGAAAACGGCACCCCCAACTCAACAATGTCCGCTCCGGCACGTTCCAATGCAAGCACGATTTCTTCGGTACGCTCCAGGGTAGGGTCCCCTGCTGTTATGTATGGAATAAATGCCGCCATTTTTTCCGAACGCAATCTGTCAAAACAAGCATCAATACGGTTCATTTCCTATTTTTCCCCTTCCGTATGGATCAATTTGGATGCTTGCTCCACATCTTTGTCGCCCCGCCCGGACAAGTTAATAATGACAATTTCCTCTGATGACATCGCAGGTATACATTTCATGGCATAGGCCAAGGCATGGGCACTTTCCAGAGCTGGGATAATGCCTTCCAGCTCAGCGCAACGCTGAAACGCGGCCAGGGCCTCTGCATCACTTGCGTAGGTATACTGAATACGCCCGGAGGTGTACAAATACGCATGCTCTGGTCCGACACTGGCATAATCCAGTCCGGCAGATACACTGTGGGTAGTGCCGATTTGCCCATGCTGGTCTTGTAACACATAACTCACCGCGCCATGAAGCATGCCATAAGCACCACCGGAGAACCTTGCGGCATGTTGACCAGGTTCAATGGCGACTCCACCTGCTTCTACCCCTACCATTTTCACCGAGGTATCGCCCAGGAAGTCATAAAATAAACCGATTGAATTGCTGCCCCCACCTACACACGCAATGAGTAGATCGGGTAATCTGCCTTCCTCTTTCTGAATCTGTGCCCTTGCTTCCTGACCGATTACACGTTGAAAATCGCGACAGATCATGGGAAATGGATGGGGGCCATGCACTGTACCCAGCACATAATGGGTATCATTTACGTTGGTTGCCCAATCACGCATTGCTTCATTGATGGCATCTTTCAACGTACGGCTTCCAGAATCTACAGAGATTACTTTGCTGCCCAGAAGACGCATCCGGAATACATTCAACCGCTGGCGTTCAATGTCTTCAGCACCCATGTACACCCGACAATCCAGACCCAGAAGCGCACATGCTGTCGCTGTGGCAACGCCATGTTGTCCGGCACCTGTCTCTGCGATAATATGCTTTTTACCCATACGTTTTGCGAGCAGGCACTGTCCCAGCGCGTTATTGATCTTGTGTGCGCCAGTATGGGCCATGTCTTCCCGTTTAAAATATATCTTTGCACCGCCGAGGAACTCGGTTAATCGTTGTGCGTAATATAAAGGCGTGGGCCGGCCAACAAATGACGTCTGGTACTTACATAAGGCGCTCTGAAAATCATCGTCATCTTTGGCATCTGTGTAGGCTTTTTCCAGTTCATCCAGGGCAAACATGAGTGTTTCTGGCACAAATTTTCCGCCGAATTCACCATATCTGCCATGCTCATCCGGCCAGGGATGATTTTGCATTACAGATGAATCGTCTAATTCGATCATAATCCTTCTTTCCGGGAGCACTTTCCACCCCGCTTGAGGTATCTACACCAAATGGCCGTACTTGTTGTACCGCTTCAGCTACGTTTTCTGGCGTCAGTCCGCCAGCCAGTATAATTTTTTTTCCAGATTCTACCGCCGCGCGTGCGACCTCCCAGTCTGTGACATGACCTGTACCACCCCGTTCACCAGGAATGGCCGCGTCCAGAAGGTAAGCACGCACCTGAAAACTGTCCAGATTCTCAATAATAAACCCCTGATCAGCCCGAAACGCTTTTATCGCAACGTGGGGCAAGGGAATCAGCTCCGGTGTCTCTTCTCCATGATATTGTATGCAGTCAAAATAGCTGAGAATTTGTGCCTGGCGTTCCATAGGCTCGTTTACACATACCGCCACAGTTGTTATAAAGGGAGGTAACTGAGCAATTATGGTGGCAGCATCTTCCAAATCAATATAACGGTTTCGCTTCTTGGCTTCAGGTGCCAAAACAAAACCCAAGGCATCTGCTCCGGCGTCACATGCGGCCAAAGCGTCCTCCAGGTTGGTTATTCCACAAATCTTGACCCTGACTTCACTCGGTTGCGGCATGACCCAGCAGCTCCATAATCTTGCTTTCAACATTACCACTGGTCAACAACGACTCGCCGACCAGAATTGCGTCAACACCAGCGACTTCCATGCGTTCTACATGCTCTCGTGTATGGATACCGCTTTCGCTGACCATGACCCGATCTTTCGGTACCTGATTTCGCAATTTTATAGACAGATTCAAATCCATCTTAAGGGTGTCAAGATCGCGGTTGTTTATCCCGACAATATGCGCACCAATGGCCAACGCACGATCCAGTTCTTCCTGGCTGTGTGTTTCCACAAGCACTCCCAGACCCAGAGAAACTGCCAGTTCATGAAAAGATTGGAGTTCGGCATCATCCAGAATACGGACTATCAACAAGATGGCATCGGCACCAGCAGCACGTGCTTCTACGATCTGGTATGGATCAATAATGAATTCTTTGCGCAGGCATGGCAGGTCTACCACCGAACGCACAGAACGTATATCATCCAGAGAACCTTTGAAATACATTGAATCGGTTAATATCGAAAGTGCCCGGGCACCGCTCTTTTCATAGGCTTGTGCAATCTCGGTGATATCGACATCGGGCAGGATGTTGCCACGGGAAGGAGACGCCCGCTTGATTTCTGCTATCAGACTGATATCCGGTTTGCGTAATGCTGCCTCAAAATCACGTGGAGCGGAGCTTTTATCAATATCCTGCTCCAAATCCTCCATGCTTCGGTATCTTTTTGCTGTAGCAACTTCAAGACGCTTATGTTCAACAATGTCATCAAGTATCATTTGAAACTCGCACCAGGTTTTCCAATACTTCCATAGCTGCTTCAGAATCAATCGACTTGCGGGCAACCTCTATACCCTCTGCCAAATCTTCAGCAACACCACCGGCTACAAGCGCAGGCGCCGCATTCAGCAATACAATATCTCTCCTGGGACCGCGTGCGCCTGCCAGAACTTTACGTAGAATCTTTGCATTTTCTTCAGGATCACCACCCAACAATTCTTCCCTGCTTGCCTGCGCCAGCCCGAATTGTTCCGGTGTGATCTCATATGTTTTCAACTGGCCTTGTTTGGCCTCGGCTATGCGTGTCGGTCCTGACAAGGTAATCTCATCCAAGCCATCAAGACCGGCAACCACAAAAATGTGACGCGACCCCAGTGCTTGCAAGACCAATGCCAGTGTTTCTACCAGAGAAGCATCGAAAACACCGATCACCTGACCATCAGCCCCGGCTGGGTTGGTTAATGGCCCCAGCACATTAAATACGGTACGAATTTTCAATTCCATACGAATTGGTGCCACATTTTTCATGGCACCATGCAAGGACCGTGCGAACAGGAATCCCAGCCCTGCCTCGTCAATACACCGACCGACACAAGCGGCGTCTGCATCAATATTCACTCCAAGTATTTCCAGTACATCCGCACTACCACACCGGCTTGTGGCACTTCGATTGCCATGCTTTGCAACAGCAACACCAGCCCCGGCGACCACAAATGCAGCCGTTGTCGAAATATTAAAGGTTCCAGAGTGATCCCCCCCTGTGCCACATGTATCTACGAGTGGCCGTCGGGAAGTATCTACAAAAGTCGCCAGCGCACGCATAGTTTTGGCAAAGCCGGTAATTTCTTCAACCGTCGCTCCTTTCATATGCATAGCAGTCAACAGCGCACCTACCTGTGCCGGTGTCGCTTCAGATGTCATAAGTTGATGCATGACCTTGGATGCCTGCTCTTCTGAAAGATGCTGGTGTTTGATTACATGGGCCAGGGCTTCTTGTACATTCATGATGTGGTTTACACTCTGGGGTTAATTTTTTCGAAGAAATGGCACTAGAATTATCAAAATGTAGCAATCCTTGGCTTTCTCTGTCAAGATTCTCAACTATTTTCAATAGAAATAAGGACTCAGCGCAATTTTAAAACTGTATGTGTTTCAGATGAGCGGAGCAGGAAAGTAACCAGTGAATCCAGACAAATCGCATGATCACGAAACTCACATAAGACTTCTTTACCGTTCAGGAACTTGCTCCATTACCTCAACTATATCGTCCGCTGACAGTACCAAAACCATAACATTGTCGCTGAAATCAGAATCTTGTGTGCCCTTGGTAGCCCGAATCGCACCTATGCCTATAAAATCACCATCCAGATTAAAAACTGGAGACGATATCAAAGACTCATGCCGGTGTGAACCCAGAAAATAATGTTTTCTTGGTCTTTCGATAATGGCTTCAATCCGATCGATGAATACAGAATGTGCTCTGCGTACAATTTCACCCAGTTGCTGTATACTGACTACTTCTTCCAGTAAGCTGGGACTGGATAGTTTTTTAATATCAACACAAGGCACATCATGGTCTGGAAGAACTTTTGGCCGAACAAATGCCAAGTCCAGATCGTTGTCACGCAAAATCAATTCAGCAGGAATTTCTGTCGTATCGGCCAGAATCATACTTAACCGAACAATTTCCGGTTGGGGTATGTCAGGCATTTCCCCCATCTTCTGCCACAACGTAGTTGGGTCCAACAACGCAAGCGACAATACTGCCAGACCATCAGGCTGTATCAGCGTAGCATTGACCAGCATCTCATCTTCTTGTTCGGTACCATCAAAACTAAAGCTAATCACAGAACGTATGGTAATAACTGCGGCTTTATTTTGCTCGAAAACTTCACTGCCACGTTGCGCGACGTCGGTTGTTCCAAATGCATCATAATGCAGAGCAGGCACAGTGATCAGCAGGGCAATAATCAGCAGAAAAGATAATGCGCGATTTGAAAGTGTAAGATTAATAGGTGCTAGTTTCATTTTTTCTACCTCTTTTTGTTGTTTTAGGTTAATACCCGCACATCATCGTTTCATTGACGAGAAATATTACATCTTCTATCAGTTTATTATGATTCACTTTGCCAGCCTGCAACTCCAAGCAATGGGACAAAAATACATTTCATCCCAAGCTGTTCCATCATACTGCCATCTTCAAGCCTTTTTAGTGTAACAAGATGTTGTAACTCTCGGTTCCCAACAGGACAGACCAGCCTGCCTCCGATTGCCAGTTGCTCTTTAAGCACTTGAGGAATAGATGGAGCACCTGCTGTTATAATAATTGCGTCGTATGGTGCACCTTCAGGATAACCCAAAGTACCATCACCTACTTTGATTTGAATATTATTGTAATTACACTTTTCCAACATATTCCTGGCCTGTTCGGCAAGTGCCTCGTGGCGCTCAATGCTGATCACTTCACTGGCTAGTTCAGCCAGAATTGCTGTTTGGTACCCGGAACCCGTGCCAATCTCAAGTACCCGGTCTTCAGGTTGCAATTCTAACAGCTCAGTCATAGCCGCAACCATATAAGGTTGTGATATCGTTTGCTCACAGCCAATATGTATTGGATGGTCTTCGTAGGCACAGTCTTGTAACGCATCCGGAACAAATTGGTGCCTCGGGACTATCTCCATAACCCGCAAAAGCCGCTCATCTTTAATTCCGCGAGCACGTAACTGATTTTGCACCATATCAACGCGTACTTGATTCCAATCCTTTTCTGGATTAACAGGTACTTCACCCAGGTTCATAAACTTCCGCCATATCCATCTCATTAATATTTGACCAAAAGCATCCGCAGAAACCATAAAATCATAATTGATGCCAATGGTGCCCAATCCATGGGGCCCATCACTGGCAACATTCTTCGGACAGTATTGACCAGCGGAATTGAAACTTGCGGTATAATACGCCAATAACTTCTTCGGAAATCCAGCTCCAACCAGGGCCCGGTCCAATACAAAAGTATAGCAAGCATGTATAGGGTAATTGTACTACCTATTAAACTGATTATGAAATGGTTCATGTCAGTAAATACTCTCCGATGCGTTGATGACGCGCACCTCCCTTATGAAGTGTGCTGCTAAATAGTGCCACAGCACGAGCGTCGAATGCATCTCCGGTAAACGTTTTCAATTCACTCAGCAATCTTTGAAGTTGAACCAACGAGTCACCACCTGGTGACTTCCCTGGCTTTGTTTTAAGGCGTCCCAAGGTGATATGAGGATAAAATGGCTTGTTGTCTTTTGGAATGTTGATAGATTCCGCTACTTTATCCGCCAAACTTCGCAATGTTGTCAAGTCTCCCTGTAAAACTTCCACCCCTGCCCAAAGGACAGATACCCGTTTCATATTCGGGAACACACCGACACCACGCAGCTTGAGATGACAGCTGGCAGCCCCTGTCATATAAATGCTACCTGTTTGACATAACGCTGGAACTTCAACATCGGGCACTTCTCCCAGAAAACGTAATGTAAGATGCATTACCTCCGGCTTCGCCCAGGCTATAGGCAAACCGTCAACGTTAAGTCGTTGCTGCAAATTTATAAGTTGCATATAAACCGTATTGGGAAGCTCGATTGCCAGAAAACAACGCATTTTTTGAACACCACATTCATGTACAATTCAGTTTTTCCCAGGCCGTATCATCAGCACACACCGATGGTATACCGATATCAGCTACAACCACCTCCCCAAGAAAATGGAGTGCAGCCTTGTTTAAAAAACCTTTTTTCATATGCTGCAAGGTCACAGTTTTCACCGCCCGGATACAAGGCCCGGTAGCTTCTCCCGTATCGGCATTCAATCCGGAGGGTATGTCTACGGCCAGGGTAGGTATTTCAGGCCAGGCCGAAATCACATCATGAAATACGCCCCGAGGTGCTCCAACTACCCCTGTGCCCAGAATGGCATCAACCAGTACAGTACAATACGCCATAGATTGAATGGCTTCTATCGCTTGGGTAAAATCGGTTACATTCCTTTGCTCTCCACCTAAACGTTGATATACACGCATAAATGTTTCTGCATCACCTTGAACCTCTTCTGGCGTTGCCAACAGCAATACCAGGGTGTCCCATCCGGCAAGCAACGACAAGCGTGCAACAACAAATCCATCGCCTCCATTGTTTCCCTTGCCGCAAACGATACCCACAGCACCGCCAGAGGGATTCATCTCTTCCAAAACTTCGAAGATGGCTCTGCCAGCCTGATTCATCAATGCAACACCTGGAATACCCAGCTCTTTAATACAACGCCTGTCTGCTTCGCGCATTTGCGCAACATCCAGTACACGGTAATCATAATCAGATTTTAAAATCATAGTCTACCTGTAATGTGTCTCAGTAATATTTTATTCGGAATAAGCGCCACTAGAGGTAGTATTGGTGGTAGTTCCTCTGGAGATGCTTTCCAATCCATATAACTGCAATAAAGCATTGATATCCGTCGATCGGACATCAAGACCACCATTCCCCATAGGCAGCATCAGAATGCGCTTGTTCATTAAAGCTTCAGCAATGGCCAGCTTGACCATGGCCTCACCACCCGCTCCAGCCAGTGCCTCATTCATGGCACGAATTCCTTCTGCTTCCGCTTCACCTTCAGCGATAATCGCCATGGCAATACGCTCCTGTTGTTCATAATGCGCGTCCGCAGATATAACCGCCTGCCGGTATTCACCATCTGCGTGAGCCTTCATTTCTTCAACAACGGCCAGTTCCTGTTCGACCAAGGTCAGATATTCTTCCCGTTTCGCATTGGTTTCTGAGCGCAACCGCTCCGCTTCCTGGTCTGCAATTTTCTTTTGCTCTATCGCTTTTTCATATTGCGGATTAAAACGATAATCTTTCGTTCCTACTTGTTCCACAACGACGCCATAAGGCTCAAGAATTTGATTTAATCGATCTCGAACTTCTTCTGCTTTCCGGTTGCGTTCTTCCGCGTTATAAAATTCTTCTGTGTTCAATTCGCCAAACAAATCACGTGGCTTGCTGCGCGCTACTGTACGCACTATCGTTTCTTTCAATGCCTGATCATTCAATGCGACTTCTTGCAGAACTTTCGGGGCCTGGTCCGGTTTAATCCGATACGCCACGATTACCTCAAGCGCGATATCATTACCATCAATTGTTTTGAACAGCAGTTCATCTCTGCCTGGTCTGTCGCTATTATGAGTCGATTCTGTCATTTCAAGAACCTGTAGGCGGGTATCAAAGGTATGCCAGTCATTGATGAATGGCAGCATAAAATAGGTTGAACCCGGTGGGTAAACTTTGTCCTCAACACCACTATTTCCAGTTAATGACCACTTTATGGTTCGTACGCCAACTTCTGTTGCGCTGGTTGAATAAGGCATGCAACCGGAAAATGTGAAGCTTGCACCCAGAAAAACTACAACACCAATAAAATATCTCAGCTTATTAAATGATTTAAATAATCGATTCATGATGCAACCTCTTCTTCCACTAACGTTTCTGTGTTGTTGTTGCTTTCGCCAGGTTCATGTTCAATCAGCGGTGCGGTTAACGAAGCGGGTAATCTGGGTGTACGTGAAGAACCATCCGACAAAAGTGTACCGTCAGTTCCAACCCCGAATAATTGAACCATTTGTTGTAGATTCAACGGATTGATGGCATCTTCACCTCCACCGGGCAACATGATGACTTCCAAACCTTCCAGTACTTCTGCCATGGCCATCGCTACTTTGCGGTCCACCCCGGCGGACTCCATGGCCTCATTTTTCAGTGCGGTACGGTGGGCTTCTGATAGCTCAACCAAAAGATTCGCTTCCGCTGTTTTAGAACGACTGTACAGGTCTTGTTCTGCTTTTCGCCGCACAACATAGGCTTCTCCTTCTTTCCGAGTCACCTCAACCTCCGCTTTTCCTTCAGCAACGACTCGATTCAATAACTGTTGTTCTGAAGCAGCCTTGCGCTCTGACTGATTCGTAAATACCAATTGGTCTTCAAGTTTTTTGGCTTCTATGTTTTCCTGTATACTGGGAGTATATTCAAAGTACCGAATCAACACATGTTCTACTCGAATTCCCCAGTCACTCATCTGTGCATCAAGTAATTCCCGTGCAAGCTCTGCCTTTTCTACACGCAATGGACTATTATAAAACTCTTCCGTAGTAAGCTGGCCCAATGCCGTTTTAAGGTACGGTTCCGCTTGCGGTAATATTCCTTGGGTAAAATACTGGTTCCTGGGACCGAGAGATGTTACTACACGATAGGGGTCAACAATTCGGTAGAGTATCGTTACATCTACATCAACAAAAAAACCATCGGATGTCTGGATTTTAGCTGGATGGCTATAATTTACCAAGGCACCCGATACTGATGCGGCTGGGTGTACTTGTGAACCAGATCGGGTCATTTCGAGAACCTGTACATTGCGGGGAAGTCGATGTATTACCTGCATACCAAAGGGCATCACCAGAACATAGCCTGGTGCGTAAACCTTTTCTTGGATTCCCCTGTTGGAACCAATCTGAACTTCCTTAATGCCAAATTCATTAGGTCGTACATACTCCAGACAGGTAACGTAGGCAATGAGTAGAATTACAAATATTACTGCCAGTGGAATGGCCCATCGCGGTATCGTGAACGGTAAATCAGGCATTTTGGGGCGTAAAGAGAAACCACCCCCTTGACCACCAACATACTCCGGTTTTCCTTTCGACATGCTGTTTTCCTCCTGCGCATTTCAACTGAGATTCGTGTTTATTTACTTGTGATACAATCACAGCAATAAATTTATTCATGCAATAATTGCAAAATCATCTACATGATAGGTACATGTTGAATATCATACAGAATTTCATCAGATAAAGCTCCATTATGCCCAGATAAATTTTGTACACTTCAATAAAATGAGATAAGTATATGAACACAAACTATACTGTCAGGAAATATATACAAACCATATTGCCGGAAATCGTGGCGTTAAGACACACATTACATGAGCATCCAGAAATTCGTTATGAAGAACATTGGACTTCAGACAAAATTGCTGCTTTTTTAACCGTAGAAAAAATTCCGCACACACGTGGACATGCTGGAGGTACAGGCATAGTCGTAACAATTGAGGGAAAAGCGTCTGCTGGACACAAAAATAAAACTGTAGCACTACGCGCTGATATTGATGCGCTGGAAATCCAGGAATTAACCGGATTACCCTATGCTTCTACCATTCCTGAACGCATGCATGCCTGTGGTCATGACGGCCATACTGCGAACCTCTGCGGAGTTGCCAAAGTATTATTTCATCAACGAGAACTGTTGAATGGAACCGTAAAACTTATCTTCCAACCGGCAGAAGAGCAGGCTGCCGGAGGAAAACGTATTGTAGAAGAAGGATTGTTGGATGATGTAGATGCTGTCTTCGCATTACATGCCTGGCCGGGCATTCCAGTTGGCCAATTCGGAGCAATACCCGGGTGTGCAATGGCGAGTGCGGATGCGTTTTATGTTCGTATCTCCGGTTCTGGAGGACATGCAGCCAATCCTGGCGTAACCGTTGATCCGATTCCGATTGCAGCACAGGTTATTACTGGATTTCAGCAAATTGTCAGTCGCAAATTGAATCCCTGGGATGCCGCTGTTATCACCGTTGCACGGATGAATGCGGGACATGCAACGAATATAATTCCAGAATACGCTGATATTGAAGGCACCTTCCGCACTCTGACTCCCGATATTCGCATCAAAGTCATAGAACAGATTCAACAAATTACAGAAGGTACCGCAGCCGCTTTTGGAGCAAAGGTGGAAATACTTTTTGATACATGCGGTTATCCAGCACTTCACAACGATCCCGAAATGACCAGATTCTGCTTGCAAATCATCCAGAACCATTTTGGTGAAGATAAAATTTTTCCCTGCACACATCCTTATATGACCGCGGAAGACTTTGCCTTCTATCTGCAGAAAATCCCGGGTGCCTATCTTTTCCTGGGTAATGACGATACTGAGTTAGAGCAACCGGTACCGTCACTGCACAGCCAATATTTCGATTTCAATGATGCAGCCTTGCCATATGGAATTGAAATGATGGTTGCATTGGCAACAGATTTCCTGAACGATACTTCTGGGTACAATACGGGTGACGTGAAGTAGCGAGTATTAAAAGCTGGAGCCGAAGAACAGACGGCAAGTCCACTCCAGATTTTCACCCCAGGGCGCGTTGTAGCATTCCCAGGCGGAAAACAAAGATACGAGAAAGAGTAGAACGAGTACGATTCGTCCAAGCTTTTTGTTCAGCAGGTACTGTGTTACCGGTAAGCCCATTAACAGCAACAATGGCATGATTCCGATGGCCCAACGAAATCCATAGGCAGCACCACCATAATTGTTGGTACGTAAAACATAATAGGCAAAGAGGATGACTATGGCACCTGAACTCGCAAGAATATACTGGCGCCCAGGTAATTCCTTGCGAAATACGGCAAGCACGGCTGCCACGACCCCGACCAGTAACACAGGAAAGAGTGAGAAAACACCATGACGTCCAAAGGTCATGTGGAATAAATAGGTTCCCTTGGGTTCATTCAATGCATCTATGCCCATAGGATTACGCCAATACGAAGCTTCATACAGATATAGCTCGGACCTCACCTGAACAGGCAAGGGGCTTCCTGTTACCCATACCATGACAGCAAAATGTACACCAAGCGGTAACAGCATACCAAGACCACCCCACAACAAGGTCTGTACCGGATAATGCCACAGCAGGTATAAGCCCAGAAACACCACAAAAATGGTTAACGGCAAGTCCATGGTGAAAACCAAGCCTCCCGATATGCCAAACACTACAAAATAAAGCCTCATACACGTTGTTGTGGCAGTGCTTTTTGGTACAGAAATAACCATGACACACAGCAACGCCACCACGAGCATGGCCGTTGCAGGGATGTGGTTGTTGAATTGCGCGGCAAAACCGGGTAGCTGCGTCGCGAATGCCAGTAGAATCAGTGTTAGAAGACGGGTCAGGTCTGAAATCGACAGACGGCACATGATGGAGCGAAAGCAGATTAACAGGAGTGAAAACGGCAATACCGTGAGTGTCAATGTAATAAGTTGCAAAAACCACTTCAGGCTTGCCTTGTCTTCCAGATTTACACCTGCCATTGCATCAAGGACTACATATTGTGCCGTGATGAGCAATGGAATAATAGGTGGCTTGGTAGACAGCAAGCGATCATCCAGCTCACATTTGTCAACTGTTAACGCTGTAAATGGATTGTCCGGTTGATCGATATACCAGGTTCCGACTTGTGTCAGACTCCAGACAGTCGCCAAACGGCTGCTCAAAGAATCTCCCAGGTATACTTCGCGTAATCCCATAAAAGCGAACAAAGTCGCCAGTATAATGACAAGCCACTCCACATACCGAATTTGCAGTGGCAAAACAAATACCCTCTCTATTTACTCATCAAAATGCAATGCAATTGGAGAAAATCACTCATTTACTGGTGAACATACACCCAAGCAGATCATTGCACTGGTTATTCACCACGGACGCGCATCCAGGTTCGTTCAAAAAACCCGGGAGTATAATCTGGGTCTGCGCGACGTTCAAACTCGCGTACAACTGCTTCCCATCGCCCATCAACGAATTCTTCTGATCGCTCCGGTACAAACAGGCCCCCGACACGAGTCCAACGATTACCCCTGAGCACATAGTTTAAAGTTTCTGTTCCTGTGTCGCGAATAAAACTATTATCACTTCTTGCATCGCCACGATCACGATGCAGTTGTGTAGCATATCGCACCTTGGGCATAGTAACTTCGGCAGTAAATGGAGAAGTTAACGTTTCAGTTTCATGTAGTTCCATTAATATGCCGTCTAGTCCCGAAGGATATTCTGCATATTCTTTGAGGTAATAAGGTCTTCTGCGAATGACACGGTCTTTGTTGTTGTTGGCTTCTTCAGCGCTCATGTAGCGGCGCACTTCATCCCTTAATGACTGGGTATATTGTTCCCGAGTCCCGGCTTCATAATAATCATCAATTGCTGGTGTATCGCCGAGCGGTTCTTCCATACCAATATAACTGCCTACTGTTGCGCAGCCCATCGGCAAGATCGCAAAAACTACCATGAACCCAAGTATTATTACACCAAATTTATAAAAATTTTTCATACAACAATCATGTCCTACTCTTGATCGGGTTTAATATTCACATTTACAAGGTTTATTTTTACATTAAAAACTTCTGGTAAACAACTATAGCATATCAAAATACAGAACAATTTACACCATAACAACCTTGTTGTAAATAATTCCATGCAGAAGCGAATAATATTATATATTTCAGGGAGATGAGACCGGCTCAAGTACCCGGCTTACCAAACGTCTGAAACCACGTTCCGTTTCATATCGTGAATCAAGTAACCGAACTTCACGAGAAGTCATGCCACTGACAAGAAAACGATCTTGCAAATATTCACCTTCACGTACGACTTCTTCTGTTGCACTCAAATAAGGATTGTTTAATATGAAAGCTGCAGTTCCATCAGTGTTGTTAACCGATCGCAAAACAAATTTATACGATGCGATTTCTTTTTCTACCACTTCCTGTAATTGACGGATACGTGAATTGCTGTCAATCAACACGGCACGAGATATCAAAGCGGACGCCCTGTCAAAATTTGTTTGTCGCCAAGGCTCCTGCTTTAATAAAGTATGTATATTCGACTCCAGGTTATCTCGTACTGCTTCGGCAACGTCACGGTTGAATGCAGTATCATGATATTTCAATGCCCGCAGTGCCTCTTCCAGGGCAGCAACCGGAGACTCTCCTTTTTCCAACATGTTCAAGGCACGATTATAATCCGGAATGGTATCTACAACTTCAGTATGCCTGAAATACGATGCTATAGATTGATATCCAGCTCCTAATACATAATAAAGCATTAAGGCACCAATCAGAAAAGCAATGCCAAGAGCAATTGTGCGGGATAAGTATAAACTGGAGTTTTTACGTGTCGTTTGCGGTTTGGAATTCGAATTAGATTGCTTATATGTACTTTGAAGAATATCCATTGCGTTGGAATCAAGCTTTGGAAAATTATCTATGCCAGACCCAGGATTGTTTCCATGATGACCAAGGCCAGGTGGCGATTGAGTATGGGCCATTTCCTTTCTGAATTCTTCCAATGCATCCCGGACTTCATCAGACAGCTTATAAGCTTTTGCTTCCGGCGTTCCCAAATCCTTCAGAGTCAGTTTTTTCTCTTCGCGTCTGGGTCGACCTACCTCTTCACCACAAAAACGACAACGAGTTGCCCAAACACTGATTGCCATTCTGCATACCGGACAGAGTCGGGTTTCATCTTCAAATTGGACTTGTTCCTCATCCGACACTATATGGCACTCCCGTAGTCTGAAGCCAACATCGTTGATTGTGCTAACAACTCACACCAATAATGACAGCGTAAATCAAGAAATTGAATCCAATGTACAACAATTCGAATATAAATTCATACTCTCAACTTGAATTGACCTATTTTTCAGTTATCACATCAAAGTCTGGTATGAATTATATTAATACACTTTATTACTTGATCTATTCATTCTTGACAGAAATTATTGCTCAATACGGGCATTCGGTACTGGTTCATCATTTTTAAACTGGCTCAAGTATACTACATTCACCTCCGAGATCATACAGGTAATCTTGATTGCGTTTCCAATTATAAGAGATTCTGTCTTGGTTGCATTTCCAGGTACGCTATGTGAGTGTCTTCTAAACGCTGTGCTACCATCCTTACAAGACCGAAGTATGCACCTTGGTCTACACGTAACGCCTGCATTTCACCTTCACCGAAACGCAACATGTTGCGTTCACATTTAATCTCTTCCATCAACAACCAGTGTTTCCACCCAACAGGATCAGTATCTGCAAGCTCTACCTTAACCAGTCCAGTCTGACTCCATTGCTTTTGCCACCATTCACATGTGTGTAAACTGAAACATACAGAAGGCTCCCAAAATCTGGAACCATCTTCCCATTTCTTCATAAAATATTCAGGCAGCTCATCGGATAATGGTTGCATCAGACCTGGTACTACTATACCAAGTTGAGCATCAGGCTTGATAAATTTGCTGATATAGCTCAAATAAATATCGTCGGTTCCGTAATAATTGTAGGAATCAACGCTGACCATGGCATCAAAAAAATTGTCGGCATAGGGCAACGCATGGGCTTCTGCATGAATTGGGAAAACCTGTTTGTCCAAGCCTGCTTCTTTTATACGCTCGAGATTTTCAGTTGCGCTTATCCATAAATCAGTCGCCCAAACCTCAACCCCAAATTCTCTGGCTAAAAATATGGAACTCATGGCCTTACCGCATCCCATATCAAGAACACGCATTCCAGGTTCCAGCTTCATGGCATTACATAGCCACTCAGTTAACCAGACGGCATTGGGCCCCATTTCATTTTCAAGCATCCACTCAGGATCGTATTTCGCGGATAGTGGAAATTGTGGCAGTGTCATGCGATCTTGTAAAGAGCTGTTTTTTTGCAAATTCATAACGATTCCCCCTGTATTGATTTATTAGCGACATTTCACATAATTAACCAACGTATGCGCATATTTGTACTCATTCTGGGATGTCAGCCACACAACGGAAACCGATGTTTGAAGTTGAACTATCCGGTGTGTTGGATGTTCTTGCAGCAATCCGGTAACGATTGCAATAGGTGAAATGACACAAAAATGACCCACCACGCATCACACGTGCTGTACCTTCCTCTGGGCCGACTGGGTTATCTTGAGGTCCATCAATATGAAAATCTGGACTGAACCAGTCTGAACACCATTCCCAGACATTGCCGGCCATGTTGAACATACCATAGCCATTTGGGGGGAAGGAACGTACGGGCGCGGTACCGAGATAGCCGTCAGCCAGCGTGTTCTCTTTTGGGAAAGTGCCTTGCCAGATATTGCAGTAGTGCTTTCCATCAGGTTCAAGCTCGTCACCCCAAGGATATCGTTTTTGTACCAGTCCACCACGTGCGGCATATTCCCACTCAGCTTCCGTAGGAAGACGCTTCTTTGCCCAGTCGCAATAGGCTTGCGCATCGTGCCAGGAGACATGCGTGACTGGATAATCCATTCGATCTTTGATATTCGAACTTGCTCCCTCAGGAGTATTCCAACTGGTTTTGGGTACTTTTAACCACCATTCAGTGCCCTGAACAGCGTTTTTGGTGCGGAAATACGCATCTGGATGTATCAGCTTGAAAAATACAAAAGAGTTTTTCAATCGTTCCGCATCGGTCTTATAGCCTGTTTCTCTTACAAATCGTGCGAATTGTCTGTTGGATACGACACAGGGGTCTATGAGAAATGGACGGAGGTTAATCTCTCGTATTGGCCCTTCGCCATCCGCAGGAAAGCCTTCCTGGCTATCTGTGCCCATGAGAAATGTTCCACCAACCATGCGACGCATTTTAATTGCTTCTTCTGGAGATGTGTAAATACGTTGAAATGCTTTCGTGCTTGATTTCGATATGGCTGGAACTGTTTGCGGAGTGCAACATGGGCTTTTATGAATAGAAGTCATTAAATTCGTTCATGCTCCTTGCTATCCCCACCAGACTATTTCAGTTTTTCATATATTTATTTGCTTTGATTCCCGCCCCATTAACACTGGTCATCAAATAAAATAATGGTATTTTTATACCCTATCATTATTTAAGTTGATATTACTTCTTCAAGTTCCTCAATTTCAGCCTTTTCCATTAATTGAGCTACAAAACTGTCGATTTGCTCATTTTCAATACGGGTGTATAAATGATTAACAACTTCTGATTTTACATCATCAAAGTTACGCGTCTTAGCCGGAATGTGGTCGGTTAACTTGGCTATATGCGCCCCGAAGGGAGTCGTAAAAACATCACTTATCGCGCCGACTTCCATGTTGAATACAACCGCTTCAAATTCAGGAACCATCTGACCTCTACTGAAATAGCCCAAATCACCGGCACGATCCGGACAATCGGAGTATTGTCCTGCAATTTGTTCAAATGGAATGCCTTGATCAATCATTGTTTTGACACGCCCCAGTTCTGCTACCGCTTCATGGCGCTCAATTATATTTTCCGATGCATGCTTCACTATATGGCTTGCTCGTACACGTTCCGGCTCCATAAAAATTTCCTGATTGGCATCGAAAAAAATTCGGGCCGATTCATCATCGACCTTCTCCAAATCTCGGCATACTTCGTCAAGAAGCAGGTCGATTTTTATTCTGGTACGCAAATCAGACAGCAATGCTTCTTCTGTAACGCCTGAATTTTGCAACTCAGACTGGTATTGGTTTTCATCTTTGAATTGTTGTTTAAAATCACGTAAAGCATCATTCACTTTATTGGTCGGTATAGAAGGAAAACGCGCCAAAGCTTCCTGGCGAATCAATTCACGTTCAATCGCGGATTGCCGCGCCATATCTTTTGTAATTTTCTCAGATGGATCAGAACGCTGGACTTGGAGTTCGCGTAAGGTTGTTTCAATAACTTGGTCTTCTAACCGCACTCCATTTACCAGAATTGGCATAATAAAAATCTCCTGAATTTGCTATAATGTCACAAGATGTACAGTCTACGGGAGAATGAGCGTTGTCTGCAAGATAAACCGAGGTTTTTTTCAGAAATGTAGTCAAGTTACGTTGTATGGAAATGTTTCAGCAACTTGGCAGGTGCCAAACTATTTGACAGGCTCAGAAGGTCTGGGATGGAATATTGTATTTTGGGACTGTGTTCAGATGGTGTCGCCGATACTATATGTAGCATGGGCTAAAGATCCAATGTTGATATTTGAACATATACTTCCGAGGGGATGTTCTGTATAGATATGCTGTACTACTATGTATATATATTTCAAACCAGCAAATTCAATCAACACAAGATATTACAGAAAAACCAAAATCAATCAATTATATAAATATATGGAATATTTATGTTATATGCTGTTTTAATTCCGTTTTTACTGGCCATTTTCACTGTGCCAATATATCGCATGCTTAAAACCTATACTTGTTGGGTATTTGCTTTCGTGGCGGCGGGTATTTTTTTGTATCTCGCCAGTTATATTCCCCAGATTGCAAATTCTGAAATTTTCTATGAAACCAGACCCTGGGTTAGTAGTTTGGGAATTGAGTTGTCGTTTTACCTGGATGGTCTCAGCCTGATTTTCGCATTGTTGATATCGGGAATTGGTGTCTTGATCATTATCTACACCGGAGCATACCTCAAGGATGATGTCAACATTCATCGTTTCTATCTGGCACTTCTTGCGTTCATGGGATCGATGCTGGGGGTTGTTCTATCCGGCAACCTGATTACGCTGTTCATATTTTGGGAATTGACCAGTATCACTTCTTATCTGTTAATTGGATATGATCACCAAAAGCAAGAGACAAGAACTGCAGCACTTCAAGCATTGCTGGTCACCGGTGGTGGCGGATTGGCATTGTTGGCTGGTTTCATTCTAATAGGATATGCTGCAGGTACCTACGACATTCCAACAATTCTGATGTCAGGGGACCTGCTTCGCGAACATGCGAACTATACAGCAATCCTGCTTCTCCTTTTGGCAGGCGCATTCACCAAATCAGCGCAATTTCCATTTCACTTTTGGTTACCCAATGCCATGGCAGCGCCTACGCCAGCCAGTGCTTACCTGCATTCCTCCACAATGGTAAAAGCGGGTCTGTATTTAATGGCCCGTATACATCCTGTCTTGGGCGATACCAATTTATGGTACAACATCGTCGTATTGACAGGCGGCATTACATTAATCGCTAGTGCCTATCTGGCGGTCCGCCAGGTAGTATTAAAGAAACTGCTTGCATATACTACCATCAGTGCGCTTGGACTTATAACTGTCTGCCTTGGAATCGGGACGCCCTACGCGTTAAAAGCTGCCATGACTTTTTTGCTGGTACACGCGTTGTACAAGGCATCAATGTTCATGGTAGCTGGTTCTATAAGCCACAGCACGCATGTTTATGACACCGAAAAGCTTGGCGGCCTGGGCCGTATCATGCCTTTGACTGCTGTCACTGCTGCTTTGGCCGCATTATCGATGGCCGGTCTGCCGCCATTTCTCGGTTTTATTGGAAAAGAAACGCTCTATGAAGCAGGCCTGGCAGCACCTGGATATAGTGTCTGGATTACCACTGCGATGGTGCTTGCAGCCGCAGTGAATCTGTTTGTCGCCTTCGCAGTCGCCTGGCGTCCATTTTGGTCGCCCTTTCAAAGCACCCCACATAAAGCACATGAAGGCAGTTTTGGATTGTGGCTGGGTCCCATGGTCCTTGGTTTACTGGGATTATTTTTGGGTCTGTTTCCAGCCATTGCAGGTAAGTATCTTGTCACTTCTGCAACAGCAGCTACAGCCGGTTACGTTGTGTCAGTACAATTAATTCACTGGCATGGCTTTAATACTGCTTTGATGCTGAGTATTTTCACTTTTGGATTAGGCTTTATTTTGTTCTTGTTTCGACAACACCTGCGCAGTGTCTTATCTCTACCTGGAAAAGCTGATTGGTTGGGGCCGGAAGCCACATACCACCGCCTGGTTGATGGCATGTTATGGCTAGCTAAAAAACAAACCTGTATTCTACAAAATGGTTACCTGAGATATTATTTATTTTGTGTTATCTTGTTTTTAGTGATGTTGCCCATATATACACTTCTTTCTGGAGGTGGTATTCCGATTCCAAACGAAATTCCCGAAGTAAAGCTGTATGAATTGGGAATCGCATTGATGATTATTTGCGCTGCGATTGGTGCTACGCGTACCCGCTCGCGTCTGACTGCGGTTGTTTGTCTGGGAGCTGTCGGGTATGGCGTTTCCCTGGTCTACATTTTTTATGGTGCACCAGATTTGGCGATGACCCAGTTTGTAATCGAGACGCTTACCGTTCTGATATTTGTGTTGGTGTTGTACCGGCTACCGCGGTTCACCCATTTCACCTCAGAATTCGTCAAATTCAGGGATATGGTTTTGGCCGGATTTGCTGGCGCGTTTATTACGATATTGATTATTGCAGCACTGCGCATTGAAATTGCACCTACCATTTCAGATTATTTTGCAGAAAACAGTGCTTCAAAAGCCTATGGCAGAAACATCGTCAATGTCATTCTGGTTGACTTCCGATCGCTCGACACCCTTGGAGAAATTCTCGTACTTTCAATCGCGGCTATTGGTGCGTTCGGGCTGCTTCGTTTAACCAAAGTAGAAAAGAAGAACACATGAATTCATTATTTCTACAAACTGGAGCCCGGGCCATAAAGCCATTGATGCTCCTCTTTTCTGTATACCTGTTGTTAAGTGGCCATAATCATCCTGGTGGAGGATTTGCTGGTGGTTTGGTTGCTGCGGCTGGTTTTTGCCTTCATGCGTTGGCAGTAGATGTAGCATCAGCACGCAAGGCACTTGGTTTGTCCCCACAGACATTGATAGGAATCGGATTATTTTTTGCACTGATAAGTGGTGTCATTGCATTGTTTTTCGGATTACCACTGATGACTGGTTTGTGGTACACACTGCAACTTCCAGTATTTGATGAAGTTAAATTGGGTACGCCGTTGCTGTTTGACGTTGGTGTCTATCTGGTGGTTATCGGCATTACGCTTTTAATTATCATGAACCTTATGGAGGAATGACGTGGACATTGTCTTGGCCTTCGTCATTGGTATTTTATTTGCCTGTGCTTTATATCTGATGATGCGTCGCAGCATGATCAAGGTAGTTATTGGGCTTGCTTTGTTGAGTCAAGCTGCCAATTTATTGATATTCACCGCTGCGGGACTTCATCGGGGTGACCCGCCCCTCATTCCAGAAGGTGCTTTGGTTCCGATTGCCCCCCATGCCGATCCACTTCCCCAGGCATTGGTATTAACCGCCATAGTAATAGGATTCGGAGTATTGGCATTTACTCTGGTACTTTTCCAAAGGGTATATATGATTATCGGTACCGATGATCTGGACCAAATGCGCAGCACCGATACCGAATCGACCGATTTGAAGACCTTACCGCAGCAGGAAGTACATGAACATTAATTCTGCAAATATTTTACTGGTTTTACCTATTATAGTACCGCTGACAACAGCCTCCTTGGGTTTGTTGTTATATCAGTACAACCGGGTGCAATTTATCATTACCTTGCTTGGTATGTTCACACACTTTTTAAGTGCCATCATGCTTTTTGCACATGTCACGCAAAACGGTATTATTACTGTTACCATGGGTAATTGGCCCGCACCTTTTGGTATCAGCCTGGTTGCTGACCAGTTCAGTGCGATTATGGTTCTTATGGTGGGAATTATGGGGCTTCTGGTGTTTATTTTTGCACTCGCAGATATAACCAAAACACAAATTCAATATGGTTTTCATCCACTGTACCAGGTTCTGCTCATGGGAGTGTGTGGCGCTTTTCTGACGGGTGATCTGTTCAACCTGTATGTCTGGTTTGAAGTTATTCTTATTACTGCATTTGTTCTACTGGTGCTGGAGGGTAAGCGCCAGCAAATAGAAGGTGCAGTAAAATATGTGACATTGAATCTGGTGGCTTCTTTTGTTTTCCTGTCTGCCATCGGGATTCTATATGGAAAAGTGGGCACATTGAATCTTGCGGACCTGGCCCTGAAATTGGAACATTTTGACGAACCTCACTTAATCTCCACCCTGTCCCTCATGTTTATAGTTGCCTTTGGAATAAAAGCGGGAATATTCCCACTTTTCTTTTGGCTCCCGGCTTCTTATCACACCCCGCGTATCACCATTACCACCATTTTTTCTGCCCTGTTAACCAAAGTGGGTGTGTATGCCTTGATTCGTATGTTTACTTTGGTGTTCACCCAAGACCCTGCATTTAACCAGCAAATTTTTATACTACTGGCATCACTGACAATGATCACCGGTGTTTTAGGGGCTGTTGCGCAATATGATGTCCGAAGACTTCTTTCATTTCATATCATCAGTCAAATTGGGTATTTAATAATGGGCTTGGCAATCGCAACTTCACTGTCACTGGCTGCTAGTATCTTTTTTATGGTACACGTCATTTTCGCTAAATCAGCGTTATTTTTAATCAGCGGCATCATCAACCGCCTCAAACATACCTACAACCTCAAAGCAATGGGTGATTTGTATGTTACCTGCCCAGCTTTGTCGATCATGTTCATTGTAGCAGCATTATCCCTTGCAGGCCTGCCACCGTTTCCCGGTTTTTTCGCAAAATTTGCCCTGATACGAGCAGGTTTGGAAGCACAGCATAGTGTTGTTGTTATATCCGCCCTGTGTGTGAGTATCTTGACATTGTATTCCATGATAAAAATCTGGGCAGAAGCATTCTGGAAAACTACACCTGAAAATTGTGAAACGGTTACGCCATTGAAGACACTGTCAATCAAGTCAAGCTTTCTCTTGCATATGCCTTTGATAAGTCTGGTGTTGTTAATGGTAGCAATGACTGTCTGGGCCAATCCCCTGTTTGAACTTTCAAGAACAGCAGCAGAACAACTTATCAATCCACAGCTCTACATTGAAGCAGTAAAATTGAGTACACCATGAAACCATTATTAATAAATATATGCCTCGCCCTTGTATGGGCTGCCATGATTGGCAAAATGACCTTTGGCAATTTGTTTGTAGGATTTGCACTAGGTTATGTCATTCTTCTGTTTCAGCAGGAAATGATCGGTGAGTCCAGTTATTACAAAAAAGTAAATCAGTTTATATCTTTTCTGGTGTATTTTTTGAAAGAAATGATTGTTGCAAGTATACGCGTAGCACACGACACCATTACCTGGAAATCATATGCGCGCCCCGGCATCATTGGTTTACCACTGGATGCGAAAACAGATTTTGAAATCACGCTATTGTCCATTACGATTTCGTTGACGCCAGGAACCCTAAGCCTGGATATCTCTGATGATAGAAAAACGCTTTATGTCCATGCCATGTTTGTCGATGATGCTGACGCATTGAGGAATGAAATTAAACTTGGGCTGGAACGCAGGCTATTGGAATTGATTCGATGATTACTGCAACAACATTTTTAAATATTTCTATCAACGCAGCCATGATCATTCTGCCTTTAGCCATCCTCCTCGTAATGATCAGGTTACTTATAGGCCCAAGTTTACCCGACAGGGTGATAGCTCTGGATATGCTTGCTACGATTGCTGTCGGCATGATTATGGTAGATGCCATTTCTACCGATCAAATCTATTTTTTGCGTGCCGGTATCGTGTTGGCATTGGTTGCATTTCTAGGCACCGTATCATTTGCATATTACATGCTGAAAGGCCCGAATGATGATTGAAGTCATAACTGGATTATGTTTGTGGATTGGAAGTCTATTAGTGCTGATTGCGGCGGTAGGCATTATTCGCTTCCCAGACCTTTTTACGCGGATGCATGCCGCTACCAAGGTAGGAACTGTTGGAATTATTTTCATGGTATTGGCGGTTGCCATATATTTTGGAGAAATAGGCGTTACCGTTCGCGCTTTTCTCGTGATTGTGTTCTTTTTTATGACCGCGCCTATTGCAGCACAAATCATTGGACGCTCAGCCTATATGATTGGTGTGCCTTTCTGGGAGAAGACAGTTTGTGATGAATGGGCTGTTGAAAAAAAACGCGGTGATACATCAGCCTCCCTGCATGAACAAGGGAAATTGTAGGGATTCTATAATATTGAAGATTCTTTTCAACTGGTGCATACTATTGGTAAGGGAACCTCAGATAGTGGCAGTTTATTAAAGGGAGAGCCAGTCATGAAAAGTTTCAAAAACATCCTCGTCTACGTTGACACATTCGCAACCTATCCACAAACCGCATTCCATAAAGCAATCCAGATTGCAAAAGGAAATCACGGCGCAATTACGCTGATCGATGTTGTTGAAGAAGTGCCCTGGTTTATGAATGCCATAACCCACAAAGCACAAGACATTCTTGATTCTACAGAAGGAATTCGCCGTGACAAACTGGAAGAGATGGCAGAAGAGGCCCGCAATTTTGATTTGCCGGTAAAGACATTACTTGTCCACGGAAAGCCATTCGTTGAAATAATACGTGAGGCGTTGCGTGATAACCATGATCTGGTAATGAAAACTTCAAGCCAACCCATAGATGAGGGCAGCTTGGGAGGTTTATATGGGCAAACCGCAATTCGACTAATTCGCAAATGTCCTTGTCCGGTTTGGCTGGTTGCTGCCAATGCACCTGAAGCTTATAAAAATGTTGTGGTGTCGATTGATCCGGCCCCGGCGAATGAATCACAAAACAAACTCAGCAAAAAGCTCATGGATACTGCAATCTCAATAACCTGCCCTGACACCGGAGTACTAACAACACTTCATGCTTGGTCCTTATATGCTGAAACTCTATTTTCATCTCGGATGACACCACAAGAATTGCGAGCACACATCGAAACTGTTGAAGAGCAAGTCTTGCAGATGATGGAAGCTTTCATGATACCTTTCAAAGACTTCCTGCCAGAAGGTAAAGTTGAATTAATTCGTGGAGAACCAGGATTTGCGATTCCGGACTACACGCAAAAGTTTGGTACTGATTTGTTGGTCATGGGAACGTCCGGAAGGTCTGGTATACCACAATTTTTCAGCGGGCACATTGCTGAAATGGTTGCAAACGAAATTAATTGCTCTCTGCTTGTGATTAAACCTGATGAGTTTGTCAGTCCGATTCATTTGTAACAGAGAAATGCAAACACACCGAGTGAATTCTGACTTCGTGTAGTTTACTAAAATGTCCATAAATAATCCATCACAGACAGAGATTACTACTGCCCGGGGTACGATCACGGAGTCGTACCCCCGCAGAAAAAATTAATCAAAGCATGGAGTTCTACCGTGTATGAATGAGGAAGTAAAACCGCCCTATATAGATGTGGAGTCAGAAGCAAAATTGCAGAGAGAACCAGCAGACCCAATGCTCCGCATTTTGCGAAAAATTATTCGGTTGTCTGTGCGTACACTGGCCATCCTCATGACTACCATCATATTGTGGGGTGTACTGGATGTTATTTATGTGCTCTACGAACGCATCATGGCTCCCCCCTATCTTCTCTTGGAAATCACGGATATCCTTGCAACATTTGGCGCCTTTATGGCAGTGTTAATCGCAATTGAGATTTATGTAAATATTACGATTTACTTACGGGAAGATATTATTCATGTAAAGATTGTTATGGCCACTGCCCTGATGGCTGTAGCCCGTAAAGTAATTGTCATGGATATTGACGAATTAGATTCTGTGAAGGTATTTGGGCTGGCTACGGTAATTTTGGCTATGAGTATCGGGTACTGGATTGTTTCATTCCAAGACCCCAAGTCGCGTAAAGAGTTACATGAAGGCCAGGACAATATGCATTAACACCGATGACCATAATGTGGCACTTACAGGGAAAGAATCGAACTTGAATTCACATTTTCTCATGACCCGCCGTCAATTTTTACATGGTTCCGTACTGGTTGCCGGGGCTGCGATACTACCACAAACACACAGGGCCTATGCTGCATCCAATGCGCGTCCCAATCTCGTAGTTATTGTGACAGATCAGCAACACTGGGAAGCTATAGGCTTCGTTGACTCCTATTTTGATACGCCAAACCTGGACGGGCTTGCCCGGGAAAGTGTTGTGTTTAAGCATGCCTTCTGCACCACACCGCAGTGCTCACCCAGCCGTGCTTCAATTTATACTGGGCTCTATCCCCATCGCACCGGAGTACTGGGTAATATACATTCCGTTGATCACACCGGTGAATTGATACCTGCTTTGCCCGAAGGTACAGAAACGTTGGGCAGCCGTCTGCAAGACGCAGGGTACCATACGGCTTATTATGGAAAGTGGCATCTGGGCAATGGCGAATACTTTAATACGCACTTTGATTCAGCTCACCTTGACATCCATCCTGACTCCGACGTGACAACTGCCTCGCTCGCATACCTCGATTCCCGAACTGCTGATGGTGCTGTAGAAAAGCCTTTCGCGCTCTTTGTAAATTATCTCAACCCACATGACATCTATGAGTTTGGATTCTTCGATCAACCTGGAGAATTGCCGGTTACTGATACGCCTGTCTCAGTACCCCACCCCGCGTCCTGGGCTGATACTTTCGAGAACAAGCCTGTTCCACAACAGCAATTCATGCTGGAGGATCAAGGTGAATATTTTGTGGGCAAACCGGATACTTACTGGGAACATTACCGGCGGGTGTACCGTGATAAGTGCAAGCAGGTGGATACAGAAATCGGCAAGGTACTGGAGCATCTCGATAGCCTGGGTCTTCGTGACAATACCATAGTGGTATTTTGCTCCGATCATGGTGACATGGACACCCATAACCGCCTGGTATACAAGGGGCCGTTCATGTATGAGCATTGTATTCGGGTGCCATTAATGGTGCGGATTCCTGAAGCACTCGGTGGTCGGCATCAGGTATCAGATGACTTTGTTTTATTAACTGACTTGGCCCCAACGCTCATGGAATTTGCGGGTGTTCCCTGGCCCAATCGGGATGGTCAATCGTTATGTTCTTTTTTGATGCAGCAAGGACCCTTGCCATCACGCTCACATGTGACAATACAGTATTTTAATAAGCAACGCTGGGTTAATCCGATTCGTACTTTGCGAACAAAACAATTCAAACTCAATGTTTACCAAGGGCACATGGATGAGTTATACGATGTACGTAACGATCCCAATGAACTTGTCAACCTGATTAACGATCCTGGCTACGCAGCAAGTATCTCGATGTTGCGTGAATTGCTGGACAATGAAATGCGACAGATGGATGATACCTCATTTGGTGAATACTGGCCTACGGATCGTCATGGGAACCGTCTTTGAGTAGTTCACATACTCGAAAAATTCATTCCGTTTTGAAGTGGCTTCATTATATCATGCGAGAAAAAGATAATCCTGGCACTCGGTATAACCGTGTTGTGAAAACCAGTCCCGTATAACCAGCCTGGCATTTGGTGCTCCAACAGTTACCAGGGTAAGACACTGCCCGGGAGCGGGTAATTCAACCGGTGATATAACTGGTATCCCATGAATCCTTTTCCCGATTTTTCGCGGATTAATATCGACTACCCCAACGGGTATTTCAGGTTCTTGCCATTCCTTTAACCATTTCTTTCCTACTTCACCAGCACCCCATTGAAAAAATGTACGGTTATTTTTGAGATAGGTTTGAAAAAGGTAATGGCGTTTGATACGGCGAAATTGTTCCTGACTATAGCGACTATCACGCATGGAAAGTCTATCTGGTGTGTTGCGCCACTCCAGCAGCACCTCCCCAACATTTGCCATACGCCAACCCTTTTTCCAGAAACGCATAATCAAATCATAGTCTTCAGGCCAACCTTGGTCCTGATAACCACCAACCGCCTCGAATGCTGTCCGCCTCATAGCAAATGCCGGATGAGCTATCGGGCACTCGATAAATAGTTCCTGAGCTATTGATTCATGCGACGATAACGAATTGAGCCAAGACGCATATCTTCTTCTGCCAGTGCCTATACCAGAACCAGTCATGCGTACCCGACACCCGCACAAGGCTATTTCAGGATTCTCTTTGAGGAAAGTCAGTTGAGTAGCTAAACGATCTGGCAGGGCGTAATCGTCTGCATCCATGCGTACAAGATACTGGCCTTGTGCCTGGCTGGTCGCAAGCTGAAGCGCTCGCACAATACCGAAATGGACTGAATGCGATGGCTTGATACGTTTATCGCAGCGTTCATAGTTTATCAGCAAGTTCCAAGTGTCATCTATTGAGCCGTCGTCCCAGGCGATGAGTTCCCAGTCTTCAAAACTTTGTGCCTGCATTGATGCTATTGCTGAACCAATAGTAGATTCTGCATTGTAACAGGGCATGATTATTGAGATGCTTGGTTTCGATGACATAGGAGGTTACTGGATGAGCTGGTAGTAAATAATCAAGCATTGTCATTTTCAGGAATATCATATTGATCCAGATAAGGAAAGATATTATCTGTTATATAGGTTCGCACATTACGGATATTATCAAGTATGGATTCTTCTTGACCTGGAAAAACTTGTTGTCTACCGAAAATTCCCTTGACTTCAACGAATACTTCGTTATTACTATGCCGAAAAGATTCTATTGTAACGTGATACGCTCCAGGATTCTCATTGGTCTCAGGAAGTACCAGCCGAATCCCACCCACGGCAACAGGTCGCTGTAGGTATGTGGCAATTCGGCCTTCCTGGGCGCAGACATGATCGATGATAAAAGTTTTGGCGTCATCAAAATAGCTTAATGCAAAAGTTGAGCGGATTGTTGCTGTATGAAGCAAGTAACAAGGAACACTGCGTGCTTCCAGTGCAAGACCAGCCACAATACGCACCCGTTCTCCAAATGTACTGAGAGGTATATCAGCCCACTCTTCTATTAAAACTAGTCTATCTGGCAAGAAAAGTGCAATAGATTGTGTTTTTTTTCCCCGTCGTGAGTAAAAACGTACTTGTGTGGGATTGGTAAAATCAGTACTTTCATATCCCGCACCTTTAATTTGTGAAAGATCATAATACAATTTTTGCAACTTGGGCTTATTGGGTGTTGCCGGAGCGTGTATCAATTCTGTTGAAAAATGTATTACCCTGTCTTCAGATTGCATCAACGACTCCCAATAATATTAAATCAGTTACTTTTAAAAAACATGTCTGGTATATCATCATTATTATTTATAGTGCATCAGGAAAGTTTTAATTTTCTATATCGCCTTCTTGTAATCCTGTACACATTGGCTCAGGCCGACTAACCGTACTTTGTATCATTACATGTGTCCCTGTATCCGAAGCTTCAAGCAGTGCGTACATGACATCAAGGACATGATAGGCTATATCGCCACCAGCCCGCAATGGTCGATTCGCACGTATGGCTGCCACCTGGTCTGCCAGGCCGATACCACGTGATTGATTTTTATATGCAAAAAGAAGTGGGATTTCCATCCATTCTCCGGCACTTGACGAAAACACCCTGACCGGCCCTCCGAATGTGTTTGGATCAGGTGCCTGTAATGAGCCACGCGTGCCATGTAGTTCCATGCATGGCAAAGTATGTGCCCACACATCAAAACTTGTTATCAGAGTGATAATGGCTCCGGAGGTAAATTCTAAAGTTCCTGCAATATGAGTCGGTGTTTCGACCTCAATAACTTGGCCTTGATTGGGTTCGCTCGTGATTTTTCGTTGTGTAAATGCACTTCCAGTGCAGGATGTCACTCGTTTTACAGGCCCAAGTAAGGTGATCAATGCGGTAAGATAGTAAGGCCCCATGTCAAACAGAGGGCCACCGCCAGGCTTATAAAAAAATTCAGGATTGGGATGCCAAGTTTCATGCCCATGGCACTGCATAAAAGCGGTACCGGCAACCACGTTACCTATCCAGTTATCATCAATCAGTTTACGAACAGTCTGAAAACCTGCCCCCAGAACTGTGTCAGGAGCGCATCCGACAGTAAGGTTGTTTTTCGCTGCTGATCCAAGCAACTTTGCACCTTCATCACGTGTCAATGCTAGCGGTTTTTCATTGTAAACATGTTTTCCAGCTTGTACAGCCTGAAGGGCAATTTCGCCATGTACTTTTGGAATCGTCAGATTCAAAACGATTTCGACATTTGAATCCTGCAACAGGTCATCCAGGTGAGAATACACTTTGGGTATATTAAATACCTCCGCACTCTCATTTGCCTTTTCCGGTACAATATCCAGGCAAGCAACTATGTCAAAATACTTTGAAAAGCGAGATGCTGCTTCCATATATACCCTGGAAATATCGCCACAACCGATTATCCCGACTCCCATGGGTCTCATTGCGCTTCTCCTTTGCGAATATATTATGGATACATAAAGTAATATGAAGTATAAAAAATTTGATTAGGAAAAAATAGATTGTGGATTTACCGAGCAGCCCAAATCAATCCACGTCTGGTAATTTCGAGGCATTCAGGAACATCAAAATCAGCAACTACATGTCCTAAAGCATTATAAAATACGTTTCCAAGCCCATATTTTCTTTTCCAGATGCTTGGCATGACACAACCTTGAATCCAGGGACAATAAGTTCCAGAAAAAGTTGTTGTTGCCAAGACATGATTCGATGGATCAACATGCATATAATATTGCTCAGAGTGCATGGAAAAATCCGAAATCCCGGCTACAACAGGATCATTTGTGTCAACGATGTGGACAGTGTAATCAATGATGTTTCCTGGGTGCGCCACAAATTGGCCCCCTACCATGAATTGAAAAGTGGTATCGTTTCTGAATGCATCCCCCATTCCACCATGCCATCCCGCCAGCCCTGTTCCTGCTAGTATGGCTTCTGAGAGTCCAATTGATGCTTCCGGTGATATCTCACCCATGGTCCAGCAAGGAACTATCAAGTCATATGCGGCTGTACGTTCCTTGTCTTCCAGACATTGCAAGGAATCACTGATATCAATAGTGAAACCACTGCGTTCTAATTCCGGAGCCAGCCTTTCAACGCATTCTTTTGGTTCATGACCATCCCAACCACCCCACAACATGAGTGCCCTTTTCATTTCATAATGCCTCCCCTGTTCGAACAAATTCTATGCACCTGCCCCCCCAAAAAAAAGTCGAAAAAATTATTATGGAATTCAGTTTTAACGTTTATCAGCAATAAAAACTGTACAGGGAGGAATATTAAGCCAGATATGCCTGGATTGTATGACATTATCAAATTTTTTCGGAAGTTTTCCCCGCAAGAAACGTCGCCCTGAGGAAAGATACGGACTCATAAAATATGCGAACGTCAAAAAGCGCCCCCCCGGTCGAATGATGTCATATGCAGCATTCAAGATTCTGTCCTGAAGATCACCATCAAACAGTGTCCAGGGCAATGATGAAACTATCACATCGCAATGTGAATAACCGGATGCACTCAAAATTTCTCCCGCTTTTTCTGCACTCTCTTCATAGATAGTTGCAGTGGGACAACGCTTCCTGGCTGCTTTGACAAAATCAGGATTCACTTCAAAAGATATGAAGTGTGCGTCAGGGTGTTTCTTTCGTAATATTACTTCCGTAAAAGCACCAGTACCTGCACCAAATTCCACTATCACCTTGGCATCTTCCAATTCCGCCATATCGGTGATCTTTTCTGCAAGTGCCTTACCACTGGGTGCAATGGCACCAGTAACTTTATATGATTTGATAACGCCCTCGAAAAACGTAAGATTACTCACAACGTTTTACCTCTTCCGGTGTCATTTTGAGCTTAATATAATGTCTTAATTGTTCGTATTTTGCTACTTTTCAGTCATGAAATGCAGCTCCATTGTGCCACACAAACTGAATCATACTCAAGCACGAAAATGTTGACTGGATGAATTGAACGTTTTAACAAATCAAATTTATCCAGATAGTTTAATCAGGGCTGTTGATCATAATACCTAAACCGTTAATTGCATGGGAGCTCTTGGCTTTTCCAGTCACCAGACAGACACAAAATGCAAAATCATACACATTTACTATATATACATTATGTGAATATTTTACACTATATTTTATTTAATTAATTTTATTTATTGAATTATATTACCTATATACATATTTATCTTGATATATTTCAAATTAATATGATACGATGAAAATTGGTTTGTCGTCGGGACCGTTCCCAAAAACATGTGGTAATATCCGATGATTGCATGCTTATGACAAGTCAATTGTGTAGTTTGCTCAAGTCAATCAGGAGTTTTAAAACGAATGACAAAAAACAAAAAAAAGGGATTTACCCTCATTGAACTATTGGTGGTAATTGCCATCATTGGTATCTTGGCAGCAATTTTATTACCTGCCCTGGCACGTGCACGCGAGGCGGCGCGACGTGCTTCCTGCGCAAATAATCTCAAGCAGTTTGGAATCATTTTCAAAATGTACTCAAATGAAGCGCGGGGCATGTATCCACCTGGGCAACGTTGGAACATCAACGGCTTTGGGTGGCAAATGTCATTTGCAGGAGATGCTCTCTACCCTGACTACTGGAATGATGTCAATATCGTCATCTGCCCCTCCGATTCTCGTTCAGATTGGGGTGTTGAAATCAATGGGGTGCAAGGTTTTGGAATTGAAGAAGACTTGGCCGCACAAATCCAGCGTATTCAAGGGGACAGTATTGCTGCCCAAAGGGCACGTGCCGCACTGCTTTCTTTCCCGGTATCCTATATTTACAATCCTTTTGCCGCCCGCACTATGTCGCAAATAATGGATACATTCATGGCTATCGGGATGTGGGGTGCAGACCCCGGAGGTTCTGGCACCATACGCGATGGTGATTTGATAGGGCAACCTGCATTGGCGAATGTCGGGGCACCTGGTCAAGGTCAATGGGCTCTGGTTGTTCGCTGGGCGGAACGCGGCCAAATTGACATTCCGGCATCTTTACTACAGGCATATGGAGCACAAACAGCCCATGTTGATGATGATGGTTCACCATTACCCAGCACCTACCCGCTTCTTCGTGATGGTGTCAGCCGGTTCTTTATCACAGATATCAACAATCCTGGCGCCGCTGCATCGGCAGAAAGTGCGTTAGCAATTATGTGGGATACGTGGGGCAATACATCTTCCAGCCATTTCGGGCAACAGGATGTAGCCACAGCACGCTTCAACCACGTTCCTGGTGGTTCCAATGTCCTCTATCTCGACGGGCATGTGGAATTTATACGATACAACAGTGACTATCCGATTCAAGCTAAAAATGCCAGTTGGCACCCCAATGCGGCTGGTCAAGTGGTTGAAAACTGGATTCAACTTGCTGGTGGTTATGGCTGATCAACAAAGGTTTGAATGAAGTAGCCAAATGTAGAATATCCCAATGAATGGCCCGAATGTACCAATATCATACATTCGGGTCTTTTTTATTTTTCACGTTTAATTTTAAAATCATAGTGCAAATTTGTATTGCAGTTGTATATAATTTCATTATGTATGAGTAAGATATTTTGTGAGCAGGAATCTGCACCATCGAATCGGGAGTTATTGCATATGCGTTATTTGATTAGTGATTTGATGCGGGATGCTATGGATAGAAACGCGTCTGATATTCACCTGAAGGTTGGTAATCCTCCGATTTTTCGAATTGATGGTGATCTGATACGGTTAGACAGTGAAGTTCTGGGAGAAGAAGAACTCAGAGGATTTCTGCAAGATATAGCCAATCCAACAGACCTCATGAAGTACGATAAAGTCATGGAGTTGGACAATTCTTACATGTTCGAAGGAATTGCCCGGTTTCGCGTTAATGCTTGCCGGGATGATGGCAACACTCGCATCGTGCTACGGCTTATTCCATTGCAGATCAAAACAATTGAAGACCTGAAACTTCCCCCGGTACTCAAGAAATTATGTCCAATACAAAATGGGTTGGTACTGGTCACAGGACCGACAGGTAGCGGCAAATCGACCAGCTTAGCTGCCTTGATACATGAAATTAATATCAGCCGTCCAGTGCACGTTGTAACGGTTGAAGACCCACTTGAATTTGTCCATCAGGATCACATGGCTATTATTACTCAGCGTGAAGTAGGACATGACACATTGTCATTTGCTAATGCATTACGTGGCGCACTTCGACAAGACCCGGATGTAATTCTTATTGGTGAAATGCGTGACACTGAAACCGTCCGGACAGCATTAGCCTCAGCCGAAACAGGTCACCTGGTGTTTTCAACACTACACACCGTTGATGCGGTAGAAACATTGAATCGAATATTGGATTTTTTTGAACCCTATCAGCAAGATCAAATTCGCAAGCAACTTGCCAGTGTGTTACGTGGAATTATTTCTCAACGGATTATCCCCTTGGCCAGTGGAAAAGGCCGTTGTGTAGCTTCGGAAATACTAATTGGTACGCGTACCGTTCGTGACTTTATCGAAAAAGGTAAGTCATTTAAGGATATCGTTGGGCTGATAGAAGATGGTCGCGATCAATATGGCATGCAAACTTTTGATCAGGCATTGTTCGATTTGTGGAAAGAAGAAACGATTTCTACGCAAATAGCATTGCAGTTTGCAACCAGTGCCAAAGACCTGAAATTGCGTATGCAAGGCCTGACTATCCGCTGAGATTATTTGAGTCATTTGAATTTAATATATGACAGTTTCATTAACATTAATACAAGTATAATGGGTTGAACTGTTTGATCCAAATTTTAACCTGAGGTTCTATATCCTCCGACTGGAAGTAACTTTGGCTATATTGTTCTGCATATTGGGTGTATTGAGCTTTGAGCAGTCTCCGCAGAACTTGTTATTGAACCCATCTTTTGAATCACTGGTTGTTGACATGCCTCAGCACTGGGACATGTTTGTCATGCCCTTGGATGGTGCATATGGTCGTATAGATACAGAAAGTGTTACGGAAAAAAATGCTGTAATGCTCCACACACCTGAACCAGGTTACACCAAAGAACCTTACAACAATTGGAGCCAAAGCATCGTTGGTGACTTTTCCGGCAAAACAATACAATTAAGTGGTTATATTCAGACAGTCGATGCTAAAAATGCTGCACTTTGGTTGCAATGCTGGCGCAAGCAGCCGATTCAAGTGATTGAAGTGTTTTCTACGGTTCAAGAATATCCGATGGCTGGGAGCCAACCTTGGATGAAAGTTACTGTCAGGGCAGAAATACCCGATGGTACTGACTTCCTGGTAGTACGTTGTGTTTTGCGGGGCACGGGCACTGCCTGGTTTGATGAGCTGACCTTGTATGAAGTTGAAGACACAGAAATTATAAATCTTGAATCAGCAGAGGATGAAGTGAAAACCAATATAGTTATTGCAGAACCCCAGGAGATATCAGAGAATGATTCAAAAAGCCAGGAACCACAAACACAAGATTTGGACATACTTACGCCATTGTTAAAACAATTGGAATCTGAACTTTTGGAACTACGTAATGTCAATGCTTTGTTGGCAGAATCATTTAAATATATTCAGGCTGAAAACGAAAATTTACAGAAAGAACTGAGCAACATAAAAAATCAAATTCAATCCTTGCCCATAAATCAAAGAGAAACTGGCAATACCATACCCGAAATAAAACGTAGTCCCCATGAAACAGGCATATCTGAAACACCAGACAGTGAAGTATCACCTAACGGCGATAGTACACATACAATCCCCCCACTCTTACCACATGGTATTGTATGGAAGGAAACCCCATAATGCAGCTTATACGGATGATCACCCTGGCATGCCTGGCTGGAATATTTGCTGGTGGCTTGGTGTGGATGAGTTTTGAAGTGTATCGGGTAGTTTCTAAAATCAGACAACAGGCAAACCGCAACCTGGAATTGCAAGAAGATAAGGACGCATTGCTCAACCAGGCACAAGATCATCAACAAACAAATCGTGAAGTGTCTTAACCGCAATGAATCATTCTGAAAAAAGAAAACCGACACCGTCTATCGGTATTCATTTCAAATGTTGCAACGTCTACAGCCGCATTTACCTCAACAGATTGAAAACCGCATTTTTTGGCCATTGCCCCCGTTGTGCCCGGCCTGTAAAAATTGAGGTTGCATCTGGAGGTTCCAAATCGCGATTCTGGACCGTTGAATGAACACTGCACATGCCATGAATAAGACCCCATATCAATAGATTTATCGATATGAGGCCGTGGTTCACTTATGCATTCTGCATATGAATGATTGTTTATTTCGGCACAACAAACAACCACCTGGCTGAAGTTGCAGCAGTGTTGGTAAAGGTCAGCACACTATCTTCCAGATGGGACTCAATAACCTCTCCCCTGCTCCCTAATTTACTTCCTTCTGCTACCAGTTCAACGTCACCAGTAATCCCTGGTACTGGAATAAACACCTTGCCTTCTCCATGTACACGTATTTGGAAAAGTGCGCCAGCGCTGCCTTGCCGTTCTTCTTCAATAGGAGCCCAGGAAACCAACCCCATCGGCTGCTCCGCATACCGATACGTTGAGCCATCAATGGTAATCTCGTTACTGTGCGCACCCGCAAACGCGACCAGCGCTCCATCTTCAACGCGAAAAGTCATGGCATCTCTGCCGTTATACGTCACAGAATGGCCATTAACCTTGAATTCATTCAATTGCACTTCATTCGGTGGCAGGTTCAATCGTTCCATAATCACGCGATCGTCTTCCTGATTCCGTGCAAAACCACCAAACCAGGACTCCACCAGTTCGCGCAGATGCGGCGCTAACGCCACGGCCCCATTGGGAAAGCGGCATACCAGATACTCACTGTGGCGGGATAAATGCTCTGTATTGTCATTGATCCCATCGAAAGCCCCTGTTGGCGGATGCGCACCAATGGCATCTAGAATTTCAAACAGGTAACGGACATCATACCCCATGGTGAAGGATTGATCATCTCGTGGCCTGAAGCCCAACACAGTGACACTGCCGCCTTTTTCATTGCTACGATAGGTGCCTACGGGTTCATCAAGCAATGTAGCCACTACCGATGTGCCTTCAAAGGGCTCGAAAGTATAGACCCTGTCCACCAGAAAATCTGTGAGCACAACCATGGGATCAACTTGCTCCAACACATCATGAAATTGAATCAGACGCCCCGGGGTCAATCTGCCATGATGTCGTGTCGGCTCGTACCGAACACCGGTCAGTTCCTGCCAGAGCGGTTGCGCCGGGCTGCCATCGCGCAACAATACAGGCGGAATACTAGACCAAACCACTTTGCCGCCCTGATCTACCAGCGCAATCATCATCTCAAGCAGTTCACGAGTTGGAAATGGTTCAAATGTCGCCATGAGCGTCGTAAAACGATACCCTGCCATCTCAATGGCACCATCAACCACTTTGCCCAGTTCAAGCAGCTTGGCCTGGGTAATGAAATTCGCGTAACCGTATTGAGTCATCCAGCTTCCGAAACGTTCTTCCATTGCTACCAGATCAAGTGGGTACAGCATCAGTACATCCACATCACGATGCTGCATGTTTTGCACCATACCATATTGCGGCCAAGCTGAAGCACCGGAAGCATTAACCAGCGCCATACGACGGTGGCTGATATCGTTAGGCATACCCCAGTGTGCGGCATACGCGCTGGGGACGTCGTTGATGATCCCAATCGAGTGTGCAACCGTTAATCCCCAATAGTTGCGATCAAGCCAACCACCTTCAGCCGTGTCATTTCCGGTTCCGACCAAAAATTCACCCCACTTGAAGTAGTCCTGACATGCCGAAGCAGCCTGATGTACCGTATTGGACCACTTAAAATTGGAAGTATATTCGTATTTATGCGTGTGCATGCTGTCAGGGCCGGAATTCCAGTAATCGATGGTTGGGCTTTCCGCCCAGGTTGCATGTGCGCGTGACTCAACCTTGTAGCCAACCTTATTTTCCAGATGGCGCTTGGCCGTGACAAACAGGTCAACCACACCATCCTGCAGTAATTCAAAGTAGCGTGCACGGAACAATGCTGTCTCATGTATGGCTTCTGGCGTGTTGCCCCAGACATGCATGATGCCATCTTTTGCAGACAGATCATTCGCCGTATCTTCCTGACCGTAGGTGAAATACACCATGTACTTGGCCAAATCCTGGTATTGCGAACCGTGCAATGCAGCAAATTGTTTTTCAAATCCCGGGCTGACATAACGCAGCGCGAATTCACCGTTGTCATGATGACTGAAATAATGCCAGTCCTGTTGGATATGCATCTCATCAGAATACAGTGCATTCAGCCGAACACCCGCGTCTATATAGCGGTCAACCAGATTCTTCAGATAGGGCAGGGCATTATCGCTGAAATAGTCCATCTCGGGAGTTTCATAATGTTGCACAACCAATACCCTGTCCAGCGGTCCGATGTCCGTGCTGCCTTCACCGTGGACGCGTATCCGAACCGCCAGGTATTGCCCGCTTGTTTTGCGGTTGTTGTCCCATACATCAACCGTTACATTATCGGTAATCTCCACAATTTCATCCGGGTCCACCATGCGGTAAGGAGTACCAGAGATAGATTGTTCACGATACGCAAATACACGTACTCCGGCATCTTTCAGCAACAAAGGTCCTTTATTATTTGCCCAGCGAACCTGACGCCACAGTTGCACACTGAATTCACCTGTAACTGGGTCCCGCTGTCCTTTTCGATAATGCATCCAGACACCGGGCTCACCTGTTTCTTCAATATAGCCGGGACCTATCTCAAGCGGGCTTAACAAACTTAATTCCAATGCAAGCCCGTACTCTTCGGCAAAGGCACTGATCTTGGCAATATATTCGATGTACTCATCTTTGTCAGGTGTCAACTCCCGTGGCTTGTCGCCTTGGCCTGGCCGGTACTGCCCAAAGAAATGATCAAAAGCCATGATCAAGGTGCGATATCCGGCTGCCTGCGCTCTTTCGCATATCTGTCGCAGGCTTTCTTCACGAGGTTCATAGGACAGGCTGGTATTTACCAACTGGTCCGGGTTTGACAATTGGACAAGCTGTTCATCGCTAACAAAAATGACATGAGGCCTTGGAATGGTGAAACTCCAGGGCCCCGTGTAATTCATCAATTCGGCTTTGTAAAGGTTATCTGGTACTTCCTCTGCCATTATTTTTCCTCCTGAATATTGAAATATTAATGATGTCAAGACGATACACAGTATCACGTGACATGCATAGACCCCATGTCGTACAACATAATCCAACATGATTTCTACCCCCATACTATTTGATGCTCAAGACACCCTTTATACGGCTATATGTACACCTCAGATTGGTGCACCCGTCAATAACGTATCGACTTCGCCGCTAAACTCAGGAATCAATGTTACTGCTTGGCGAAAACTCATTTCTGCCTCAGCTATTTCTCCCATCGCCAATGCGCTTTTGCCATACCACATGGCCGCAGATGCCACTTCCTGTCGGAACCGACTCAATAGATCGCGGCTGCTTTCATTGAGTACCGCATTAAGCAGATAGGCCAATTCACTACGCGATCTCTCATAATCCTGTTGATGAAAATGAATCTTTCCCAATGACAAATATACGTCAATCTCTTCAGGAAGCAACGCATCTTCTGACAATTGATTGTCTACTTTCTGCTGTCTGTACAATGCCAGGACATGTTCATAATGGCGCCTGGCTCCAGACAGGTTGCCCTCCAGGTCTTCATAGGTGACTGCCAGGTTATAATGTACCCGGATAGTATTTGGATTTTGTGCCAGTGTAGCGCGGAACAACCGGTCATTATTTTGCCAATCGTCATTGCGCTCCACGGTAAGCAATACAAACACCAGGCACAAACCTGTTACCAGTGCTGTACGTGTGCGCCGCCATTGAATCGTTGCTGGTGTATAAGCATACAAAAGCTCCACGAGCGCCCACCAGAAACCTGCCATGGGTACATACATCCAGTGCTCCGCCAATGGCGCATTCAGCGGGAAAATGCCGGATATGGGTAACCAAGCGAGCAGAAACCAGCCCATGCCCAGCGCTATACGGTGCTTCTTCACTTTGATTGCCCAGACAAACAGGGCGATTGACAGCAACAACAAAACTGCTCCAATAACCGCTGTACCCACCCCGGCATGGTCCAGGGTACGTTCCATGTGCAATCCTGTGGGAATAAACAGTAAACGGATGTATATGGCAAAAGACTGGAAGGTTTCCACTATACGAACCAGAAAAGGTGAAGCATCTACAGTCATATCTGCGAAACGCAATACTGTACTACGTAGATAAATATAAATCAGTATAACAACGACAGCGGGGAATAATGGAGTTAAGCGCTGTTTTATCGCGTCTTTTCTGGCTTTTTTCTCCTTAAATTCCGGATATGGAAGCAATGCGATGAATAGAACAAGCAGCAATGGATATATCAGCGTAGATTCTTTGCTGAGGAGACCGAAGCCAAAGACTATCGTCGACAAAACAATACCTGCAATACGCTTTTGGGAGGTACCCTCTTGAAACGCGAAAAACAAAGCAGCAAAAATGAACACCGCCGACATCATGTCGGCACGTCCACTGATATATGCCACCGCCTCCGTGTGCAATGGGTGAACAACAAAGATAAGGGGAACTACCAGGCTGACAAATCGAGGTGCCCCGAAACGCACTAACAGGCAACATAAAAGTACGGCAGCGGCTACATGCCAGATGATATTGGTACAATGAAAAAGAAAAGGAGATACTTCAGGGTAAGATTGCCCTGGTCTTGTATCTTGTACAGGATCATGGCTCAGCCAGAAGTCCCACATGAAACTGGCAGCCACCAGTGGTCGGTAGAAGTTGCCCTGTCCTCGCCCGAACGCATGCTGGTCTTCCTTAAAAAGTTGAAAGAACTCAGCCGGTTCCTGTACATGTTGATGTAACAATACAGAGGATACATCATCCCAAACCCAATCACCATCGAGTGTATTAAAATACGCAATACAACCAAGTGTAATAATACATACCAAAGCTACAAGAATAAATGCGTTTTGCTTCATTAATTGTCTGTTTCCAAAAGGCTATTGCCAAGCTGTGACAGCTTGGAGTAATTCCATTTTAAAGTATTGAATTGAACTTTCAATACCATACGTTTGAATTGTAAAAACTTCAAGTTTTCTTCATAAAATATTGCCCCTTAACAATTAAGAGTATGATATTATGATTACTTCGGTTATTCAAAACACATCAATATCGTTTCAAAGGAGAGTCTTTCTTGCAAGCTGCGAACAATTCCACATTTCCTTATATTGTAATCGATCAACCTGGTATATCTACACAAATCGTAATTTTGGACAAAGAAGAAATTGAATTAGGTCGATCAGAACATTGTGATGTTGTGTTGATTGCCGACGAAGTATCCCGCCACCACGCCAGAATGCTCCACAAACAAAATCGGGTGCTGTTGCTTGACCAAAAAAGCATGAATGGCACCTATGTTAACAGACAGAGAATTGTTGAACGCTTACTTACAGATGGGGACGAAATCTGGTTTGGGAGCAAATGCAGACTTCAATACCACGATCCCCGAAATATCGACACTCATGATAGTGAGCCAGCTTCTAATGACAGTACGTTGAGTGATGATATGATTCGGATTCGCGAAGAAATGGACCAAGTAGGCAACAGCATGACATTGATCGGGCAATCTCGCTCTGCAAGTACAGCAGCTCCAGAGGTTATACCGGAAGCGGCAGAAGTCGATATCGTCAAAATGAGCCGGGCATTCAGACGCCTTGCCGCACTTCATAAAGCAGGACAAGTCATGGCTTCCAATTTCGACCTGGACAGCCGACTTGCCAATGTACTCGACCTGACCATGGAAGTGCTGAACGCAAACCGTGGGTTTGTGGTGCTTCGCGAAGAGAATACCCAATTGATTGTACATGTAGCCCGTCACATGGCGACTAATCTGGGTACAGGCAATCCCAGCATGGGAATTGCTGGGCGTGCAGCCCTTCATGGTGAACCGGTATTGATGATAAATCAACAGACCGACAATGAATTTGGTATGCGAGACAGTATTATCCGTGAAAATATTCTCAGTGCCATGAGTGTACCGCTGAAAGTTGATAAACGCATCCTGGGTGCTATTTATATTGACACCAGTCATGACGGAATCTGTTTCAATGAGGAAGATTTGGAACTCTTCGCCTCTATGGCCCACCAGTGCGCATTGGCCATCGACAATGTCAATTTGCATCAGCAAGTGGTGTTGGAAGAAAAGAAGCGATTAAACCTTGGCCGTTTCCTCTCCCCCGCTATCGTCAATAAAATATTAAATGAAGACAGCTCGCTAGTTCTTGGCGGTCAGAAAACTGCTGTAACCACATTATTCTGTGATATTCGTGGTTCAAGTAAGTTAGCAGAACAGTTGGCCCCAAATGAGTTGTTGTTGATGCTGAATGATCACTTCACCGCTATGACTGAGATTGTTTTTCTGTTTCAGGGCACCCTGGATAAATATATTGGTGATGAAATCATGGTGTTGTTCGGTGCACCATTTGCACTGAATGACGCGCCATTCCAGGCTATCAGTGCTGCCCTGGCAATCCAAAGCAAGAACAAAGAACTGAATGTTGAACGAGAATCACGTGGATTGCCTGAAATTCATCTGGGAATCGGTATTGAAACAGGCGAAGTTATTGCAGGATATATTGGCTCGCCAATGCGAATGGACTTTACCGTGGTGGGTGATCGCGTTAACACCGCCAAACGATTGTGCGACATGGCCGGCCCGGATATGATAGTTGTTGGTATGGAATCCTGGCAGGCCATACAAAACCGTGTGTCGGGAAAACCGCTGGGAACCATTATGTTAAAGGGCAAAGATCGTCCTGTTCACGCATATGAGGTAATTGGATTTATTGAAGCTGATGCAGAAATGGAACCCACGCAAAAAAAGTAATACTTGGTTAATACTTTTTGTATATATAAGCCAACAACAACGTTGCTAAAGTTAAAGTTAATCCATGTGAACCCCATCGCACTAATGGATAGCGTGCATTGAGGTCTTTTCTTTCGTCTTCATTATGCAAATTCGAGGTGTCACCAGTAACTGTATTCTCTGTTTGATTTCTCCGCATCATTTCAAATGCTCTATTCGCCAATTCCAAATCCCGGCGATTTACAGGAATGACTTCCTCATCTATCCGTAGCATTGTATATCCTGCATCCAGATAGCCTTGTTCAATACGCTTTGAACGTAACGCACGTGGCTCTGGATTTGCCTGTATATTCCTAAACAATGTCGTATTGGGTGCACGTTCCATCCAAGGGTAATCAAAGTACAAGGTAACTTGCTTATTGTCGCTAAAGTTGGGGGTACTTTCAGTGACCCACTCTCCATCAACAAACAAAGCGGCGTAGTCATAGTTATCTGAGTTTGAATAGGTAATTGTGTAAGTACGAACGTTTTCTGGTACGACACCCCAGTAGACATCTGAATCGACGCCGATCATGAAAAACTGTGTTAGTGTACAAAGCAGAACAAGCATGGCTTTTTCTCGTAATGTTATTAGCTTTTTAACGTTATCGCAAATCAAGTCGTCACACGTATTTGACTGTACAATGATGTGTTTGTATCTGGATTCCAAGTGTACCGGATTTGAGCTGATATTCCAAATGATGTGAGTCTGTTGTCCAGACAACTGATATAAGCTATAATGAAAGGCTTATTATAATCAAAATTTTACTCCATTTCCCGATCCTTATAGATTAATCTGAGTCGAAAGGAGATCATCAGAATGCGGCACGGCGCCAGTCTCTTGGCTTCTATGGAAGGAATGAGCCGTCATGCGTTCCGCATTGCCCGTGAGTTAACCAACAACAGTCGCTCCGGGTTGACGGTACGCTTTCTTTCAAAGAAACTCGAAATTCCACAAGAAGAAATCGAATATCTTCTTGACATAAATAGCCGTCTGATATACACGGATATTACCAAGATAAAGTTGGCTCCCGATGGTTTCCATGCCATAAAACGCATTATTGATGGACAAGACAGTCATGGTGATATCGCATCACTTCAGCGTCAAGTAAAAAGTATGGCAGCGCATGATTTCCGCCAGTTTGAAGAACGGATCGGTACTGAAGCACCTTTATCAAAAATTGCTGCAGCGGATATATTTATTGACAAATTTTACAAACATCCTGATTCTATTGTCACGTATGTAGCCACACGCGACTTTTCTGAAACAGCCCGAGAAGTGTTTGATATCATGTGGCAATCTCCCAAGGGAATAATGTCTGTTTCCCAAATACGTGCTGTGCATGGGGGTTCCGATTTTAATGTAGAGCAGGCGCTGTGGGAATTATTTCAGGGATTTGCGCTTTTTGAAATGTTTCGGTTTGATAGCGAGGAACGACTGGTTCGTGTTGCGGCACTGCTATCAGAAATTCGACAATACCGGAAAGAACAACGAAACTCTGAAAGCGGTTTTTTACAGCTGGAACCGTTGAGTATTGAAGTAAAACAATGCGATTTCATGAATCTGGAATTTTCAGAAATAATTTGCAGGCTGGTAGCCTCGATTGCCGCGCGCCCTGTACGCATACGCAGTGATGGCGATTTGTTCAAAGAAGACCAGAAAAGGTTGTTGGAGTTGTTCCCTGATGAAGCAGAACCTTCACTGAATTCATGCCTGTGGGTAGCAGAAAGTGCTGGATGGCTGTGCAGAGTTGATAACTTGTTGCAGGTAGGCACATTGGATGAGCTCATTAAGATGGACCGCCTAAATCGCCATAGGGTTCTGAGTAAATGGTTTTTGAGTCATGGTGACGCAGCCATGGCACGGGGTATCTTGGTACATCATCTTGACTTACTGGAATCAGAATCCTGGTACCCCGTCGGAAGTTTTGTTCGGTATGCAATGCAGCAGGCTAAAAGTGATGAACAACCCATCCTGAAGCCCATGGGTGCCCATTGGACATATCTCCACCCCAGCGCTTCAGCACAAACGCACAAGCTCTTGACCCGTATGATCGAGGAAACTCTTTACTGGCTCGGTATTGTCGCGCATACCCGTATAGATGATGACCTGTACTTTCAGTTGACTCCATTGGGGAAAGCGCTGATCACAGACAACACGAATGAGATACTGGCACAAAAGTACCCTTCGCGTTTGTGTGAATTCGTAGTACAACCCAATTTCGATATTGTAGTACCTAATGACAATAATGATCCCCTGCTCACCGTACCTCTGGAACGTTTCACAACACGCTCGGGGAGTGGTCTGGCGTCAATCTACAAACTGAGCAAAGAAGCATTTACGCTGGCAGTACAGGAAGGACATGATGCCAAGGCATTTATTCAGTTTCTACTGAAACACAACCGCGGTGGCACGTTGCCCTCGAATGTACTGATGACACTGGAAGACTGGCAAGGCGGGATGAAACGGGTGCGCCTGCGAACAATCCATGTGCTTGAATCGGATGATCCCCTGGTATTGGCTGACCTTATGCACCGGCGACGTTATGAAGGTTATTTCTCGGAACTAGATGCAGACGCCATGTTGCATTTCAAAGGTATTACCAAAACAAATTTGGTAAAAGCTCTTGAAAAAGACGGATTTGTAGTTGATTAATCAGCACATTTTATGATTTTAGTGATATCAATGAACTAACTAGCCAAAGTAAGACCTTCCATCTGAACCACAAAACGCTATCAATTTTTGCACATTGACTCAAAATCTATCGATACCATGACCAAATACAGATACTAAATGTGCTTTTTTCCGAGTGTCGTATATTCCTGTAGCAATAACTACACCTTTAACATTATATTATCGATTGCAGTTAAACAAATCTGGCGATTGTAGTGAGCTGATCTCTTGCGAATGAATCACTATTATCACTTTTTGGAAATATGAAAAGTGTTGCAAAATATCTGCAGGAGTATAAATTAAGTTGGAAATTTTCATTAAATACAAAATAATCTATAAATTTAGTAAAAGTTTTAGTAGTCAATTTGTAAATAATGCAAAAAATTGATTATAATTACTTTTACTACCATTTTTATGATGTATCTAACGAGGATTTAAATAATGAAACTACATCGTCAATTTTCACACGCAGTTCTGACTGGCTTACTCACATTTGCATCCGCATTTCTGCTGATGGGCTGTCCTAAACCTGTTGTGATAACAGTACCAGATGTTTTGGGACAAACATCAACAGAAGCTGAAGCACTGCTCACTGACGCAGGTCTGCTGATCGGTACCATTATGGAAGCCTCCAGTGACGATGCACCTGTTGGCACGATTATCAGCCAGCAACCAGCCGCAGGTGAACAAGTCGCTCGAGACACTCGAATTGATGTATTTGTTTCTTCTGGCCCATTGCAGGTACTCATACCCAACGTAAAAGGGTTGCCGATTGCCTGGGCTGAAATCACTATAAACAATGCACGATTGGCTGTTGGTAATATTACTTTTGACTACAGTGACCTGTATCCGGAAGGTGTTGTCACTTCACAATCACCGCTTCCCGGCACATCGACCAATGCCAATACTCCAATCGATCTACTGGTCTCGCTGGGTTCAGAAACAGGGGAAGAGCTTGGTGAATTGATTTGCACCGTTATTCTTACGGGTGATCTGGAAGTTCCACCAGTTACAACAGATGCCAGTGGTGTCGCTTCATTTTACTGGTATGAAGAAGATGACTTGGTACGCATGATTCTGCATCATGCTGTCGAGAATGTTACTGTGGCGCATTTCCATACTGGCGCTCCAGGTGAAAATGGGCCTCCCGTCATCACACTCGACACCAGCACCAACCCAATTGAGCATGAGCTGACAGTGGCAGAATACGACGGGTTAATGATTGACTCGCACTATATCAACGTACACAGTACAGAATTTCCGCCTGGTGAAATCAGAGGTGACCTGGATTGTACGCCCATAAATGCTGGTGGTGAAGGCGAGGGTGAAGGTGAAGAAATTCAGCTCCCTGATTTCACCGGCAGCGAGCTTTCTGATGTTGAGACAATCCTGGATGATTTGGGACTACATCTGGGTGATGTGAGCGAAGAGTACAGTGATACTATTTTGGAAGGTCGGGTTATCAGCCAAACCCCTCCGGCTGGTAGTGAAGTAGAACCAGGCACAGCAATTGCGTTAGTAATGTCTTTGGGTCCACAGCCCATACCAACAACTGCATTGATAGAAGGTGCGGTTGTCAATGATTCGGGTGAATTCATCAGTGGTGTAACAATCACGGTATATGAAGATGGTGACCTGATCGCTCAGACCCAGAGTGAAGCGGGCGGGCAATACACACTCGAAGTAGGAGCATCAGAAAACCTGTTGTCCATTATTGCAGCCTGGGATGCCTTAAATGATGGCGTTAAATCCTTTGATCCTGAAACATACCTGGCCTATGCCCCCTCTGCCAAGCAGCTTACACCTATTCCAGGACTGGAATACGAGCTGAACTTCGTGCTTTACCAGGAAGCCAATTTGATGAATCAGCAACTGGAGTTTGAACTGGAGTCTGGTTTAACCCGCTTCCACACACCTGACCAGAGCATCATGCTGAGTAATGTACCGATTGAACTGGGTATCGTAGGTGGTTCCGGTGTTGCCTTCAGCCCAACGTTTAATCCAGATGCATTCCCAGGTGATTTCTCTTCCCGAGAAGAAGGTCTGGAAAGCATGCTGATTTCAGGTGGTTTTGCCTCCATCAATCTGTTACAGGAAGGTCCGGATGGTACCTTGCTGCCGATCAGTCAATTGCTGGATGAAAACGGGGAACCCGTGTTCATCACCATGCGTTTTCGCATAGATCGTGCCGATTGGCATGTCATACAAGATGACGTACATTACCAGGACTTGCCCGGATATGTGGAACGTCCAGACCGGATCAATGCGCCGTTATATTTCTATGATGAAGCACTGGGTGACTGGGTTTTATCCGATACCTTTGGTTGGCTTGAAGACCAATTTGGCCCAATACCTCCAGAATCATTGCCAGCCATACAAAGTGGTGCGTACGATTATGACATCTATATGGTTGGTGAAGTCAGCCATTTTACCTGGTACAACCTGGATTACCCCGGGCGCGACGCGTGTGTGACCGGCAGGATTATTGATCAGGATGGAGAACCGGTGGCAGGAGCCACGGTAACAATACGCTCCATGGAAGGTGGTACGACATCGTTTTTCAGCAACATCATTACAAGAACAACTGATCATGATGGCCGGTTCCGTGCACGTATACCACGCTCCGAAGTTAATCCCGGAGATGACTGGAATAACAACAACCAGGTTGACACTTTTGCGTTTTACTTCACGGTTGAAAAGAAAGACCTTTGTGGAATAGCACTATTCGATAACAATGGATCCGGCTGGTTTGCACCGGACTATCCTGAAGAAGAAGGCTGTCAGGAGTTGGGTAATTTTGAGACTATACTCAAAGAGGCCAAACTTAAAACATTCCGAATCACGTTTATTGATTCAGTAACGGGGGACCCACTTCATGTACCCGTAGGTTCAATGAGTGATTTCCAATACACCATGCACCGCTTGTATGATCCACGGGTACCGATTGGCAGCAGGGCATGGAAGTGTGTATGCGATGCGGACCCGGAGGACCCCTGCATCATCGCATCCAGCACTTTGGAAAATGGCATGTCTCTCGTGCGCATTCCCATACTGGATGATGAAGATGACGAAATTTCCAGACTTTTTGGTTCTTTTGTGTATCGCAAATTGCGACCCGACCTGGGTTTTGGTGCCTATGAATTCGCGACTTTACAATTCGCGCATGATCCCGCGGTAGGCAGTCAGACCTATGAAGTGGAGGTGGAACGTCGGGGCCCACCGGTTGTTGAAATCCTTTCCCCGCTGTCTGGCGATGTTTTTCTCTACGACGATATGGTTACATTTGAGGCCACCGGTGAAGATGTCATGGAGAACAGCATTGATCCCCTGAACATGTTCCAGTGGTATGGACAAAATCGTAGCGGTTTACTGGCACAGACACGGACATTCACTGCACCGGCCTGGCAAACACTGGGTGTTGGCAGCAATCGTGGACTGGTTGTCGATGGTATTGATTTTTACGGATGGTTGGGTTCGGATGAAGTCAACGGCATCACGGTGGAAGCGGTCAGTATTGAAATTGAAGAACCACTATTCACCCTGGTTGCCACAGGCAATTCTCTGGCATTAAATGCCATTGTTACAGGTGCCAACAATACCAATGTGCTCTGGAGCAGCAGTAACATCACTACAGCCAGTATTAACAATGCGGGTGTATTAACCGGAAATACCCCTGGAATAGTGACCATAACCGCACGCAGCGCTGTGGACACGACCAAGACCGATACCATTGAGATAACCATTGAAGACCTGGTGCCACTGTTCAGTATCATACCCAATTCAGGAACAACCGAAGATACCTTTACATACGACGCGAATGCCTCTGTTGGTACTATTGCCGCGTATGATTGGAATTTTGGTGACGGCAACCTGGGTGGTGGAATTCTAACTACGCACAATTACCCACAAGCAGGCACCTATCCTGTTACATTGACTATAACCAGTATTTCCGGTGCCCAACGCACTTCTGCAGCATTCAACCTGGTCGTTGTGGAACCTGAAGAAAACCAGCCACCCGTAGCCGATTTCTCTGCCTCTCCGCAGTCAGGTAACCCACCACTGGAGGTAATGTTTGATGGAAGTGCGTCGACAGATACCGATGGCACGATTGAATCATATCATTGGGATTTCGGCGATGGAAACACGGAAAGTGGCATTCTGACGAGCCACGTATATACTGAACCTGGCACTTATACCATCACACTTACAGTAGAAGATGATGAAGGTGATACCGGCATGGTAACACAGCAGGTAAGAGTGAATGCGGCGCCAGTTGCAGACTTCTCCCATACCTTAACACCGGTAACCGGTGAAGCTCCCTTGGATGTAAGTGTGAACGCAGCAGATTCGTTCGATCCTGATGGGCAGATTGTGCTTTATGCCTGGGATTTTGGTGACGACACAACAGTATCAGGCAGCGACCTGGTTTCCACTTCACACATCTATGAGTTCCCTGGTGCCTATATAATTTCTCTTACCGTAACAGATAATGATGGCTTGTCCGACTCCGTAAGCGAACTAGTTGAGGCGGGAGGTCTATTGGCAAATCTGTCGGCTGCTATTCTAGCGGATGAGCCTTACTTGACCTATCGATTTGATGCAAGTGAATCATTCTCGTACCCGCACGATATCGTTGGCTATCAATGGGAAATTATTGGGAGTCAATTTGTATTTGCAGAAAAGTCAACCATATATGAAAGCAATGAAATCACCTTTGATTTCCAATTTTATGCTGCTGACAGCTATCAGGTAAGACTAACCACAGAAGACAGTATGGGAAATACCGATACTACCAGTACACATCTGGGTATTTATGCGCCAAACTCTGTTATTAACAATATTCAGAAAGTCAACATCAGCCCAGAACATGAGTTTTATTGGGGAGTTTCTTTGCCATCAATCAGTGCGGATGGAAGGCATGTCGCTTTTAACAGCATGAGAGAACTGATAGCCTCGAAGGCTCAATCTGATGACCAGGATCGTGCTTTTATACATGATATGGAAACCGGCAATATGATCATGGTACCAGCATTACAGAATCAATATGACATATATGCATTGAAGCTGTCTGGTGATGGCAATAAACTCGTTTTCCTGACTGGGAATCAAATTTATGTTTATGACATCTTGGAACAGGTGTTTTATCATGCCAGTTCCAATGCGGAAGGTGACCCCGCAAATGTATCCAGCTTTTCACCAGATATTTCACACGACGGGCGTTATGTAGCTTTTCAATCCAACGCGAGCAATCTGGTTGAAGAAGTGTCCGGAACGAATGTGTATGTTAAGGATATTGAAACAGGTGCAGTGGACTTCATCGGGCCGTCACACTGGGACGGCTATCCTAGAATTTCATTTGATGGCCGACTTGTCGCCTTCGTGGTCAATCTGGACCAGTATTTTGATGAAATGGATGGACGGCAACTGATTGTATTCGACAGAGATACGCGCGAAGCCAACATAGCCAGTGCAGATGAAGTCAACCAGCTTATTGATGATGTTCCTCCTGAGCTCTTTGACTTTGCCCATGGCAGTTACCATATCGGCATGACCAGTAAGGCGGATAATCTTCGTACAGAATCAGACAATCCCTTTGATGTTTTCTTGAAAGAGTTGAGTGAAGGTACACTCTTACAGATTTCATCCGAAATTATGGCTGAATGTGGTGAAGATACCGAATGGCGATTACCTATAGGTGCTGGAAAAAGCGCATTCAGCGCGAATGGAGACGTTGTAGTATACCTTTCACAAGGAGGAATTGATAACTGTGGTGAAGCATGGTGGTCGTCTTTAGATTACCTTGATATTGTGCTTCACGACTATGTCGCAGGTAAAACAGCGCACATAAAAGAACTCTTTGTGAGTGAGGACCCTGAGTGGGGATTTCCACAAAGTTTCAGTGATCTCGCTATCAGCGCGGATGGGCGCTACGTCGTATTCCAAACAGGTACCAACTTCCAGAGTGATCGGAATATATACCGTGTTGAAAATCCATTTTGGGAGGATAATTAACATCATGGTTTATATAGCAGGCTACACCGCCTAAAGATGCTGTGTCACCACGATGTTAACGCAAAATTAAAGTAGAAACATCGAGCATGTCGCGATCGGCCCCGGGGATTCGTTCCCGGGGCTTTTTTTGCTAACCGAGAAATTTGAAACAGGCGCACAATAGCTTCGTTGTATGTTATCATCATCCGGTTTAAAGAATATTTCTGTTTATGTACATTTAAAACGGGGAGAGAAAAATTTATGAGGATGTTTTTGAGCGTGATGATTACACTATATTTTATGTATTTCCTACAGGGAACAACGGCTGCCGATGCGGAACCGGATTCAGCAAATATATTGGTGTCTGGTGGGTATTGTGAGTATCGAGAGAATCCATTGGGTATTGATACACTAAAACCACGCCTGGCTTGGAAACTGGCACCCAAAGATATCGCCGCTCACAACCTGGAACAAAGTGCGTACCAGGTTCTCGTTGCCAGTTCCAAGGAATTGCTGGAGTCCAATACCCCTGATTTGTGGGACACCGGGAAAATTGAATCCAACCGACAGCTTCACATTGAATATGAAGGGCAACCCCTTGATTCACGCCAGAAAGTTTACTGGCAAGTACGTGTGTGGGACAAGGATGACAATCCCTCAACTTTGTCAGATATCTTTCACTGGGAAATGGCATTGTTGAATCAATCAGACTGGAAAGGTATCTGGATCCAGGAAGACAAGGCACCAGTCGAGGATGAAAACCTGCTGTACGATGTCCACCCAGCTCCCATGCTTCGCAAATCGTTTGATCTCCGGGACGGTATCGTAAATGCACGGGCTTACATCGCAGGTCTGGGGTATTATGAATTGAAACTGAATGGTGAAAAAGTAGGTGATCTTAAACTGGAACCGGGATGGACCGCGTATCGGCACCGGGTATTCTACAGTGTATATGATGTTACCAATCATTTAGTTTCCGGTGAGAACGCGGCAGGTATCCTGCTTGGTAATGGTTGGTATAATCCACTCCCCCTGCGCATGTGGGGACGTTTTAATCTGCGCGAACACTTGGAAATCGGTGAACCTCGTGCCCTGTTACATCTGGAAGTTGAATATGAAGACGGTACAAGCGAACTCATTGTTACCGATACAAGCTGGAAAACAGCTCCTTCTGAAATCCGGAAAAATAACATCTACCTGGGTGAAATGATCGACATGCGTTTTGCGGAGCCAGGCTGGGATACCCCTGGTTATGACGACAGTAACTGGGGTTCAACTATAGAAGCAGAAGAAAATTTAGGCTTATTACAGGCCCAACCACTCCCACCCATTCGCATTATGGATACTATAAGCGCAAAAGCCATCACAGAACCGGAACCCGGTGTCTATATAGTTGACTTCGGGGAGAACCTGGCTGGTGTCATCCGATTGCAGGTTCAGGGCACTAGTGGAACGACCTTGCGTGCACGGTATGGTGAGTTGCTGTATCCAGATGGCACCCTGAATCCAATGACTAGTGTTTGGGGTCAGGTGAAAAACGTGCAGCATCCTGAAGGCTCACTCGCGCCATCGACAGCCTGGCAGGAAGACAATTTTATTCTGGCAGGTACCGGGAACCTGGAAATTTTCCAACCTCGATTTACATTCCATGGCTTCCGTTATGCGGAGGTTACCGGCCATCCTGATGTGCTTAAACTTGAAGATATCGTAGCCCTGCGCTTGCAAAGTGATGTCACTGCCGTGGGCCAGTTTGAATCTTCCAACCCGTTGTTAAATCAGATTCAGGAAATATCTGTTCGAGCGCTTGAAGGTAACCTGCATTCCGTACAATCGGATTGCCCAGCTCGGGAAAAATTTGGTTATGGTGGCGATATTGTGGCTGCTAGTGAATATGCCATGTTTAACAAAGACATGGCAGCATTTTATGTAAAGTCGGTGCGTGACTTTGGTGATGAAGTTCGCTCCAATGGAGGCATAACGGAAACGGCTCCTTTCGTTGGCATCGCTGACTGGGGTATGGGTGAAGACTCCTCACCGGTTGGTTGGGGCACGGTACATCCTCTGCTTTTATGGCAGTTGTATCAATATTATGGTGAGAAAAGCCTGCTTGAAGACCAGTATGAGATAGCCAAAGGCTGGGTTGAACTGATTAAAGAGACCAGTGAAGGGCATTTACTCAACAATTGTATCGGCGATCATGAAAGCATTGCACCCATCGAAAGAGAGGTCACTACCCCTGCTTTTTATTATTACAATACGGTGTTGATGGCACGATTGGCAGAGATTCTCAATAAGCCTTCTGACGTCGCCTATTATGAAGCACTGGCCAATGACATCAAGACAGCGTTTAACGGTGCATATCTGGAGGAAGAAACAGGAAAATATGGCTCCGGAACCCAGGCCAATCAGGCATTCGCGTTGTTTTTTGATTTGGTGCCAGAAGCCTACGAGCCATTTGTTTTGAATTACTTGCTTCAAGATATCAAAGAAAATCATGAAGGCCGTCTGAGTACAGGAATATTCGGCACAAAATACATGCTGCACACGCTTGCCGATCATGAAAATGGCGAAGTGGCTTACAACATTATCAATCATCGTGAATTCCCGGGTTGGGGGTACATGATCGAAAACGGTGCTACGACATTATGGGAACACTGGGCCTTCAGTGACAATACCTTCTCGCACAACCATCCCATGTTTGGCTCTGTCAGCGAATGGTTCTATAAAGTGCTGTTGGGAATACAGCCAGCTTTGGACGCGGAAGGATTTGATCGTGTTGCAATTCGTCCGCTCATCCCTGAAGACCTGGAATGGGTACAAGGTTCTTATGACAGTATTCGCGGGAAAATATCTGTGGCATGGAAAAAGCTAGAGAACAATCTGCATCTTGTAGTGGAGATTCCTGTAGGCGTAACGGCAGTTGTGCAAGTCCCCCATGCTGAAGGCGCTGAGGCTTTCGTTGATGTATCGTCTACTGAAGTTAAACAGATAGATAAAACAGCAACTTCAACACACTACACAATTGGCTCTGGTACCTATACCTTCACCAGTTCGTTATAATTCATTGCCAGAAAACAAACCCCTCTCTTATGATGAACAACCGCAATCAAAGAGAGGGGTTTTTCTATATTTGGTGATAATATTGTCTACCAGAAAATATGCGTCAGGAAACGCATTTGACTTGCGCTGTCAAGGGCTTCCAGATCAACAATCTCATACCGGTTGTCATTGATGTCAAAAATAATACGCCCATTTCTTCCACCTTCTACAACCGTCTGCCGCTCATAGCGTTTGGTGATAAAGCTCATGTCCCCTTTATCAGTCTTGACCTCCCAGATCAGGAAACCGATATTGTTTTTGTTTTCCTGTATGGAGTAGATTTCTTCAATATAGTGAATGAAATACCGCTTTGCCAATTCATATTCCGCAGCCAGCCTGGCACTGGGCGACAATTCCTTGAGGCGTCGAATCATGCCTATTTCCCTGTGCTCCAGGGCTGTATCACCAGTCCATAAAGCAATATATTCTTGAGGTCTCGATATTGGGAAACAACGGTAAGCCCGAACATGATCGTACGATTCACCCTTATAGGTAATTCGCAGGTCCCCTGTTGCCAGAGGATACATGTGTAGTTCTTTTGGGTCCAGGTATTGAATCGTCGGTACGAGCGTATTCCGGGCGTGTCTCGGTGTCGCGTCCTTGTTGGCTTCCCATTCCTGATGCAGCTTTTCTTTGGCAGTTACACTCAGGGCATCCACACTGGCGCTCCCTGCCAGTTCCATCTGGGTTTCAACCAGCTTTCTATAGATACCGTCTTCTGCCATAAGCTCCGCGTGTGAACCTTGTTGCCGAATTTCACCGTCTTCAAAAACAAGAATACGATCACAATTTTTAAGGGTTGAAATTCGATGCGCTATGGCTATGGTTGTACGGCCATGACTCAGTGCTTCCAATGCTTTTTGGATTTCCCGCTCAGAAATGGTATCGACACTGGATGTTGCCTCGTCCAATATCAATATGCGGGGATTGTGTACCAGGGCACGCGCTATCGCGACACGCTGGCGTTCACCACCGGACAGACCGGCACCACGCTCACCCAGACGAGTATCATACCCATCATGATTCCGAACGATAAACAGATGGGAGTTAGCCTGCAATGCGCCATTCATCAATTGTTCAGGAGCAACCTCCGGATTACCATAGGCGATGTTCTCCGCAATAGTTCCTCTGAAAAGATAGGGGTCTTGTGCCACCAGGCCAATCTGGCGGCGCAGGCAACGTTGCTGAATTTGACGAATCGATATATTGTCCAGGGTTATTTCGCCCTCTGTGGTGTCGTAAAACCGCATGACCAACCCTACGGTTGTGGACTTACCACTACCGCTGTGGCCGACAATACCAACCATTTCTCCCGGATTCACGCGGAAAGAAATTTCACGCAAAACCGGGATATGGGGATCGTACCCAAAAGTAACACTTCTGAACTCAACAGCGCCTTGCAACTCAATTTCTATTGCTTCTTTGTTTTCTTTAATTTCAGGTTCTTGGTCCAGGATTTCAAATACCCGGTGTGCTTGGGTCGTGAACTGTGTAAACCAGGTAGACATCTGGGTCAATGAGTTCAAAGGCGCGTAAAACATCCCCAGATATCCAAGAAACGCTATCAAATCACCAATACTGGGAGCCATCTCGCCAGCATCCAGAATTTGTGTACCACCATAAAACCAGATGAAATAGCTGCCTAACTGAAAGACAAAACCCATGGAAGGATAAAACATGGAATTGGCATAACCAACCCGCATACCCACATTAAAGAAACTGCCACTGACTTTACCGAAGCGAGCCTCTTCACGTCTTTCCTGCGCAAAAGCTTTCACTACGCGTATGCCAGACAACGCTGCGTGGAGGGAGCTGTTCAAGTCGGAACGGGTACTCCAATACTTGCGCCACAATGGCACAACCCATCGATAAAACAACACCGTTGACAGCATGACGACTGGTGCTGGAACACATGCGATGATGGCCAGCCACCAGTTTGTGGAAAACATGGCAAAGGCAACACCGATCACAAGCAATATCTGGAAGCCAAATCCTGATGTCAACTGATTGATGAAAGCCTGCAAGGTTTCTACATCTTGCGTACAACGTGTCATCAAGGTACCTACGTGCTGTGTCTCATGATAACGTACCGCAAGTTCCTGGTACTTTTGGAATACTTCACGCCGCAAATCGTATCCGAGCTTGTTGTTTATCCACACCGACAACGATTCACGGAAAATACCGATGATTGAGCCCACAAATGTCGTAGCAGCCAATAACCCTACCAGCAAATACAACCATTGCAGACGTGTTTCCAGGTTAAAATAAATCGTCAGTTGTTCAAACCAGGCTGGCGCATTATCACGTCCCTCAAATACTTGGTCTATAAGGACTTTGGTCAGTTGCGGAGGCACCAGCATCAACAAAATGGTACATACCACCAGAAACATCGCCATGAGCGTATAGGGCCAATAACTTTTGGTGTAACGGAGAAATCTGAAAAACACAGTACCTCGACGCACACGGATATGTGGCGCATCGGCACCTTTTGCCGCAACTTCCTGTTCAGCTTCAGCACGTGCCTCAGCTTCGGGCTTTACCGTGACCTGTCGGCCAATTGCCAGGGATCGTATTTGTGCTGCCACTTTTGCGAATTTGTCTGCATGTTTGTTGGAAAAGCGCACAATTTCTTCGTAAATATCATCTATTTTCGCTTCAAGGAAGCCGGACCCTACCCGTGAGTCCGTGCGGGCGGTCTCTATGTCGGCTATAGCAATATCTTTTGACAATACGGCCTGTTCTTCTTCAGGATCGATCAAAAAGATATAAATATGCGTATTGGTAACGATAATCCATGATTCTGAATATTCACCGGCTATATCCAGATCGGTGTCTGTGGCTATCAGGACAGATTCGGGATCAATCCCACGTGCCAAAACCGCCTTACGAACTTCGAGCGGCATGGTACGCTTCAATACATTGGAAAGTTTTGCTTCCAAGAAGGATTCTATGGCTTCATGAGAAATACTACGTCGTGTGGCGCGGGAGGCAGAATCTCGAACCTTACGTGAACTACCAGAACTACCTTGATACGAGGAGCCGGAAGTATTCTGATTTGATTTTATATCTGAGTCGCTTTTCCGACCTGAATTTTTAGAACTTTTCTCGCTTGATTCCGAATCTTCGGATGGTTGTGATCCGGTATTTTCGGAATTCGATGAAGGCTTTTGTTCGTCTGTTGAATCACTTGACATAATATTTGATATACCCTGTTGACCCTTACCCATACAACAATACCCACCACGATGGTGGGTAAATAACCTGGTGGAAACACAAGAACGAAGGTGTTCTACATTATTCCAATCTGTAATAATAATTTCAAGACATACTCTGGTGTTGAACTTTCTTCAAGATAATTTTTTATCACCGGGTGTATTAATTCGGTACTCTCAGCCATAATCCACATTAAATCATAGAATTTTAAACAAATTGGATCCGAATTTTATGCAATAATATCTTGTAAAATTTGCATCACTAAATCGTACCCGGAAAAAACATGAATCGCAACTTTATCTTGGATTTTTAACAAAATCCAGTAAAATACAACTCTATAATACTCTTGTTTAGTGCTGTGTCGGGTTATAAGATGGATTTCAGGTCATAGATTCAGCTTTCTCATAACTCAAAGCATCAGAAGCCATTATTTTGTTATACTCTTCAGGGCTGTTTACTGACGCAGAGCAATTTTTAATCCATTTGGTTATTCTTAAAAGCAACAAATATTTGTATCTGGAAAGAGATTGGTTTTTATGCTCACTGCAACATTACGCTTGAATTGTCATGATGTGCCAGGCATTGTATACCACGTATCAAAGTTTATTTATGAGCACGGTGGAAACATCGTGCATGCACAGCAACACCGTGAAGAAATTGATCAACGCTTTTTTATGCGGGTTCATTTTGATTGCAGCGAAATCAAGGTGGACAAAGATACCCTCCGCGCAGCGTTGGCTGAGCTCGCAAAACAATTCAATATGGAAACGCAGTTGTCCTTTTCTGATGAACGCAAGCGATTGGCCATCATGGTATCCAAATATGATCATTGTTTGTATGATCTGTTTTTACGACACCGATATGGAGAAATTGGTGCTGACATCGCCTTGGTGGTGAGTAACCATCCGGATTTAAAACATATTGCTGAAACATTCAACACCCCATTTGTTTATTTGCCTGTTAAGGAGGCAAACAAAGAGAATGTAGAAGAAAAAACGCATGAAATTTTTCAAGACAATGGTGTTGATTTTGTTGTATTAGCACGTTACATGCAAATTCTGAGCCCTTATCTTGTACAGCGTTATCGTCATCAGATCATCAACGTACACCATGGTTTCCTTCCTGCTTTCAAAGGGGCCAAACCATACCATCAAGCATATATTCGCGGTGTTAAACTTATTGGAGCTACCAGCCACTATGTTACTGAAGAGCTGGACATGGGGCCTATAATCGGGCAGGAAATTATTCGCGTTAACCATAGCCACAGTGTTCAGGACCTGATTGCCATGGGCCGTGATGTTGAAAAGAAGGTATTAGCCGAAGCTGTTCGCGCACATGCTGAAGACCGTATCATGGTCTATAGTCATCGCACTATCGTTTTCGACTGAAAAATGAATTTTAACCATGCATATAAAGAATGATTAGAAAACACAAACTATGAATATATTGGGTATATCTGCATATTATCACGACAGTGCCGCTGCTTTGACGGTTAATGGAGAGATTATTGCGGCAGCACAGGAAGAACGGTTCTCGAGAAAAAAGCATGACCCCCGTTTTCCGGGACATGCCATTGCGTACTGCCTCGAGGAAGGCAAGCTGGACATCAATGATCTCGATTATATTGTTTTTTATGACAAGCCCTATATAAAAATGGAACGGTTGTTGATGACGTATCTTGCAGGTATTCCCTGGGGTATCCGTTCTTTCTATGAGCAGCTTCCCTCCTGGCTCAGTGAAAAAATGTTTATGCGGAAAACACTTCGTAGAGAGTTGGGGTATAAAGGAGAAATTTTGTTCTCAACCCACCATCTCTCCCATGCGGCGGCTGCCTTTTTTCCCAGTCCTTTTGAAGAAGCAGCCTTCATCACCGTTGACGGCGTTGGTGAATGGGCTACGACTACCTTTGGCACTGGCCAAGGCAACAAAATCAGCATTCTAAAAGAAATCAATTTTCCCCACTCGCTGGGGCTGCTGTATTCTGCCTTTACCTATTTTACGGGATTTAAGGTTAACAGTGGTGAGTATAAGCTGATGGGTTTGGCACCATATGGCAAGCCCACGTTTGTAGACACAATAAAGCGTAATCTAATTGATATTAAGGACGATGGTTCGTACAGACTGAACATGAAGTACTTTGATTATTGCTCGGGTACGCGAATGACCAACCGCCATTTCGATACACTGTTTGATGGGCCACCACGGAAAGGTGAAAGTAAAATCACCCAGCGTGAAATGGACCTGGCAAAATCAATTCAGGAGGTCACCGAAGAGGTCATGCTAAAGATAGCCCAGCATGTTCACAAAGAAACAGGCATGGAAAATCTTGTACTGGCTGGTGGAGTCGCCTTAAATTGCGTGGCAAATGGCAGGATACTTCGAGAAGGGCCGTTTAAAAATGTCTGGGTACAACCTTGTGCAGGGGATGGTGGCAACGCGCTGGGCGCCACATTGTTTGCCTGGCATCAGCTGTTGGAGCAGCCCAGAAAACCAGAACCTATGCGGCAGAAAGCATCGTATCTGGGGCCAGTCTATGATGACGCGAAGATACAAGCTTATCTGGACAACAACAACATTCCCTATACACAACTTGAAGAGTATGATCTGTGTAATCAAGTTGCTGAATTGATAGCTTCTGTAAATGTGGTTGGCTGGTTTCAAGGGCGCATGGAATTCGGTCCCCGTGCACTCGGCGCACGCAGCATACTTGGAGACCCGCGATCACGTGAAATGCAATCTGTCTTGAATCTCAAAATCAAGTTTCGTGAATCGTTTCGTCCATTTGCGCCTTCTGTACTGGTAGAGCATGCGGATTCTTGTTTTGCATTGGAGGGCCATGTCAGCCCCTACATGCTGTTGGTGGCCCCCGTAATAGAACAACGTCTGAATACACTGAGTGACGAAGACCAAAAAGCAGCCGGTTTTGATCAGCTCAAGGTGATTCGCTCTGATTTGCCTGCCATAACCCACGTTGATAACTCTGCCCGGATACAGACCGTATCTGAAGTGGCCAATCCCCGGTACCATCAACTCATCAAAAAGTTCTATGAGAAAACGGGGTGCCCAGTACTGATCAATACTTCTTTCAATGTACGGGGAGAACCTATAGTATGTACGCCTGCGGAAGCTTTCACCTGTTTTATGCGTACCAATATGGATTATTTGGCCCTGGGTTCGTTTTTGCTGGATAAGAAGGCACAAACCCCCTGGGAAGATAAAGACAATTGGCGTGAAGAATTTGAGTTGGACTAAAGAGAAAAGCGAATTGTAACATGCATATTGACATAGACACATCTGACAAGAAAGAACAGCGAAAATTCGGGTTGCTGATGGCTGCCGCCATTATGGCTCTGGGTCTGATTCGTTGGGCATTTCATGGATTCTCCGGATTTCCAGTATATTTTTTTATCGTTGCCAGCGTATTTTTATTATTGGGCTTGCTGTTGCCATTTACCTTAAAACGTGTATTTGATGTCTGGCTCCGGTTTGCTGTCGTGCTGAATTGGTTTATGACACGACTTTTTTTGACCGTCGCCTTTTATATGCTCATAGTACCCATTGGTATAATATTCCGTCTGTTTGGTGAAGACCCCATGAAACGCAAGTGGAAACCGGAGTCTGATTCCTATTGGGAGGAGCCGGAAGATCAGCCCAGTGACTTTAATCGGTATCGAAAAATGTTTTAAGCGCGGTCAATGTCACGCCAGCATTGTTTTATGGTGCAAGATAATTGATAGCGCTGGATAGGTGTCGTTTTTACGACTGTAAGGATTTATCATGATGTATTGGTTAACCTATTGCCTGGTTGGAATTAACAGTTACTTTGCAATGGGTGACACAGAATTGCTCATTTCGACCGAAGCACTGGCAGCGCGACTGAACGACGTAGTTGTTGTGGATGCCCGGGACAGAAATTCCTATATCACAGGCCACATACCAGGAGCAGTTAACCTACACTTCGCGGAACTATCTGAAACGCGTGGTGGTGTGTCCGGTATGCTTCGTTCTGATGAAGCGCTACGTGAATTACTGGCAAGCCGTGGTCTGGCACCTGAAAGCCATATAGTGATATATAGTGCCATGGAAGATGCTTGGGATTTTGTAATGGCTGCACGACTTTTTTACATCTTAGAATATTTTACGTATCCAAGTGTTTCCATTTTGGATGGTGGATTCAATAAATGGATAAATGAAGGACGTTCACAAAATACCGGGAGTGGTTCTGTAACGCGTATCAATTCAGATAGCATCTCTGAGATACTAAATGCTGAAATCCTTGTGGATAAAGATGAAGTTCTAAAGGTATTAAATCAACGTGATGTTGTATTATCAGACCAGCGTAACTATCTGGAGTATTCTGGCCAAAGCCCACGTAGTAACGGTCACATACCAGGAGCCATATCCCTCCCGTTTACATCGTTTTTTGCCGGTCCACAAAACTTGTTTAAGACCGGAGAAGAGCTACTTGAACTGCTGACAACCGACGAAATCAATACATCCACTAGGATTATCACCTACTGCAACAGTGGCCACACTTCCTCTGTTGGTTATTTTGGTTATCGTTTGGCAGGGTTTGAGAATGTAGCCATGTATGATGGTTCTATGTTGGACTGGACACGCGATGCAGCATTCCCTGTAGTACGAGGTGAATAATATTTTAAAACGCAGTAGAGTATAATCCATATTAATTTGTGCTGTTTTACTTCTCTTGGAACTGGAATATTGTACAACATGTACAAGAAATAATGTCGTACGGTGGAAGCGCCAGATTGATGACGAAAAGGGTAAAACAATGTCAACGCAAATCACTAACGAGCATACTATAACACAACGTAATCTGTTCAAAAAAGGGATTGCATTGTCCACGATCACGTTAGTTTTAATTGTTCTTTTCTTGTTTGCTAGGTATTACTTTAGGTTGATACCATTTGGAGAACCTATCGTTATCGCAACGAATACTGGACCTGATGGAACTGATATCATCATCACTAAAATTTTTCATGGCGACCCATTAGAACCTTATATAATTGACTTTTGGTATCGTCCACCATCATCCGATTTATGGTATTGGCATTATATAGACCATGAAGCATTGCCCTGGAAATGGGAAAATATTCAAATCTTCTTTAATAGCGAAGGTTTTGCAGATATATTTAGGAGTGACGACTTAATTGGATCATTTGATCTTACTTCACATTTCTTCATTTTAACTTACGACAAGAGAAACAGGGAAGTAGAGGCTACTGGCCGGCATACTGCGAAGCATCCATTGTTGTTATCAATATCTGAAAGACGAAAAATGTAGCACTTAATAAATGTTACAATTTCCACATACTGAAATGAGTAATAAATTTATCTTAGTTATTTTGTCTATTTCTGCTGCGTTATCAGCGATATGGAATGTCGCTGAAGAACCAATCGCAAGTAATTGGCAAGAAAAGTATCTCATATTAACTTTATGGATTATTCCACTTTTTATTAATTGCTTGTGGGGCACACTGGCAAAAAACAGTGCATACAGGAGAGATAGCAGAAATTTATCTATAGTATATTTTGTAATATACGGATTCTATGCATTGAATGGATCATCTGCAAATGAGATAGCTGGTGCGGAACACATGCACTTGTTTATTATTCCATTTTTCGTGCTGACTATACAGTGTTTTGTCATGTTATATGACACTGTTCGGCATTACAGTAAAAACAGATAAAAATTTAGTATTTATTTGCTGAATGCATGCCCATTCCTAAATACAACGTTAAGCCTGTTCTCACACTAAAAAAATCTCCCTTGTGGATTACAAATAATTTATCCTGTGCAAGCATTCTTGACCAGTTTGTTCTCAGCTCTAGTTCTATCGGCTTCTATGGTGGACTTCCAATTCTGCATTCCACTATGATCAATGTGAATTGCTTGCTAATCTGTGGAATTACGTATTTAGTGGATACTACCTATAATCTGATTCCACATGGATTAGAATTTTATGCATATTGAATCGGGTATCTCCCGTAATATCGAACAATTCGATTCTGGAAAGGATTTTTATATGAAATACAGAAGATTCGGAAGGACCGACTTACAGATACCTGTTATCAGTTGTGGCGGTATGCGGTATCAGGAAACCTGGAATGATGAAGAATCGGTTTCGGAAGAAAGCCAGCTGAATCTGGAAAATTGTATACGCCGCGCGCTGGAGCTGGGTATAAATCATATTGAAACAGCACGTGGGTATGGTTCCAGTGAATACCAATTGGGTCATATCCTGCCCCAATTGCCACGTGAAGAACTGATTGTACAGACCAAAGTCGGCCCCACGGATGAGGTGCAACCATTTATAGATAATTTTGAGCGCTCGATGAAACTGCTGAAGCTGGATTACGTCGATCTGTTTGCGTTTCATGGCGTCAATAGTCAAGTTGAATATGAGCGTACACTGAAGTGCCTTGATACCGCTTTGAAATGGAAAGATGAAGGCAGGGTTCGTAACGTCGGATTCTCTACACACGGCAGCACACAAACAATTATTGATACCATCAATCTGGGATGTCTTGATTATGTCAACCTGCACTGGTATTACATCTTTCAGGATAATTGGCCCGCTGTATTGGAAGCCAGGAAGCAGGACATGGGCGTGTTCATCATCAGCCCCAACGATAAGGGCGGATTGTTGTACCAACCCACCCAGAAATTGATGGAACTATGTCATCCTCTTCATCCCATGGTATTTAATGGGCTTTTTTGCTTGTCGCATCCGGAAGTGCATACATTAAGTTGCGGCGTGGCAAAACCGGAAGATTTCGATATTCATATCGAAACTGTTGAGAAGCTTGATCAGGCTACAGAATTGATTCCACCTGTAATTGAGCGTCTGGAAAACGCGCTGGCCGAAACCCTGGGAGCGGAATGGGCAAACACCTGGCATGTAGGCTTGCCGGAATGGGAAGACACACCTTCTGAAATCAATATCCCCATGATTTTACGGTTGCGAAATCTGGCATTGGCCTACGATATGGTGGAATACGGCAAAATGCGCTATAACCTGTTGGGCAATGGTGGTTCCTGGTTTCCCGGACAAAAGGCTGATAAACTGGACACATTGAATTTGTCTGCTTGCCTTGCGCGCTCTCCCCACGCCGATAAAATTCCGGGTTACCTGGCAGAAGCACATCAAATGCTGGCAGGTGAAGAGAAAAAACGGCTTCAGGAAAGCTGAAAACTTGCACCTGTTGTAGAAAACCTTGCTGAAAGTCAACAAGTCAATAAGATATGTGAAGGATTTTTTTTAGAATCAGATGATAATGATTGAACTTGCACAATGAGAAGGGGACAGCATGAAGTTAACTAATAGCTTTATTTCAACTCTGTACTCACTGACGATGCTGACAGTCATAATGGCATATGCAAATGTATCGGCGGGTTCTGAAAGCCAATGGAAACCATTTGCTGAACCCTATTTATTTGTGCCAGAACTTAATGTTTACATCCCTGACAAAAGTGAGCTTTCTAAAAGTCTGCGTGTTGCTGCATTTTTTAACCATGAATACATACAAATCCGTTTTCAATTCGATACCGATCATCCGAGTTGGTATCACGACTATCTGGTATATGAAAACGGAAATTGGAACCGCCTGGGTCATGGTGTGCCCGGTCCAGAAAAGTATGGAATGTATGAAGACCGTATTGCCATGATGCTGGATGACGGTTCTGTTCCAGGCTTCGCTAAATATGGCGGCTATGTTGTGATGCACCCCGGTATTGCTGGTCGAACGGATGAAGCACCCACAGAAGAAGTGCGCGCCCACCCCTGGCACGGTGTTCATTTGGGAGAGGAAGAGGTCACCAAGTTTATTCTCCCATCGCGTATAGCACCTGCCGAATCAGATCTATGGCGAAATATTAAACCGGCAGAGGCGCTTACAGACTTGCAGAAAGCAGGGATTTTCATTGACACCTGGCAGTGGCGAGCACATCGCAGCAATCCAATCGGATGGGCAGATAACGGTTATATACTGGACGCAAGACAGGGTGCTGCCGGGCAGAGTATGTATTCAACGAACTGGTCTGATGAAGACAGCTCTCCATTATTTATGTATGATATAGAAAAAACCGGTATGCACGCACTGTCAAAAGACACCTTGTTGAATCGCGCCTATTCCCAAGATGAGTATTACTACCTGGCTGATGACTTTGCCATACCGTATGATCCGACCCATCCTTGGCAAGAGGGCGATGTTATCCCAAGACGTATCCTGCAAGAACCCTCTGGCAATCGCGCTGCAGTCAAGGCAAATGGCCGCTGGTCTCAAGGCACCTGGGATGTTGCTCTGACTAGAAAGCTCCAGATGGAAAATACTATGGACAGCAAGTCGCTTGAGCCAGGTCATACTTATAATGTCGCATTCGCCGTTCATACTGGTGCAACCCAAGGTCGATGGCATTATGTTTCGATGCCGTTGCAATTCAGTTTAGGCAATCAAGGTCACATAATTGCACAAGAAGTTACAGGTGATCTGGATGAGGCAGAAAATGAAAAGTGGGTAGACATTCCTCTCTTTTATGTCGGGCAAGCAACTTTTAAGCAATTAACAGATGAGAGTCATGAAGTATATAAAGCATTGCAACAAGCTCAATCAGACCCACTTAACCCTGAGGCAATCTACGCTCTGACTGAAGCATTGGTTGATCATGAAAAGACCTGGCTAACAGAAGCTGGATATATCGAAGAGTGACTCCTTATGAACTAATTTGAACATCAAACCGATTTAGATGATAAATTTCTACAGCCTGTCGATGAAACGAACCATATTATCTGAACTCGCCCGGGTGACGCCGTTTTAATTCTGGCACTGCCGCGCCGCGTCCTGTAGCTTCCAGTCTTTTACAATAATCGGGCAGGAAACCATTGGCGTGAAATGGGCCGCCTTCCTGCATCACCGTCCATAACGGGTCTGTGGCATGTCCAGCAGGCATACTTTGCATCATTTCATCCTGCCAGGAAAGCAGTCGCCAGGCGGCTTCCTGACAAATGTGTGGATGCGTTTCTGCGAGGTCATTTTGCTCATAGGGGTCTTCATCCAGATTAAAAAGCATTTCTTTGGGAAAAAGATGATACCCGTCGTGGTACGTTCGAATGTACAACCAGGGACCAAAGCGTACTGAACGCTGGCAGACATGGGCGCACTGGCCGATAATCAATTCATCCCGTTTGCTATAAGGAGTCCCGGTCATGGCGCCTGCAAAACTCAGGCCATCCCACCGGGGGTGATGCTTCTGATTAAGCAAATCAGCAAAGGTAGGCGCAAGATCGAGGTTGTAATGAAAATTTGAATCCACTTTACCGGATTGCCCACCAGGCCACCGAATTATCAGAGGAATGTGGCAGGTCGCCTGGTCTGCGGTGCCATGCTCGCCATATATCCCCAATTCCCCCATGTTTTCGCCATGATCACCCATGATTACGATAGCAGTGTCATCCAATATGCCCAATTGTTCGAGTCGCTCTAATAACATCCCGATATGGGAGTCCATGTAGCGTATACCACAGTCATAACCATCCATCATTCTGCGTAAATCATCCATACTACGTAATGCGCCCGGATGCCTGGGGTATTGCAGGTGGGTGGCGTCGTCATACATATTAATCTCGTGCGCGCTGTGTGGCCCAACATGGTTGAGATGGGTCTTGAATACGTCTTCTGTTATCCAGTCAGGCAGTGGTTCCTCGGCAAATGGATTCCCAAAAGATTCCGGGGCACGGTAAGGTGTATGGGGGTCCCAATAATTAATATGAAGATACCAGTTGTCTTCATGGGCATGTTTGTCAAGCCAGTCTTCTACCACCGGAGTCACTTCTTCGGCAGACTCCATCCCCCAATGACCTGTGTTATAGACTTCATTGAAGCCCGCATTAAACCACCAGGCGGAGTGTCGTTCAGAAAAAGGACTGATGGATGCTGTGTGAAATCCTGCCTTGCGAAATATATTGGTGAATGCCTGACCGCTTCGTAAGAAGTCGCAAAATCCACGCTGTTCACCATCTATGCGCAGGTCTGCCGCAGTACCTGCATGCCCAACAACACCGGAGTGTATCCCGAATTGTCCCGTAATCCAGGATGCGCGTGATGGTAAACAGGGAGCATCGGAACAATAGTGGTTGGTAAATCGCACACCCTCTTGGGCAATGCGATCGATGTTCGGTGAGGTATTTCGGCGATATCCATAACATCCCAGATGATCCGGTCGGAGCGTGTCCAGGTCCAGTAGTAAAACGCGCATCAATTTCTTCCTCCAATTAATGGGTAGAGCAAAACAATATGGTATTTCGATACGCTACATAGTAGCACTTTTTTACAGCGTCAATTCCAACAGCTTTATAGAGCACTTTGGGTTTGTGCGGGCTATGTGCGGGTTTTGTGCAATAATAGTCGAATGAACAGAAATTTTTTTGCTATATTATTTTAATTATTACTATTTGTATTTCTTGAAAAGATTTACATCACTTCATGTTTTACTTTTATAGTCCTATCCGGTATGATTTGATCTAAGGTATATCTGGTTTTTTTGTTCTTTGGTGATGGACAAATTATAGCTGACACTACGATGAAGTATTGGAGTACTGATATATGGGACATAAAAATTTTGTGTATGAAGCGAGCCGGCGTGGTGATCAAGACAGCATGTATGTCTCAACAGATATGAAATCGCTCTCGAAGGGAAGACGCATTGCGACCCGCACAGAAGTATGTCGCCCGGCGTTGATTTGGGAAATGAACCATGGATTTCAACCAGACACCTCGGTGCAGAAATTACGCGGTGTAGTGCTCGATTTGAACCCATATGGCATGAAGATACGTACCATCAATGAGTTGGAAGTTGAAACACAGTGGTACATTCAACTGATGCGTGACGATGAATTTCGTATTCCGCTATCTCAACCAATCAAAATTAAAGTTGTCCGAAAGGTAAATGATTACACTGGTTTTTTTGATCAGGGAGTTCAAGTGCAATTGACGAAAATTGTCAAGATTTTCAATGCAAAACAGGATATGGTCGCTCGACCCAATCCCCGTCGCTACCTGCCACCCAAAATGCATACCGCAGACTTAACTAGAAGCAGATTGGACAGACGTCGTGGATAAGCATACGATTCTGGTAGTAGATGATGAACCTGATGTAGTAACACTTATCGAACATATACTCATTGGAGAAGGGTATTTGGTTCTACCGGCATATGATGGAATCAGTGCATTGGATATAGCTGTTCGCAAAAAACCCGACTTGATACTACTCGACCTGATGATGCCGACCATGAGTGGCTATGAGGTTTGCGAGCAAATCAAAAATAATCCGGCAACGGCTTCTATACCTGTAGTTTGTATCACTTCAGCCCACACAGCAACAGCAAGAGACAATAGTCTAAAAGCCGGTGCGGAAACACTCATCACCAAGCCTTTCGCACCAGCAGAACTCATCGCCCAGGTACAGCGATACTTATAAAACGGTACATGCCCCGTCAAGAGCAGTAAATCAGAATCCGGTATTGCCCTCAACGACAATCGTATCCATATCACAACCAGGCCCAAAGGTTAGTACTGCATCACACCCATCACCTTGCTGATCTATAACTGCCGTGTTTCCGGTGATTTGCACATTGCGTGTACTCATGATATAAATGGCCGATCGCGATTCATCACGATGGGGCAAGCGGCACACATCTTCAATCTTGTTATTCAGGATTTGTATGCCCTCTGTTGAAGTAACAAAAATTCCAGAGTTATTTCCGCCCTGAATAGTATTGCCTTCAATGGTTATATTGCGAATCACACCCGGCTTCGGAGGAAACGCAAAGTCTTTCAAATAGGCATACACCTGTATAACACCCTCTGCCTTCGGGTCTGTATAACCACAATTGATGAACGTATTGTTGCGTACTATCACATCATGCGGCGCAATGCTTTCATAGAAATAGACCACTTCCGTCATTACAAAGACACCGGAAGTCGTGATGTCACGAAAGGTGCAGTCCTCAACCAAGGCATCCCGTGTCTGAATTAAAAACCCACGTGCCCGGTTGCTGCGCACATGCGTGTTCGAAATATGTGCCCGGGCAACACGAGAAGCATTCCCCAAAACGTCCCCCACTTTAAGTGTGTCCGGGAATGGTGCCTGAAACACAACTTCGGTTCGGTTGTTTTCTTTTGCTGTTGCAGATGCGACAATGGCTTCTCCATAGGACAGGAGTGTATCTGTAGGCGACAATTCCATGATGTCACCGGGATCGGGCAGGATTTGAAATCCAAGCGGGTGGTATCCAACGACAGTTCGCTCGTCTATGATATCCTCCACAATCAAGTACAATCCTGTCTTGATATTTACGGCATCATCCCCCATGCCTTCAAACTCACAATCATCAATACGTATCAACCCTGTACATCCACCAAAGTGTGAGCCGTCGGCTGTGGCAGACATTAAACGACCGGAATCAGGCGCGATCAAGACGCGAAATCGTTCTAACGATATGTTATGGCATTTTTCTGCTACGATTCCCATGCCGGGCGTTGTGTACACGGTGATGTCCTGTACTTGCACATCCCGGCAACTGTGCAGATAAAATGCGTTGTAGGCGTATACCTGATGGCGTAATACCGCCAGGAAACCAGCTTCAATATTGGTTTCCCAAGTGGTATGCACCCGTAAAGTCTGCGGTGCAATCAATTCTGTCCTGTCTACAGACCGATAGACATCAAGGCCAGTATCTCGTTTTGGCAACCTGGTTGCTGGATCAAAATCCTGAAATGCCTGTACCGGTTCCCCACCTTTTACCGGATATGCTTCAAAAACTCGCACATCAAAATATTTGTCACCGGTGGCAATAATTTCACCACTGGAAAAGGGTGGTCGTACCCAATCAATATAAATATTTTTGATGAGCAGGTTACTGCATTCCGCCATATGAAATGGCGCAACCAAACCATCGAACATCAGGAGCGAGCCATCACCATCTATAGTCAGGTTTTCAATTCCCCTGAAATGAAACAGACGATGTGGATGTTCGGGATTAGCCCCTTCAGCAAAGTGATAGGTTCCTTTTGGGAAAAACAAAACCGGGTTGCTGACTTCATGCGCTTTCTGTATCGCTTTGGTCACAGCCAGTGTGTCATCTTCGTCATTGTCGGGAACAGCCCCAAAATCGGTAACATCAATTACTGTTCTCTGTTCCATAATTGCATCCTCATTTACTGCTGCTGCTCCCATGGTAAAACAAAGCATTGCCATCAACTGGGCAGTCATCACTTTATACATACATCATCCCCTTTTTCACAGAAAAACTTGCAAACACATAATCAAAACCAAGCGAAGATAATTACTGTTCGAACACGATTACATAAGGTCTACCACCAGTAACCGGAAAACATGCAATTTCATCGTTATGAAATTCTACAGGTACACTCCTGTCTTCGTCCAGCACTTCTTGTATCTGCTGTCCGGTATGTAGGGACAGGGCCAAGTAACCATCCATATCCGGATGCAGCACGACTTCCCGCATTTGCTTGTCATCCCACCGCATATCGATAGTAACTGCCCCTCTTGCCCGTAAACCACGCACCATTCCCTTGCCCCAGGAATCGGGCAAGGCAGGCAACAAGTCCAAAATATACGTTCCATCTTCAAGTTGATCATGTGATTGCAATAACATCTCCGCTATTCCCGCGGTACCACCAAAATTCCCATCGATTTGAAATGGTGGATGGGTATCAAACAGATTCGGCAAGGTGGAGTCGCGCAACAATGCAATCACATTCTCATGTGCCGCGTCCGCGTTTTTGAAGCGTGCCTGAAAATTGATGTTCCAGGCACGTGACCAACCAGTATGCGCGCCGCCATGTTCCAGACGATGCAAAATGCTTTTCTGTGCTGCTTCTACCTTGTCGGGATTCCTCCGATAGGTGTATTGTCTTCCGGGGTGCAAGGCATACAAATGGGACATGTGGCGATGGCCCGGTTCAACTTCCTCAAACGGCAATGCCCATTCCATCAGGCGCCCATCCGGACCAATTTGTGGCATGGCAAGTTTGGTCAAAGCATCTTGAACTGAAGCAGTAAATGTATCCTGAATGTTTAATATTGCTGCTGCTTCCAACAAATTCGTGAAAACATCCCAAATAATCTGCTGGTCCATTGCGCAACCCATGGAAACGGAATAGACCTCTCGGTCAGCGCCAAAATAGCTATTCTCGGGTGAAGTACTGGGCCCCGACACCAGTTCTCCGGTTTCCGGATGTTCCACCAGGTAATCCAGATAAAAAAGGGCAGCTTCTTTCATGATCGGGTAGGCGCGCTCGCGCAGAAAGGCTTCATCCTGGGTGAAACGATGGTGCTCCATGAAATGCTGTACGGACCAGCCGATACCATGCGGCCACATACCATATACAGGCATGCCCTTGGCCGCGGTCCAATGCCAGGCATCTGTTGTATTGTGGGCCACGATACCCCGTGCACCATAGGTGGTCCTGGCCGTTTCGCGGCCACTGGGTTGTAGCCGTTCGATCAGGTCGAAGAAGGGCAAGTGACATTCTGAAAGATTTACGACTTCCACCGGCCAGTAATTCATCTGTATGTTTACATTGATATGGTAATCCGCGTTCCAGGGTGCTTCCATGTGCTCATTCCACAACCCCTGCAGGTTGGCGGCCATAGTTCCCGGACGTGAAGAACTCATCAGGAGGTAGCGACCAAATTGGAAATACAATGCACACAGGTCCGGGTCATCTTTAGCAGTGTTCAGTTTACGAAGACGCTCATCGGTTGGAATGCTACCCGTATCCGGGTCATCACCCAGTTGGATTGCCACCCGGCCAAACAATTCCTGATGCGCCTCAAGATGCGCGCCACGCAGCACTTCATACGGCGTGTCCGATACCGCAGGGTCAATCACCGTTTCCGTCTGGTCAAATCCAGTCAGTGGAGACGAAGGTTCGTAGTGGTTATAATCTGTTTTAACCCCTACAAGGATAGTTACAGCATCAGCATCACTGACTGCGAGACTATCGTCCTCCACCTGGATATTACCCCCCTCCGTCAGCAGCCGCAATTCAGCCCGAAAACCAACTCCGGGATGCGTTTCGGCATGTGAAGCCTGGCCAGTGAGGAGCAATCCATTTTCGCCGATTACTTGAACAGCAGCATTTTCTGAACGGGTCATCCGCAGGTTGAATGACAGCGAGGCTGCTTTGTCCACCTGCCAGCGAAGCACCAGCACCTGGTGTGGGGCACTGCAAAAAATCTCCCTGGTGTGTTTTACCCCATCGACCGCGAAAGTCGTCCGGGCAATCGCCTGATGCAAATCCAATTCACGCTTGTACTGTGTGGGTGTTGCGTCAAATTCGGACTCCAGTATCAAATCACCTAGAGGCTGATAGCTTCTTGGACTGATCCGGGGACTTAACACTTCCTGTACAAGTGCATGACAAGTTGCGAAATCACCTTCAAACCATGCCTTACGGGCAGCTTGAATTTTGTCAACACCATGCCGCGGTTCCGGGAAAGGGGGGCCTGCCCAAATGGTGTCTTCATTGATTTGAATGCGTTCAGTAGCAATACCGCCGAATACCATTGCTCCAAGGCGCCCATTGCCAACCGGTAAAGCTTCAACCCAGGCATCCGCCGGTTTGTCATACCACAAGCACAACGACTTTACATCGGTGATTGCGTCATTCATCTCATTAAACCTCTGCGATAGCCCTTCTGCGAAACTGTTGGTCGTAATCCACAGCATACCCAGCAAAATTGCTGTCCAAATGTATTCTTGTCGCATTTCATGACACTCCACATGTAAGATTGTCCCCTATTGAAAGCAATACGCATACAATAAATAGATAATACTTCCTGACCGTCATTTGAAGTATAGAACAACATGTGCAAAAGCAACAATTTTTACAATTAATCCGAAATACAGTATAGTAAATTCCTCCCAAGTATACCCAGACGGTATTGCAATCGCATCGATTACACAATAGAAATAAAGGCCGCCCCATCACCAATGATCATAGCTATCAGGATCATCAACTCTTGGAGCGGCCAATATTGCAAAGGCTATAGCAAATACATATAGTTTATCGATTTAGATTCTCACTCGTGGTCTGCGATAACGATTCCGTATGCCGATCATGAAAATATCGTCCTCGCATGATAGTCGCTGCCAAGACCATTTCACGAAGCGCAGACTCTACTTCCACCCAGCCGCGTGTCTTCAGGCCGCAATCCGGATTCACCCATACTCTCTCAGCAGGAATAACTTCTACGGCACGTTCCAGTAATTCGACCAGCTCTTCCGCGGCTGGAACTCTGGGAGAGTGTATATCATATACACCGGGACCGATTGCATTGGGATAATTAAAGCGAGCGAAGTCAGAAAGCAGCTCCATCTTCGAGCGTGATGTTTCTATGGACAGCACATCGGCATCCAATGCTGCAATACTATCCAGTATGTCCCCAAATTCTGAATAACACATATGCGTATGAATTTGAGTTGAGTCGAGCACACCGGAAGTTGTCAGGCGGAAAGCTTTAACAGCCCAATTCAAGTAGGTTTTCCAACTGCTTTTTTGTAATGGCAAGCCTTCACGAATTGCTGGTTCATCGACTTGAATGATGTTGATACCACTTTCTTCCAGGTCCTGCACTTCATCCCGCAACGCGAGTGCAATCTGCATACACGTGTCACTTCGGGGCTGGTCATCTCTGACAAACGACCATTGCAAAATGGTAACCGGGCCGGTGAGCATTCCCTTCACCGGTTTTTTGGTTAACGATTGCGCGTAACAGGCCCAACCAACAGTCATTGGTTTCTGTCGGGCTACATCACCAAACAATATTGGTGGCTTAACGCAACGGGAACCATAACTTTGTACCCACCCGAATTTTGTAAAAGCAAAGCCTTCCAGCATCTCTCCAAAGTATTCCACCATATCATTGCGTTCAAACTCGCCATGAACCAACACATCAAGTGAAAGGGCTTCCTGCTTTTCGATACAACGCTTTGTTTCTTCTTTCATCCAGATATCATATTGTGTCTCAGAAATACGCCCACTTCGCCAATCGGCACGCTTTTTACGTACCTCGGCAGTCTGGGGAAACGATCCTATTGTAGTTGTTGGAAACACAGGCAACCCGAGGCACCTATCTTGCTGTGTTCTTCGCTCCGTGAATACAGACATGCGTTGCAGCATAGATGCATCAATACCAGCAATTCGTTCTCGAACCGTATCGTTCCTGGTTCTTGGAGATGAAGTCCGCGTTGCAATTGCGTCACGCGATACTGTAAACAAGGTGCCTTGACCAGACTCCATTGTGGCTGATTCGGAAATGGCCTTTATTTCATCCAGTTTCTGAGTTGCAAACGAAAGCCAGCTTTTGAGTTCGGGATCGATTTCTGATTCAAGATCAAGGTCTATAGGCACGTGCATCAATGAACAGGAAGGTCCCACCATCACCCGCTCACTACCAAGGGCTTTAACCGCTTTATATACTTGCGCGTGTGCCGCATCCAGATTCGTACGCCAGATATTTCTGCCGTCAATGACTCCTAAAGACAACGTCATCGAATCAGGAATAGTGTCAAGTACTGTATCAAACTGTTCCGGGGCACGTACCAGATCGAGATGAAGTGCTTCTGGTGGAGATTGTGTGATTAGCGGCAAGTTCTCTGTAATATCACCAAAATAAGTTGTAAGAACAATGTTGGGACGACGTTTCAAAGAAGATAGACGCAATAATGCGTGTTGATAAGCATTTCTGGTTTCTTCATCCAATTCCAGTACCAGACAAGGCTCATCAATTTGAACCCATGCAATTTGACTTTTTTTTAACATTTCCAGCAGTTCTTCATACACAGACAACATGGGTTTCAACAAATGCAACAACGATCCTTTAGAATCAGATTCTGTTGATTTTGACAGCAGGAGAAATGTAACCGGTCCAGGTATAACTGGACGAGGTTCTATGCCAAGTTTACGCGCTTCTTTGATGGAATCAAACAAAGCGTTTGGGTTCAGGACAAATTGTTGATCAGGTGCTAATTCTGGAACAATGTAGTGGTAATTAGTATCGAACCATTTGGTCATTTCCATTGCCGCCACATCTATATTATTTGAACGGTCTTGTATGCCGCGGGCCATGGCAAAATACTGCACCAATGTGTCTGATATGGTCTGGTACCGTTCCGGTATAGCTCCTACAGTGATGGCCATATCAAGCATGTGATCATACAAAGAAAAATCACCAGCAGGAATATGGTCAATTCCTGCATCACGCATAATAGTCCAATGCCGACAACGAATTTCTGATGCAACGTGCAGCAGTTCACTAGTCGAAATTTTTGAAGCCCAGTATTGTTCCAAGGCTCTTTTCAGTTCACGTGCAGCTCCAATTCTGGGAAATCCAAGACTTGATGAGAGAACAGGCATACATTTGTATCCTTCTTGATAGGGTAGGATTCTAAAATGTCCTGGTGAAACTGTGTGCCTTGTCTTGGATGCTTTGGTGGTAGGGTAATATGACTTTCAAAGCACTTGTGTTTATAGATGCTCTTTGAAATTAGAGTTGCAGCTACAACAGCATTTTGAAGTGTTACACACCAATTATAGAAAATCGGCTGTAGCACAGCAAATAGCACGTTGCTGCGTTGAACGCACCAACAATCCGTTCGCTTATTCATTCTTCCCTCGAAGATGTAGCAGCTATGACAATGGCACAGCATCACCGTCGGCAGGTCTTCGGACTTACTGGCACGGGTTTTTGAGACCAACCTACTGGGCACCGCTTCCCAGCTGCTCTACAGGAGCTTCCAGTGCGTAAAATTGTGCCGTTCGTTCCAGATTACCGCTGCGGGGCAGTCCCGGATTCAAACCGGATTCCCTCTTAGCACCAATGCAGTAAAATACTACATAGATGAACCGATATATTCATATTATCAAATATTTAATATAGAATCAAATATGTTAATAATCTTTAGCAGAAAATAGTAAGAAATATTATTTTTATGTTACTGTAAAAATATGTTTTCAATTATATATCATCACTGCTGTCGGTGGTGCTGCGTGTTTGTTCCTGATTGGAGTCTGGCCGTGCTGCGAAATACCCCCAATACAATAGATTGGGCCCGATGGTATCGTGTATGGTGAACTCGGAAGTGAACGGTACCCAGAATACATCCATATAGGATTCAATAGGTGGCCAATACTTCATTTCCGGATACATATGAGGACGCAAGATGTCACGCATCCAAGGGGCAAACCACGGGCTATCCATCCCGACTGGGCCCAATACAGTCAATCCAGGTGGTGCCGCTTGCCCTGAAAATCGTGAATCGAGATGTAAGGGGTTCTGCGGGTAGGCATGTCCGACACCTGTCGTCATTGCCATGTTCATTGGATTGGCCCCAGCGCCAAACTGTGCTGCCAGTTGTATACCTTGGAGATACCTGGGTTCTTGGGTCAGTACGTGCGCACGCAATACAGACAGGGCATCCAGGGTTGTTGGAACACCAAGACCAAATGGTCGCCAGGGATATTTAATCCAACGGTATCCCGTCATCTCCCCTGCTTCCAACCTTTCATCTGCTTCTGTGATGATTGCCTGGATGCATCGTTCTTGCATTATTGAATCGACAGATTCCAGGTTAATCCGGGCATACACCCATGCGCCTTCGGCCTGATTATGACTTCGCCATTCAAATAATGGGGCTTCATCATCAGTCAGCTTGGTTGTTTCCAGAAATATATCTTGCCAGTGCGTGTCTTCTGTTAACTGGAACATCTCGGCTGCTGCGTAATTTCTGGCATCATTTATCTGGTGTTGACGGTGTAAATCTGGTGGGTATCGTCCATCGATCAGTTTTGAGAAACACATCCAAATGGATAGTGGAATCATACCTATACACAACGTTTTGGCTGTCAAACGAGGGGCAGGTGGCAGCTTCCAGGAATAGCGAAATAAAAGCGTCCAAGCTGTTGTCAAAAAAAGGAGATTCAGTAATAGGTACTGTATATTTCTGCTCTTTACAGAACGCGTCCCTGGCTCGGCATGTAACACTGATTCCGCCCAATGCATTGCTAGCATCGCACTTACCTGGTATACCTCTGCACGCGCAGGATAGAGCGGCGTAAGATATCTTGCTGCCTGGGCAGCCGTTCCCGCGTATATATAGGATGACCAGGCACCTGGCGCGTAGGCCATCGTTACAAGTGTGTCTGTCCAACTGGTTTCACCATACCTGGGGTGTTCTTCTGACTCGATACCGCCTCGTATTCCACCCTCTTCAGTTTGCAACCTACGATATACATCCAGTCCAAAAAGTGCTTCTTCAATGATATCTGGGATGATGCTTCCAGATTCCGGGATATTTAAATGTAGTCCCTTGAAATATTCGGGGAAAAATTCAGCCAAGTCGAACAAGAAGCGTGTTGCGTTCAAATGTTGAATACGCCTGTCCCAATCACCGGCGTCATGGTAGCCTCCCCAGGCATTATCTACCTTGGTGTCTGTTCGCCCACGAACCAATGCTAGAAAGTTGTCTGGTTCCGCATCATAGCCGAGAGGGCCATTCCCGGTGTCAATGAGTTGTGTGGTTGATGCGTAAACAATGCGGTCATCTTCCGGGTGGAAGTTCCGGGGTCGAATAAAATCCGTGTGGGGTGGTCCAAGCGCAATGCCACTCCGTTGGTGATACAACCCACGCACCGATGTGATGAATGGTTGTTGCCAGACCGCATCATCGATCTTGAATGGAAAAGAACAACCTATTCCGGGGATCACCAGTTTATATTCGCCAGGCACAGAAAATTCACTGAAATCGGCAATGTACACATCTGTATTATTGTAGTTTTGCGCGAAAGCATCTTCATCCATGTCATCGACAGCTTTGGACAGGGTAAAAGAGCCTGTATAAACTACCTTTTTCGTGCCAGTATCAATCAATTCAAATTCAGGTGCATCCACATAATTCAGACCACCCCCATCCCCCATCCAGCAGGACAAAAAGGCGACTTTGGCAACATCATCAGGGCGGAATCCAATTTGGGTAATATGTATCGCTTCACTGAGCCGCTCAGTAGAATCAATAGTTATCGACACCGGGTGTAGTGGCAATTCATCGAAGTTCAGGGTATAGTTTTCGCCCTCACGAAATGGATGTGGAAATTTTAAATACACAACATGGGTGTACGGTCCGGAAAACTCCCAGCTCCCGGTTCTACCCAAATTTCTCGGCTTTGACTTGCGATATATTTCCACCGGTTCAACGCCATCGTTGAATACATCATCGCTATCAGACATTAATACATAAGATGCCTGGGAGTGAAATTTGTTCACATCAAAATTGGATGATACAAGGGCGTCAAATGGAATGAATATTGTGTTATCAATTCCGCCTACATGGCCGATTATTTCACCATCACGAACCAACAACTGATGTGGGAAATGCCCACTATTGATCACATCACCTTCTTGTTCTATATATTCCTCCTGTACTGCGGGCAGAAGATAGCCATCGCTGAGGGTCAGGCCAAGAATGTTCGGTGCAACAAGCCCGATATGTTCAAGGTAGAGTGTATCGGTAATGTCTTCAGTAGCGTTTGCCAATGCGCACAAAAATAATACTATAGTTATACATAAACGAATAGAATATGTTGCTGACATATAATTCTCCTGTGTGACAGCTTTCTGAGCAACGCCAGGTGTCCGGTAATTTATTAGTGGAACGAATCTCTTTTACATTCTCTATTCAGCAAGCTCAGACAAGGTTACAATGAAAACTTCCAACAACTTCTACATCCATATAAAAATCATACATCCTACGTTTCATCGAATCGTAACCAGTTCTCAAAAGGATCGATGACTTCCATGCATAGGGAATTTTTATACTCTATCCATTGGCAGCTCTTTTCCTGATGTGTTATGACATTCATGGAAGCGATTAATTCACTGTGGCCATATCCTATGTGTTAAATTTAATGCCATTATGGATCAAAATTATTTGTTATAGAAACTGCTTGACTTTTGATTACAAATGTAATACAATTCAATTACACTTGTAATCAAAGGAGGCGTATCAATGAAATCTTTACCGCAAATTTCAGATTCTGAGTGGATGATCATGCGGATATTGTGGGAGAAAGCGCCGCGCACGGCTCAGGAGGTCGTTTCGGCGTTGAAGGGTAAGGTATCTTGGAGTCCACGAACTATTCGTACATTATTGAATCGACTGCTGGGCAAAGGCGCGCTCGGGTATGAGCAGGAAGGCCGGCTGTACCGTTATTACCCACTGGTAGATGAAGCCGCTTGCGTACACGCGGAAACACGTTCCTTTATCAACAGGGTTCATGGTGGTGTGTTCACACCCATGCTGGCACAATTTCTGACGGAAGAAACTTTAACAGAAGATGATATCGAAGCATTGCGACGCATTCTGGCGCAAAAAGGAGAGGATCAATGAACGTACTTGTGCAATTTTCTGACACCATTTCCCCTGTGTTTCATTGGGTTCTGGAGACATCCTTGCAGGCCAGCGTTGTGGTAGTACTCATTTTGCTTACCCAATGGTTGCTGCGTCATCGTCTGCCGGTACGCTGGTATTACGGACTCTGGCTGGCCTTGGTAATTCGACTCATATTGCCGGTCGCGCCCGAGAGTCCCTTAAGCATTTTCAACCTGATTGATCAAGGTTGGGAGGCTAGTTCAACGTACTTTGTGACAGGCGAAGTAGCACAGGAAGCAATCACTACACCTGATACCCTCCTGGCAACACCAGCCACTTACACACCTACAGAAAGCCTCATTGTTACTACGCAAAGCGCACCAAGTACCCAGGCTGCTGTAACAGCGACATCCAAAGTCCCGACTTCATCCGACAACACCACTACTTTATCTCCAGATCAGGCCACTACTTTGTCTATGCATTGGCAGGGTGTACTCTCATTGGTGTGGTTTGTGGGTGTATGCCTGTTGGTCACGTATGTGTTGTTGATCAATTTATGGTACACCCTGCGATTGCGATACGCTGCTCCAGTGGAAGATACAACGTTGCTTGCAGTATTCGAAGACAGTGCTACCCGTATGAAAACTTCCGGAGTACGTCTCTTCGAAAGTCATCTGTTGAAGAGCCCGGCTATATTCGGGTTTTACCGACCCAAACTCTTGTTGCCACCACAGGCTGTCCAGGAACTCACGCCTCAGGAGTTGCGCTATGTATTTTTGCATGAGCTGGCGCATGTCCGACGTAAAGACATTGTGATGAACTGGTTCTGCACACTGCTGCTTGCCCTGCATTGGTTCAATCCGGTGCTGTGGTTCGCGTTTCGGCGTATACGCCATGATCGGGAACTGGCTTGTGATGATTTCGCGCTACGCCATACCGAGTCGGGTGAAGCGCAAGCCTATGGCATGACCATGCTGTCCTTATTGCGCAAGCACCAGAAGGCTGCACCTTTCCCCGGTATGGCAGGACTTGCCGGTGTTGTGGAAGCACATTCCGCAACCGGTAACCGTATTCGTCGCATCGCCGCTTTCCGATACGATGGGCGTACCTGGTCCATGCTGGCTATTGCAGTTTCCCTGATATTCGGCACCGTTACTCTCACCAACGCCCAGAACCCATCAGATGCCGGACTAGTATCGCAGCCAAGTTCTCAGGAAGAACACGATATCCTGTTAGTAGCCGCACTAAATCGCGCCGACTGCGCCAACCACCTGAGGGAATGGGGTTTGATTTTTAAGATGTATGCCAGCGATAATCGTGGCCTCTTCCCCCTGTTTTCGAAAGATGCAGGTTATTTAATGCCGGAACCGACATTAGTGTATCCCGATTACGTTAAAGACATGCGGATATTGATTTGCCCTGCTCGCTCCCCGGTACCAGATATTCCGGTTAACCCTTTGAGCGATGCAAGTCTCCGTACCCATTTTCAGTCCAGTGACTATTATTACCTGGGTTACGCTCTGAGAGACGATACCGATGTAGAAGCATTCGCTGCCGCATACCAAGTATCCGTCGAAACAGGTGAAGTATTGCCAGATATTCTGCAAGCAACAAGCGAAGATGGAGAAAAACGGCACATTCTCCGATTAAATGAAGGTGTTGAACGCTTCTTCATCACCGATATCAATAGTCCAGCAACAAGTACACGAGCACAGTCGGCGATACCTGTCATGATGGATAAGCTGGGTAACCACCCCGACGGCGGCAATGTGTTGTACATGGACGGTCATATTGAATTTGTCCAGTATGGAGTCTGGCCTATGACCGAGCGCACCCATAACGCATTGGCTTCCCTTGCAGCGCTTCACGAAGCAGATTCTCAGCAAAGTTCTCAAGTAGAACGCGATAACCCATTTACCGCCGTACAAAATCGTGCCCGCTGCGCAGAACACCTGAAGCAATGGGGCTTGATTTTTAAGATGAATGCCAACGAAAATCGTGGCCTCTTCCCCATGTTCTCGAAAGATGCGGGTTGTTTAATGCCGGAACCGACATTAGTGTATCCCGATTATGTCAACGATTTGCAGATATTGTATTGTCCCGCACATTCGCCGGTACCTGATATTCCGGTTAACCCATTGAGCGACGCGGATCTCCGGATACAATTCCAGTCCAGTGACTATTATTACCTGGGGTACGTTCTGAATGACGATGGCGGTGTGGAAGCATTTGCTGCTGCATACCTGGAATCCATAGAAACGGGTGAAGCACTGACAGATATCCTGGAAGTAACAAGTCAAGATGAAGAGACACTGCACATTCGACGGTTACGGGAAGGTGTTGAGCGCTTCTTCATCACCGACATTAACAATCCAGCAGCAGCTAGTCATGCACAGTCGGCGATACCCGTTATGATGGACAAGTTGGGCAACCACCCCGACGGCGGCAATGTGTTGTACATGGACGGTCATATTGAATTTGTCCAGTATGGAGTCTGGCCGATGACCGAGCGCACCCATAACGCATTGGCTTCCCTTGCAGCGCTTCACGGAAAAACGATGGTGACGACTACCACAGAAAGACCAGTGGCAAGTGGCATGAGCAGAGGCATGGGCATGGGTGGAGTTCAAGAAGGTTTATATGGAGCCAGGAGAGCACAGCAACCTGAACCTGAGAAAAACAAAGAAGAAATCATAAAATCTCTTGTGGAGCAGTTGCGAGTACATTTAAGTGCTGAAACCGCCCAGGAGTTGTTTCGCCTGGGCTGGTGGCCTGAAGATGATACGCTTTTACTGGTACGTTATCTTGTGTCATTACAACGCATTTATGGTCTGGAGAAATATGGTGATCTTACTGTGGAAACCTTCAGTGAGTATAACAAACAGACGATGCCAGAGGAAGAGATACTGAAGCATTTGGTTGATACCTTGAGAAAGATTGATACTCCCGCAGCATCGGTGTTACTCAGAGAAATATACCAGAAACGTCTTGGCAGGCTTAATGATCTGCTCATCACAGGGGGTAAAGATGCACGGAAATCCTCTGTAGTGGAGCTGGGAAGTAGGGGTTATCCAGAGGCCTTGCCCCCTTTGCGGATGGCGCTGCACGATGTCGAGGAGGAGGTGCGAAATGCCGCAATTGTAGCAATTGGCAGGCTCAATACAGATGAAGCATCAGCTACTCTGGGCGCGCTGTTAGTTGCAGTCCCACGAACTAATGTCAGAGGCTGGCCGAACCCTTATATCAGTCTCAGTACGCAGGCATTACTGGAGATGGACACTGAATTGGGATTACCCATACTCTATCGCAAGGTGATAGAACAAGACCTGGATGAGAACTGGTGTAAAAATACTGCGTGGGAAATTATTCAAAGACTGGGGGAAAATCCTCGCGATAGCAGATTTGATATATTTGGACCAAACGAGAAATCTGGATGGCAAGAACGTTTTGAAGCTTGGGCCATGTCACATAGCAGCGTGTTTGGTTTGCCTGAACACAACAGCAGTGCCATGCCAATCCGTGAATTTACCGAGGATGAATTGTCACGCGATTTTCGATTTGCGGTTGGCCAGCCTGGTAATCCGGTAGAATCCGGAATATTAAAGCTGTATTGCATCGGTTGGGGATTTGTGCATGAATATGATCTGGGTCTGGTTGAAAACGGGATGCTGAATTTTACGTTTACGCCAGAAATGCTGGTGGGTAGATTGTCTGACAGGCAGACCAATGATTTATCCTATGAAAATTTGATTGATTTTTTGACCATGGGCAGACGTACCTTTGTTGTTGCGCTATCTCTTCCGGACAACCACTGGTACAGGGCACCTGATCAGGTGTTGACGGAGGAATTCAAAATCTATCGAGAACAGAATATACCCCTGGATGAATTGATCACGCTTTATTGGAAAGAAGTACTACACATGGTGTACACCGGAATCTCCGGGATGGCTGCCGAAGTAGCTAGTACGCAATCTGGCATTTCCACAATGATATTACCAGAATTAGAGGAACGGGTAATTCTTATACTGGATGAGAACGGTACTCCCATGACCAATAAAGAAGTACGCCTGGCAGTCTATATGACCACCGAAAATCATTGTGGGGGTCATCATGGATTGGCTCTTGGAACTTTTAGCACGGATACCAATGGGGAGATTCATGTCATTGCGCCTGCGCTTCCGTTGTATCTGGAAGAAGCATTATATTATGACCCAGATGGCATCTATGCCGGTATTCCGGTTTATTTAGGACGCGAAGGCTTGATGATTGGACCGAATCCCCTGGAGGTGGTACAGAAAGCCTGGCCGGAAAATTTCGAGCCACGTGATTTACATCTCACGGTGCTTGATTCCAATGGAACACCTATGCCGGATGTCACTGTGCATGTCCGACTGCGGTTGCAGGTGTGTGGCGCCATTTCCAGACAACATGGGCGTTCCGGTGAGGATGGCATTGTTCATCTGCACTTGTTGGAGCATCAGGTGCCACCTATAGCCCGATTGGTGGAGTTATGGCGATATCAGGACAATGATGAAGGTGTATTTATAGACCAGGATATCAACCGCCCTCTGCTGGAAGAGGAGCTTGCTGACCTGTTCGCCAATGGACATACCACAATCGTCTGGGATTATGAAGAAAGCCTTGCTCAGAACAATTCCGTCTGACCACCATATTCATGCTTCTGAATACAGTCGGGTGTATCGTTGGATGGACTATTCACTATGGTGGATACAGGATAAGATATCAATTGACCGTCAGCATAAGGGCGTATGAGGGAGCCTAGTAAATCAACCGAGGTCTGCGTGTCTACCCAGCGGCTATCATCCGCATCGTTTAAAATCAAGGGCATGCGATCGTGCAGTGCACATACGTCTTCGTTGGCGGGAACGGTCAGGATGGTAAATGTTTCGTGTGAATCCCCGGACTGTGGATCATGCCAAACAGCCCACAATCCACCCAATGCCAGGGGTTCACCCTGGGCGGAATGAATATAATGGGGCACCTTAATTTTCCCCTGCCGTTTCCATTCAAAGAAACCGCTAACAGGCACGATACAACGATGTGTTCGGAATGCGGTACGAAACGCAGGTTTTTCCGCAACTGTTTCACCACGCGCATTTATCATCCTGCTGCCAATTGCCGTGTCTTTGGCCCAATGTGGCACCAAGCCCCATCGCAGCAGCCGTGGTTCAAAACATGCATCCTTGTCATGCAACAATACCATGACATTTTGTCCTGGCGCGATATTGTAACGCAATCCAACACCATCTAATACGGCGACACCAAAACGTTTGATAAATTCTTTCAGCTCATATGCCTGGGCAAATCGGCCACACATGGATATTTCCTTGTGGTGTGTAAAAAAAACTACATCTTTAAGTATTATATTAATAGATAAGCACAGAATACGCCTAATGATATTTGTTAATAATTAATTATCATTTAAATATGTTGGTAACTTACCTAAAAATGACACATCTGTAGTTAAGACAATACTATTTTGTGCGTCAACATAAACAACGTATTTTAAATATGGTTCTACAGCTTTAAATAATTCTACTTTCCAATACAAGCGAGCAGATACCAAATCAGACTTGATGTACCCATCAGGAATAACCAAATTATTTGCCGTTGAATTCATATATAAACCATCTAAAGGTCGGTCGAGAATGCACAACTCGGGTATTTCATAAGCAACTATATCATCTAGATTGTCTACTTTGAAGTATTCAAGTGAGAGAAGAGATTTTTTTGCAATATCTTGTGCCTCTGTATACGTTGTAGTAATCTGTGTATCAGGTAATGATTTCGCAGGCATGTAACTGAACCTTTTAACATAAGGCCCATCAGAATAAAGAGAAACGAGCGCATAACAATCAGCATATCTGATTCCAGTATACTCATAGAATTTCATGGCACCCCAACTTGTGTATTCTGTAACATTGTCTAAATTGCTGGTAGTATTTCTATAACTTACATCATCAATGTCAAATCGGAGCAAATCATCAAAAAATTGAAGTATTTCATTTGCCACCATCAAATTTTTGTTATGGACATCTTCAGACATTTCAACTATATGTTTTTCATACTCCGAATTCTCCATACTTAATGACACAAATTCCTTGTCATGGAAATTAATAAATACTGAATGTGTTGGTTCTATGCAACTTATTGTTAAGTTTTTACGACCTAAATTGTACCTTTCCCTGAATTCCAGGTCCATGCTTTTTATATAACCCAAATCAAGTGGAAGCCAAGGCTCAAGTAATTCAAGAATTTCCCAGGCCTTCTGCAAATAATCCGCATACTCTTCACTGTTTTTGGAGACCTTCACTTCTGAGGATGCATGTTCACAAACACTCATGCAGATTATTAAAGTAACTATCAACAGTAGACTGCTATATTTTGTCTTGCATATATAGGCATTGTATATGAATAGAGTCCAATTTCTCATTGCTCACCCCGTACGATAGTTAGTGTAAAAATGAAAATATATCATTAATTTTCCGTTGTTGAATCGGATTAGCGCATGGTGCCGCTGCCGCGGTTCCAGTAATAATCTGCTACTCATTCTAGTTTATGGTGTCATTTTTGGGATATGGAAATTCCCATTTGACTGAAGCCAATCCATCAAACCAGTTGCAACTGTTCCCAATAAGGATCATGCTACACTCTTAAATGTGGTGGCGGCGGATCTACTTTATGCACATGAAATATTTCTTCATGGTCTGTGACAATTTCAGTTTTTTGACCAGTGGTATCACTACATCCAATCATCGCCAGACACGATAAACACCAAAACAACATATAGAGCACAGAAACGCGTAGCATATACATGTCATACAACCTCAATTTTGGGTTGATCTTATCATGTAGAATATTTATTAATATAAAAATATAATTTATTTTGTATTTACTTTATAATCCAATTATTTTTCTTCTGATTTTGTTCGGGTAAGAATTGATTCAATGTACTGGTTTTTGAAAATGAAGTAGAGTGACAAGCCGAGCATGAAGACTTGGGATAGTATGTACTGCCCTGAATCATTAACAACATGTACTTGCTGTTGCGTAGACAGGTCTAAGGACAGGATTGATACTATCAAGTGAGATGCAACGTATGGTGCTGAAGAAACAAAAAAATACAATCCCAAGATCAATATCCAGAAAGAAATTTGACACCAAGTTGCAACTTCAATTGGTTTTTCTTCTTCATCATGTTGTGGTGAAAGGTCTAATAGTTTCAGAATTAAATCTGTCCTTTTAACAAAAATATAGGATATGAATAAGAGGGCTAGAGTAATTATACTTGCAAACACAGGTGTCATGATATTGCTGATACTTGTATCAGGATTCCACAGAAAAAAACTATAAATCATGGGAAGATTTATGATTTCCTTGGCAAATAGAATAAAACCATACAACCCAATCAGCTTTATAGCAACTTCAGACAATTCATGCTTTTTCATGTTTCTTATCCTATTATTTTTTATTCACCCCATGAAACAATATCATAATGATTAAAATAATGCTATTTCAGTTTTTCAATACAAACCTGATCAAACCAGGACTGACCTGAGCCGACCTGCTCCAGCACGATACTTTTCTTTTTACCTCTGATCATGTTCACCCGCACTTCCAAGTCGCTCCAATCGTTGGTACCGGTCAACTCAGCAGACCAGGTCCAGTCGGCGGCATCAGGATCAAAATTGCGTGCATGAATCCAGTAGTCACCTGCAGATTGCGCTACGCCAATCCGGACACCCCCTCCACAATCACGGGTCTTAACTTTGGCCCGGATGATATACTCGCCCTGTACATCCTCTTCATCGTAGGGGTGCCCCCAGCATCGTGCATACCAGGCAGCTTTTTCATCCTCCTGCGTGTGCAGAATACTCACAGAGTAGTTGTCATTGTAGCCTGTTGTGTCGTCGCGAAAACAATTGAAACTACTTGCCCACCAGACATAGTGTTGTTCGTTGCCCTCTTCAGTTACCAACCCTAGAAAGTCATTGTGTCTGTTAAACAGGGGGAGTTGATATTCAGGGTGGTCTCTCCATCCAACTTCCTGTGCCTTACCCAGAAGGGCATTTGCCTCATCGGGTTGTACAGGTACAAAGTGTATTATATAGGTCAGGTCAAGATGTTGTGTACTTTGACGCAAGGGTACGGCGTTTGCCAGGAAGAAATGGGTATCAAAAAACATCCAGCAAGGCGCAAATTGTATGGCAGAAGGTGCTTGAAGAATCTTGGTAATCCAGCCACCATGATTACGATCCAGAAAACCATATTGGCACCCTGCATGTAATAAGGGAGTAGAACTCGCCGGGTAGTCAGCTCTGCGTGTGATAATGGGGATATGCAATTTTGGCATCAAGGTAAAGTAGGAGTCGTCTCGGCCTGCATACACCAGCCAGTCATAGCGCAGTTTGCGATCCGGCTGGTCAGACAGCAGAATATCTGGCCAGGAGATACGTTCCAGATGATAATTCAACCCTTGTATGGTTGGCTTCAGAGACGGGTTAGACACATATAGATTTTTTGCCCTGTTGGAATTCAGATACCACGCTTCCAGCTCACAGAAAATGCTGTTGGTTAGCTGGAAATTAAAGTTGTGTTGTTCCGGGTTCCAGAATCCATCGATTCTGACAGAGACCCTACCATCGACAGAAGGTTTCACCGCATCCACATGGATGTAAAATCGTTCTTCATTTGCAACGCTTTTAAACACTACCTGCTCTGCAACATAATCATTGACACCGCTGTCCGCGTAAGCCCAGCAGAGGTCCATCGGTGTACGCTTGGTACCAACCCAGAGGTCGTTCAGTGGGGTTGCTCGAAATCGAAGGCGTCGGTTGTCCCGGAGTTCCAGAATTATCGCGTCGTCCCAATAGACCAGCGTGGAACCTTTTTCCTGGCGAATGTCGACATTGGGATATACTTTACTGTCCGGTCGTATGGGAGAATCGATTTTCATATCAGGTACGTCGGCGTGGCTCAACGCAACACCCAACAAGATATAGCATAGTACCGCGATGCTACAGTTATGCTTCATAACAGCCCCCTGTACCTTGCAATTGTAAAATCACAACTCAGCGTATACAAGAGCATGGTACGATAAGGCAGTTGCTTTGATCAAAACAGGTATGCGGCTGAATCAGCAATGAACAGAAAATAGAAACGAGGACTGTCGATTAAAATTGACAGTCCCCGAGTATCGTCATAGATTTGTATTGGTTTATTTACATTTTCTGCATCAAGGCCAGAAACTCTTCATTGTTTTTCGTTTTCTTCAGTTTGGATATGAGCAGTTCACTGGCTTTGTCGAGTTCCATTGGAGTGAGAATACGCATCAGCAACCAGAGGCGTTGTAAATCTTCTTCAGACATCAACAGTTCTTCTTTGCGGGTGCGAGATTTCTGAACATCAATAGCCGGGAAGATACGCTTCTCCATCAGTCGTCTGTCGAGATGGAGCTCCATGTTACCTGTCCCTTTGAATTCTTCAAAGATCACATCATCCATGCGACTTCCGGTATCAATCAAGGCGGTTGCCAAGATAGTCAGGCTGCCCCCTTCTTCAATGTTGCGTGCTGCCCCAAAGAATCGCTTCGGACGTTGAAGTGCGTTGGAGTCTACACCACCGGAAAGCACCTTGCCACTTGCGGGTACAATAGTGTTGTAGGCGCGTGCCAGTCGGGTGATGGAATCCAGCAAGATGACTACGTCACGCTTGTGTTCTACGAGACGTCGCGCTTTATTTAACACCATTTCTGCCACTTGCACATGCCGCTCTGGCGGTTCATCAAAGGTAGAGGCAATTACCTCACCTTGTACCGAACGCTTCATGTCCGTGACTTCTTCGGGGCGTTCATCAATGAGTAGCACTATTATGGCTATTTCAGGATGATTGACATTGATGCTGTTGGCAAGCTTTTGCAGCAGTACCGTTTTCCCTGTGAATGGCGCCGCCACGATCAGACCACGTTGCCCCTTACCGACTGGTGCGATCAAGTCCATGACACGCATGTCTATATCTTCAAGACCGGTTTCCAAGCGAATACGTTCATTCGGGTGCAGGGGAGTCAGGTTGTCAAAGATGATCCGCTGGCGGGCAACTTCTGGTGTCTCTTCATTGACAGACTCCACCTTGAGCAACGCGAAATATCGCTCGCCTTCCTTAGGCGGGCGCACATGCCCGGTAATACTGTCGCCGGTGCGCAGTCCGAATTTACGAATCTGTGATGGCGAAACGTAGATGTCGTCTGGTCCTGGAAGATAGGAGTAATCCGGAGAACGCAGGAAACCAAAGCCGTCCGGTAGAATTTCCAGCGTACCTGTTCCATAGATGGAACCAGCCTTTTCAATACTTTTCTGCAGTACACAGAAAATCAAATCCTGCTTTTTCAAGCCGCTGTAATCTTCAATACCCAGTTCCTGAGCCATAGTAATCAACTGCGGCATGGTCATCGCTTTCAGCGATTGAATATTAATTTCTGGACCATTGATTTGATCCGGTATATCTTCATTTGCCACATCAAGTATCCCACTGCTACGGCGTGGCTGCATTTTATTAGGAGGGCCACTTTTACGCATGTTGTTGCCGTTCCTCGGAGGCCTGCCCTGAGTGTTTCGACTGGTATTGCTGTTGTTTATTCGGCGTTGTGGTGTTCTTGGTTTCGGTTTTGCCGATGGCCTTTCAGAAGGCCTCTCAGATGACCTCTCTGCAGGCCTTTCAGTTGACCTTTCCGGTACTGGTTTATCAGACATTAATATTCCTTTCGGTTCCCCACACCCCGTACGGCCTGAGTAGCTGTTGACCGGGGTAATTACTTCATCCGTATTGAGTTTTTTTGTTTATGAATTAATTCAGATTTTTATATGTTCGAAGTGTTAACTTCAGTGTATTACCGCCCAGTTTTCCCCAACCCCAACATCTACTTTGAGCGGTACAGTCAATTTCATCGCATTTTCCATTGTAGAGCGCAACCATTCAGCAATGTCTTCTGCGTCTTTCTTTGGTGCTTCCAAAACCAGCTCATCATGAACTTGCAGTAATAAAGAAGCATTACGAGTACATAACCCTGCATCAACTTCTATCATAGCCAACTTGATAATGTCCGCAGCACTTCCCTGCACAGGCGTGTTCACTGCCATACGTTCTGCGGCACGTTTCGACTGCTGTTGCGAACTGTATACATCTGGCAAATAACGGCGTCTCTGCAAAATGGTAGATACATAACCCAGTTCTCTGGCAGAGTCAAGCGTACTGTCAATCCATTTTTTAACACCGGGAAACTGCTTAAAATAGGCATCAATAAAATCTGCTGCGTCCTTGTTGGATATATTTATATTTTGCGACAGCCCAAAAGCACTTATACCGTAAATAACTCCGAAGTTAACAGCTTTTGCCTGTCTACGCATATCAGGTGTTATATCTGAAGGAGCTACTTGAAAAATACGTGCAGCAGTTTCGGCATGAATGTCTTCGTCTTGCAGGAAGCTTTTTCTCAACACTTCATCTCCGGAAAGATGGGCCAGAATTCGCAATTCGATTTGAGAATAATCAGCCGAAATTAACACCCTGTCCGAGTCCCCGGCTATAAAACCTTGCCGAATTCGTTTACCAAATTCGGAGCGCACTGGAATGTTCTGGAGGTTGGGGTCGCTGCTGGAAAGACGCCCTGTAGCGGCGATGGCCTGGTTGTAGGAGGTATGTACCCGACCTGTTTCAGGATTCAGAAGCCTGGGCAAAGCCTCTACGTAAGTACCGCGCAGTTTGTCAAGAGTTCGAAATTCTAAAATGAGACCTGGCAAGGTATGCTGATGCGCCAGAGATTCCAGCACTCGTTCATCGGTCGAAAAACCAGTTTTTGTTTTTCGTACTGGTTTTAACCCAATCTTGTCAAAAAGTATTCCCTGCAACTGTTTGGGGGAGTTGATGTTGAATTGCTCTCCCGCCGATTCAAATATAGCTTCAATGAGTGAATCCAATCGTGACTCGATTTCGATTTGCAGCGATTCAAAACAGGAAACGTCCAGTTTTATACCGCAATACTCCATGCGAGATAGCACGTATATTAAGGGGAGTTCTACTTCATTGAAGAGTTTTCTGAGTTGGAGCTTGTCCAAATCTTGCTGAAATATGGCTGCAAGACGCCATGTAACATCTGCATCCTGACAGGCATATTCACATGCACGTTCAACATTAACCAGATTAAAGGTAATAGTTTTGGAACCTTTTCCAATAAGGTCAGAAATGGAAATCAGCCTTCGCTTCAGGTGTTGCAAGCTGAGTTCATCTAAATTGTGCCTTATTCGAGATGAATCTGTCAAGTAAGAGGCTACCATGGTGTCTAAAACAACACCTTTGATATCGAGGCCTGCACGCCGTAACACAAGTAAGTCATATTTGATGTTGTGTCCAATCTTGCCAATCGCCTCATTTCCCATAACTGGTTTAAGCATCTCCAGTGCTCTTTTGCACGGGATAGCAGTTAATTCCTTAATGGAAGTCAGGTCATCCGGGTCTTGATAAACTTGCAGGGCTTCTTTGGTATGGCCGACTGGGATATAGTAAGCTATACCAGTTTCACAACTCAGAGAAATCCCGACCAAATCGGCAATCATTGGATTCGTCGATGTGGTTTCTGTATCCAAGGCTACACATCCAACCGATTCAATTTTTTTTATCACTTCAGCCAGTTCTGATTCCGTTAAAATCAGATGATAGGACTGTGAATTGTCTTCAACGGCGTGGTCTTCTGGCAGCAATTCTTCCAGCAACGATGTAAAATCCAATTCAGAAAAAACCTGAATCAGAGATTCAGGGTCCGGGGGAGTGCGTTGCCAGGCTTCATGTCCCAATTCGAGTACTACATCAGTTTTTATGGTGACCAATGTACGGCTTGCAAAAGCCTGCTCTTTGTCGTTGAGCAAATTTTCTTTTTGTTTACCTTTAAGATCATTGATATTTTCATACAAGGACTCTAAAGAACCGTATTTCTCCAGGAGTTTCTTTGCGGTCTTTTCTCCAATTCCTTTCACACCCGGCACATTGTCCGCGCTATCGCCTATCAAGGCCAGGGCATCTATCACTCCTTTTGGCCCGACACCAAAGCGTTCAATAACATCTTCCGGGCCATACCACTTGCCATTTTCGCCTTTGCCAGGGTCGTAGACTTGTACACCAGGTGTAATTAATTGCAGCATGTCTTTGTCGCCTGTTACGAGAACTGCCGGAATACCATGCTGTTTGGCTTGTACTGCCAAGGTGCCCATGACATCATCAGCCTCGACTCCTGGAACAGACAACAACGGGATGTTCATAGCTCTTACTACATCATGCATCATGGGAAACTGTTCGATTAAATCCTGGGGAGTATCTGGTCGTGTGGCTTTGTACGCTTCATATAATTCATCTCGGAAGGTTTTACCCGGTGCGTCAAAGACCACTACGACATGTGAGGGCTCCTGCTCTCGCAGTAGCTTCATCAGAATACGTGTAAATCCATATACAGCATTGGTCGGCTTGCCAGCCCGGTTGCTTAAATTACCGCGAATGGCAAAATAAGAGCGAAAGGCATATGCCATAGCATCGATTATATAAAGTTTATCATCCACAAGCATTTCCTTGAACAATGTGCAAGATTTCCTCGGCTGCTCGACCAGATGCTCCACCGTCTCCCAGAGCCATTCGAACACTTTCCAAGTCGAGAAGCATTTGCTTGCGTTCGGGAGTCTCTTGGAGAAGCTTCAAAGCGGTAGGTAAAATGTGCTCCGTACTTGCACGCGACTGGATAAATTCAGGCACAATCTCTTTACCTGCAAGTATATTAACTATGCCGATATACTTGATATCTACCAACGCACGGGCCAACCAGTAACTAATTGTCGTAACTTTATACATGATAAGCATTGGTACGCCAAACATCAGCGTTTCCAAGGTAGCGGTACCCGAAGCTACCATGCAGAAGTGTGCCTGGCTTAAAACATCATACATGGCATTCACACGCACTTCAAGAGGAAAATCTCCTGCCATTTTTTTAATTTGCTCAGCACGCGCCGCATTAACGCAAGGTGTAATGAATTGCAGATCAGGTTCTTTTTTCAGCATTTGCTTTGCTGTTTCCAACATAATCGGCATCAATCGCCGAACTTCTTGTTCTCGACTTCCAGGAAGAAGTCCGATGAGCTTTCCTGTAACTTGAAACGGATTAGGTTGGTAATTTGATATATGGTCCAAAAGTGGATGCCCCACGTATACCGTATTCAAGCCTACATTTTTGTACAGGTCTGCTTCAAAGGGAAATATAACCAGCATCTTTGTAACATACCTGGCCAAGGTATAGATTCTTTTTTTCTTCCAGGCCCAAACTTGCGGGCTGATATAATACACTACTGGTATGTTGTAAGAAGCCACTGCCTTGGCGAGCCGTATATTAAATCCTGGGTAATCAATCAGTACCAAGCAGTCAGGTCGCGTGTTTCCAAGATATCGAACCGTCTCATCAAAAAGTTTTTTAATTGGAAAAAAATGTTTTATAACTTCGGTAAATCCCATGATGCCCAACCCTGCCAAATCGTACCGTAAGTTCATTCCGGCTGTTGCCATCATTTCACCACCGAGACCTTCGTAATGTACATCGGGACATTTTTCTCGCAATGCCTGGATCAAGCCAGCACCATGTGCATCACCGGAGGTTTCGCCCGCCACAAAAAAAATCGTAGTCAACGTTGATTCCGTATAAAGTCGATGATGTCCTGGGCCAATTTCAGTGCGCGCAATCCGTCTTCACCTGAAACCAGAGGTTTTCTGTTTTCACGCACACAATCCAAAAAATCTGCCAATTCAAGTTTCAATGGCTCTTCCTTTTTTACAGCCAACGAATCAATTTTAATATGCTCCATCGGATTCACCCCTTCAGGTATGGGGCCGGGAGATTTACGGTATACCAATACTTCCTGAGCGCTGTAATCAGTAGATAAATAGGCATTGTCTTCAAATATACGAATCTTGCGCATACGTTCTTGAGATACCCGGCTGCTGGTCAGATTGGCCACACATCCCGTATCGAAACGAAGACGCACATTGGCAATATCTTCAAAAGTAGAAAACACAGGAACACCTACTGCATCAAGAGCGATGAGATTCCCCGGTACCAGGGACAGAACTATGTCCAGATCATGAATCATCAGGTCCAGTACAACACTCACATCAGAGCCACGTCCCGGATAGGGGCTGAGCCGGTGGCATTCAATAAAACGAGGAGAATTTATGGCATTTATAAATGCCAATACTGCTCCGTTGTATCTCTCAATATGACCAACTTGCATAAGGCAATGGTGTGTTTTAGCAACAGCAACCATAGCTTCTGCTTCTAAAATAGAACAGGCTATTGGTTTTTCAACCAGTACATGGACTCCAGCTTGCAGTAAGGTTATGGTTACATCATGGTGGACCGTTGTTGGAGTGGCTACAGATACCGCATCGACCCCACAGGCAATCAATGCATCAATCGTACTGAAACCCGGTACCGTAAAGTCACTGGCTGCTCGTTCCCGATGTGCATCATTTGAATCAACAATGCCGACAAGTTCGGAACCTTCCAGACTGGCATAATGACGGGCGTGATGGTAGCCCAGATGACCAACACCAACCACTCCCGTACGTATTGTTTTCATGCGGTTGTCTCCGAAATAAAGATGAACCCATCGCGTGAAATATCGACTGATATATAAATATCTAATAACAAGTGGCTCAAAGTGGAGGTTTTTTTAAAGTACTTCTGTTGTAGTGATGTACTGGGAGTTATGATCAAGGATTTGTCCCCGGAAAGATTGAGTATATCCCAATAGTGCTTAGCTGGCCATGATGTTGGATGCAACATGTTTAAATTGGTATTGGAAAGGCTACACGAATTGTACTAGCTGGTTCAAGCTGTTTGTTCTACGCCATTTGTCAGAAATATCTGGTTATATTTAAAAACAGCATGAAAACTGATTATATTGTCAACAAACAAAATTATCAGGTTACTCCACGCTTGGAATTGCGAATAAACTCTATGATCAAGTCGCGCTCATGGCATGGTGCAATCTCGGTTTCAATTTTTTTTAACGCTTGACTGGTATTCAGGCCTGAACGATATAGTAATCGGAATAAATTTTTTATTGTTGCCAATTGTTGTTCATTAAATCCGTTGCGCTCGAGACCTATCCGGTTGGGACCAAAACACTTCGGTGGGGTGTGGCCTTCGACTATCATATAGGGCAACGTATCTTTGCTGATCCTCGACATGGCACCGATGAACGACATGGTTCCTAAAACTACAAATTGATGAATACCGGTCAACCCGCCGATGATCACTTTGTCCTGAACCGTAACGTGGCCAGCCAGGGCAACATGATTGGCCAAAATAACTCCATTGCCGACATCACAATCATGTGCGACATGACTGCAAGCCATCAACAGGCAACCATCACCAATACGCGTGACCTTCGACTCTTCATCATTATAAATTGTGCCACTGCTGATAGTCACAGTTTCTCGAATTACGTTATTGTTGCCAATTCGGGTTTTACCACTGGACCCTGCTTTGTGTTTGAGGTCCTGAGGTACGATACCGATCTGAGCATTGCTGTAGATATGATTGTTTTGGCCGATGTGCGTATCGCCGCTTATCACACAATGTGGCCCTATAATTGTACCCGAGTCAATGATAACCTCTTCTTCAATAATCGTGAATGCCTGGACTTCCACGTCCGAGGCGAGTTGTGCCTTGGGGTGCACAATGGCATATGGATGTATTTTCATGCAAATACCTTATTAAACTTTGACATTAAAAGAAACATCACATTCAGGCAAGCCTTTGGCGGCATGTATTTACCCCGGATTTTTGTTATAAGTTGAAAAGAACTGCAAAAACATTGACTGTATGGCTATTGTGATGTGATTACCAACACCGAACCCCTCGGGTAGCCCGCAGTAAATCATACTGGTGTGTACTGCTTTGTGTGATTGACCAGACAGAACACCAAACAATTATCAGGTCGAAAACTGCGTATTGTGATCGGTTGTTGGATTGTTTGGACAATAAAGTGTATTTTAACCAGTATTGGATAGTCAATACTACCATGTTTCGGCCTGATTGTTACATATTTTGTTTATTATGTTTCCATATATTTTCTTATTCGGATAGAGAATATAAAAAATGATAGAACTCCTGTTGAGTGTACTAGTGCCTTCATGCTAAGTTGGCATGACAATCAACTGGTCTGCTTTTCATGGCATTGTGTGCGCTATCAGGCAATTGCTGACTACGCCTGTCCCGATTAGGCAATATTGCTCCATACCTCATCAGAATTGATATATATAATGATTTCTACAGAAATTAACCTGAGTTTAATGTATTACGTATGCGTAAGTGCCGAACACCTGATTGGGAATTGCTGATGCAATTTGAGCAACTGAGTCATTGCTTGGTAAAGATGCAATATATCTCAAAATAACGTATAATAGTAACAATTAAATGAGGGTCTAAGGATGAAATCAGATTGTAGCCAAAACAATTTTGATTCTCTGAGTAAAAATCATGCGTATTTATAATACTTTATCCATTTCTGAAGTCACAGTTGCCTGTTTCTTCGAATTCCGTTGAAAATGATTTACGGAATTAATTTCAACTGATGAAACCCCCCTGTATGTTTTTGGTATATAAGTTTTACTTGTAAAGCAGATTGAATACCAGACCACAATGATTTGTTGATAATACGATGAATGATGCAATAGGCAGAATAGATCGCATATTGCGTACCTCATCTCACCTGTGTTCAATTGGGATTGTTACTTTTCAAGTTCTTTGCATCGTTTAAATATATATTGCAAGAACTGCTCTTGGTATTAATTCTTACAAGAGAAAGTACTGAAATTGAGACGGGCATATTATTAAGTCACATTTAATTGAGAATCTAATAGATAACCCATACAATATCGAAAGCTATATTTTGCACACCATAATAAGTGACGGATACATAAACACAGTTCAAATTGAAGATATTTTAACTCCCGAGCGAGTGCTGCTCATGTCTTGCACATCGAAATGGGAAGCTATTGACACCTTGATTGATTGCCTGGCTGATACCCCTGAAGTAACCGATCCGGCAGAATTAAAGCGTGAGATGTATGCACGTGAACGATTGATGAGCACAGGTTTAGGAGTCGGTTTTGGTGTTCCGCATGTACGCCTGGCATCCGTTACAAACCTGGTCATGGCGGTAGGTATAAATGATCGTTATTTGGAAGATTATACTACACTGGACGATTCCTTTGTGCGCGTGCTGTGCATGATTGCTGCACGTGATGATCAGCATGTTCGCTACTTGCAGGCACTCTCCGCATTACGGCCTCTCATGAAAGATATCGGCCAATGTGACCTGTTGTTACAGGCACCTGATACCCTGGTTGCTTATAAAATTCTGTGCAACAGCACGAAGTTACAATAATAAAAGAAACCCTGGATGGCAGTACATACCGGTTCAATCTGTTTAGTGATATGAGAATCGGTGTTTCTGACATCCAGGTTAATTAAGTTAAAAATTTTAAAAAAACAGTCATTTTATGAAGAAGCACTGCGTTTTTTAGCCGGTGCCTTTTTCTTAGCTGTTGGTTTCTTTTTCGCTGCTGGTCTCTTTTTCTTGGTAGTTGCAGCTTCTGATATCATTTTTTGAGCTTCTTCCAGTGTTAATGTATCTGGATCACTGTCTTTGGGCAGAGATGCGTTGACCGTACCATCTGTGACATATGGTCCATATCGGCCCTTATACAAGCCTATGGTATGCTCACCATCGGAAGTTGTGCCGATTTCACGAATCAACACTTTTGTCTGACGAGTTCGTTTGGGCTGTGCCAAAAGTTCCAGTGCTCGCTCCAGGGTAATTTTAAAAACACTGTCTTCAGCTTGAAGGCTACGAAACTCACTGCCGCATTTAACATAAGGCCCAAAGCGGCCTATCGCTGCAGTAATTTTTTCACCCGTCTCCGGTTGATTACCCAATTCCCGGGGCAACGAGAGGTATTCCAACGCAGTTTCCAGCGTAACCTCGACGATTTCAGTGCCTTTGGGTAGACTTGCCCGCTTTGGTTTGACCTTCGAATCTTTATCGGCTTCACCCAGTTGTACATAGGGGCCGTACGGCCCTATCAGTGCATAGACTCGCTGGCCGGTTTCCGGATCGTGCCCCAGCCCTTCATTGCCGCGTGCTTTTGCCTCAAACATTTCCCCAGCTTTTGTTTCGCTCAGTTCATCATAGGTGATGTCTTCGGGAAGGCTGACAATATTTTCTGATCCGCCCTCACCGCGTTGCAGAAATGCACCATTTCTACCCAGTCGTACAAACAGGGGCTGATTGGTGCCAAGTTCCTGACCGATTTCGATGGCAGGAAAATCGATTTCAGGTAATGCACTCTCGATAGTCTTGATAAGGCCATTGCCAAACTGTCCATCGCCATGATAGAAATGGGACAGGAAATCCACCCAGTCATGATCGCCTTGGGCGATGTCATCCAGCACATCCTCCATGCGTGCGGTGAAGCCCAAGTCAACATAATCGTTAAAATGTTTGCGCAACAACATAACAACAGCGATACCTTTAAAGGTAGGTACCAGTGTATTGCCACGTTTGAGTACATAACCCCGATTTTGAATGGTTGATATGGTAGGTGCGTAGGTGGAAGGACGTCCAATTCCTTCTTCTTCAAGACGTCGTACCAACGATGCCTCTGTAAAGCGTGCGGGTGGTTGTGTTTCATGCTTGAGGGGAGTTGACTCATTGAGCTGAATCTGTTCATTAGGGCCAACGCGCCAACCCTCTTCGATAGGAGGTAGTTCGGTGTCCTTCTGGTTGGTATCTGCTACCCGCAGATAGCCCGGGAAGTCAACTACTGATCCATTGGCGCGTAGTATTGCCGGACCTTCAGGAATGTTGGCAACAAAATCTATGGTGGTTTTCAATAAATCCGCATCTGCCATTTGCGAAGCAACGGTACGGTTCCAGATCAACCGGTACAAGGCCAGTTCTTCTTTTTTCAGGACATCCTGTAGAGAATCCGGGGAGCGTAGCAAGTCTGTGGGACGAATTGCTTCATGGGCTTCCTGTGCTGATTTGGATTTGGTGCTGTAGCGGCGGGCTCCCATATGATACCGGGCGCCAAATTGCTCAACAATCAGTTGCTCTGCCTCATGCAAAGCTTTTTCGCTGAGTGTCACCGAGTCCGTACGCATATAGGTAATCAGACCTTCACGCTCTCCACCGCCCATATCTACGCCTTCATATAGATACTGGGCGACGCGCATGGTTTGCGCCGGAGACATGTTCATCAGAGAACTGGCTGCTTGTTGCAATGTGGAAGTGATGAAAGGAGGCGCTGGACGTTGACGTGTGTGTTTTTGCTCCATACGTGTCACCTGCCAAGGCAGGTTGGTTTTCAGGGCATCACACACAATCCTGGCGTTTTCTTCCTGAAGGGCGATAGTATTTCTGGTTTTTAGCTCGCCCGTATTAGCATCAAAATCTTTGCCTGTTGCCAGACGCTGGTCATTCAGACTGATGAGTGTAGCCTTGAATTCCATGTTTGAAGACGTGAGCAGCGCTTCGATATCCCAGTACTCTGCTTTGTGAAATGCACGACGCGCTTCCTCCTGTTCTACAACCAGGCGTACAGCCACACTTTGTACCCGGCCTGCACTCAGGTTTGGACCGACTTTTTTCCAGAGCACTGGAGACAGGGAATACCCGTACAGGCGGTCCAGGATTCGACGGCTTTCCTGCGCCCGCACCAACTGATTGTCTACGTTACGAGGCGTACGAATGGCTTCGTCAATGGCGGATTTTGTCACTTCATGAAATACTATTCGCCGGACAGGTACCTTTGGTTTGAGAATTTCCAGCAAATGCCAACTGATAGACTCCCCTTCACGGTCTTCGTCTGTCGCAAGTACAATCTCTTCTGCTCCAGCAGCCAACTTTTTAAGTTCTGAGACCCGTTTTTTGCTTTCAGAAGGGATAACGTAATATGGAGTAAAGTTGTTCTCTATGTCTACCGCCATACGTGCCCAAGCTTTTTCTTTGATTTCTTTCGGTACTTCGGCTGCGGATGTGGGTAAATCTCTGATATGTCCATAACTTGCGACAACCTGATATTCTTTACCGAGAAATCGGCTGATAGTTTTGGCCTTGGCGGGAGATTCTACAATCACCAGTTTCAATCGATTCGTTTCCTTTATTCAAGCGTTTACTAGCTTGCTTTGTAGCCCTGTTCAAGGGATTTTCCTGGGCACATTTGACTCAGTTATTTCAACCATTTACGTATTAATACATTAAGAATTTTGATTGTGGAATTACCAATCCACAACTTTATTTGGTCCGGTACAGGCCCAATCTACACCTTTCCAAGTGATACTCTTACACAATCCGGTATGATGTACGCAAATTTATTGTTCCACTGACAGCAGAAATGATAGTACATGCTTGGTACAAACAGTTGAAATTACCTGTGCAATTAAAACGAGTAACCAGCCCAATGTCAAGCGAACGTCAGTGAGAAAAAGATGACAGGGACATGCAGTAGAACGATTTGCCATGCCTGAAAGTGCATTATAATATAATGTATACCAGATTCTGCAATACAATTGAAATACATATGCCTGTGTTGAAAAATTCCTGGCAAGAATAAATCGTGCTCAAATATAGAAAATAGATAAAACTCGGAAATACTATGTCATATGTTGCAATTCTACAGTTCATAAATTACTTGCGGGTTGAACGTAATAATTCTCCGCATACCCTGCGTGCATACCTGAATGATTTGGATCAATTTTGTGACTTTGTCGAGAATGGTGTGAAATCCCTGAACAGAGAACCGGATGAACCTCGAACACGTGCTAGTCTGGATACCTTGGCCCGGGCAGATAAACAGCATGTACGCAGCTTTTTAGCCCATGTACAGACGGCAGGAGCATCTTCACGTACAGCTGCCCGTAAACTTGCATCTCTGCGAGCTGCCTATCGGTATTTTGTGCGGATCAATACACTGGATAATAATCCGGCTACTCAGGTAACCATGCCGAAACTACATCGTGATCTGCCCGATGTGCTGTCTATTCCGGAAGTCACTGCTCTGATGGAGGCTCCGGATACTCAGCATGTACTTGGTATCCGGGATCGGGCTGTATTGGAAACCTTGTATTCCAGTGGTGTTCGTGCAGCTGAATTAGCCGGTTTATCATTGAATGATGTGGATTTAGCTCAAGGGCATATACGCGTAATGGGCAAGCGTCGCAAGGAACGCCTGGCACAATTGGGTTCTCATGCGGTTGCTGCATTGGAAATGTATTTCCGTAAGCGTCCACAACTGATAACGAAAGACAACGTGCGTGTTTTTCTGAATGCTCGTGGAGGACCATTAACTACGCGTAGTATCCAGCGGATTGTGGAAAAATACGTACGCCAGGTTTTACCCGGTCGCCGGGATATTACACCACATACCTTGCGGCACACCTTCGCTACACACATGCTGGACGGCGGTGCAGACCTGCGGGTTGTCCAAGAAATGTTGGGGCATGAAAGTTTGTCCAGCACTCAAATTTATACCCATGTCAGTCTGACACGCCTCAAAGAAATATATCGGCAGGCCCATCCCCATGCATGAATCAGAGTAATCAGGCAATATCAGCAAAAGATTTTTACCGAGCTCCACTCTGCCAAAGAGTGTGAGACAGTTCCCTGACTTCAAGGCATCAGACCTGTTGCCAATGAAATTTACCATTCTAAATGGAAATACCAATACAAGTATGCAGCGCTGTCGTTCTGCAGCATATTGCGTATTAGGTACAAATTGTAGAAGATGCCACACACTCTGTTCGCACCATTGAAATGTCTCGGTTTCCAGACCTTAATGTAAATCATATATTTTGTTGTTGGAGCACTCAAATTTTGAATTTGTGCGTTACGACCAAGATTCATCCCTAATAAAACCATCATTCCCTTCATTAAATACTGAATGTATTTACAGTATAAAAGTATCTGCTCACCTATCAGAATTGAGTATACAACTCAAATTATGATTGCGCACCAATTAAAATTTGATTTATCACAAGATAACTATCAACTTGATTCAAACCTTCAAACCAAGAGTAACATGCTATTTACTCTTTGATCGACTACCATATATTGGTCTTCACACTTAATCAGCTACCCCATACAACATTTATACGCTTGAATTCCCAAGAGCACAGAACCTGGCATAAGATTTGCCCTATACAAACAAGAAGCGACACAAGGCATCGCCTGGTATGATTTTTTAGTGTTCAAATAGTGGAGACATGACTATGGATATTACGAAGAAGAGCTTATGGATTGTTTTGGGTTTTGCGACGATTTTGGGTGGTGGTATCGTTTTTCAACATGCATATATGTATCGCGATGTACGCACCCTGGAATATCTGGATGCAGTGCAAGAACGCGATGCGTTGCGAAAGGAGAAAGAACAGTGGCAATTAAACCACCTCGAAATGGTGCGGCTAGAGCGTGAGAACGCTGAAATCCTGTCCAAGGCTTTGGAAAATGACTACACCCTCCGCCAGCAAGCCAACTACATTCAAGCCCTTGAAGCAGAATTGAAAGCAACCAAAGATAGCGCGGAGACAGTTTATGTTGCCGCGGAAAACATTGTTGAGACAGCCAAAGGAGAAATTGCGCGAGTCGATACCATTGAATACCAATTTGCCCAAGCCGTTCGAGAAAAGGATTATGAGATCACCAGGCTACGCCGCGAAATCAATCGCCTTCATCAGCGACTGGAATTCGCACAAGTCAATAAGTAAAGCAACGAAGGATGCAAATATTTCGCACCTGCAGCAGATAAACACCCTGAAAGCAACTACTGTTTGACTTGGTTTTTTATTGAAGTATTTAATAAATCAGCTTATACTGTGATATACAGGAGGTATAACATGAAACACAATAAATGGCTATTGCGCATTTCGCTTATTATTTTTACTGGAAACGCGTGTGCCAATTACCTTACGCCGGAGTTCGACTATATGGATAACGGATTTGCGGTAAGTGAAGTACACGATATATCAGGAAACACCATTTTTAAAATAGGTATAGGCGCCTTTTATTACAACACATCGCCTCTACCAAATGATGAACTAGGTATTTATTATGGACAGGCAGGTGACTCAGGATATGGATATGCATTGTGGAGTTTTACATTTTTTATGGAAGGTGATGGTGTAGATACCGGTGAAGTGTATTACCTGAGTATTTTATGGGATTGGAACCCTGGAATAAACACATCATACCTGACAGGCGACAGTGCGCCTGTTTTCCGTACAGACCAGCATATGGAAATTACTTGGAATCTGGGTGGTATGATTTGGGGAAATTGGTATGAATCAGACGAAAACTCCCCATATTATGGTAGGTTCAACCCAACACATGCTGGAGAATACACATTGTCTGTATCACTTTGGGGAGAGCAAAGTGTCCTTGCACGAAGTACCATATACGTCATTGCCGAACCAATACAGGATAAGGATGTCATACCTGAGCCTTCGACCTTGATTCTGTTGGGATTGGGTTTGGCAGGATTATTTCGCAATTGCAAATCTGGAGTCCATGCCAAAAATGTAGCATAAATAGTTACTGACTCGTGCAAAATGAAAGTACTTCTGTAAATCCAGCGGTAGTATGCAGAAATGCTCCAAACAGAAACAGCATCGTTTGTTTTCAATATCTCGCATAAAAAAAGCTTGTAGTCCGGGTATTAATCCTGAACCCGTGACTACAAGCTGTAGTATTCTTTAGCTCTTATAGTATCTATCGTTTCATTTAATTATAGTCTGATGCGGTCATTTCATACGCACCCATATCATACCCGGCACCTTGCGGACGACTGATGCCCCGAATGTCTTCGGCAGGCGCGTCTGTAGCAGCACCGGTGTGTCGGGACGGCGAGTTGGATTGTAACCGCAAATCTCCTGTTCCAGCATTAATAAATAATGGGTCTGCGTCAATATTACCTGTGCCGACAGCACCACCACGAACATTACTATGCGATACTGTGTTTGTTCCACCAGAAATTTCTATGTTCATAAAAGAGGATGGATTCGAGTTTCTGAGTATCGAATTTCGAATAGTATTGGCAGTGCTACCCATATTATAAAGTGCGCCACCGGTCCAACTGGCCACATTGCCTTGGAGAGTGCAATTAACAATCATAAACGTAGAGGAATCATTATACAACGCACCACCAAATTGCCCGGTGTTTGCCCGGAATATATTGTTTATCAGTGTGGTTTGCCCGCCTCCGGTAATCGTGATGGCTCCACCATTGTTATCGCATGTATTTCCACTGAATCGCGAGTTTCGAATGACAGGTGAAGCCTGTTGCACACGTATGGCACCACCTTGGAAAAACGCTCCATTATTGTTAAATGTACAGTTTTCGATGGTTACCGCGGCTGTAACGATATACATGCCACCACCGCTTTCAACCGCCTGATTGCCTTGGAAGATACAGTTACGAACGATCGTTGGAGTGTTCGTATACATGCCTGCACCCAGTGCAAGAAGCCCTGCTCCACTGGCATTACCGCCACTGATGGTAAACCCGTCGAGTACTACATCATCTGCACCGAATACCACATGGTACGCAGCAGCACCACCTCTGGAGGTAGCTCCGCTGATGGTCGTTATATTGGTAACCCAGTCTCGTTGATTTCGCTCCGTTTCTGTTCCGGCGAAGCCACCAAACATATCAACACCTGATTTCAACATAAGTGAACCGGTATTTACTGCCTGCTTGGTAGCATGCGGTGTGCTTGTACGTCCTTCGTTATACAACGCTGCAGCCACCCATAATTCACCACCTCCTCCAGTCAATGCAGCATCGATTGCTGGTTGCAGATTCCTAAAAGCAGTGTTCCATGTAGTTCCGTCTATAGGTGTACCAGTTGCATTCTTATTTACGAACCAAACAGTTTGCGGTTCTTCACCTTCACCTTCACCTTCACCTTCACCTTCGCCTTCACCTTCACCTTCGCCCTCACCCTCACCCTCACCCTCACCTTCTCCTTCTCCTTCACCTTCACCCTCACCCTCACCTTCTCCTTCTCCTTCTCCTTCTCCTTCACCTTCTCCTTCTCCTTCACCCTCGCCTTCACCCTCGCCTTCACCCTCGCCTTCGCCCTCGCCTTCGCCCTCACCTTCACCCTCGCCTTCACCCTCGCCTTCGCCCTCGCCCTCGCCCTCGCCCTCGCCCTCGCCCTCGCCCTCGCCCTCGCCCTCACCCTCACCTTCACCTTCACCTTCACCCTCGCCTTCACCCTCGCCTTCGCCCTCGCCCTCGCCCTCGCCTTCACCTTCGCCCTCGCCTTCGCCTTCCCCTTCGCCCTCGCCCTCGCCTTCACCCTCACCTTCACCCTCGCCCTCACCTTCACCCTCGCCTTCGCCCTCACCTTCGCCCTCACCTTCGCCCTCACCTTCACCTTCACCTTCACCTTCACCTTCACCTTCACCTTCACCTT
>CAZIDP010000001.1:197716-309920 GCA_964537975.1 uncultured Nitrospirales bacterium | reverse complement strand
CAAAAATAACAATATTCATTGGATACATAGTTGTGGCATCGTAGATTCTTTGGACAAGGGAGAAATAATACACTGTGTTGGTGTGGATGAGGACATAACCGAGCGCAAACTGGCCCAGGAGCGTGAACAGGTGTTTCAGGCTAAGTTGCAGCAATCGCAGAAGCTGGAAAGTTTGGGGGTGTTGGCTGGAGGGATCGCCCATGATTTTAATAATATCATGACCGGCATTATAGGTTATACGGATTTATCTATGACATTGTTACCACCTGAACATCCCGTTACAGAAAATCTCAAAGAGATAATGCTGGCGTCACAACGTGCGGCAGACTTAGTGCGACAGATGATTGCATATGCCGGTAAAGGAAGATTGTTGGTGCAACCATTAATATTGTCTTCTGTTGTAACCGAGATGCAGCCATTGATTAAATCTTCAATCAGTAAAAGACATCAACTGGATTATGATTTGGCAGAGAACTTACCAGCTATAGAGGCTGATCCACAACAAATAAAACAAGTTTTAATGAACCTGGTTCTGAATGCAACAGAAGCGATTGGAGAAGATTCAGGTGTGATTGGCATTCGTACCCGGTCAGTATATTGTGATACAGAATTTTTGCAAGATGCTGTAATGCATGAGACTTTGCCTGTGGGACATTATGTATCACTGGAGATAAGTGATACTGGTTGTGGCATGTCACCAGAACTGATAAGTAAAATTTTTGATCCGTTCTTCTCGACCAAATTTGCCGGACGTGGGCTGGGGATGCCGGCAGTGCTTGGTATTTTACGGAGTAATAAGGGGACAATTAAGGTGATTTCCGAACTTGGAAAAGGTTCAAACGTACGTGCATATTTTCCAGAAATCCGGTAAGTAATTAGTATAAACCAATTTACTTGGTTTGCTTTCAAGTCGGCTGGTGAACACGCATCCAGATAGCAGCATTGACGTTGCAGGTGCAATAAAATCAGTTTGCCAATGGCATATAGTTAACCTTTATATAAACCAATACTGATGACCATCGTACCTGTTCATCAGTACCTGATTTGCAAATATTTTAGAATAAAAAAGCGCGTACTTTAAATTCTTAAATTCCGACTTTATGGGGTACCTCCATGATGACATCACGTGAAAGGGTGGAATGTGCCATCCGATTTGAAAAGCCGGACCGCGTTCCCTTCAATTTTTGGATGGATCGGCGGCGGATGGCAGAATTGGAGACGAAATATGGTCCAGAATTTCGTCTGAAGCATTTTGGTGCGGATCTCATAGAAAACTTTGAATGTTTTCCTCCGTTCCCAGCCGCGGAATATGAAACGCAAAGTGGTACGAGTTGGATGGTGCGAGAATTATTCGAGGACTGGGAGGACACCAAAGCTATTGTGCTTCCGGACCCGAAAGCGCCAGCCTTATATGAAGCCCTGCATTACCGCCTCAAGCAGTATGCGGATCGCGCGATAATCGTGAATTCGCCGGGGCCGCTTACCATCATTGAAATGATGAAACGCCAGGAAAATCTTTATACAGATATGTTGATGTGTCCTGAGGAAGTAAAGGCGTTTTTTGACAGAATTTCCGATGTGATGGCGATGGTTGCAGAGCAAGTTTGCAAGGAAGATATTACCGCGTTGTATGTTCAGGACGATGTCGCCTATAACAATGGGTTACTGCTGTCGGAGAAACAGTTGCGTGAATTTGTCCTTCCGAGTTGGAAGAAAGTAATCGATGTTGGTCATGCCCATGAAAAGCCCGTGTTTTTTCATACCGATGGTAAAGTTGATTCTATATGGCCTTTGTTCGCGGATGAACTTGGTGTTCGCATGTTAAATCCGTTGCAACCGGAACTGCAGGATTTACGGGAATTCAAACGGTTGTATCATGGTAAAATGGGATGCTACGGCGGTTTGCCTACTGGGCGTCTGCACCTGATGACCCCGGAAGAAATTCAACACATGGTAATAGCGCTGTTCAACGATGTCGGTGCCGATGGCGGCCTGATAATCTCCAGCCATGATATCGATTATGCGATGAGTGAAACACAATTGGATGCGCTGGCGAGTGCTGTCAGAGAATGTACATACTGAATACCCAAACCTGTTGATGGATACTTATTTAATGTCTGTGATTGAACCTTATTATTCTGGAATTCAAGATGGCGTAATACCGGATATACCACGTCAGCCACTGCATGTCGTGCTTGACAATATTCGTAGTGCCTTCAATGTTGGTGCGATGTTTCGAACTGCCGATGCGTGCGCCGTGCATCACATGCATCTCTGCGGGATGTCCGCGCACCCACCACATCCGAAGCTGGAGAAAACAGCCCTCGGAGCATTCGCCTATGTGCCCTGGACATACTATGAGCGTACGAGTGATTGCCTGAGAACCTTGAAAGAGCAGCAGATACCCTGCATAGCCATCGAAGTGACTGAAAATGCCATACCGCATGTTGCCTTTGACTGGCCGCAACCGGTTGCTGTTGTATTTGGCAATGAAGTAACTGGTGTGCATGAACGCAATATGAACAAGTGCGATGCCGTGGTCAAGATACCCATGATGGGAATTAAAAACAGCATTAATGTTGCTACAGCATTCGGAGTTATCTTGTATAACATATTGGACCGCTGGAAAACTTTTGAAGCTTTACCCGCGATTGGCGTAACATCCGAGACGTCAGAAAGATAGCTGAAATATTTTTATAACCTTTGGCAATTGTTGGCAGCAGTTCATTGGGAAATGCATTAAGCAATTGGTATGTTCAATCAATACGAATACTATATTGTCGCCAAATTGTGCATTCAGGAGTCAAATGCGTTGATGAGGTAATTGTGGTGTGATAACCCATACAGCAATTGTGACCTTAGCATACTAAAAAATAAAATTGGAGTGATAAATCATGATGATTGGCCATATTGTTTACCGAAAGGTAATTTCTGTTTTTGTCTTGGTATTGCTGATAGCTTTGCCTTCTATGGGCAGCTTCGAAAGAGTTAATGATCCCAATCCGGACGACATGATGGATGTTGCTATTTTTCAACTGGAAAATGGCCTGACTGTTTATATCACAGAAAATTATGAGACACCTCGATTCTATGCGGAAATTGCTGTGCGGGCTGGCAGCATGCATGACCCGGAAGAATCCACCGGCCTCGCGCATTACCTGGAGCACATGTTGTTCAAAGGCACCACGCGGATGGGTACGCTGGATTACGAAGCTGAACGCTCGATTCAGGAAGAAATAGAACGCCTGTATGACAAACATTTCCATGAAACGGACCCTGAGAAACGTCGTGAACTCTTTGCCCAAATTAATGAACTGACTGTCCAATCTGCTGCGTTTGCTATACCAAATGAAATTGATCAGCTCTACCAGAGTATGGGAGGCTCCGGCATAAACGCGTTTACCTCTAACGAAGAAACAGTCTACACGGTGTCTTTACCGGCAAACCGGATTCGCCAATGGGCAGTTGTGGAATCAGAACGTTTTCGTGAACCGGTATTTCGTCTTTTTCAGCCAGAGTTGGAGGTGGTGTATGAAGAAATGAATCAATGGCTGGATAACCGGTTCATGATTATCTTTGATGCAGTAAAAGAACAATTGTTCAAGGTACACCCCTATGGTCAAAGGCGTACTATCGGCACGGTTGAACATTTGAAAAATCCATCTCTGAATAATATTCATGAATTTTATAACACATATTATGTGCCGAATAACATGGCCATCTTTATTTCAGGGGCCATTGACACACAAGAAACTATCGAAATCATAGCAGAGCATTTCGCAGGTTGGGAACCTGCTGAACTGCCCGTTCTTCCCGAGTGGGAAGAACCACCGCTTGAAGGCCGCGAATATGTTGAACGAACTTACCGAGGAGAAGAGTATGTCACTTTAGCTTTCAGGACAGCAACCGTTAATCATCCCGATGCCGAAGCCCTGATGTTGTTTGACATGGTGCTGGACAATGCGACTGCTGGGCTCATTAATCTGAACTTGAACCAAAGACAATTGGTGCGCAGTGCCGGGTGCAGTCCCTGGCTGCTGAATGAGCATGGTATGCAAATTTTTTATGGCGTGCCGCGGGATGAGCAAAGCCTGGAGGAAGTGGAAGCCTTGCTGCTCGAACAGATTGAACTGGTGAAGCAAGGTGAATTTGAGGACTGGTTGATACCTGCAATCATCAATGACTTTAAAATGAATGAGATGGGTGCTCTGGAAAGTGATAACGCCCGTGTTTCCATGATGCGGCGTTCATGGACCCGGTTTCAGGATTGGGACGATGCGATTAAGTTGATTCATCGTATAGAGCAGCTTGACAAGAACGATGTAATCCGAGTTGCAAACACCTACTTCGGTGATGATTATGTAGTTGGCTACCGAAAAGATGCCCCGCACGAAGTACCAGACATTGAAAAACCGGAATTGGCCAATGTCGATATTGATCCACGGCGCCGTTCAGATTTTGCCCGTGCGATTCTGGAGATGCCGGTAGAACCGATAGAACCCGAGTTTGTGAATCCGGAAACCGATTTTGAACGCCGGGATACTGATTACGGGGTGACCTGGTACCATGTTCATAATCCCATCAATGACATCTTCAATTTCTCCATTACCGTGGACTTTGGCTCGCATGAAGACAATACGATCCAATTGGCTACCATGTTGCTGGATAAAGCGGGGACGCGTGAACATGCTCCTGAAGAGCTTAAAAAGGAATGGTACAAGCTTGGAACCAGTTTTTCTATTAACGCAGGTGACAATGAGACGAACATCACATTGACAGGTCTTGATGAGCATTTTGAAGCGTCTGTCGCATTACTCTACGAACTGTTGAATAATCCGGTGCTTGAGGATGAAGGCGTTCTTGAGCAAATGAAGCGCATCGTTCTCTTACAGCGTGAAGACGCGAAAAAAGAAGTAGAATCGATAACCAGCGCCCTTGTCACGTACAACCGGTATGGGGAAGACTCCTATTTCCTGAGAATGTTGCCCACTGATGGGGTGTTGGCACTGACAACAGAAGACCTGTTGGATGTTATCCGTAACCTGCTGGGTTATAAACATGTCATCAATTACACTGGAACCCATACACTGGACACCATTTATGAAATAGTTTCCCGGCATCACCCTGTGGAATCCATGCTGAAAGACCCTCCGCTTTACAGATACCTTACAGCACGTGAACCAGAAGAAACCGAGATTTACCTGTATGATCGGGAAGGCGCCCAGGCACGTGTTCGACTCGAGTTTGGCGATGTTATGTTTAACGCGATAGAGATTCCCATTGTGCATCTGTTCAACAACTACTTTGCGGGTGGTATGTCGGGCATCGTATTTCAGGAACTACGTGAGGCACGTGCCCTGGCCTACATGGCAGGTGCCAGATATCTGCTGGGCTATCGTGCCGACGACCAGAATCTGATGATTGGTGTCATCCAGACTCAGACGGATAAGACCCTGGAGGCTACCGAAGCTTTTATAGACCTCATTGAGAATATACCGGAATCTCCCGAGCGGTTTTCTCTGGCCCGGGAGTCTACAATTGAAGAATTCCGAACCGGGAAAATTGGCTTCCGTAGTATTGCCAATGCCGTGCGAGCGTGGGAGCGTCGCAACCAGGAACCTGATCCGCGTAAAGCCTATTTCGAGGTATTTCAACAAAGCGAATTGGATCAGGTGCTGGAATTTCACAAGAATCACCTGAAAGGTCGACCCATACTGATCTCGATTGTGGGAGATACCGCACGTATGGATGTAAAAGCACTGGAGCAGGTTGGCAAAGTAGTACGTATCACCGAAGACATGATATTCGTTGACTGATGAAATCCTGCTGACCAGATTAATCGGATCATAGTATATAAATTGTAAATTGCGCCCCCTTCGCCAAATTTTGCGGCAAGGGGGTATTTTAATTATATGGCAGCACCTACGAAACCAGCTTTATTTTTTTAGCCATTGTGTAGTTTAGGACAGCAACTGAGGTAGGGGGTAAATTCCAAGTTTTTATTATCGTATGAAGAGATTTTTTTAATGTGTCATGTATAGGGGGAAGCCAGGAATCCTGATTTTTTTTGATGACAAGCACAAACCGGAATCCTGTATTTGTAAGGTCAAGTTCCCTGTATGGATAAGGAAGTGCCGCAAACTCATTCTCATGGCGCTTTAAAAAATAGCGAGACTCAGATAAAATGTAGATACCATTTTGTCTCGTATTTCTTCAATAAACTCATCAAAGTGTATTTGATTATTGGGGTGTGGCGCGCTTGACTTTGCTTCAACCACCCAGATACATGAGGGGCTATCTTTGGTAGGGTGTAATAGAAGAAACTCGGCAATTTTCACACGTTCTCTTAATCGAAGATAAGTTCCGCATTTTTCGATATGAAAGCAATGTTCGTCTTGATAGGGACCAAAGACCATTCCTGAATCGGAAATACATTTTTCTGTCATTTCAAAACTAACTCCACTTCCTCCTTGTAAAGACGGATAGACTCATCGATAATTGCGTTATCGGGTATACCGTCCTTTAAATCTTCTGTAATCCATTGGTTATTGTCAGCCTTCATAACAGGAATAGACATGCCTTTTTTTTGCGCAATCAAGTATAGTTTTTTCACAACAAAGTATGAATGACTGGCCAGGAAAATTTGAATACCGGATTGTGCTAAATCCGCGATGATGTCAAGTAATTGGTTGATAGCAACTGGATGCAATGAAGACTCCGGTTCATCAATGAAAAGGATGGATTGCGGATTCAGATAGCGGTTACCCAGAAGTGTATCGAGGATAGCGATTTTCTTGATTCCTTCTGCTGTTACGCCAATCGGAAAAGTTTGGTTTCCTTTTTTATACTGCCATTGATTGTTGGTTTTTTCGTATTCAACCTTACCGCCTAATAAAGTCTCTAATTTTTTGTGAGACACTGCGAATGTAGTATGGGTCTTGCCTCGGCTGGGAAGCTGTATCAAAGCACGAGCAAGATCAAGACAGGTATCATCAAAACCAAAAGCTTTATCGGTATCACGAGATTTGAGAATTATTTGGTGTAAAGACAAAATTTCTTTTGCCGGTATGAAAATGGAGTTTGATGAGCGTGGTGGTACCTGGTTATTCAATGAGGAAATTTTTTTGCTTGTGTCTTTTCCGAAACTGTAACTAAATGTTTGATGATTAATTTCTACTGTGCAAGATAACGCAGATTCGGCTCCTTTTTTTACCAAGTCACCTATTTTGTCTGGTTGAAATGTCCAATAAAGTTTGTCTGCCAGAATTTCTGACTCCGAACGCTTGTCATTGCCTCGTTTGTATTCTTCCAGTGTACGTATTGCACTATATAGTGCTTTCAGGATAAAAGTTTTACCACAACCATTCTCACCAATGACCAGGTTGATCATACCCAGATCTTGCCAGACAACCTCGCCAAGCGGGCCAAAATTTTTCAATGTAATTTTGTTAAACAAACCTGATTCTCCAGTTTCAGCAACGATAATACAGAAATGCTCGAAATTGATATTATTGTCTTTAGTATACGAGAGTAGCTCTTTCAATAAAAGCCCGAAATACATTAGTAATGTAATTTAATTGTACTGCATAATATGTTTGCTTGAAGTACTGAATTCATATTAGCATGGAGTCATGATGTGTTCTAGCCATTCATGGTATAGTATATTTTGTGGTGCTGACCTGTCAGGTGTCAGTGATTATCATACATGATGTATATTCTTTCGTTTGTGGCACTATTCCTATACGTCGTGTGTTAATGATCATCACCAGGTTTATTACAGGTTAATCATTGACACTTAAAGGTATGCTCTGGTAGGATTTAAACAGGACAAATGCCTGAATATAGCCGAATATTTCGATTCTGTGTCGCGCTGTGTGTAGGTTCAATTATTGGGCTTGCCATTGGACTGCTGATACGGGGTTACCTTATTGACGAATCCATTCCCATTCGTCCTGGTATTGAGCCATGGCCGCCTCGTGAAGCAAGTGTTGCCTGGAAGTATGCCAGAGCAATGCAAGAAGGGGACTGGGAGTGGGCTGTGCGACATACCTTATGGATGCGTGATCGGTTGCGATATGTTGAATTACATGAAGGTGGTACGGAGGCCCGGGAGAAACAGGAGCTGGTATTGTTTGAGCAACTTGGCCAACGCACGGTAGAAGGCAACCAACTGCTCAAAGAAGGTATTGAAGACCAGTATGTTTTCAAACCTGGCGCCGCACTAATGATGGTTGGTTCTGATACTCCAGGTGAAATGCTGGACCGTCCAGTTGCCGAACGGGTCTGGATTCGTGTTACATACCCAGGTCGGGAATTTGCGTTGCGCGATGAGCTGCATCTCCCGATACGTGCGTTAACGGTAGGAGTTAATGTCTCGCATGATGGCTATGTTCTGAAAGCTAATATTATCGGCAATCTGGATATTGATCATGATTCGATTTCCTACAACTGGGATGAAATCCCTGGAGGGTGATTATGCCCCTTGCTACATGTGCCCGATGCAAAAAAATGTTCAATAAAGTTCGTTCGCCTGTATGCCCAAAATGTGTTCCGGCAGAAGATGAGGACATGGAAAAGGTGCGCAAGGTGCTGAATGAGGAGGAGGGGCTTGGTGCCGAGGCGGTGGCCGAGAAAGCTGAAGTCGATATTCGTGTAGTATTGCGGATGGTCGAGCAAGGGCTGGTGCAAGATGTTTCTCTCAGTGGTTCTTTCAGTTGTGGACGTTGTGGTGCTCCAGCTATCAGTCCGACAAAACGTTTGTGCCAGGCTTGTTTGTCCAAGCTGGAACAAGAAGTGGCACAAATGAAGGCAAGCATTAAACTGCAACAAAAGCCAAATGCGAATGTCGGGAACTTGAAAGACAGCGTCCATGCATCAGTTGAGCACAAACGCAGGTCTACTTGAGTTGATTCTGTCACGATTCTTTCCAGAGAATCAGAATGGTCATTCAACGCAATAATGATTGAACTTGGTGCTACATACAATGGCGCGATGTCTTTATAAACATGACATGTCAACAAAAAATTGATCAATTAAGACGTTGTTTACCTGAATTTGGCGGTGCTTTTTAAAAACCAGGGGGAGAAGGAGCATAAGCGCATGAGCCGAAGTGATAAAATAGGCTTGGGTGTACTTGTTGCCTTGATGTTGTTGTTTGCAGCCATTCTGGTTTGGACGATAAAACCGCATGAAGGCGCCACAAGATCTTTTCAAGATAATGTTTTTGTCGAGCAACGGATGATTAATTTACAAAAGAATCGTTAATCAGCAATGATACTTCAAATATATGCGCATTGTTCTGTCGAAAAGCAGTATCGCCTATGGTATATACAATTTGTATTACCGGTTTTGCTTCTTTTCCCATTGTTTGCCTGGAGTGCTGCCCAAATTTCTGTAGAGCAGGATGGCGATACGCGTCAGATAAATTTGGACACAGTGACCATCCAGAGTATAGAGCATGTCTCGCTTCCACTGCTGGTCAGTCAGTTGGGCGGAACAGCCTATGTGGGTACAGCGCAAATTCAATTGGATATTCGTAATACGTTTGCTGTGATTGGTATCAACACTACCCGAGTTAGTAGCCCAAACCGGAGTGCTGTTTATCTGAATCATCCTGTTGTTTTGCAACGAGGTGATGTCTATATTGCTGCTTCTGATGTGCCACTGCTTCTTAATAGTGTTTATTCTTTGCAGGCGCAACAGACAACAGATTCAGTTACCGCAGAACCACGAGATACACCGCCACAACCTGCCACATCACAAGATGTACCAGCACAAACGCCACCGCCACAAAGACCTGAAGCCATTGAAGAAGGGTTGGATTTATTGACTTCTCTTGAACCGCTACCAGCCCCGACTTTCTCAGAAACACAGCAACCAGTAGTCCCAGAGTTGCCGGAGTCTGCTCCCCAGCCTCAACCATTACCAGCTCCTGCACGTGAAACACCGCAAACTACTGCATCCCAGCCGACACGCGTACAGCAAGCTGCTGAAGTTCCTGCTTTACGTACTACACCTCGCACCATTGTGATTGATGTTGGGCATGGGGGGAATGATTTGGGCTATGTAGTCGACGGTTTACTTCCTGAAAAAGATATAACATTGGCGATCGGTGAGCGATTGGCCCGCATTTTGAAAGAGAAAACTTCCTTGCGGATTTTTCTCACGCGCTCAGAAGACCGAGATTTAAGTATGCGTGCCCGAATTTCTGTGGCACAAAACAACGATGCCGATTTGTTTGTCAGTATACATGCCGGTGCAAGTCCGGCACAGAATGCACGTGGCGTAGACATTGTCTATCATCAGATTCCCTCACGACCTGACACCGCTGTGGGTTTGAATATGATTCATGGTGATATTCAAAACCGGAGTCGTTCTCTGGCAGAAATGATTGAACAACAATTAACCGCTGCTGGTTTGCGTGTTCGTAGTGTTAATGGAACACCATTACGACTTTTTCGAGAGCTCAACATCCCCGGTGTACTGATAGAGGCAGGTGTTTTGAGCAACCAGAACGATGCTGCCTTGTTAATGCAGGAGTCGTATCAGGAAGAGTTGGCAGCAGCGCTTGCCGCTGGTATTCAAGAATTGGTGTCAGCAACCGGCTGATGCTGTTCACCTAGTTGCCTGTAAAATTGGAGATTCACCAACATGAAGCCGATGCGGCGTTATATAGTAAAAAAATTTGTCATGGCTCTCTGGGGCCTGTTTACATTGATACTCCTGTTTTCAGTGGTGTTACTGGCCTACGAGATGTTGCAAGGAGGACAAGCCCCCCTGTCTACATTGCGCCCTGCTGCCAATGATTCACAGTTTTCTGGTTCTGACTTGCGTCGCTCTACGGCCCAATTAGGCGAACGGGAAGTGCTTTTATACTTTTCCAATCGAGACGGGACACATTTACGGCCATATACAGTGCCTTTACCCTATAGTGAATCTACTGTTGAAAATTGTCGTGTAGCATTGGACGCCTTGATTGCCGGACCGTCTTCAGACCAGTATGCACCGGTATTACCGGACAGTGTTCGGGTTCGGGCGTTATACTTGCTGGATGATGGTGAGTTGGTGATTGATCTTTCCAGAGAACTTCTCACAGACCATGCGGCATTTACTGGTGCTGGTCAAGAAAGCTTGCTGGTTTACGGAATTGTTAATACATTGACGCAAGGTGCGCTGCAAAGTAATCGCGATCCACAAGTCCGCCATGTACGTATTCTGGTGGAAGGGCTATACCCGGAAACTTTTCCTGCACACGTTGATGTCAGTGAACCATTACCACCAGATAATCGTTGGTTGGAATCTTCTGCTTTATCACAACCAATAGTGACGTTAATTAATGGCTGATGATTCCAGGCCCATTGGTATTTTTGATTCCGGTGTCGGAGGGCTGACCGTTTTTAGAGAATTGTCTCGCCACCTGCCAGAGGAGTCGCTGGTATATCTTGGCGATACCGCCAGGGTGCCTTATGGAAGTAAATCCCGCGATACGGTTATTCGCTACGCGAATGCATGTGCTCAGCTATTACTCAAACAAGATGTAAAATTATTGGTTGTGGCTTGTAATACTGCCTCCGCATTTGCTCTGGACGCATTAAAATCCACCTTGAGCGTGCCTGTTGTTGGTGTTGTCGAACCCGGAGCTTATGCAGCACTTTCTCGCACGAAAAACAACCATATCGGTGTTATCGGGACAGTAGGTACCGTAGCGAGCAAAGCATACACCCAGGCTATTCTTCACCTCAGACATAATGCCGCTGTATATACGCAAGCATGCCCCTTGTTTGTCCCTCTGGCAGAAGAAGGTTGGACCACAGGGGATGTGCCTCGTCTGGTTGCAAAAAACTACTTGGAACCACTATTGATGCGGGGTATTGATACATTGGTTTTGGGATGTACGCATTATCCGTTGCTTGCCAGTGTTATTCAAGAAACTGTTGGTATAGGCGTTACATTGGTAGACAGCGCGGAAGAAACAGCGCGTACTGTAGCGGATGTGGTCAAAAACCATAACTTGGCTTGTAGTCCCGGACAGATACCACAGTACCGGTTTTTGGTCAGTGATGCACCAGAAAATTTTCTGAAAACCAGCAGACATTTTTTAAAGCAGGTGTCCGCTCCAGTAGAATGGGTCGATTTTTAAAAGTATACTTCGTTAACTTGAGTGTAATAATTGGTTTTTGTGCTGATGTTGGGTTCAGCCATGTACACCTGCTCTATAGGGTATTCACCTGACACGCTGATTTAAATAAAAAATACAGGAATACATACCGATTTATGTCGAATGAGGAACAAACCGGATCAACCGATTCCCACATACAAGGTATTGGACGTGTAATTCAGATGAAGACATGGTTATACCTGATTGCTGGGTTTTCCAGTCTGACCTTAATAGCCGTGATTATGGGGTTGCTTTTAGTACAGTTTTACCAAAACCGCCCGGTAAACCTCACCAAAGTGACCGGTTACCTTGCTGATGCCGTGGAAAAAAATTTACATGAATTATACATCGCCGAAAACAGTTTGGAACGATCTGTGCCTGAGCGGCGACAAGACGGTATTCATTATTGGTACTTCTATCGGTTTGATGTAGCATTACCTCCTCAACTCAGCGCAGAGGGCATGGAGAAGTTGCTTCGTCGTGAAATGGCAGAATTTGATGTTGACATTATCCCGCTACCTGTCAGTGGCTCGGAAACCCGATGGCGTTTGGTTTTTGGCGAGCTGGAATTTGCAGAAATCGTTCTGGAATCATCAACCGACATCGTGTCTTACCGACAAGATTTGCGTCAGACCAGTCAATCGATTGCAGATGAGTTCAGGGCGATGTTGCTGAGACATGGAATATCTACAGACAAAATACAACAAATTGGGCCGCTTGAGCAGGAAGACGAATTGTTTCAATGGTATGTAACCAATTTCGAGGCATTGCTGCCTGCTGATAATTCTCTGGATACGTTTTGGGAAGATGCCGACAATCTGGCTGATCGGTTTAATGTGCATGCTCTGCTGGAAGAAACTGCGTCTGGAATCTTCCTGATGCGCTTCTCCTTGTCTGACCGTATACAGGTTGAAGCTGTGATGCATTATATGGGTGATGTGCTGAATGATGAAGAGGATGCTGATTTAATCACAGAGCCTGAAGTGCTTCCGTATGAAGAAGCAGGCGATTTACCAGCCGGGACTGATGGTGGTGAGGAAGGTGAAGAAGAAGGTACCGGTGGGGCCGATATAGATTCTACAGAACAACCCGAGAGTGTAATACTGCCATCACCAGAACAGTTGCCATTGGAATCAGAATATATTGATCTGCATGAAAATGGGGTAGCACCGGCAGTGAAGGTTGCTACACCAGGAGAAAAGCCAAGAGTTGCAATTATACTGGACGATGGCGGATATGGTGGCGCACATAACGAAAAAATATTGAATCTGAGCAATAAATTGACACTTGCTATATTGCCCAACACGCCTTTGGGTGAATCAATTGCGAATCAGGGGGCAGCCTTGGGATTTGAAATCATGCTCCACATGCCCATGCAGAACAATAATGAAGGAAATCATGTTTTTCCAGGGCAAATTGAAGTAGATATGGAAGCAGATAAAATCAGGGAGTTAACTCTGGATGCATTAAGCCAGATTCCACACGTTGTCGGTGTAAACAACCATACAGGATCAATGTACACGTCAGACCCGGATGCCATGGAAACGTTTCTGGAAATCATTAAAGAGAAAGGATTGTATTTCCTGGACAGCCGGACCACAGCGTCATCACGTGCGTATGAAATCGCCCGATCTAAGCAGATACCCACGGCAAGTCGGGATATTTTTCTGGACCATAATAATGATCCGGAGCAAATTCGTGTGCAGTTTATAGCAATGATAGAATTGGCAAAATCACGGGGATCAGCGATTGCAATTGGCCATTTCAGACCCCATACCGTAGATGTTCTGGAAGCAATGTTGCCTATCCTTGATGAAGAAGAAATAGAGTTGATCCATGTATCGGAGTTAATGCATTGAGTATAATCCTTGGAATTGAAACATCTTGTGATGACACAGGCGTTGCCGTGGTTCAAAATGGTCGTATCGTATTGGCCAATGAAATCGCTTCGCAAACGGATTTACATAGAGTGTTTGGCGGTGTTGTTCCTGAATTGGCTTCCAGACAACATATTAAAGTGATTTCACAGCTGGTTCGCACGGTGCTGGATGATGCGGGTGTGGAGATCGACGCGATTGCAGCAACCCAAGGCCCCGGACTGATGGGGGCATTGCTTGTGGGATTAAGTTTCGCGAAAGCATTGGCTTTTGCATGGTCAAAACCGTTCATACCGGTACATCATATTGAGGGCCATATTTTTTCTGCTTTCTTGGGTGAGGATGCCCCTTCTTTTCCGTTTCTGGCTTTGGTGGTAAGTGGTGGACACACACAGATCATTCATTGTGCTGCTCCGCACCAATATAAGATTCTGGGCTCTACACGTGACGATGCTGTTGGAGAATCTTTCGACAAAGTGGCCCGCTTATTAGAATTGCCCTATCCTGGTGGCCCCTCCATACAAAAGGCATCAGAGCAGGGGAATCCCGAAGCATTTAATTTTCCACGGGCCATGTGCGATCAGAATACGCTTGATTTCAGTTATAGTGGATTAAAAACTGCTGTGTTGTATGCCATGCGTAGTGGCGAGGTAAATAAAGAAGACCTGGCTGCCAGTTTTCAAGCTGCAGCAGTTGATATTTTACTGATCAAAACGAAGCAGGCTTTGAAAATGACAGGTGTGCAATGTCTTGTGCTGGCAGGAGGTGTGGCAGCAAATCGGTTGCTGCGGGAACGCCTGTTGGCAGAAATCACAGTGCCGGTCTTTATGCCTGCCATGAAATACTGTGTTGACAATGGCGCCATGATTGCAGCCGCAGCAGACTCCCGTTTCCAGTCTGGAGTGGTAGGTGATATGCGCGTTACACCACAGCCCAGTCTAGCATTGGTGTAACGGAAGTTTTTTTTCCCGAGTCCATACCTATAATCAGTATGAAACAGAACACAGGAAGACGCCATGCGAATATCCAATTGGATTACAATGCCCAAAATAATTATATTGGCTGGTGTGATTGGAATAACCTGCCTGATCAGTGGTTGCGGTACAAGCCATGAACCCAATGTGCTGCGTGTCGGGAATGGCGCTGAAGTGCAAGAACTCGATCCGCATCTGGTGAGTGGCGTAACTGAGCATCGTATTCTTACTGCATTGTTTGAAGGTATCAGTGATGTAAATCCAAAAACCAATGAACCGATCCCTGGGGTGGCCGAGTCCTGGCAAATATCTGATGATGGAAAGACTTACACCTTTAAAGTGCGTGAGTCTGCGCGTTGGTCCAATGGTGATCCTGTAACTGCCCATGATTTTGTATACAGTTGGAGACGGATTCTATCTCCGGCCCTGGCTTCGGAATATGCTTATCTGTTGCATTGCATTGAAAATGCAGAGGCATTCAACACAGGTGCAATAACCGATTTTTCCGAGGTTGGGGTTAGCGCGCTGGATGCATATACCCTGGAAGTTCGATTGGTTCACCCTACCCCGTATTTTTTAACCATGCAGACACACTACGCCTGGTTCCCGGTGCATCAAGGCACTATAGAACAATTTGGGAATATTGATGAACGAGGAACCGGTTGGACCCAGGCAGGAAATATGGTCAGCAACGGAGCATTTCAACTTGCTGCATGGCGTCCCAATGAAATCATTCGTGTAGACCGCAATGTGCATTATTGGAATAAGGAAGCGGTTGCATTGGATGGAATTTTCTATTATCCGATTGATAATTTGCAAACCGAAGAAAGAAGCTTTCGTTCAGGCGAATTGCATTTAACCAATGACATCCCGTTGCATCGAATTGATGTATATCGACGTGACAACCCCGAACTCCTGCATATCCATCCCTATCTGGGGGTGTATTTTTATCGTTTCAATGTGACACGAAAACCTTTTGATGACAAACGGGTGCGTCAGGCTTTTTCATTGGCGATTGATCGAGAAACCCTTACCCGGAATGTCTTGCAAGGCAATGAAGACCCCGCCTGGTTTTTTGTGCCCCCTGATACGGCAGGGTATACAAGTAAAAGTCGTGTAGAATATGATCCTGAACGTGCGCGCACGTTGTTAGCAGAAGCAGGGTATCCAGGTGGCTCAGGGTTGCCAGTAGTTGAGATTCTATACAACACACATGAATCTCACAAAACCATCGCTGAAGCCATACAGCGTATGTGGCGACAGCACCTCGGAGCCGATGTCCGATTGTTGAATCAGGATTGGCGGGTGTATCTGTCGTCTATGTCAAGCTTGGATTTCGATATAGCCCGATCTGCCTGGATAGGTGATGTGGAAGACCCGATTAACTTTCTCGAATGTTTCCTTACTGATGGCGGCAATAACCGCACCGGGTTTACTTCGACTGATTATGATGATTATGTGCGGCGCGCCTACGCGGAATCCCATCAGCAAACCCGCCAGGAATACTTACAAAATGCCGAAGAGATTCTTTTGGAGGAAGCCCCCATTGTACCCATCTATTTCTACACCCGAAAATTTTTGATGGACCCTGCTGTGCAAGGTTATGTACCCAACCACATGGGGTATATTCGTTGGCAGGAATTGTCCCTGGCCGAGTAAAGCTTTCTTAATCATATAAACCATTTTGCTAATGATGATATCTTTTAGAGGTACGTAATGAAGTATAAAATCGCCATCGGAATTGGTGCTTTCTGTGTTCTGTTAGTTATTGGGTTAACTGTGGCCAAGAATCGTGCAGATGCTCATTATTTTGATGGATACGTTGCTACTTTCCCACTGAATGCCACAGAAGAACCCATTGAAATCCGTGAAGAAGGTTACAGGCGTCAGGAGGCTGTGTTTGAATCAATTCCCGGTGAAAGAGTACCTGCATTATTGACCTTTCCATTAGAAGGAGATGGCCCATTCCCATGTGTGGTTTTCTTGCATGGTATAGGGCAACGGAAAGATTTTTTAGATGAAATTACACTTCCTTTTAATCAGGCTGGTTTTGCTATGGCTAGTTTCGATCAATTTACCCGTGGAGGCCGCGCATTATCAGATGAATCAGGAATGATCAATGAGGCATCAGCTTTCCTTCGGCGTGCGCCTCAGACAATTATTGATACCCGCAGAATATTGGATTATTTGGCTACGCGAAATGAAATTGACAATGACAGGGTGTTCCTCGTTGGGGCAAGTTATGGCGCTATTACCGGCGCCACTGCAGCAGCAAAAGACACCCGTTTCAGGGCAGTTGTGTTGGTATATGGCGGTGGTAACATCGGGAAAATGTTGGAAGCCAGTGCCATTCGCTCCGAATTAGGTTCATTCATTTATATTGTTAAGCCATTGACTTGGTACCTCTTGAGCAAGGCAGACCCCGTTCACTATGTAGGAGCTATTTCGCCCCGGCCTGTTTTAATACAAAATGGCCGATTTGATCAGCTGATTTCTAATGATGCTGCATTCGCACTACAAGAAGCCTGTAATGATCCCAAAACAGTACTGTGGTATGACTCGGACCATGTTGGTATGGAAGAAGGTAATACAATGCAAGTATTGAATGATGCGCTTGTATGGCTGCAAACACAGAATGCAGATATAGAATAAGCTTCTATAGTGGTAGCTGTGACGTGTTCTGTGTAAAATACACAATTTGAAATCAGAGGTCTGCTTGGGTACAGTAACGGCGTCTGTATCGGTGTAACCTGTTTTGTGTTGTGAAGTAATTTGTGGTTGCATTTACTGTTAAAATCAAAAGTTTAAAATTTAAGGAGGTTTGAATGGGCTGGCAATTAATATGTGCAAAAAGACTGCTGGTATTGCTTACTGTCGTAATGACAGGTGTCGCAATGAGTGCCGGAGCGGACTCGGTTGAAGAAGGAAAGTGGATAAAACTGTTTGACAATGAAACGTTGTATGGCTTCAGCACTTTTGGGGATGCAGATTGGAAAGTAGACGACGGTAACTTGGTTGCAGAAGAAGGCTGGCATGGCTGGATTGCTACCAACGCGCAGTTCAAAGACTTTGAGTTACAGGCACGTGTACGGGTCAGTGCGCCGGGTACACTCAATCTGGTGTTCAGAGGTAGCAATGAAGGTCACCATGAAGAAAATGGTGCAGGTGTAGTCGTCATTCGCGAGATGGAAGATCCGACCGAATGGCATGACATCCACATTACTGCCATCGGAAACGATATCACTGTGAAAGTAGATGGTGAAGACTATCCTGTCGCCGGTGTTACCCGCGACCGAGGCAATATCGGAATTCATTATCACCGTTATCACCGTTTCCGCGTGGAAACCAAAGTTGAAGTGGCAGAATTGCGCTTGCGCCCCTTACATCTCACATCGTTGTTCAATGGAGAAGACCTGAGTGGTTGGAATATCATACCGGACCGACAATCAGAATTCTCGGTTGAAGATGGGAACCTGCGTATTGTGGATGGCAATGGCCAAATTGAAACTGAAGGCGTATTTCGTGACTTCATTGCCCAGTTGGACATTATTTCTCACGGCGACAGCCTGAACAGTGGGGTGTTTTTTCGTGGCCCGGTTGGCCAGTTCTGGTTAGGCTATGAATCACAAATTCGCAATGAGTGGATGGGGGACGATCGCACGAAACCAGTAGATTTTGGCACAGGTGGTATTTATGGTGTACGCCCCTCTCGTAACGTTGTGACATCGGATTATGAATGGTTTGAAAAAACGATAGTTTGCCATGAAAATTATATGGCTGTCTGGCTTGATGGTTATCTGGTCTGTGAATTCTTTGACACACGTCCAGTATCAGAAAATGGTGACGGGAAAAATGGTTATGTGCCCCAAGCTGGTACTATTCATCTTCAGGGACATGATCCTGCCACCGATTTGTCGTTCCGCGATATCCACATCCAAGAATATTAGGACGTGTTGAGTGATGCGATTGAATTACATCTGATCGTATCTATGAATTACACTTAAACTATTTGACAACGGAGAGCACCCGAATATGCTGGGCGTTCTCCGTTTTTGTATTTCTCGTCAGCAGGTTTGGCAATAACAACAAACGGTTCTTCGCCACTGTAAGCGCCAAAGATAGGCGCAAAAGGATTGAGAATCTAGATCAAGAAACAGGACAGGGAGCGTATTGCCAACCCAGGCCGCACGTCCTTACTACCCTGCCTGCACTGGTGAGTATTCAGAAGCGCATTTAACGCGATCCATACCAGCGCGTGTACAGCACGTATCCTTGTCCTCCTCTGGTAATATCCGGGGTGTAATGAGAAAATAAGAAACACAATCCAAATATTGTTTCGAGTCAGGTGGGGGGACAGAATGGGAGCTGCATGACGTAATGTGCAGGAAAGCATTGCTATTCCGGCAAGATGATGGGTAGTATTGTCAGCATGACAGAAGATTTATTTGAAAATGCAGCAGCGGAGCGAATGCACCGTGAAGCGCCGTTGCCTCGTCGGGTCGCACCAAGAACTTTGGATGAATTGATTGGTCAGGAGCACATCCTCGGAAAGGGTAAAATTCTCCGACGTGCCATAGAGGCAGACCGCATTACATCATTGATGCTGTATGGCCCCCCGGGCAGCGGTAAAACTGCTTTGGCAAGAATCATTGCCATGCGTACAAGTTCCGCATTTGAGCCGATGAATGCGGTTACATCGGGTGTCAAAGAACTTCGAGAACTTATTTCGGTTGCAAAACAACGGCGTATCCACGAACAACGCAAGACGATTGTATTTATTGATGAAATTCATCGATTTAATCGTGCCCAGCAAGATGCCTTGTTGCCTGATGTAGAAAATGGAAACATAATCTTGATTGGAGCTACCACGGAAAATCCTTTCTTCTCAGTGGTGGCACCCTTATTGTCTCGGTCACAAATATTTGAATTTAAGCGCTTGTCTGAAGAATGTGTGGTTCAATTAATGCAGCGCGCACTACAACATCCGGAGCGAGGGATGAATGAACTGCAAGTGCATGTTGATAATGATGCCTTGTTACATATTGCCCGGTATGCGGAAGGGGATGTGCGTCGTGCCTTAAATGCACTTGAAATCGCATTGCTCACCACGCAACAGGAAGATAATCAATTATACATTTCACTTGAGATAGCACAAGAATCTATTCAACAGAAAATGCTGCATTACGATGGTACAGGCGATGCGCATTATGATTGTGCATCGGCATTCATAAAAAGCATGCGGGGCAGTCATCCAGATGCCGCTTTGTATTGGCTGGCACGTATGCTTGAAGCGGGAGAGACCCCCCGGTTTGTCGCACGCCGAATATGCATAGCTGCTGCTGAAGATGTAGGGAATGCAGACCCTATGGCACTTGTGACCGCAACGGCAGCCTGGCAAGCTTGTGAATTTATTGGCATGCCAGAAGCCCGTATAATCCTGGCTCAGGCTGCGGCCTATGTTGCTTGTGCGCCAAAAAGCAATGCAGCATGTCTGGGGATTGATAAAGCTTTGCGTGATGTGCGTGAAGGTGTGACCTTGGAAATTCCTTCCCATCTGCAAGATGCACACTATAAAGGTGCTTCCAGATTAGGCCGTGGTATAGATTACAAGTACGCCCATGATTTCGAAGAGGGTTATGTATCGCAAAGCTATGGTGTACAGCGTGGTGTTTATTATCAACCGACGGATCGGGGCAAAGAAGCTGAGTTCAGGGAACGAATGCAGCGTTTTGAGGATAAGGATATCAAAGAGAAAGTTGCCAATGATGGCAATGTTGCTCCAAAAAATTCTACCAGATAGAATGAAATGTTGTATAATGCAGCGATGTAGGTGAGGGATTGGTTGGCCATTAAGTTATTGGAGGGTTTTCTTTTGGCCGTTGCAACTAGACATTTTGCCTTTGGATGTGCCGTGGGATTCGTTTCCGGCATGATAGGCCTGATCATCGGCGTCTTGGCGTTTGGATTTATGTTCCAGGATTTTGTGGTCCAGCGTAAAGAAGAAACGTTACGACCGCCACCTATAACAGTGGGCTTGAAAGCTTCTTATGACTGGCAAGTTATCTCGCAAGATGGGGATGTGCTGGATTTGGAAACTGTCCAGGGTAAAACTATATTCATTACATTCTGGCACCCCGCCTGTGTGCCTTGCCTGGCCCAATTACCTTCCATCAATCGTCTGTACAATAAGTTGGAAGGCAGTGATGTGGTTTTTGTTATCGTGGCAACAGATAACAAAGATGAATTGCCGGACATTATTGCCAAAGAAAACATTGATTTCCCTGTATATACATTGCTGTCTGACAGACCTGATATTTTCGCCAGTCCAGATACGCCTGCGAATTTTATCGTCGATCCTGATGGCAATATTATGTTCAAGCAAATAGGTGGCGCAAAATGGGATGATGAAAACATTCTGGAATTTCTGTTGGACTTGTCTGGAGGTATGAAGATTCCCTCTGCTCAGGCAGACCAAGAAGATGACACCGACAAGGATCTGGTGATTACAGATGAAGGTACAGGCGAAGATGCGGTAGAAGTTGAAATTGATTCAGAGAATCTGGAAGATGAAACAGGGACAGATTTAACCGAAAGCAATGAAATACCTGCTGGCGAAACGCCATGATACAACCCTGAAATATCTTTGACATAGTTCCAGTTTACAGATTGAACTGCGTTACGATCCGCTTACTACTAAAGGGTTTCTCCAATTTCTTCCCTGACGAAGGTGTCAATTAATTCCGGATCGAAATGCTTACCGCGCTCGCTTTGTAAATATTTCAATGCCTCTTCATGGGTACATTTCGTCTTGCGATAATGTCGTTGTCCGGTCATGGCGCAGTATACATCAAGAATCTTGATGATGCGCGCAAAGTATGGTATTGCGTCACCTTCCATATGGTCTGGATAACCATCGCCATCATAGCACTCATGATGCCGTAACAGAATATCGCTTATCTCCTGGCAGATTCCGCGTTCATTAAGCAATTCTACTCCCCGAATGGTGTGATGTTGAATCAATACCCATTCATCATAGGTAAGTGTAGAATTTTTCAACAGTACATCGTTCGGAATGGTTATTTTGCCAATATCACGAAGCAGTGCGCCGTGCTCAAGAACAATTTGTTCGTTGCGACTCAAGCCAAGTACCTGAGCAAAACGGGTAGCAAGTTCTCGTACCCTGTTTGAAGACCCCACTGAAATACCTTCTCTGCAATCAACGGCATCTGATAACAACACCAAAGTGTTGATACGTTCTTGTGCGATATGCTGCAATGTCGGCATGATGGTATCTTTGCTGCCAGGAGCAGCCAGTATGCCTATCATGGCTGTGGATATCATATCACCTTCTTGTAAAGTAGCTGACGACGCGGTGACAGGAGGTTGCATTTCCCGTAATTGCTCATCCAGTGCAGATATTTCTACAGTGTCCATATCAAATACAGCTATCCGTTGCAGCACAATAATTCTCCATTCCAATAATAACTGGTGTAGATTCAATATTACCGATGATGGAATGGTAGCATAACGGGGTAAAGATTTCACGTTGCCTGTCAGCAGACTGCTAAGTATCAAGCCATGTGATCTTTTGCCTGGCAAACTGTACTTTTATACTCTCAGACCGGGAGCTTTTCCATCTCACGAAAAGCTTCGTTCACTGTTCTTCGTTACATGGATTATATATTTTCCGAGGCCAGATATCCCGTTTCATAGTTTCCGATAGCACTTCGCCAGAGGCGTATGTGACACGTTACATGTCGCATGATTTCCGCAATCCTGGTTTCTGGTGCATTGTCACGCATTGGCAATACCGCCAGGTCGCCTTCGACAGTGCAAATTTTCGGAAAGCTGCCCAACAGTAGGAATCGAAGTATCATGCGGGGAGTGATTTTCAATAATAATTCGGCGCGTAACCGAGCGACGGGTTGCAATTGTGTGTTTTGTGCCAAAAGACGAATGCATCCATACAATGGTTTTGAATCACCGAGACATATCAATTACTACTTTGAAACGGTATGGTGAGTATCAAGTGTCAAATCATCATAACCACACAATAAGCAAAAAGTCTTTACAGGAATAAATTGTATCGTGAAATGAGAACTATAAATAATTCTCAGGATATTTTCATCATGCTTGTACCTGTTAACGGTCGTTATCAATGAAAGAAAAGTACTTATTGCAATGGTGTGAAGTGTAAAATTCGGTAATAGGTAACTTATAGTACCGCTATGAATACTTGGGGCATTCTTGGTGTTGCAATAATGGTATAAGTGTCCAGTATTTAAGTTTATTTTTATTTATAATATCTGGACAAGTATTTGGCGACCATGATTCAGCAAATACACCAGGTCTAACTCATTGAATTTAATACAAATTTGTTTTCTTGCTGTAACCACCCTGATTCCCGGTACAATAATGATAGAAGTATAAATTTAATGATTCAATGTTGTTTCTATCGTCACCATGGACTATATCTGCTTACAGCATGTTGGGGTTATCAGCCTCATAACATGGACTGAAGGGCCACGGAATGGTATACTGGTGGCAAGTTAAATTGGAATTCTGATTATGTTGTGTCAAAAATGTCATAAAAATGTTGCGACTGTCCGTTATGCCGAAGTTGTGGACGGACGTGTTGTAGATCAGCACTTATGCTCGTCTTGTATGGCGCAACATCAAAAAAATGCGGCCAAAGGCTTTGAGTTGACCGGACCAAGTGTACTTGGAGCACGGGCAGCAAAAAAGCGTGTTCTGGCTGATTTAGAACGTGCGCAGCACACATGCCCGACTTGCGGTACGAAATTGAATACCGTTTTTGATGATGGTGAGGTTGGTTGTAACATGTGTTTTACTGCGTTTCGGGAAGAATTGGAGCCTATACTGCATAGTTTGCACCGTGACACCCGGCACAAAGGCAGGGTTGCTCATATTGATGACAACAAAGCACGCTTGCGTGAAGACCTGACTACAAAACGTGCATTGTTGCGTAGTGTCCTGAAAGCAGAAAACTATGAAGAAGCTGCTGCACTACGCGACGAAATACGGAATTTAGAGTCTGGACTATACTTTTCGGATTCTGGAGTAGATTGATTCGTATGCTGGTTGATATGCTTGTTGATAATAGACCATCTTGGTTTTACAAAGAGGCACCGGAAGGTTCCATGGCCCTTTTTTGCCAATGCACTTTAAGCAGGAATCTCCCGGACGTACCTTTTGTCAGGTATGCTGCGGATCAAGACAAAGCGATGGTCGAAGAACGGATTTTACAGGTTCTGGACAATCTGAACTTGAAATCCAAGGGAAAATATTACAGTTTCGCTGATTTAGACCCGGTTGAAGTGCGTTTTCTGGCGGAACGACAATTAATTACTCAGGATTTGATAAGTGGTTCCGGGCCTCGGGGCGTATATGTCGCTGCAGATCAGAATGTCAGCATCATGATCAATGCTTTGGACCATGTTACGATACGTGTGCTTTGTGCCGGATTACAGCTCCAAGAGTGCTGGACACAAGCTGTTTATTACGAAGAAAATTTGAATAAAATTCTGGGATTTGCGTTTGATGAGCAATTGGGTTACCTGACAGCACAATTACGCAATGTCGGAACCGCACTTAAGTCATGCGTCCTGTTGCATTTACCTGCGCTTGCGATGACCGGTTCCTTGCAAAAACATGCAGAACGAATAGCTGGCCAACGTCTTGCCTTGCAAGGTATAACGGCTGGAAGTGAATCGCAGTCAGAAACATTAAAATCAGATAAAAAAGAGAAGTTGTTGTTATCTTCACCCATACCAGACCTGGAGTCATTCGAGGCACGTATTGATCAATCTCTATATAGTAATATGGACGGTATCTTGCCTGGAACGTTAAAGGCTTCTTTGGGTGATATGTATCTGCTGGTTAATGAAAGCACTCTTGGACTTTCAGAAGATGAAATATTGTTTCATGTGCGTCATGCTGCTTCCAAAATAATAACTGAAGAGCGTGGCGAGCGAAAACGATTGATGGCAGAAAGCAAACGCAGTCTGGAAGACAAAATTGGTCGCGCACGCGGGATTGCGTCCGGAGCACGGCTATTGGGTTTTGCAGAAGGTTTGCAGTTGTTGTCTGCTATCAGGTTGGGTGTAGACCTGCACCTTGATAATGCATTTCAACCTGTTGAACTGAATACATTGATGCTTCAATCGCAAGGTGCCCAATTGGAAATGGCCAAGGGCCGGGCTTGCGATGCATATACATTGAACATGGAGCGTGCGGAGCTGTTTCGCAGCCGTTTCTCTGTGGGAATGGAAAGGTAATACTATTATGTGGGAACGATTCACCGAACGCGCCAAGCATGTGGTGAGCGCCGCACGCGAAGAGGCTACCCGATTGGGGAGTGAATATGTGCGTACAGAACACATTTTACTCGGACTCTGTCGTGAACCGGATGGAATCGCTGCACGTGCGCTGGAAAATCTGGGCGTAGATATAGAAGCCCTGGCCCTGGAAATTGAACAGCAAGTCCAACCTGGCGGAGCCGTGGTTTCCGGCGATGACATCGCTTTCACGCCACGTGCCAAAAAGGTACTGGAGCTGGCGGTTGAAGAAGCACGCCGCTTTAATCACAGCTATATAGGCACCGAACATATTCTGCTTGGATTGCTCAAGGAAGGCGAGGGAATCGCCGCCAAAGTACTACAAGACATGAAAATAGACCTGGGCCGCATTCAGGCAGAAGTGATTCGCCTGTTGGGCGATCAGGGGCGCAGTTCTTCACAAGAAGCCCAAACCAGCAAGAAATCGCAAACACCTGCCCTGGATACTTTCGGACGAGATCTGACCCAGTTGGCACGTGAGGGGAAGCTCGATCCTGTTGTAGGCCGTGAAAGTGAAATAGAACGTGTCATTCAAGTACTGAGTCGTCGCACGAAAAATAACCCCGTGCTGATTGGTGAGGCAGGCGTAGGGAAGACGGCTATTGTTGAAGGTCTGGCACAGGCCATTATCAATGGCGATGTCCCTGACTTGTTGTTACGCAGGCGTGTATTGACACTTGACCTGGCAGGTGTAGTTGCCGGAACGAAATATCGGGGCCAGTTTGAAGAGCGCCTGAAATCGGTCATGAAAGAAATTCGGCGTGCCGACAACATAATCTTGTTCATCGATGAATTACATACTATCGTAGGGGCGGGTGCCGCTGAAGGTGCAGTCGATGCCGCCAATATGCTCAAACCATCATTGGCACGAGGTGAATTGCAATGCATCGGCGCTACAACCATGGACGAGTATCGGAAATATATCGAAAAAGATGCTGCCCTGGCCCGTCGCTTTCAAACTATCCTGGTGGAAGCACCTTCTGTAAGTCAAACCATCGAAATCATCAAGGGCTTGCGTGACAAATATGAAGCGCACCATCGGGTTAAATTCTCCGATGAAGCAGTGGTGGCAGCGGCGAAACTATCTGACCAATACATCAGTGATCGTTTCCTTCCCGACAAGGCGGTCGACGTAATCGATGAGGCTGGTAGTCGTGCCCGATTGCAGGTAACAACACGTCCGGCTGAGCTTAAAGAAATCGAACATGACATAGAACTGGTTACTCAGGAAAAAGAAGCTGCCATTCGCAGTCAGGAATATGAAAAAGCTGCTGGATTGCGCGATAAAGAGCGTTCGCTCATTACCAAGTTGGAAGACAGCAAAAGGGAGTGGGAGCGCAAGCGAGACTCGGCAGAAGTGATTGTCGGGGCGGAAGAAATTGCATACATCGTGTCCAAATGGACTGGGGTGCCATTAACCAAGCTGGAAGAAAAAGAATCTGAGCGACTGCTTCGGATGCGAGAAGAGCTTACAAAATCAGTTATTGGCCAGGATGAGGCAATCGATTCGTTGGTTCGGGCTATTCAACGTTCACGTGCCGGTTTGGGACAACATGCACGCCCTGTAGGTTCATTTCTCTGCCTGGGGCCAACGGGTGTCGGTAAAACTCTATTAGCAAAAACATTGGCGACCTTCCTGTTCGGCAACGAAGATGCATTGATCACCATCGACATGTCAGAATATATGGAGAAATTTAATGTTTCTCGTCTGGCTGGTGCGCCACCAGGGTATGTCGGTTATAATGAAGGCGGGCAATTGACGGAGCAGGTGCGGCGCAGGCCCTATTCTGTTGTGCTGTTTGATGAAATCGAAAAAGCGCATCCCGATGTATTTAATTCCTTACTTCAAGTACTGGAAGAGGGACGAATGACAGATGCTACTGGACGCCATGTCGATTTCAGAAATACTGTTATCCTCATGACCAGTAATGTGGGGGCTCGTAGAATTGGTAAAAGTACCACTGTTGGTTTCCAGCGCGATGATCCGGAAGGTGAATATACGCGCATGAAAACGCGGGTTGTGGAAGAAGCCAAGAAAATTTTTAATCCAGAATTCATGAATCGTATTGATGAAATTATGGTATTTGGACGACTTGGACATGCGCATTTAATGCAAATTGTTGACATTGAGGTTCTTGAGGTGGTAGATAGAGTTGCAGAGAAGGACCTTTTGCTCAACGTGGGAACGGAAGCCAGGGAATTTCTGGTACGAGTGGGCAGCAGCGATGAATATGGAGCACGCCCACTACGCCGTGCGGTGCAGCAATTTATTGAGGACCCCCTGGCTGAATTGCTCCTTCGAGGGGGGTTGGAACCGGGAACAAAAATCATAGTACGACCGGCTGAAGTAGAAGAGCGTTTACTGCTTGAGCCTATCGTACCAGCCGCGGAAGGTGTAGCTACTTGAAGAACATAGCCATTGGCCTTGCCATTGTGATGATGTTGGGCCTCATGCCTGGTGTTTGGGGACAGGAGCAGGCAGACAGCGTCATCAATGAAGTGCGTATTGAAGGATTGGAACGGGTAAGCGAACAGGTTGTTCGTGCCCGCCTGGAGGTGCAGGCTGGACAACGATACAATCCACGTGCTGTGTCACGCGATATACGTCGTCTGTTCGATTTGGGATATTTCTCAAATGTACAGGCAGCTGTTACACCGGTGGGCAATCAGGTCACATTGACCTACCTGTTGCAAGAAAAACTCGTGATACAAGATATCAGCATTATCGGGAACCGCAGGATTCGCGACCGGCAAATTCTTAGCGCAATCAGTACCCGGTCTGGTGAGTCTTTTCTTCCCGAAAATCAAGAACAGGACCGCGAAGCCATCATTACGCTTTATGAGAGTAAAGGTTATGCCAATACGGTAGTAGACGCGCTTGTGGAACAGGTCGGGCCCTCACGGGTTCGCGTTTTCTACAATATTGAAGAAGGCCGTAAAGCACGCATTCGCAGTATTGATTTTGTTGGAAATGATGTCTTGTCAGACCGTGCTCTGCGTCGCCAAATTAATTCACGACGTGCGTTGTGGTTTCTTGGCGGTAGATATGAAGAAAACAAATTTGAACAGGACCTGCAAAGCATTGTCGATGTCTATGGTGATCACGGTCGCCTTGAAGCAGAAGTACCCAAGGCTGACCTGACGTATTCCGATGACGGCAAGCGTATGGACATCCAAATATTCATAAACGAAGGGCCGGAATACCGGGTGAATATTCTGGAATTCGCAGATAATAAGGTCTACGATGATGATGAATTGCTGGATACCATTCAGGTTCATGCTGGGGATGTGCATAGCCGCGGTCAGGTATTGCGGGATGCCGATATTGTCGAACAAGGGTATCAGGAAAGTGGTTACGTCAACGCTCTTGTGACACCGCAGGTTACCCTGGACCGTGACAACAAGACAACCCATGTGGTTCACAATGTCAATGAAGGTGTTCTCAAATATGTCCGTGAAATAGATATCACCGGTAATGAAGTGACGCGTGATGAAGTTATTCGACGGGAAATGTTAATTGCTCCTGGAAATCGATTTGACGGAGTTTCAGTGCGTGATTCCCAACGACGTATTGAAAATACCAGATACTTTGACAATGTGCGTATGACCTTGAGTGAATATGAAGGTGAAGGTCGCTTTACCGATTTGCTTGTTGATGTAGAAGAAGGTAAAACCGGTAACTTTAACTTCGGCTTTGGGTATAGTTCAGAAGACCGCCTTGGTGGATTCACAGAACTGCGTCTGAACAATTTTGACATCACAAACTGGCCTACGTTTTCTGGTGGTGGCCAGCAATTCTCGGCACGGATAAATGTAGGTGAGCGCCGTGACCAATACAGCATCAGTTTTACTGATCCTGAAATTTTTGGATACCCCCTGTCGTTCGGTGCTGATTTATATGATGAATCCTACCGTGTGCGCGGTGGTGCAAATTACCGGGAAGACCAGCGTGGTGGACAATTACGGCTGGGCAAAGTTCTGTCTCCATACGTTACTGTGCGTACCAGTATGCGGTATGAAAAAACCGATATATCAGAGCTGCCCTTCTTTGTAAATCCGGAAATCCGCAAACAACGTGGCGAATCAACCACCATTAGTAACCATTGGGAAATTGAACGCAACACATTGGACCGCTTTTTCGATCCATCTTCTGGAAGCAGCCATACTTTAGGTATGCAACTTGCCGGGTTGGGTGGTGATAATGAATTTGTTAAATTTGAACATGATTCACAATGGTATTGGGCGCTGGATGGTGAGCAGAAATGGATTTTTTCGTTGCGTACCCGGGAAGGATATATCACCGAGTATGGTAGCTCCGATTATGTGCCCTTACAGGACCGGCTGTACGCAGGTGGTACCAATACCGTGCGTGGTTATCGGAATCGTGACATCGGCCCATCTGCCAAAGAATATATACTCTTTGGAGATCGGTTCGCACTGGGTGGAAATCTTCGCTGGGTTACCAATGTCGAGGTTAAATACAAGCTGACAGACATGCTCCGGTTGTATGCATTTGTGGATTCTGCCGGTGTTTGGGAAGATTCCAGTGATTTCAGCTTAGGGGATGTTAAGCATGGTGTAGGTGTTGGTTTTGGCGTTGATGTTCCCCGACTTGGACCGATCCGTGTCGATTATGGTGTGCCTGTTAATGGTGACAAAGATCATGGAAGTGGGCGGTTGCACTTGACCACCGGTTTCCGTTTCTAGTGGATTTTTAGTGTATTATTAAGTGGATTTTTGAAAAATAATTATCCGGGTAGTATTATGCACTGGGTGGCCGGGATTTTACATTGCCGGATCGTTATGAACCGCATTGATTGTGGATATGATTTGCAACACGTCTGGTATCTTGCTTATACTATCCACGCAAAAATGCCTGCCTTGGAAAATTTGTCGATACGGATTGTATGACAAACCATAAACAATGTAGTAACAACGTGTAACTTGCTTGAACAATAGCATTGTAACTAAAAAAGGATATCCTGTCGTGCTAGCTCATGTATCCGGTTTTCTTCGTGTACTGATAATTTCAGCCTTAACGCTGTGCATCTTTGCCAGTGAAGGCTTTGCGCAGGCAGCTGCGCCTGCTGCAGGTGAATACAGAATTGCCGTCGCAGATATACAAGTTCTATTGGCCGATTACAACAAACGTATCCGCTTGTATGAAGAATTGGAACGGGATGTTAATGTGCGTCAACAAGAAATTGATCAGCTTTCAAATCGTATTGAAGCAGCAAAACAACGTTTTGAATCGCAAGTCCAGTCAATGACCGAGACGCAGCGTAGTACAATGCGTAACGAAATAGAATCTGATTACTTGACGTATACCGCTGAGTTGCGCAAGCATCAGAATTATATTGATAATCGGGAAGAGGCTGTACTTAAAGAAGTTCTGGCCGATATTCAAGCGGCGATTGAACGGGTTGCCATTCAAGACAATTATCATCTGGTATTGAATGCACAGCGTGGACCACGCGGAAGTGTCTTGTATCATAGTGCAACTATCGATATTACTTCCAAAGTGCTCACCGTATTAAACAGCACAAATTAAATTAGTATTGTTGCAATCTTGTTACTTGAGTAAAAAGATAAGTTAAGATTCAAATTGCGTGCCCTGTAAAACCATTGTGGGCGGTACAGGGTGCGCTTTTTGTACATAAGCCAAGCCATAAACCTTACATAAGCAGTTGATATTGAAATTTAATTATAAGCGTCACTGGTATGGGTGGCCTTTGATTCAATCTGCTTATATCTTCTGCTCAAAAACGGTTGGATTTAATTTCTTGCGTAACATGACACTTACTTCTAAGTAGTATTTGTTAGTAATGGGTGATGGGAGTATGCAGTTGTCAATTGCGACTGCGTAATACGACAGGCCGGTCTCTGTCCGTTATACCCAATAAATCACCCATTTCATTAAATTATACTGAATGATTTTTCCTCTGTAGGAAGTAGAGATATTTATGGAACTGGTTCTCAGCGACATAGCAATTCTGGTGGGTGGAACACTCAAAGGTGATGCTGACCTCTGTATTTCAGGAGCAAATTCTATCGATAATGCTGGGCCAGGCGACATTTCATTTGTTCGTGGTAAAAAATATTGGCCCTTGTTGGAACACACGCAGGCAGCGGCAATCCTGACTCAGGAAGTACCGGCTGGCTGTACTTTGCCCCTGGTGCTGGTGAAAAACCCAGATGTGGCCTTTGCAAAGATTCTTGCCCTGTTGGAATCACATCAACGCAATCACCCATCAGGCATACATCCGGATGCGCAAATTGGTGAAAATGTGGTACTTGGCACAAATGTGTCAATCGATGCATTTGTACGTATTGGTGATAACTGCATAATCGGTAACAATACTATCTTGTATTCGGGTGTTTATATCGGAGCAAATACTACGGTTGGTTCTGATTGCATCTTGTACCCCAATGTAGTAGTCCGTGAGCATTGCAAGATTGGTGCACGTTGTATGCTGCATTCAGGCGCTTGTGTCGGTAGCGACGGTTTTGGATTTGCGCCTGTCGATGGCTCTTGGGTGAAGATACCCCAAGTTGGAATTGTTATAATAGAGGATGATGTTGAAATCGGTTCAAACAGTACTATTGACCGTGCCACATGTGGCGTTACACGCATTGGCCAGGGTACTAAAATTGACAATTTGGTGCAGATAGGTCACAATACACACATCGGTATTCACAGTGCGATTGCTGGTATGGTAGGCATTGCAGGTAGTGCTAAAATCGGTGATTATGTGAGAATTGGAGCATACAGTGGTGTGGCAGGGCATCTTTCAATAGGAAATGGAGCGACCATTGGTGCGCGAAGCGGTGTCACGCAATCTGTTGAGCCCGGTGCGATTGTGTCTGGATTCCCTGTGAAGGACCACCAGTTGGAACGGCGCATTATGGTATCTCAAGCCAAAATACCGGAGCTGATACGACGTATGAGACAATTAGAAATTCAATTGGAAAAACTGGAAAAAGAAAAAGGACTGCATGACTAAGCAGAGAACTATCAAGAATGAAGTAACCTTTTCTGGTGTCGGATTGCATACCGGCAGCCTGACCACAGTAACATTCAAGCCAGCACCTCCCAACACCGGCATAGTCTTTTACCGGGTTGATTTACCAGATAAGCCGGCCATTCCTGCCGATATCGATCATGTTGTCGATGTTTCTCGCGGTACTACCATTGGTATTGGTGAAGCAAAAGTACATACAGTCGAACATGCCTTGGCTGCCATGGTCGGTTTGGGAATTGATAATCTTGCGATAGAGCTGGATGCCGAAGAAATCCCCAATGGAGATGGCAGTTCACTTCCAGTTATGAATACATTGTTGCGGGCTGGCATAGAAGACCAGGACGAAAACAAACATTATATTACGGTGGGCAGGCCGGTATATTATCGCCAGGATGATGTCACACTCAGCATCTTGCCCGCGGACGAGCTACGAGTATCCATGACTATAGCGTATGATCACGTAGCCATTGGTACTCAATACGCATCTTTCAAGATAACTGAAGAAATCTTCAAAAAGGAAATCGCACCAGCACGCACATTCTGTTTCCTTCGTGAAGTGAAAATGCTTCAGGAACAAGGTCTTATCCGGGGTGGTAGCCTGGAAAGTGCCGTTGTCATTGGCGATGAAGCCATTCTTAATGATGATTTGCGGTTTCCAGATGAATTTGTACGGCACAAAATCCTGGACTTGCTAGGAGATATGTACTTGTTGGGACGCCCGGTAAAGGGACATATTGTTGGAGTCAAGGGCGGTCATGCAAAGAATGTTCAGTTTTCTAAGCAAATTAAAAAAGATTACATGAACGGATATACAGACCGGGGTGCTAAAATTTCTGATGTGATTCAAACTCCGGCTCTGGATGTGAACAAGATTATGAAAATCTTGCCACATCGCTACCCATTCCTGTTGGTAGACCGTATTCTGTCGTTCATACCGGAACAGCGTGTTACTGCAATCAAGAATGTTACCGTCAATGAACCCTTTTTTCAGGGGCATTGGCCCGGCGTGCCGGTTATGCCCGGTGTGTTGATTGTGGAAGCGATGGCGCAAGCCAGCTCCGTGTTGATCTTTGGTGAGCATGGAGACCCGGACGGACGGTATGCCTTCTTCATGGGGGTGGATAAATGCAAGTTTCGACGAACCGTTGTTCCAGGCGATCAATTATACATTGAATGTGAAATGTTGCGGTTACGGCGCAATGCTTGTCGGGTCAAGGGCGTAGCAAAAGTTGATGGAGCTATTGCCTCGGAAGCCGAGATGACATTTGGGTTGATGGAACTGGAAAAGTAGTTCACGTAACGTACGTTAGTGATTGCCGGTGCATATAACAATACAGCTTTTTGCTGTGTTATGATTGCACCGGTTTTTTTATGTGTTGATCAGAAATGTTTTTGCATCTAATTATGGGTGGGTTTGCGATGAGGTTTGTTTCTTTGCTGGATGTTCATATCGATGGTGAATTGAAAATGCGTGCGGCACAAAATTTTAGTCGCCTTCACAAAGATGAGTATCAACTGAATAAACTTTTTCGCGATGTTGAATATGAATGGCCTGCGGATTTTGAAGGTAGGGCGTTGTTGGCTCTGACTTTGCTTGGGCAGGCATTGAATTCGCCGTCAAAGAACGCAGATTTCATCATTCAAAAATTGCCACAACATCTGAATGAACTAGGTTATATGGGCCCGGTGTCACCTGAAGGTATCTGTGATGAACAAACCTTGTCTGGTCATGGCTGGTTGTTGCGGGGACTTTTTGAGTATTACTTGTGGAATGGTAACAATCTAGCCAAAGATATGGCAGAAACCATTGTCAATAAGTTATTTCTGCCGTTGTCAGGGCATTACAAAAAATACCCATTGGATGCAAATCTCCGTTCTGGAGGTGGAGAAGCCGTTGGAAGTCGGCAAAATATTATTGATAATTGGCGCTTATCTACAGATGTGGGGTGCGCATTTATTCCACTGGACGGATTAAGTCAGGCATACACCATCATGCCAACCAATGCACTCCGCATGTTGCTAATCGAAATTATTTCCCGGTTTGTCTCTGCTGACAAAAAAGTTCTTGGTATGCAGACCCATGCTACGCTGACTGCACTCAGGGGCATACTCCGCTTTTATGAAGCCACAAAACAAACAGAATACCTGGATATTGTCAAGGACACCTTTGAAATCTATATTCAGGAAGCGTTGACAGAAAACAGTGAGAACTATAACTGGTTTGGACGGCCTGACTGGACAGAACCGTGCGCGGTGGTGGATTCATTTATGTTGTCCGTAGGCCTGTGGAATCATACCCGGGAAACTGCCTATCTTGCGCTGGCGCAAGATATCTACTATAACGGGCTGGGCTACGAACAGCGACCCAATGGCGGGTTTGGGTGTAATACATGTTCTGGTGCCCATAATACACGGGTCTCACCAATGAAAGACTTGTTTGAAGCTTGGTGGTGCTGTTCTATGCGGGGAGGGGAGGGATTGTCTCGTGCCGCAGAGTATATCTGGTGCTTCCGGAATTTCAAAGACAAAGGAGAACCTTCACCTGTTGCCGAAATTTCGTTGCTGTTTTACTTCAGCAATACGGTTACCCTGGAATTAAACGCGGGTAAGCTGGTTCTGCAATTACGTACACAATATCCGTTTGATGGCCAATTCGACATCGCAGTACTTGAAAGTCAAGTCGATCGTACTGTTCGCTTACAGTTTTTTATGCCCGACTGGGTGGGTGATGATGAAATTGCCCTGACTTGTAATCGAGAAGCCGTACCAGGCAGCATGAATTCCGGGTTCTATCAAACAAGTCTTGTTTTGCATACCGGCGATAAGCTTCTGTTGAGTTTCCCCGTGCGTTTGAATGCTAAACCAACACGCAATCCACACAGTATTTCTGGGCATCAGGTATTACGGCATGGCCCATTACTTTTGGGCGTGCGACTGCCACAACTTCCAATAACAGAAATCGACATCAACCGCCTGGCTTACTTCGGACATGGGGTATATCGGGACAAGAGTGCCGGGTTAACATTCTCGCCTATCAATGACATAGTCAACCTGGAAACAAGTGAAGCACAGGATGACCAGAGGCAAATTCTATTTCCAGTAAAAAAACAAGCAAATGTAATTTCCTGATGGCGTAAGCCTTCTGATTGCAGTATTATAAGTCAATACTGATTACAGCATGTTTATACGTTAATTTCAGTTGTCACTATCGGAATTGTCTGCAGAAGATTCACGCGTAATTCCGAGCTGATTGTCCAGCCAATTTTCTGCACTTGTCAAAGCATAATCGATATTTTGCCTGTAGATCATGCGTAGGGAGTGTTCATTGATTGGTAAGCGTATATCTGGTTCAATCCCGCCTGTGCCCTGAGCATCGGCATCTACCTGAATGTTCATTGCTTCATCCAAGGAGCGCCCAATCGGATACAATACCGAAATATTACGTGGCATGGTTATATTGCCACCTGCAACTCCAAATGAACCATGAGTTCCCATCAATCCCATGATTTGTGCGTTGGGTAATCGTTTTAATGCCAGAGGTATACCCTCACCAGAACCAATTGTTGCTTCATTGACAAGCACAATAATTTCACCATCGTAATAGGGATCACGTGGCTCAATTATCAGACGATTGGCGTCGTCCACTTCAAATGTTCCCGAGGAGCGTGTATAAAAGGCAACATTCTCGTAAAATCCTGGCCCCGAATAAAAGTGGCCGACAAACGAAGGTACATAAGCAAACGTGCCTCCTATATTGCCCCGCACGTCTAATATAATACCCGGGACATCCTCTTTCACAAATTGATTTAATGCTGAACGAAAGGCGCGTACTGGAAATGGCATCGTCATGGTAGGCGCAACAAACTTGACTTGCAGATAGCCATATCCACTCGGAAGTATTTCATAGTTAATCGGCGAATCAAACTCGCTCGCATACTGTCGATGACTTTTGGATTGTAACAAAATATCATAATTGTCCCATACAGCAAAAATTGTAACACTGGTTGGCTCAGTGGCATTGGGATTTCTAAAGGTGATGTCTGCCTTTGTACCGGCAGGAGCGCGTGTAAGCATACGTTGTCGAACAAGCTGTCTGGACTCATGGGTAGCCGGGGGCACATGGGCCCATAAAATGGGGGTTTGCGCAATGGCTTCATGAACTGGCATCCCGTTCCATTCCAAAATCTCTGCACCCCAGGACATGCCGGTATGCGCAGCAGGGCCATTTTCATCCAGAATGTGTACAACCACTTGACCATTGTCCAGTTTGGCAACCGCAAATCCAAATCCGCCACCAATTGCCCGTTCCCGATATTCAGGTGCATCGCTGATCTGAATTTGTCCGTCAGGAATAGAATACAAGTAGGACCTTAACGCAAGATAATAGGCTTCGGGATCGTCGTTGTGTTGCGCTTCCTCAATTAAAGGGGCTGTTGTGGCATATAAAGCATCCCAATCGATCTGTTTCCAATCAGTGAAGGGATATTCTCTTTCAAGTCGTCGGTGCAATTGGCGAAATGCCTGGCTCCAGGTTTGGTTGCGTAAGTCAGTCTCAGTTATTCCCGGGAATAGTCGGCTTACCCTGCCAACATCTGGTAAGGGCATTGTAATGCCTGTCAGGGGGATTTTTTGACGAACACAGCCATGTATGCACAGCACACTGAAAATTAATAAGAAATATAAAATTACAGTAAATAGTTGATTGCGTCGTACTTGAAAATGTATGTCGGGAAAAAAATGCATTTTGCCTCCATTTTTAACATGGGCAAGACATGGTATAACTTGCCAAGCCAGTGAAATAATCAAACTTGACGATAAAAAAACCTTCTGGCAATACCATCAGGCAATATTTTATGTTAGTTCTGGTTGCCTTCAGAAAATATCGTGCAAGCATGATAGCGTTAATATAAATAGATTCTGTACAATGGTGTATATCATACAGCATTCAGGGTTCTACTCGGCAAAATTCTCGCAAAATATCTTGAAAAAGAAACTTGACCATCACTTTGTCTGGTCAACTTCAAGATGTAAATACACGTTCTTGTTCACCTTCAGACCGAAATGCTCAAGTTACTGCTATTGAGTACATACGTACTGATAAAAGCCGAAGTACTGATTATAGACATTAAGCATGAATAACATGCTGTGATTTATTTGTTTAAAAGAAGGTTAAACCTACAACACAAGGCCAATCCTGGAAAGGCATGGCCTGGGAGTTACCATGAAAAATTATTTTTATTTGGCCATCATTTGTACCATGTGCATGTTGTTGGCCATGCCAATGTCTATTGCAAAAGAACAAAATCCACTGGATATGCTCCGGGAGTCTATGACTTATGTTTCTGGACTGGATTCGCTTTCTTTTGGTGTAAACATGCAATTGAAGATCAGCATCGCTGGTGAGTCAGATGAAATCGGTTTCGACAGTGCTGTGAAGATGCAAGGTGAGCATGATTTGAACATGGTGTTGACGCATCCTGATATTGCAGCTGCCATTATCGGTAATAGTGAAAAATCCTTTGTCCATTTCATTTCAGAAAATGAATATCTGGAGCAAGATGCCGCACCAAGGGAGCAACTGATGGCTACCATGCCGGGCGGACCATTAGGAATGGCTGCCGGTCTGTTAAGTTTGTATTTGCATAACAATCCAATATTGATTGGTGAGATGCTGGATATACAATATGTAGGAGAAGAAGAAATTGATGGTGTTATGTATCACCACCTGTTAAACACTGCCGAAATGGAAGATATTGATATCTGGCTGACTACAGACGAAAATCCGAAGCTGCACAAATTCGTTTTAAATGCTTCCAGGGGTGTCAATATGCAGGTGCCCGACAGTGACGCGGAATTGATTATCAACGTTAGCCTGAAGGATTGGGAGGGGAATGTATCATTCCCGGAGAACACCTTTGTGTTTACGCCACCGGAAGATGCTACCAAGTTTAGCATGAATGCCATGATGGGGCAGTCTCAGGGTGATGATAATGACACGCTGCTGGGTAAGGAAGCTCCGGATTTTACGTTGGAACGGCTGGATGATGGGGAAGTTCGTCTGTCGGAGTTTCGCGGACAAAAGGTAATTATCCTCGATTTCTGGGCTTCCTGGTGTGGGCCTTGCCGTCAAGGTCTGCCTATATTGCAGGAAGTTGCTGCCGAATTCGCCGACAAGGAAGTGGTGATGTTTGCCATCAATGTTGCCGAATCGAATGAAGTGGCAAAGCAATTTCTGGAAGAAGCGCAATTACAGGATATCACTGTGATTATGGATCGTGACCGTGCCGTAAGTACGCAATATGAGGCACATAGTTTACCCAAGACCGTAATCATTGGAATGGATGGTGTGATACGTAAAGTGCATAACGGATTTCATCCAAACCTGGGCAATATACTACGCTCTGAACTGGATGAAGTACTGGCACTTAGTGCTGAAGCTGCTTAACTTAATAGTGCTTAGCTTAATAGGCAGACTCGTGACGCACTTATTGAATTAACGCGGTAGATTAATCAGGATTCGATAAAAAACGGTTGTGTCCAGGCCTTTTGCTCGCCCCAGCCATAACATTCGAATCGGACATATTGAATCATGTTGTTATCGTGGACGGGAAAATGAATTGTTTTTCCGTCCACAGTCATTTCCCGGTGACCATAATCAGAATAGGCTATGATGCACTGCGCGTCTTCAGTTTCAACGTGAATGGTGTTGTGGTCAACATATAAGGCATTTATGGTAACACCTGTTGAGCAATAGAAGCGCCCCTCCCGTAATGCTTCCAGGATGCTGTCCGCGTCACGCCGGGATTCCTGTACCATATTCCAGGCGATGCCAAAATCCACGGCAGCATGACTGTCATCATGTGCAAAGCCCCAGAGTCTTCTGCCTTCTCCCATAAGGCGGTCCCAGCGGTCCGTTGCCTGTGGATTGCCACAGTGACGTTGCGTGATGCCATTATAAATCTCGATACCAGGATACGCTACCAGGCCTTCCAGTTCCTCTTGAGGCCAATGTCGGAAATAGCGCTCCCAGTTCGGGTGCGCAACCACAGCAATACCCCCGTCCTTGTTGATGTCATTGATGACTTTTTGACGATTGGGGTGTGGCGGTACGATATCCTGCTTTACACCTATCTGTAAGATGTGGGAACCTGCTGCCGTTACCTCGTTCCCCGGAATTAAAACGATTTCATCACAGTCAGCTTCTTCAGGGGGAGTCAAATAATCATGATCACTGATCATTAAAAAATCATAACCCAATTTGACATAAGCCTCCGCCAATGCTTTTGGACTGTGATCGCCATCGCTGTTGGTAGTGTGCGCATGCAGGTTTCCACGTAACCAGCTTGACTCTGTTTGTGAATAGGGATTAAGGATTCTTGTCATAATGGTTAAAGTTTCTTTTGAAGTTGCGAAGAAGGTTTTACTGTATCGTGCAGAATGATAACTACATTTGATACTTATGTTTGGTCATGCATCCCAAAGCTGAAAAAATTCTTCCTGCGACGAATTTTGAAGCAGTTCCTTACGGTATAATTTTGTTACAACCGGGTCGGGGACACGTGTGATTTCCCTGGTTGCTGGAATATGGGTTAGCTGGCGTTGCACGGTCTCATTGTCATCGCATTCGTAGTGCGTCCAGGCGTCACCCTTGCCCGGAACAAATTGCGCGGTTTTGTAATAAATCATAAATTCAGTATCCTTTTTTAGAACCATCTAATATGCGTGATTTTAAAATTATTCTGTATCTGAGATGAATATTTATCTTGTATCGTAATTATGAACCAGAAAAAATACTGCTGATAGTATTGCTGGCTTATAAAAAAAGCATGACTTGGCGGGTCTAAGTGCCTGTCATGCCTGGTTAAAGACGTTACGTTGCATAGTATGCCCCAGTCGGCTATCGAATCTCCAGCATCCGATCAATCGGTTTCCTGGCCCGTTCAATGATGTCATCGCTCAGTTTCACCTGGTATTGAAGCTTCTGAAGCCCTTCCAGGGTATCTTCCAAGGTAATCTGATTCATATGACGGCAGCGAAGGCTGCACGAGCGTACCATCTCACGATGGGGGAACTGGGCTGCCAGATTGTCTCCCATGCTGCATTCTGTCAGCAGGGCATACATCGGTGCATCGGTCTGTTCTACAAAGTCCACCATCGCCTTAGTACTACCTGAGATGTCGACTTTTTGCACGACATCTGGACTGCATTCCGGGTGCGCAAGAATCACTGCCTCGGGATACTGCCGTCGGATGTTTTCTACGTCCTGTACGGTGAACAATTCATGTACTTCACAACGTACATCCCACCCTATTACCGCGGGTACCTCTTCTGGGACTGTGTGCTTGTCCGCGTCAGTGATAGGTATAAAGGCTACACCCAGGTCGGCAGCGGTGTTGTGGGCCAGGTATTCATCAGGCAAGAAGATGATGCGTTTGTGTCCCAGGTCCAGAAGATGTCGTACCACCTGGTCTGCATTGCCAGAGGTACAGCAGTAATCGCTCTCTGCTTTGACTTCAGCATAGGTGTTGACATAAGTTACCACGGGCGCTCCAGGGAAGCGTGCTTTCAAGGCCAGGACATCTTTGGCAGTGATTCCAGCTGCCAGTGAACAACCCGCGTGATTGGAAGGTACCAACACAGTCTTTCCAGGATTGAGAATCTTTGCGGTTTCGCCCATGAACCATACGCCACAAAAAACAATGACATCGGCATCAGTTTTTGCTGATATGGCAGAGAGTTGAAGGGAGTCACCAACGTAGTCGGGAACAGAATGATATAATGCTGGCTCCATATAATTATGCCCAAGAATTACAGCATTCATCTCTTTTTTCAGTAAATTGATTTGGTGGGCCAATTCAGCCTTGTAATCAATTTCAAAATCGGGAACAATGCCTCTCAGACGTTGACGCATGACTTCACGTAAAGAATCAAGGGTGAGGGGCTGGGTTAATACATCGCCAGACATGGTTCTTTTGTCCTCTCGAAATAGGTTACATCAGGCTATTTACATTCGCCTGCATGGTTGTTGGAGTCGTTGAACTTTTTAAAGGAACATTTTTGCAGATATTCTTGCGGTGCAGAGACGTAAGGGTTCAATCTATCAGATTCAATCTATGGGGCCGATAACTGGTTTTCTTGAACGCGATGAGCTTCTGCCTGCTTCGCAATCGCATGATATATGGCAGCCGCCTTGTCGAATTCCGCCAATGCCTCTTCAGATAATATGTCTTGCAATTGATGGCGGGGCGTCTCACACCGGTCTATCAGGAACGCAATTTGTTCCGGTGTCGGATACAATGGTTTACCTTCGATATCAATATGCCAAGGAGCGGTATGCGCGAATCGAACCTTGTCTCCCGGATGAGGTTCAAAACAACGTATCGCTACCCAACTGCTTTTCTCAAACACGATATTGTGCTTTAACGAATTTACATATGCTGAGCGTTCGTTTTGCGTGTTTTCTGGTGAGACCACCAATGCAACATGACCGTTGATGATCACTTCAATATTGCTTAATGGATTCTCACTGATAATTGTACCAGATACGGTGCCAGAAATTGGAGTTCCATTACTTTTAAACGTGTGTCCTGGTATTTGATCGTCCAGTGTGAACAAGGCCATAGGGCCGGTTGTAACGAAACTGCGACCTGCATCCAGTCCCTGGTACCAAGCCTCCGGTATAAAGTTATCACCAATATGCACATATACCCGTCCGAATCCCAGCGGGACAGGATGTACCCCATTGGCAGTACCAGCTGTGGGTCGCAGGCGAAATCCGGAGTTCAGCAGCGCGTAATAACAATGGAATCCATACAGTATCCAATCAAGTTCGGTACCGCTTTTACCTTCATTGGGCAAGTTCATATACGCTGGAGCAGGGGCATTCCAGCTATTGAAGCCGAACGCGGTTCGCCAGACATGGTTGTTTGCAAGCTCAAAGAGGTCCACACCCAGCACAGGTGGCAGCATCATCGACCAGGCCCAGTCGGCCTTGTCCATGTCTATCAGGGCACCTTCCTCACGCGCCTGTTCACCAATGGCCGTAACAGGTGGCGCGGTATGTTCCAATATGTTCTTGTGGTTCAATACAAAGAATGCGCCAAGCACCTGGTTGACATCACCTACCCGAAATATCTCATATTCCGTGTTGCGTGGAAAAATGACCCTGTTGTTTTCCACCAGAATTGGTGCATAACCCGGATCAGGCAAATTGCCTTCTCCCTGACTTGGCGGTGTGTCTGATACAGTGACCCAATATGTCAATGGAAACGCGGCGTGCAAGTCTTCTGCGGGTAAAATCGTGTGCAGTTCTTCTACCGTCCGATGCACATGTGTGTCCCCGGAATACCACCCTTTTTCAGCCATATCGATCCAACGATGCACGGTTATTTCAACTTGGACATCTTCGTTTTCAATGCTGAAATCGTGCTGTGCAGGGCGGTATTCTTTACCCCGCTCAACAATCATGGTGTAGTTTCCCGGCGACAATGAAACTTGGAAAGGATGCGCGCTTACATTGGTGTATCGCTCGATGGCTTCCTGGTTGATCCAGTTCTGGCGATCATAAATGACGGTCTGGCCGGATGGGTGCGCGGACTCCACAAAATGCCATTCACCTTGTTGATCCTGTAAGTAGACACGGGCTGCGATGGTCTCACCAGTATCACCATCAATAATTTGACCGGTGACCGTAAAAGACGATGACTCGGACATAGCTTCCATTTGACCCCACATGATTGCACTACACAACAAGGTGCAGTACACAGCCCGGTGCTTCATCTGGTTATCCTGGTTTTGCGCATCATTATTTTCAACCTTGCATTTCAGTTTTCATATCTTATCGAAATGAAATTTGCGCACGATTATACGCTATACCCTTGTAGGAATTGTACAAATACAATTTAGACAGTTGTATCTCTTCATTCTGTAGTAACCGGACGATCTTCGTGCCCTTCCAAACCAGACATCATGGCATGCCAGGCAAGTGTGGCACACTTGATACGAACCGGAAATTCTCTTACCCCACTGAATACCATCAGTTTGCCCAACTTGGACTCATCTATTGGCTCATCAGGATTGGAAGTTATCATACGATGAAAATGTTCGAACAACTTTTCTGCTTCCTTGACCCTTTTACCTTTGAGCAGAGTTGTCATTACCGAAGCCGATGACTTGGATATTGCACAGCCCGCACCATCGAAACTGACTTCTTCAATAATGTCTTTATTCATTTTCATGTAGATGGTGAAGTGATCGCCACATAATGGATTAAACCCTTCAATGGTATGATCAGGATGTTCCATCTTGTAAAAGTTACGAGGTTTTTTATTATGATCCAGTATGACTTCTTCGTATAGGGCACGTGTACTGCACATTAAGAAAATACCTTGTTTACATGGTGCAACGCTTCTATCAGCATATCAATTTCATCACGCGTATTGTACATGCCAAGTGACGCACGTGCTGTAGCTGGTACATTGAATCGTTGCATCACAGGTTGCGCGCAATGGTGCCCAGCACGGATTGCTATGCCCTTCTCATCCAGCAACTGACCAATATCATGCGGGTGGGCATGTTCCATGGTAAAAGACAAAACACCTGCTTTGTTTTTGGCAGTACCAATCAGTCTGATGCCTTTAATACTCTGTAATGCTTCTGTGCCATATTGCAGCAATTGATGTTCATGGGCAGCAATCCTGTCCATGCCGATGGGCGTTAAGTAGTCTATGGCTGCTCCAAGCGCGATGGCATCAGCAATGTTGGGCGTGCCTGCCTCAAATTTGTAGGGCAGACTGTTGTACGTGGTCTTTTCGAAAGTGACTGACATAATCATGTCACCACCCCCTTGGTATGGGGGCATGTCGTTCAAAAATTTTGCATTGCCATACAGACAGCCGATGCCCGTCGGGCCATAAACTTTATGTCCGGAAAACACGTAGAAGTCACAATCAAGCTTTTTCAGATTTATTGGCATGTGCGGCACGGCTTGCGCACCATCCACCAGGACCGGAACACCATGCTCGTGCGCCATCTGGATGATATCCTCAACGGGATTGATAGTACCCAACGCGTTGGAAACATGGTTGATAGCCACCAGCTTTACCCGGGGCGATATCATGCGGGCGTAATCTTCCATTATTAATTCACCCGCATCATTGATGGGGATCACCTTGAGGTGCGCATTTTTGCGTTCGCACAACATCTGCCAGGGAACAATGTTGGAATGGTGCTCCATATACGAGATGATGATCTCGTCACCTTCCTGGACATGACGTTCTCCATAACTTGCTGCTACCAGGTTAATTGCGTCGGTGGTGCCGCGGGTAAAAATAAGCTGGCAGCCTACAGGTGTGTTGAGAAAGTGCGCTATCTTGCTGCGCGCTTCTTCGTAGCGGTTGGTGGCTCTTTGGCTCAGGAAATGAACGCCACGGTGTACATTCGCGTTTTCATGGGTGTAGTAATGGACCAATGCGTCAATCACGGCTTGTGGTGTTTGCGAAGTTGCGGCATTGTCCAGATACACCAGCCGATGACCCGATTGTTCGAGGTTCAGAATGGGAAAGTCTTTTCGGATACGCTCGATATCGTAATCAGACATCGTTAATGCTGCCATTCGATTTTCTTTTATGCTAACCGCCATTGGTCCACCCAGTGTGGTTGAGTTCTATAGTTAAAGTTTTATAAATAAATTGATTCTTAAGCGCAATACAGCGAAATTGTATGTCGCGTGAAACAACAGGATTTCAATTTTACTTAGCGTAAGGTGTGCGCTTACAGATTGATTCAATCAGTCAATTCTGCACTGATACCGCGCCTAGCGAAAGCTCACGGACTGAATTTGTCATATACATACCGGCCTAGCCGTTCTGACAGCACCGGAATGTCTAAATCGGTTATCACTTCTTCAGCGAAGCCATAGGTTAGCATAGCCCGGGCTGTCGGCTCATCTATTCCACGACTTCTGAAATAGAAAATGATTGACTCTGGTGGAGAACCTATGGTGGCACCGTGCGTGCATTTTACATCGTCCGCGTATATTTCCAATTGAGGTCGCGTGTGTATAGTTGCATTGTCTGATAGTAACAAGTTGTTGCTGAGTTGGTCGGAGTCTGTTTTCTGTGCAGCCTGGTGTACATGTACCTTGCCCGTAAAAACTGCCTTGCTGTCACCATCCAGTACACCTTTGTACATGATGCGACTGTTGCAGTGGGGCTGTGCATGGGTTATCTCAATGGCGTTATCAATGAGACGGTGGCTGTCGTTTAAGTATAATCCCGAAAGATTACAGATTGCGCCTTCACCCGACAACGAAACACATAACTGGTTGCGTATCGTTTTCCCTTCCAGACTCATTGTGTAGGAATCGAAGTGGCTGTCCCGCGCCTGTTGAACTTCTGTTGTCGCCAGATGGCTTCCCGTTGGGCCTTCTTCAACAATTTTGTACCATTTCAATTGGGCATTTTCACCCAACACAATTTCATCGACGACATTGTTGAGATAATGAAGTTCATCTGCCAGATTTACATAACTTACAATGATGGATGCCTGACTGCAACGTTCCAATACGAACAGATTACGTATGTAACTTGCGGTGTCATCTTGTCTGTGGCTTGTCGCGAATATTATATGCAGTGGATTATCCAGGACAGTATTCTTTTCAAGATGTACAAATCCACCATCCTGAAGAAACGCAGTGTTCAACGTTGTATAGGCGTTGCGGTCTTTTAATACTGTGTTCAGATGTTGCTCAACTATGCGCACTGTCTCGCTATTGTGAATTGCATCATGCAGACTACTCGCGTGCAGGCCTTTGGGCAGTTTCTGAACTTGGCTCAATTCGGGCGTAAAGTAACCATCTATGAACACCAATTCCGTCCAGTTGCCATACTTGACAGCTTCTACAGATTTTTTCGCAGGAATAATTCCCGGTGGAGCGGTCAACGAATGATAGGAGGTGTTATTAATTGGTGCGATATTGGTCTGACGCCATTCTTCCTGGCGGGTATGCGGGAATTCCTGATTAGAGAAATTTTCCCGTGCCTGATGACGCATTGCTAGCAACCAATCAGGAAAACCGTTTCTGTCAGCCAACGCCTTCATGTCTTCGAAATAAGTTACTTTTAGTGTATTCATAACGGCAGTTTCAGCCATAGTGTGTTTCTCCAGGTGCCTTGCTCCAGGCACGAAATGCCATCTGATAATTCTAAAAACTATAGATGCCTGACCGGTGCTTGTGCATGCTTGTTTTACATACTTCAGGTCGTGGCCAACGCATCCTGCGTTTTTAGCCAGTCATACCCTTTGTCTTCAAGCTCAGTCGCCAACGATTTGTCGCCGGACTTTACAATTCGTCCGTTATACAGGACATGTACAAAATCAGGCTCAATATAGTTCAAAAGTCGCTGGTAATGGGTCACGATAATAAAGGATCGTTTATCTGAACGCAGTCGGTTGACGCCATCCGATACGACTCTTAATGCATCAATGTCCAATCCCGAGTCTGTTTCGTCCAGAATGGCCAGTCGTGGCTCGAGAACGGCCAGTTGAAGAATTTCATTTCTCTTCTTCTCGCCACCGGAAAAACCGTGATTCACAAAACGGTTTGCAAAGCTAGGATCGATGTTGATCAGTTCCATTTTTTCTTGTAGCATTTGCTTGAAATCCATGGCGTCCAGCTCTTCCATTCCACGGGACAATCGAATTTCATTGACTGCCGCACGCAGAAAGTGGGTATTACTTATCCCGGGGATTTCCACCGGATATTGAAATGCCAGAAACATACCCAAACGTGCACGTTCTTCTGCCGGCATGTCCAACAAATCTTGATTCAGGAATCGTACTTCACTGCATTCATCTACTTCATAGGCCTCATGACCTGCCAATACCTGGGCCAGGGTGCTTTTGCCCGAGCCGTTCGGGCCCATGATTGCATGCACTTCGCCATCATTAACTTTAAGATCAATACCGTTTAATATCTTGTTGCCATCCACTGATGCATGGAGGTTCTTGATTTCCAACATTATCCAACGCTCCCTTCGAGACTCAAATCCAGTAATTTGGTTGCTTCCACGGCAAACTCCATGGGCAAATGCTCAAAGACTTCTTTGCAAAAGCCATTGATTACCATGGATATGGCATCTTCGGTGCCGATACCGCGGGACTGACAATAAAACAATTGGTCTTCACTGATTTTTGATGTGGAAGCTTCGTGTTCTGCTGAGGATGTAGAGTTCCGTACATCAATATACGGAAATGTGTGCGCTCCGCAGTTGCTCCCAATCAATAGTGAATCGCATTGTGTATAGTTACGGCTGTTACTGGCCTTGGGCATGACGCGTACCAGGCCACGGTAGCTGTTGTTGCTGCGACCAGCCGATATGGTCTTGGAAATGATGGTGCTGCTGGTGTTTTTCCCGATGTGTAGCATCTTGGTTCCTGTGTCGGCCTGTTGCATGTTGTTGGTCAGGGCCACAGAATAAAACTCACCTACAGAATGATCTCCCAGCAATATGCAACTGGGGTATTTCCACGTAACCGCAGATCCAGTTTCCACTTGGGTCCAGGAAATGCGTGAATGGTCGCCCAGGCATTTGCCCCGCTTGGTGACAAAATTATAAATGCCACCTTTGCCATCTTCATCACCGGCATACCAGTTCTGTACCGTGGAGTAGCGAACAGTCGCGTTCTTGTGCGCGATGATCTCCACCACAGCCGCATGCAACTGATTCTCGTCGCGCATCGGCGCTGTGCATCCCTCAAGATAACTGACCTCAGCACCTTCCTCAGCGATGATCAAGGTACGTTCAAACTGGCCGGTGTCGCGGGCATTAATCCGGAAATAGGTCGATAAATCCATCGGGCATTTGGTATTTTTAGGTATATACACGAAAGAACCATCACTGAATACCGCTGAATTTAACGCGGCGTAAAAGTTGTCATTCTGCGGTACGACTGAGCCGATATATTCCCGTACCAGCTCTGGATGGTCGCGTAATGCTTCGGAAAAGGAACAAAATATGATTCCCCGTTTGCCAAGAATGTCCCGGTGCGTGGTTGCCACAGAAACACTGTCGAATACGGCATCCACAGCCACATTGGAAAGTCGCTTTTGTTCTTCCAATGGAATGCCCAGCTTCGCGAAAGTCTCCAACAGTGACGGGTCCACTTCATCCAGACTGTTAAGTTGTGGTTTCTTCTTGGGGGCTGAATAATAACTGATGGCCTGAAAATCCGGCTTGGTATAATGGATATGCGCCCAGTCCGGTTCTTCTTTAAAATTTATAAAGTGCTGATACGCCTTCAATCGCCATTCAAGCATCCATTCTGGCTCAGCTTTTTTCTCGGAGATCAGACGGACTACGTCTTCATTCAGACCTATTGGAATAGTGTCCGATTCTATATCGGATTCCCAGCCGTATTTATACTTTTTTTGGGCAAATTCTGCAGCTTCCCGATTGCTGCGTTCCACACGACTGCCTGTATATTCGGCGGTTTCCAGTTTGTCGGAGGAATTGGACATGATTGGGACTCCTAAAATTCACATAAATAGTAAATATGATATTCGCAATTTGCGATGTATACTAAAGATGTATTTCAAATACATCTTTTATGCATACTAATGAGAACAAAGCAGGTTACGAGATTCTTCCCATAATGACTAGAAGTGGAAGGGTTTTTTCCGAAAGCATTCGGCAGCTTTTTCGAATTCATACAAATTGTCTTCACAACTATAATTAGCTTGTTAAAATCCAATTCATTTATGATGCTGGAATACTGTTTGGAATTATATAATGTCGAACATGAAGGCAGACATTATTTATTCCCCCCGTATACTTTCCCAAACATTATGCCTCTGGAATCAATTAACCTGTATACTACATTGTATCATAGCTACTTGCCCTGCATGAAGTTGCTGTAGTAATAAGCATCAACCATACGATTTAAAAGTAGAAGATTCTTGCCATATGTCACAGAAATTTCAAGACGTGTACCCCGAGTTTGATTCAAGCTTTACTTGGGGAGCCTGTATGTCCGCGCATGGACTGGAAGGTGCTGATTATTGCACGGATTGGTGGCATTGGGAACAGCGCCCAGGTCGTATTTCAGATGGGAATCTTTCTCACCCCGCAGCGGAACATACGAAACGTTTTTCACAAGATTATGGGCTTGCGGCCCAGTTTGGGGTAAGAACAGTGTGTATGGGCTTATCGTGGGCAAGGATAGAGCCGGAGCCTGGCCAATTCAACCGTGAAGCAATTCAGCAATACCTGCATCGCCTCCAAAAAATGCATGCAACAGGTATTTGTCCCTGGGTAATCCCGGTTGAATATGCATTGCCTGCCTGGTTGGCTAGATTGGGTGGTTGGGCATGCCCGAAACTGCCTGAAATCTACATCAATTATATCGCATTTGTAGTTGAACAATTGCAAACATCATGTCAGCACTGGATACCGTTGTTAAATCCAGCGTTCATGTCCAGAATGGTGTATCAGGAGCAATTATGGCCTGGCGCTCGGGGCAATCGTTTACTGAGATACCGGCAACACATACGTGCGGCCCGCAACCAGGCAGAATGTGCCCGTTTGGCATACGAACGAATCAAACAGATACAAGCAGAGGCGCTTGTTGGCGCATCTGTTCGTCTGAATGCATGTGAAGCCCATGACCCGTATAGTCCCTGGGATTTCCGTGCTTGCCAGCGTTATCAATACAGCATGATAAAACCATATATACATTCCTTGCCTGAGATTTCTGAAGCAAAAACATCAAAGTGCTTTGATTTTATATTGGCCGCATTTTATGGGCAGCAACAGGTACGCTTTGATCCTTTTTCATTCCCGAATACTGCGGTTTGTTGTGCCATAACCGGTAAACGCATTCCGACTGATTGCGTCGTGCCACATCCGGAATCGGTGGGTGCCCTGTTACCATTCCTGGCATCTACCGGGGTGCCGATATATCTCATGAGTGGCTTGCCTACTACAAAGGATGAAGAGCGTGCCGCGTATCTTGTGCAACTATGGAGGCTGATTGGGTTATACCGTGACCAGGGTGTCGCATTGAACGGTTTTTTCCACCACAGCTTTCTGGACAGCTTTGAGTGGCACAGGGGATATCAGGAGCGGTATGGTCTGATACATCTGGACGTTATGACGCAAGCACGTACGCCGAATACCAGTGCGTACTTGCAGAAGGAAATAGCAGAAACAGGTACATTGCTGAGAGGTTCTTGGGGAAAATAGGTACGTAAACCAGAAAATACAGGAGTACACTCTGGTAGACCAGGTAGTATCAATGAGCAGTAAAAAAGACTTATGAGGAACGATATGGAACATGTGATTTATATGGCAGTAGAAGGAGGCGGGACCTACAGTCGTGCCAAATTGTATGATGAAAAGTTTCAATTATTGGCAGAAGCTGAGGGAAAACCTTCTAATCCAGTTGCGTATGGCGTAGAAACTTGTGTCCAGAATCTTTCTGAATTGCTGAATCCAATGCTAAAACTCCACAAGGTTGCATCTCCAACCTTGCTACTGGGTACAGCCGGAGGGGGCGAAGTGGGTACGCGGCAAGCTCTGGGCGCGGCTCTGTTAAATGCATTACCTGTAGAATGTGTGCGAATCACCACCGACCTGCACCCGCTGCTATTAGCCAACTCCAAAGGGCAGCCGGGCATTCTGGTCGTGGCCGGAACCGGTTCCGCCGTTTTGGGGGTAGACGCACAGGGGGTGTTTCACCGACTTGGTGGACGGGGGATGTTGTTCGGCGATGCGGGCAGCGCGTACCAGTTGGCAGTCGATGCCTTACGCTCGGCTGCAATGGACCTGGATGGTATTGGCGTTGAAACTTCCTTGACAACCAAATTGCTCAAGCCATTGGGAGTGGACACCTGGGAACAGGCAGTCGTTGTGGCAGGGCAACTGCCCAAGGCCAGTCTGGCGGAATTAGCTCGTACCGTTATCTCAGCCGCTGAGGAAGAAGACTATGTTGCGGGACTCATTGTTAAATCTCAAGCCCGGGCCCTGTTCAAGATAATGGAAACTATGCAAGGCAAATTGAAGTTAACAGATACTGTTTCTGTTTTTCTCCAAGGGGGGATGTTGTGCAATGATCATCTTTTTCAACAACACTTTCTGCAATCGGTGCGTAATGATGACAAAGTAAAGCTGGGCCAGATTACTATTGGAGGCCCGGAGAGTATGCTTTCTTTGCTCAATGTTGCGGAGAATACTTCCTGGTTGACCGTTTTGCATCGAGAATCTGGTAGTGCATCACCACCCGATTTATCAGAATCACCCACAGAGAGCATAACATCGGCTCCGCCGCTGGACACCCTGAGTCCGTATGAAATGGTACAGCAGATGCACCAGGCCGATCAGCGTGCTGTTGCCGCGGTAGGTGCATGCCTGACAGAAATTGCGGCACTGGTGTCGGCTGTGGCAGTGCGTTTTGATTCAGGAGGTAGAATCCTCTATGTCGGAGCGGGTACCAGCGGACGCCTCGGCGTGCTGGATGCTTCCGAATGCCCACCCACATTCGGTGTGGCACCGGAACGCGTTCAAGGCATTATTGCAGGAGGGGAAGCAGCACTCAGGCATAGTATAGAAGGGGCTGAAGACGATACCGATGCAGGACAAACCGATATAATAATTCATGACGTCGACCATAAAGACTGTGTCATCGGGTTGGCAGCTTCAGGGAGAACTCCTTATGTTCATGCCGCCTTAAAAGAAGCAAAGTCTCGGGACGCGTTAACCGCATTGGTCTGTTGTAATCCAGGTATCAGCACAGCGCAGGGCTTTGAATACATCGATCACATAATTGGCATGAATTCAGGCGCCGAAGTACTGGCTGGCTCTACACGGCTCAAGGCCGGTACGGCAACAAAACTGGCACTGAACATGATCTCGACCTGTGTATTAACACTACACGGATTGGTGTACCAGGGGCGCATGATAGGAATGCGGGCAGTGAATAAAAAACTGCGGCGTCGCGCCAGACAAATCGTCGCTGACCTGGGCGCGTGCTCAACAGAGCATGCACAAGACCTGCTCGAACAAACGGAGTACAATATAGCACAGGCAATTGTTATGGCTCAGCATCAAGTTGATGCAGCTACTGCAAAGGAGTATCTACGCAAAGCACAGGGTAAATTGCGTAATGCCCTGGAGGAAATTGATTTTACGCATTGACACAGACAAATTCTTTCTGGAAGTGTGGCACAAGTGCTGGCGCCTTCTGAAATATCCATATCGCAATCTGTAATTCTGTTAATATGTTTATTAAAATCGCATTTGACGTATTAACCTGGGAGAACTTGACATGAAAAAGAATTTGACAAAATCAGCATATTATGAAAACCAAATTTGGCTTCTCATTTGGGTAGTATTGATGAGTGCAGTCAGCTTCAACCTGTTTGCTGTTGGTGAGGACACAGGCATGAATTCGAACATACTGGACTCTGCTATTTTTACAAATGACTTTTATCCCATACTTGCCTGGGACCCACAACATGGTTGGCGTCAGGAAATCGATCAACGAAAAAATGGGCTGGCTTCAATCCAGGACTGCAATTTTAATCTGGGGGGATTCGTGTTGCCCCGAGATTTGCCTGAGTGTGAGGAACTGGGTCTTAAAGTCATTATGGCGCCGGATGTACCGGACATCCTGGTGTGGATGCGAGAATGGAAGCATCTGTCCGATGAGGAGATTGACGCACGCGTAAAAACCATGGTGGATTCCGCGGGAGACAGTCCAGCAGTCGCTGGTTACTTTCTTACCGATGAACCGGGTGCTACCTGTTTTCCAGCATTGGGAAAGGCCGTGAATGCGGTACGAAAATATGCTCCCGGAAAACTGGCCTACATCAACCTGTTTCCTGGTTATGCCACCATTGGCGCGCCTGATCAGTCGCAACTTGAGACCGAAAGCTTCACGGAATATCTCGAACGCTTTGTAGAAGATGTAAAGCCACAGTTTATAAGTTATGACAACTATATGGTGCAGTACTCCAATGATCTTGTGATAAAAGAACGCATCCCGGTGTACTTTAATGACCTTATCGAAGTTCGTCGTGTTGCCATGAAACATGGACTTCCCTTCTGGAATATTGTCTCGTCGAACCAGATACGCCCCTTCACCACCATCCCGTCACCCGCCAACCTGCGCTTTCAAGCATACACGACCTTGGCAGCGGGATACCGGGGGCTGACATGGTTTACCTACTACGCGCGTGGATATGGTTACGCACCTATCGGTACCGATGGAGAGAAAAACATAACCTGGACATATCTTCAAGCGGTGAATCATGAGGTTAAAGCATTGGGACCTATCATGAACAAACTGGACTCGACGGGTCTCTATTTTACTAGCCCGGCCATTGCTCCCAACCTGCCGGAAGGTCCAGGTATCATTATTGAAACGGTCGAATCCGATGTTCCACTGATGGTCGGAGAATTCAAACATGAAGACGGTTCTGCTTATGCCATGATTGTCAATCTGAGCCTGGAAAAGTCGGCGAAGTTGATTCCCATGCGTGATGGGGAAGCGGTAGAAGGAGTCTACTTTTCACCACATGATGGCCGCCCCCTGCCAATCAATTATGACCATGGCCTCTGGGTTGTCGCCGGACAGGGCGTGCTGATAAGACCGGAAGCTGAGTAAGTTTTATATTCTATGCACAACATCCATACGGAATAGCTTGAAGTAAATGAATTATAGACATATTTATGGTTTCGATAACTCCCATTTGCTATCGAATTAAATTCATTGCTCCAGCTATCTCAGCTCATAGGCCATGTTATAGGTTCCGGAGTTAACCAGCACTTGCTGACTGTCTGGTAATGTTTCTAATACGCCTTCGGCCTCATTGACGGGCATGCCATTGATAGAAAGTGTATCGAACGCAGCAGATGGTGGCTGAATTGTAGCGGTGCTGTTCGGTGGCACGCGAACTTCCAGAGAGCCTTCGTATTCTCCCTTGCTCCAGGTTACAAGGATGGTTCCATAGGGTGACTCATACGTAGCAGAAGCAGAATTCAATTCACCAGCATGAGAAGGCCGCACATAGAAGTGCTTAAAGCCAGGCTTCTCCGGGTCAGGCTGTATACCGCACAGGCCATCATAGAACCACGTATCAAAACTGCCCCGCATTGCCTGGTTCCGACCATCTTCTGGTATATTCTCACCGGATTTTCCCTCACCCCAATTTTCCCACAATGTTGTTGCACCCATTTTAAACAGCCAACCAATGCTTGGGTATACTTCTTTTTTGAGAATGCCAATGGCTTCATCACCATATCCGAAACGGCTTAATTCGCCGAAAAGATAGCGTGTGCCAAGGATACCGGTAGTGTGGTGACCTCCTGCTACTTCACGCACATAATAGGCCAGTCGCTGTGCAACCTTTGCTTCATCGCCATCCGGCACCAGCCCAAGGTAAAGCGCCAGCGCGTTGCCCGTCTGCGAGCCATAGGTATGTTTCTCACTGTCATAAAATGCTGTATTAAAACTTTCCCGCTGCTTGGCTGCGAAGTCCTCGTAAAAAAGTGCCCTTTCCGATTTGCCCAGGGCATGAGACATCTTTTCCATCAACTTGTGACCGAAATATACATAAGCGGTGGAAGTCAGTGGCACTGGGGTGTCGATCTTCTCGACACCACCGGGAGGAATCCAGTCGCCGATGCCTCTGTTCCAGCCAACTTGATTATGAAGAAGATTTTCGTCCAACCACTTTGTGCGCACTTCTTCAAGCCAACGAGCGCAGCTATCGTAGTGTTCTTCCAGCACCGCCTTGTCTCCATAATACAAGTAAACATACCAGGGTAACTGGATAAGCGCGTTGGCCCAGTCTGCCGAAGCTGGCCCGGGATTGCCCTGGCCAGGCGCAACATAGGTAGGTGCGACACCGCCAATAAGGGAAGTTTTTATATCGCGTATGTATTTAGTCCAGAAGAGTGCCATATCATAATTGAATATCGTCATTTCTGCGGCTACATGGGCATCCCCCAGCCAACCACAACGTTCTCTGTGCGGATTATCGGTGGGTACCCCGTGCAGGTTGCTGCGTTGCGTCCATAATGCCGTTTCATGGATACGATTTATCATCGGATCACTGCTGGTGAATTGCCCCGCGGTATTCACAGCGCTATGTACAACCACACCGGTAAGGGTGTCGAGATTCGGCGGTTCCAGACACCCAGTCAACTCAACGTATTGAAACCCGTGATATGTAAAGCGGGGCTCCCATATTTCCAATCCATCACCGCGGCAGATATAGGTGTCGGCCTGAGGAATTCCAGTAGTTTGAGGATCCAGAAAACCTTCTGGGGTTAGTACTTCAGCAAAGCGCATATGTATACGTTGTCCCGCTTGGCCTTGTATCTGCAATCGGACCCAACCCGCAAAATTCTGGCCCATGTCCACGATATACACCCCAGGTTCAGGTTCTGTAATCGAAACCGGGCGAATTTCTTCTATACGCTGTATGCCAGGCATCATCTGGGACTGCAAGGATGCTGTGGGAGAAGAGCGCACCACGGCAGGTTTCCACATTGCATTTTCGAAGCCGGGTGAAGACCAGTCGGGAAGTTCAAGACGTGCATCGTAGGTTTCGCCCAAGTGCACGTTATTTTCCAGTACAGGCCCATACCCTGATTGCCAGCTTTCATCGGTGAGTACATGCGACACAGTCCCGTCTTGAAAATAGATTTCCAATTGGGCGATGGCACATGGCATGCCGTAGCTGGTGTGACCGTATACCTTGGTTTGGTTGAACCAACCATCACCGACCCACAGGCCCACAGTGTTTTCTCCTGCATTCAGCAGGTCAGTGATGTCATGTACAACATACAGTGCCTGTTTACGATAATCGGTCTGGGCTGGCTCCAACACGTTATCACCAACTTTTGAGCCATTTAAATAGAACTCATGATACCCCAGTCCACAAACATAGGCGCGTGCTTTAGCTATTTCACCCTTGACAGAAAAATCCTTGCGAAATATGGGAGCAGCATTGGGCCTTTCGTCGATTTCAGGGGCTTCTATCCAATTTGCCGACCAGTCATCCGCAGAAAGCAGACCCATTTCGAACCAGGTTGGCGTGCTCCAGGAAGTCGGTTGACCGTTTTCATCCCAGATACGCACGCGCCAATATACCCTTTCACGCGACTGGAGTGGATTACCGGCATAAGGAATATGAATGGATTGTGCCGAAGTAATTTTTCCGGTATCCCAAAATACAGCATCTCCGTCAAAGCCATCGGGCGAACTCGCTGCCCGCACTTGGTACGCGCTTTGTGATGCACCTGTCCGATCACCTAAAATCTGCCAACTCAGCCGCGGCTTGGCTGTGTCAATCCCCAGGGGATACTCCAGGTACTCACAACGAAGCACAGCTACTGACAACTCCGAATACGTTTCTTCTCCATTGACCCTGCATTGCAGTCCCAGAAGTAAAACCACAAGAAACTTACCGACCATTACGAAATGCTTGATTACTGCCACCAAAGAACCCTCACATTAAACCTAAATATGTTATGAAACGATAAATATTATTATGCTGCATCCAAATGCAGCTCTATTTTTATAGGCATGATAGCGTCATAAAGTCGACTAATCTGCCCCGGGAAATATATACCAATAACCTTTGTGCAGATAATAAATGGAAGATGCCTTTTCAACATAATAATATTCAATGCCTGCATGGATAAAATCAGAAGCTACAATGTGATCAGGTAGGCTAATCTTTTCATACTCTTGCAGATTCGATAATGTGTTCCAAATACTTTCATCCGTTTCGTCTTTGTCAAGATAACTTACTTTAAACCTGGTAAAGCCCTCTTCAGAGAGAATTAATTCATGTAATGCCTGCTCCAATTTAATTTTATCTGTCTTCAAGATAAATATGCTATACCCGTAATATTTGATATCATTTGGGTTTCTAAAATAAAATTCATGTGCTAAATTTAATGTGAGCACGCGTTCGGTCTTTTCATCAAGGAATATCAATATCCTTGAGTAGCCATCTCTGGCACATAAGATGGCCCAGTCTGTTTGCCCTTTCTTCTCAAATTCTCCTTTCAACACATTGTTGGAGAAAACACTATCTGGATATGTTTTGCTTCTGAAGGTATCTGGAATAAGATACCGGTGCTCTTCCAAAAAATCCACGATTGGCTTCGGTAATTCTTCAAAAGAAGCAGGTGTAAACATGGAGGTAGTTGATACTTCATTGGCTTCTGGAGTGTTTTCCGCTATAGACACAATGCATGGCATAAAACAAAGGTTGATGATCAATGTGCAGGTAAAAATTCTCACTTTGTTTCCCCCTATTTATTATTCTACTTTGTTGTAATTCTGATAATGGAAAAACTTGATACAAATATAATCTATTCTGTAAAGGAAAGGTTCCGATTGCCCAGTTAAATCTTGTTCAAGAATTGTTTCAACGTTTAGGAACCTGAGTACATCGCTGCTGCTTTGATTTGCTGTGAATCGCATGATACCATCAGAGCGTGTTGCTTTTGAGAAAAATTCTGGTACGACTGTGTGTTTCTTTGGTATGTGTAGGGGTGAATCTATTTATCTTAACTCAGTTGAGGGCAGTCAAATGCATATGAAAAACAGGCAATGGTGTGTCTTATTATTAATTTCTTTTGTTGTTTGCTCCGCTGACGCGTTCTCGCAGGTGGATTTTGTCAGTTCACCTTATTTACTCAATAGTGGTGTGCAATCGCGTTCCATATCGTTTGAAAATCCAACAGGTGAGCCAGGTATGGGAGGCCAGGAGGCGAGTAATCTCGGTCCAGGGCGAAAGGGAGCTGCATGGCGTCGCATCGAACCGGGTGAAACCGTTGAATTGGCAAATATCGAAGGGCCAGGCACCATTCGACACATCTGGATGACGCTGGGTAACAGAGAACCGAGTACGTTTCGGAGTATGGTCATCCGAATGTGGTGGGAAGACCAGTCCCATCCCAGTGTTGAAAGTCCACTGGGAGATTTTTTCGGTTTCGCGCATGGTAAAGTAGCCCCATACCAATCGGTGGCGCATTCCTTGGGAGAAAACGCGGCGATGAACATCTGGTTTCCGATGCCTTTTACCGACCGGGCACGTGTAACGTTGACCAATGAGGCTGCGGTTGGTGTGTCGGTATACTACCAGATAGACTACACCATTAATGATACGCACCCCGATGATGTCGGGCGACTGCATGTTCTGTTTGCCCGTCAGAATCCAACGGTTGAGAAAGAAGATTTTGATCTGCTGCCATTGCGTGAACAGAAAGGGCGTTATCTGGGCAGTGTCGTGGGGGTACGGGCACTAACCGACGACTGGTGGGGTGAAGGTGAAATCAAGTTTTTTATGGATGGCGATGAGGAGTTCCCGACCATCTGCGGCACAGGTACAGAAGATTGGGTGTGTCTCTCCTATGGGTTGCAACAAACGCCCTATTGGTATCACGGAGCAAATCTGGCTGAGGGTAGATGGAACTCATTTTATCGCTGGCATATGCCGGACCCTATTTTCTGGCAAGACTCCTGCCGCGTGACCATCCAGCAAATCGCCTGGCGTGGAGGACTCGCCGAAACGCATGATGATTGGTCAGCAGCGACGTTCTGGTATGAACCGGTGCCGAGTGCCCCCTTACCAGAAATGCCTGATTTGGAGGCGAGAACCGCGGATTTATGGTCAGCCACAGAGTAGGGCAGTTGAACTATGCGTCGTTTTGATGCACAAATATAAATTATGACTTGTTAAGCGTAATCAATTTTCCATTATGTAGTTTTTGTAATGGCAAGAAATTTATCTGCCATAAAATGAAAGGAAATCGCCATGCGTATATTGGCTATTAGTTCATTGATTCTGATGTTTGAGGCGAGCATCGCTGCCGAGATGGTAAAACCACATGATTTCGCTATTCTACCTTGGGGTTGGTTAAATGATACATCTCCAGAAACACTTGAAGATATAAAGGCTTGCGGTTTTAATCTGGCTGGCTTTGTCTATCCTAAAGACATGGACGCGGTACGTGAAGCGGGTCTTCAGGCCTTTGTTGCTGAAAACCGTCTAAGCGGCCAAGCGCGTAATGTCGACCTTACCTATGAAGAAGCCCTGACTATTGCAAAAGAAGTTACAGAACGTTGGCACGACAACCCCGCCGTGTATGGGTATTATATTGTCGATGAACCGAGCGCCCGCTTTGCACCAAACCTGGGCATTCTGGCCCATGCCATTCAAGAAGCGCACCCCGGCTCAATTCCCTACGTCAATCTGCTGCCAAATTATGCCGATGCAGCAACGCAACTGGAAGCAGAAAGTTATGATGCCTATCTAAAGGCATTTGCCGAGGCACTTCCCTCCGATTATCTGAGTTATGACCACTACGCATTGATAGCTGACGGTTCCTTGCGTGGGAGGTATTTCGAAAACCTTGAATCATTACGCCGAGTGTCGCTTGACTATGGCACACCTTTTTGGAATATCGTGCTGTCCAACGCGCATTTCTACTACGCGGAGCCGACACCAGCCGGGTTCCGCTTTCAGGCTTATACCTCATTGGCTTATGGCGCCCGGGGAATCAGCTACTTTACCTACTTTTCCCCGGAAATCGGTAATTACAGGCTGGCACCCATAGACCAATTCGGCAACAAGACGCCTACCTGGTACATGTTGCGCGAAGTCAATCTCGCCCTGCACAATCTCGCACCAATATACTGCGGCCTGAAAAGCATCAATGTCTTCCATCAGGGCAATGTTCCAGAGGGTTCCAATGACGAAAGCGCTGCACAATTGGTCAAAGAACTCACCTGGACGCCTCATATTCAGACGCATCCCGAACAAATCGGCGCGGTCGTAGGTGAATTCCAGGATGAAGACGGCGTCCCGTATGTCATGGTGGTAAACAAGAGTCTTCACGATGATGTCGCCTTCGACATTACCTTTCGTGAAGAAGGCGCAGTGGAATTGATCTCACCGTATACCGGCAACCCCACAGCCTTCCGAGGCGAACACAAGTGGCTGGCCGCCGGTCAAGGCATGTTGCTGCGCGTTAAGAAATAACATCAATAAATATTTGTCCAGGCAGAGCCGGTAGTAACCGCTCTGTCTTTTTTTCATGCTTTTATGGCACAGGACAGAAATGTGCTGTTGCCTACGGTGCGGTGCTTAGAAACTGTTGCAAATCGTCAACAATTTTCAACAAAGCACGTCCGGCTGCTGCTCGTTCTGCCTGCTGGCGCGTTTCTGCAAATGTGAGTGTTTCTCCAGTTTCCTGCACAGCGATGTCTACCGTACTGGACGTAGCAAAAGGTACGACACCTGTTCGGACATCCAAAAGCATGGCTTCAACGTAGACATAGGTATGTGCTTCATCGCTTCGAAAACGTCGGTAGCTGCTATAAGACCGCGTGCTTACGCGATAGACCAGCAGTAAATTGGCTTGATAACGGGCGGCAGACTCACGTAGGTGCGCTATGGACAAGGTGTCCGGAATCATCAACGATGGCAGAAATGACACATAGGCTACCCGATCATGAGCAATCAGCTGGGACAATACAGTATCTACACTTTCCTGGTCCACCGTTTCATAGACGGAATACTGCCAGCTTGAACCGTAACGGGATTGCCCAAACGGTAGAATGGCCAGGCGGCTGTTGTTCGGTAAAGTTATGCGACCTTCCAGGATGCGGTTGATATCCTCGTTGCTCATCAGAGCCTGGTCCGCGGTGAACAGTGACTCATTGATGACTTCTCGCTCGCGGTAGTCCAGATCATACCCCTCCATAGATATGGCAGATAATGAATGGGTAGCGCAACCGCTTAACGCGATGATGAGCAAGAAGGCTGCAATAAATTGCACTGCATTACGAAATGGACTCATTTTTTCTTCCTCCCGATTGAATTTTTTTCCAGCAGATAGTACCTGTTCAATATATCTTACCTGCTTACTGTCATGGTAAACAGTTCAAGTTTTTTGTTCAACTTTTGTTAGTTTTATCACGACTTTAATTATTTTGAGCTGTATATTCTTGCTAAAAATATAATTCGCATATTCATAATATGAGGATTATTGTGTATAATGACTTTGGTATACTTTTCTCAATGGAGTTCTGTCCTTATGACACAATATAAATCGCCTGAAGGATACATCTGGAGTCACCGGTGGCTACTGATGTTGTTGGCAGTAATTCTGGTCGCTGGTACGCTTTGTACCTACTGGTTGTTCATTCAGGTTGATCACAGCTTACGCGATGAGCTTCTCCAGCAAGCACACCTGGTGGCCAGGTCCGTGAATCTTGAATATGTTCAGGCACTCTCAGGTACAGAAGATGACCTGAACTTACCGGAATACCAGAGACTCAAGAAATACTTCAGTGCGGTCTGTGCTGTTACGCCAAAGTATCGTTTTGCCTACCTTATGGGGTGCAAGCCAGATGGGACAGTGTATTTTCATGTAGATAGCGAACCGGCAGGTTCAGAAGATGAATCACCGGCTGGCCAAATTTATGATGAAGTCACATTGGAAGATTTACACGTTTTCGAAACACAGTCCGCACTGACCTTGGGGCCACAGACTGACCGTTGGGGCACATGGATTACCGCAATGGTACCGTTGTCCGATCCGAAGACCAATGAATTCATTGCCATGTTGGGCATAGATATCGACGTACGGGAATGGTATTGGAGCCTGGCTGCTGAGTCTGTTCTGCCTGTAGGATTGACAATGCTCGCGTTTATAACCATACTTTTTGTTGGTTCATACTTGTTACAACGTCGTGCCCAACTCGAAGGCCATATACGCTGGATGGGGTGGTTGGAACCAGTCCTGGTTATTGTAGTCGGCCTTATCCTGACCTTGTTTACAGCCTGGCTGGTTCAAGATGCTTCCGTCAGGAATCAGGCTGATGCGTTTCGGAATCTGGCGGTAGGCCGGACAGCAGCGGTATCGGATGCTTTTCAAGACATACAAGATTTTGAGCTTGAAGGGCTGGCGCGGTTTTACGAGAACAGCGACTATGTCACTCTTGAGGAATTTCAACACTATGCAGAATACTTGACCCGTAATCCAAGTGCAGATGCATGGGCGTTGGTAGCGCTCGTTCCGGAAGAGAACAAGGAGGACTTCGAACAAGAAACCCATACCCTTGGGATAGATGAATTCGAGATATGGCAAAAAGACACCTCTGGCGAGCGAGTGCCAGCAACAGCCCGTGATGTGTATTACCCGATGTTCCGTGTGATACCAGAAGAAGCGAATACTGTAGAAATTGGATTTGACCTTGGTTCGGTTCCGGTATGGCTTGCTGCGATTGAAGAAGCGTTACATACCGGATTGATAACCGCGACTGAACCGGTAACACTGGAGCATGAGACCGGTAGTCAGAAAGGGATACTGATTTTCCGTCCTGTCTACGCTGACCTGCAACGGAAGCAGCCAAAGGGTTTGGCCTTGGTTGTGCTGCGCTTGGGGGATGTACTGGCTGGTACTATTCCCAGTGATGTTTTGGCCAAAGAACTACTGTTTGTCGATGGTCACAAGCCATTAGAAACGCTTGCTGCCTCTTGGTTGGAAGACAATCTACCTGTAGAAAGTCTTGTCATTATGCGACCTATTCTGGCTTTTGGTAAGACATTCATCATAAAAGCACATGCCTGGCCGGAGTTTTTACGTATACACCCTGCGAGAGCCGGGTTAAGTGTAGCTTTGTCAGGGCTGCTGCTCACAGCCGCGCTGACCATTGTTGTCTCGGTGCTGTTGCGCAACCGCCAGGCACTCGAAAAACTGGTGCTGGAACGTACAGCCGCTCTGCTTAAGAGTGAAGAGCATCTCGCAGCTACGCTGCGCTCTATTGGCGACGGAGTGATAGTCTGCAACCATGAAGGGAATGTTGTAAGCATCAACCATGCTGCGGAAGCCTTGACTGGCTGGACCTCTGCTGACGCAATAGGGTGTCCCGTGGAAGAGGTATTTCACATAATCAATGCGCAGACCCGAGAGACAACCATGAATCCAGTGAGGCACACTCTTAAGGAAGGTGTCAATGTAAGCTTGGCCAACCACACTACGTTAATAGCCCGAGACCATAAAGAACATCAGATTGCAGACAGTTGCGCGCCTATCCGTGATACATCTGGTACCGTAATCGGTGCCGTACTCGTGTTTCGAGATGTTACTAGTGAATATCAGAGACGGGCGGAATTACAGAAGAGCGAAGCAAGATTCCGATCTATCATTGCCGTGTCGAATACTGGAGCCTGGGAGTTCCATCAAAAGACAAAATACCTGTGGTGCAGTCCAGAATATTTTGGGATGCTTGGACTAGACTCCGACAACTATATAATGGATGGCTCATCAAACCTGGATGAGGTCTTGATTAATTTAATACATCCCGATGACAAGGCTCAGGCAGTAAGCCATTTTATTGCTTATATTGATTCCGGCTCCAGTGGGATGTTTGAGAATTTCTTCCGAATGCATCATGCAGATGGTAGCTGGGTTTGGATATGGAGCCGTGGTCAGACATTACATAATTCAGATGGCAGTCTCTCTGATTTGACAGTAGGCACGCACATTAACATTACTGAACGCAAGCAATATGAGGAAGCATTGCGTGAAAGTGAAGCCTACAATCGTACAATGCTTGAAGTTATCCCCGATATCATTATCCAAGTCAACGCTGAAGGGGAGTACCTCGACATCCGTGCTACTTCAGAAGATCAATTGATTTACCCCAGAGAGGACATACTGGGTAAAAAGATTCCAGATGTTATTCCTGAAAACGTGTCTAATGTCATTATGAAAAGTATCCATGATGTATTCAAGACAAAGAAACTCCATTCAGTTGAATATGAATTGACAGTTCCTGCAGGGAACCTCTTTTTTGAAGCGCGTGTTGTTCCCTTGAATGAAGAGAGAGTACTTATATTGATTCGGGACATAACCAACCGTAAGCGTGCTGAAGAAGAAAAGGAGTATCTTCAATCGCAATTAACCCAAGCGCAGAAAATGGAATCGGTGGGCCGTTTGGCTGGCGGTGTAGCCCATGACTTCAACAACATGTTGGGTGTCATCTTGGGACAGACAGAGATTGGTTTGGACCTGGTGCAGCCCGGTGATACCATGCATGCTATTTTGGAGGATATCCAAAAGGCCACCAAACATTCTGCTGACTTGACCCGTCAACTACTCGCGTTTGCCCGTAAGCAAACCGTGGTTCCTAAAGTTATAGACCTCAATGAAACTGTAGCAGGAATACTCAAAATGCTGCGCCAGTTAATCGGCGAAAATATTGAAATATCCTGGAAATCTCGTCAAGGTTTGTGGCTCGTGAAAATGGACCCATCACAGATTGATCAAATCCTGGCCAACCTCTGTGTTAATGCCCGAGATGCCATTGCTGGTGTAGGTAAAATAACCATTGAATCAGAAAATATTACTTTTGATGAAGAATATTGTACCGCTCACGCGGGCTTTATTCCCGGTGATTTTGTTCAGTTGGCGGTAAGTGACAACGGTTGTGGTATGGACGCAGAAACGCATTCCCGGCTCTTCGAGCCCTTTTTTACCACCAAAGAACTGGGCAAAGGGACCGGCCTGGGGCTATCCACTGTCTATGGTACGGTAAAGCAAAATAAAGGATTCATCAATGTATACAGCGAGCTGAAGCAGGGAACCACGTTAAGAATTTACCTGCCACGATACATTGCTGAAAATGTACCAAAATCGGAGCATAAACTGGCTGAGGCAATGTTGGGCGGTAGTGAAACCATATTGTTGGTTGAAGATGAACCGCAAATACTCAATGTTACTACAATGTTGCTGAAAAAACTGGGGTATACCGTACTACCTGCCCCCTCCCCGGGTGAGGCGATCCTCTTGGCTAAAGAACATTCTGGACAATTCAATCTGCTGATGACCGATTTAGTAATGCCGGAAATGAATGGGAGAGACCTGGCCAAATACCTGTTGTCTACCTATACTGGCATCACGCACTTATATATGTCGGGATACACGGCTGACTTCATCGGGCATCAGGGTGTACTGGACGAAAATGAGCACTTCATCCAGAAACCGTTTTCAATAAAAGACCTGGCCGTTAAGCTGCGGGAGGTGCTGGATAGCAACCAGGATAATTATACAGCATCCTAGCGCTAATGGCGACACAAAACACATTATCATTACTATTTTCTTCCTTCGCCTGTGTTGCATCATCAGATAACAGGTCAGGCAATACTAAAAAGCATAATTATTGTCAGATATCTTGCTCATAAACCTATGGCTGGATAAATAGCTGCCACCGAAATAGTCAGCAATTGTCTAACTTGATGGCATACCACCATGATCTTGGAAACTGAATTTGGAATTCACGCAGTCAAAGTTGATGTTTCAATGCAAATTAGATGCTTTTTATGTTATAATGAGCAAAGTCTAGACGCGCTGCAATGCAGCTTTCTTTACACATTTCACTAAAATGGAGCGCCTATGAAATCAGCCTATGTTGTTTCAGATTTACATATGTTCTGTAAACGTTCGCAATGGGAACAGCATGTTCTTAAAATTTATGACGCAGCAGAAAAAGCCGATTTATTTGTCTTTAATGGTGATTCAGTCGATTTTAAGTGGACCTCACTTGCCAGCATTCCTGAAACCATAGAGCAGGCAATTACTTTTTTTGATGATATTTGTAAAAGATATCCCAATTGTCAGTTTCATGTGAACTTGGGCAACCATGACTTCATTGCAGGATTTATTCACGCGCTGGAAGACTTGGCGAAACATACCTCCAACTTTTCCTGGCATCCTTATTATTTGCGTGTGGGTAGTACCCTGTTTCTTCATGGTGATGTCGCCAATCGCAAAATGAGCCACAGGCAATTACAACGTTACCGTGCTTCATGGTGTCACCACAAAAAACAGGGAGCTTTCAAAAATAAACTATGGGATGCTGCGTTTCGCGCAGGTGCCCATCTGGCAATTTCACGACTGGCTTTTCCGCCCAAACGCACCATAAAGCGTGTTTCTTCTTACCTTTACGATATCGGACATACTCGCGATCATGGTGTGCGTTCAGTATACTTTGGCCATACCCATGTACCGGTTGATGGCAGATATTATGAGGGGGTGACCTATCATAACGGAGGCGCACCCATGCCCGGGATTAATTTTGCCTTGTTAAGAGCAGATATTTAGCGCCAGGCTGGATTTTCTGGCAATTTACTATTTTTTAACTAACTTGTCCCATACCAATCTCAGGTATGGGATTTTTTTGTCGTCGCAAGCCTGACTCCAAGGTTGCCAGGTTGCTTAAACGATGAGTCAACCCTCTACCATGTGATACAATTCGAGTTTTGAATTTGGACCTGCCAATGAAGATACTCCACGTTTATAAAGATTATGATCCCCCCGTGCATGGCGGTATGGAACGGCATCTGGCCAACACATGCCGATTCCAGCGTCAATGGGCAGATGTAGAGGCACTGGTGTGCAGTCGTGGCGTATGGACACGTTATAGAGAGCATGAGGGCGTAAAGATCACAGAAGTTGGTGAATGGGGTCGTTTTCAAAGTGCGCCATTTTCAATTTTGTTTCCCTGGTACATGCGCAAAATTAAAGCCGATCTTGTCGTGGTGCATGTGCCAAATCCTACAGCCGAACTGGGTTGGTTGATAGCACGTCCAAAAGCCAAATTGATAGTTCGTTACCAAAGTGATGTGGTTCGTCAGGCAACTGCGATGAAATTGTACAAACCGTTCCAAATGCATTTTTTGGCCCAGGCTGCTACAATTTTACCTTCCAGCAAGAAATATCTGGATACATCGCCTTTGCTTCAAGATTTTAAGACGCGTTGCAGGGTGGTTCCACTGGGTATCTTGCCTGAAGAATTTGCTCATCCCAACCATGATGCGGTACAGGAGTTGAGAGAAAAGTACGGACACCCATTTGTGTTGTTTTCCGGTAGGCATCGGTATTACAAAGGATTGTGGTACCTGGTTGAAGCGGCTTCCCATATCAAGGCAAAGGTGGTGATTGCGGGTGATGGACCTGAGCGTAAGGTGTGTACGGAACTGGCCAGGCAGTTGGGGGTTGAGGTGTTCTTTCCGGGAACATTAACGCACCAGGAATTGGTCAACCACCTTCATGGTTGTTCCGTTTTTGCCTTTCCGTCTTGTGAGCGCAGTGAAGCCTATGGGATTTCCATGTTGGAGGCACATGCTTGTGGAAAACCTGTGGTTGCTACCTTCTTGAATACTGGTGTTGAGGAAGTAAACCGCGATGGTGAAACCGGGGTGAATGTGCCGCCAAAGGATTCACAGGCACTTGCAAATGCTTTGAATACATTGCTGAACGATGAATCATTGCGTGAAAAAATGGGAAAACAGGCGCAAATACGTGTGCATGATGCGTTTCATGCAGAGGTGATTGCCAGAAAAGAGTTTGAAATTTACCTGGAAGTAATGTAATGCCCTGGACCGAGTTTGCCATATATCTATACTTTTTGACCCTCTCCTATATGTTGGGCATTGGCGCAACTGCCCTGGTCAAACGTTTGTCGCTCCGATGGGGGTTTTTCGATCACCCTGGTGAACGCAAGGTGCACCACAAGCCCATGCCATTGTTGGGTGGTGTTGCTATTTTTGCTGTTTTTATCACTGTGATTGCTGTTCACGTGTTGGCATTGTATCTTTTGGGCTACTTGGGTGACCGCTGGATTCAGGATTTTCTGTTGGATACGCTGGGAGAACACAGTCAATCCAAACTCATCGGCATTCTGCTGGGTGCCTTGATAATATTTGTTTTGGGTCTCGTCGACGATTTGGTCAGCCTGACGCCCTGGGTAAAGCTGTTTGGACAGATCGCTGCTGCGGTAGTGTTGGTAATGTTTGGAAATCGTATTGAAGTTTTTGTGCTGCACAATTATTTTCTGTCCGCTGCTGTAACCATTTTGTGGATACTGGTCATTACCAATGCCATGAATTTCCTTGATAACATGGATGGCCTGTGTGGTGGAATCTCCGTTATCGCAGCATTTTCGTTTTTTTTGTGTCTCCAGGGTGGTGATGATCAACTGACACGGGTGCTGTTAATGATTTTTGCGGGATCGGTTGGTGGCTTTTTGTATCATAACCTGAATCCAGCGAGAATCTTTATGGGAGACGCCGGCTCTATGTTTAATGGATTCTTCCTCGCAACCATAGCGGTTATAGGTACTTTTCATGTGGAAGGTCTTCCATCAAGAATTGCGGTTGCCTCGCCTTTATTGGCCTTGAGTGTGCCACTGTTCGACATTATCAGCGTAGTCTATATCAGGATGCGCAATGGTGAATCCATTATGAAAGGTGACAAACGACACTTTTCACATCGACTGGTTGATTTAGGTATGACCCCTGGTCAGGCAGTAGCGTTTATATATCTGGTCGCGGCAGTGGTGGGATTGGGTGGTGCACTCTTACCAAAAATGGATGTACATGGAACTGTGATTATATTATCGCAAACCATTGGAATTTTTATGCTTATTGTCGTTTTGATGCATGTTGTAAAAAGAGGGGAGCAAAGATAAGTGTCTGCTCGTAACAGAAAAAAAGTATCTGATACATCGGACAAAATAAAGTCGCAGGCCGGCGATTCTATGCGCAATGATGAAGAATCATTCACGCTTGCGTCTGCTTCGTTTTGGCCAGTTTCCTTTGCATCACCCAAAAAAACAGCAATTTTACTTGGATTCCTGGTAACTATCAGCCTGATATTACTGCTCCTTGCAATGGGTAACAACCTGCTATGGGCCAAGCGCTTGTTGGGCTTCATTATAGGTGTGCCCGCGTATGAATTGTTGATACTCGATACCATGAGCTGGGATATCTTTCTGGTCGTAGTAACCCTGCTCTGGTTGATTGGTGCTGCGTTGATACATCCGGCAATAGGGCTTGGGCTTATGGTTATCATCAGGCCCTTATTAGATGGTTATACCTATCCGATGGATAACTTGTATTTCGTTTGGGCCATTTTGGCAATTACTGCATTGTGGAACCTACGACTTTTATTTCAAGGTGGAACGATAGCCGGTAAAAAACCAATGCTCGTGTTGCTCTTGTTTCTCCTTGCAGCATTGGCCGTCATACCTGCATCCTATCAATTGGACAATTCCTACATCCGATTAATCCTTTGGTTTTCGTTGGCATGCTTGTTTTACACCGTGGTTAATACACTACGTGACCGTGCCGCCCTGGGAGTGCTGCTGGGAGCTTTTATCGTCTCACTTGGTATCGAAGCGCTGTACAGCATTCTAAACTATTATTACTTGCTGCCGTACCTTCGAAATGCCTTGGTGAGCAGTGCAGAACTCCGTATGCAATATTTTGGAGTGGATGAGTTTACGCCAGAACTCGCGCGACGTTTCAATATAAATCGGGCCTTTGGTTCAATGCTCTTTCCTAATGCTTTGGCTGCCTATATGATTCTCGGTATACCAGGTACAGCAGCCGTTACCTGTTACCTTTATAGCCACTACAAATCTATTATGCATATGGTAAATCATGTCCCGGAAATCTTCACGAAGTATTCTCGCCAATGCGCTTTGGGCCTGGGTTTTTTTACTTGGCTGATTTGTTTACTGATTGTTTTCTTCTCTCAACAATTTCCCATTATGTATACACTTGGAGCTTTACCGTTATACCTGCAAGGTGCATTTCCATTTGTGACTTCATTGCTCCTGGGTGCCATTCCTGGATTTTTAATCTTTAAAAAATCACAGAATCGGGGAGTATATCCTGCATTTGTGTTCTCAGGACTTTGCGCTGCAAGCTTAGTGCTGGTATTTCAAGTTTGGACATTGTTTGTCACCTATTCGCGTGGTGGTATGTTGGCTTTGTTCATAGCAGCGTTGATTACCAGTGTCATAATCATCATTAAATTTAACAAGATGATTAATTTAAATATTAACTTGAAGCTTATGCGGCCTCTCCTGAACGTAATACTACTCGGGTTACCGTTGCTTTTTGTTGCAATGCTCCTGTTTAAAAGCATGGCACCGGGTGTGGCAGAAGCCCAACCGCAGACAAGCATCCGAGACACCATGAGTAGAATTGACAGCCGGTCTGTGGTGACAGACAGGGGAACGGACATCACGATCTCCGAATTGGCAGACCCTGCATCCATGCGGCTGCGTGTCTCGTATTGGCGTGTTGGGATGCGTATGTTTCTTGATAATCCCTTGACTGGTGTTGGGCTGGGAAATTTTGGTGTTGCGTATCCAGTATATCAAGGTACCACCGATGGAGATGTCCGGGAAGCACACAACAGTTTTCTTCAGATATTATGTGAGACCGGCATTGTCGGTGGTATGCTTTTTGTGATTTTTTGGGGTGTTGTACTTCTCTCTTTGCTTTCTGCACTTTTGAAAGAGCAGGACAAGCTTCATTTTATTTTGTTGGCAGGTGGGTTCTGTGGTTTACTTGCGTTTTTAGGCCATGCATTTATTGATATCAATTTTTCTCATCCGGGCCTGAGTATGCTGGTAATGACCTGGGCTGGTTTATGGTTAGCATTCGCATATCGCCATGAAATAGTTACGGATAGGCCAAATGACCATGCATCTGCCGTCAGCATTGCAGGTAGTGTTCGTAACCGCTACTTCGCGTTTCCTGTATTGTTTTGCGTTGCATTGCTTTTTGGATTGAGCTTGCGGCCGTATTTACAGGAGCTTGCATTGGCGCGTATGCAATTCATTGGTGTCAGTGGTAAAGCGAATGAAGCATATAATCGTAAATTCCAAATCTTGTCGACTTATTACCTGGGTAATGTTGCCGCTTACGCGCACACAGGTGAAGGGCAGAGACCCCATGTGCCCATATCAGACGCAATGTATCTTGGAATTCCCCTGGAAGATATAGTGGAGCGTGGTACGATATATCAGCGCATACCCGAAACAGGTGGGGCGCGTCGATTACCGGAAGGTTCTCCAGTACCAGCAGATGCTGTCGTTTTAGTCAACAGTTTGTGGCCTGCATATTATGACGCGGTTGAAGCGTTTGAGCGTTATCTGCAATTTCTCGCGCTACAGTTCCGACGTTTTCCCTATAATGTTGATTTGGCATATAATATTGCGCATGGTTACGAACGCTTGGTGCATCACGTCAATTTGCCCATGCGACCCGAATTACAAATACGATTTCTGGAACAGCTCGAATACTGGTCAGCACAATCTGTTGCATTGAGCCCGCGACACAAAGACATGCGGGTGTTATACGCACAAATGCTCTGGCATCGGGGCGTATTGGCGGATGCTGGAGTGAATCTTGATGATCTGCGGGTATCAGTTGAGCAATATAAAGAAGCTGCGGCTTTGGCACCTGCTGCACACAATTACGTAGCGACCTATGCGAGCATGCTGCGGCGTTTGGCGGATGAACTGGATAAATTGGAAGAAACCGAAGAAGCTACGAAACTACGTGATCATGCTTCGAAAATGGGTGAACGATTTAAACAAATCACGCGGGCACGTATTGAAGTTGGCCTGATGTAAAGCATCAACGTCCTGAAAAGTGCCTTGGTCTGACTTACGTGTTGAATTTTATTATTATATGAATTTAAGTTGTTTCATCAGGAATTTACTCTCTAAATCAAGTTTAGATTACGATACCGATAATTTTAGTGGAATTTAGACTACCTCCATAAACAAATCAAGAGACCAATATGAAAGACAGAATCAAACAACTTCAAAAAGTATTGGCAGACCATGATTGCGACGCTTTTTTTAGTTTAAGTCCCGCGGATAATGCTTATCTCGCCAGTTTTTTTGGTACAGCATCTGCCGTGATCATTACACAAGATGAAGCTGTATTTCTTTGTGATTTTCGGTATACAGAACAGGCACGACAGCAAGTTGAGTATTGTTCAATTCATGAAATCACTGGTTCGATGGAGCAGCGGGTCGCTGAATTCCTGAATAAATTGAAGGTTGCCAAGGCTGGTTACAACCCGGGAATGCTGACCGTTTCACAGTTGGATTTGGTGCGGCATGACTTCGATGGTGAGTTCAAAGACCTCTCTGATGCAGTCGCCTGCCTTCGTATGATAAAATCTCCAGACGAAATAGAACTGATTCGTAAAGCGGCAACACTGGCAGAAGTTGTTATGGCACAAATTCAGGAAGCTTGTACGCCAGGAATTCAGGAAAAGGAACTTGCCGCGCTGTTAACGTATGAACTACTGCGGCAAGGTGCTGACGGAACATCCTTTGATCCTATAATCCTTTTTGGTGCCCGCAGTTCATTACCACACGGAAAACCCGGGGAAAAGCAACTCGTTGATGGGGATGTCGTCCTGATTGACATGGGATGTATCTTGCAAGGATATTGCTCTGACATCACCCGAACGTGTGTTTTTAAGGGTATTCCCGGTGAATGGTTTGATGATATATATCAAACTACGTTGCTTGCTCAAGAATCCGCATTATCGGCGATTAAGCCAAATGTTCTGGCGCGGGATGTAGATGCAGTAGCACGAGACATAATCCGTGATGCAGGGTTTGGGCAATATTTCGGGCATGGGCTGGGGCATGGCGTTGGGTTAGAGATACACGAACCGCCTCGTTTAAACATGCAATCAGAAACATTATTACAGACCGGTATGGTCATCACTGTCGAACCGGGTATCTACTTGCCCGGTCAAGGCGGTGTGCGAATTGAAGATTTGGTGGTTGTTACAGATACTGGGTGTGAACGGCTTACACCTTCATCTAAAGCGTTAAAGGTACTTACATGATTTCTACAGCAGATTTTAGAAATGGACTTGTTATAGAATCCGATAAAGGATTAATGGAAATAGTTGAATTTCAACATGTCAAGCCAGGCAAGGGGCCGGCTTTTGTACGAACAAAATTTAAATCGGTGCTGACCGGGAAGATACTTGAGCGTACATTTCGTTCAGGTGAACGATTTGAAGAAGCTCGGGTTGAAGAACAGACTTGGCAATATCTTTATCACGATGGTGATTTATATCACTTCATGGATAATACTACTTATGAACAAATGGTAGTAGGTGAAGATATTGTAGGAGAAAATGCCAAGTGGATGAAAGATAATTCTAATGTGAACTTGTTGTCTCACAACGGTAATGTTATCGCTCTTAAATTGCCTGTAAACGTAGAGCTGATTGTTACGATGTCAGACCCAGGCGTTCAAGGTGACCGTAGTTCCGGGGCGACAAAGCCAGCTACACTCGAAACCGGCACAGTTATACAAGTGCCCTTGTTTATTGAAGAGGGTGACACTCTGAAAGTGGACACACGTACCGGAGAGTATGTTGAGCGTGTCAATAGCTAAGCTTTATCGGGCTTAATTCATTTCATGGAGCACACACACTAGCTAAAGGGAGGGCTCTATGAAATCCTGCGCAACATGCATTCCTGAACGAGAGAACTTACAATTATTCTACGGAGGGTTTGATAGTGGATATAAATGAATTAAAAGAGTTGGTTCGATTGTTGGAATCGTCCAATCTCACAGAAATTGAAGTAGAAGAAGAGGGACGACGCATACGTCTCAGCAAAATGAATCAAAATACCAGTGCAAATGTTCCCTATCAATTTCCATTGTTGCTGGGGCAGCAAGGGGACATTGCCTATACACATCAGGCACTGGAACCGACCGCTCCTCAGACTTCCCATGATACACTTCAGAGGGAAGTAAAACCGGAAGAAGAGCAGCTCGAAACCATAGATTCGCCGATGGTTGGTACGTATTATGGAGCTCCCGCACCGGGAGAACCGCCTTTTGTGCAACCAGGGGATACCGTTGACCCCGATGATACAGTTTGTATTGTCGAGGCAATGAAGATCATGAATGAAGTGATAGCTAAAATTCCCGGAACCATTGTTAAGATTCTGGTTGAAAATGGTGAGCCTGTTGAATATGGCCAACCACTATTTACCATACGCCCTTTCTGATTATTACGGACAACACCTTCACCAAAAATGGAAGCTACATGTTCAGACGTATATTAATTGCCAATCGTGGCGAAATCGCCGTTCGTGTCATTCGCGCCTGTCGCGAGATGGGTATTACCTCCATTGCGGTCTATTCTACAGCAGATAAAGACTGCCTTCATGCCGGATTGGCTGATGAGAGCATCTGCATCGGTCCACCCGAACCCAACCAGAGCTATCTGAAGATACCAAACATCATATCTGCCGCAGAAATTACAGATGCGCAGGCAATCCACCCAGGGTATGGATTCCTGTCAGAAAATGCCAAATTTGCAAGTATTTGCCGTGAATGCCATATAGCATTTATCGGCCCATCGGCTCAGGCTATCACCCTCAGTGGCGATAAAGCGTCCTGCCGGGCTGCCGTTAAAGCAGCCGGTGTGCCCGTGGTGCCCGGTAGTGAAGGCGTCATCAAAGATGCAGATGAAGTGCATAAACTTGCCAGAGATATCGGATTCCCCTTATTGATTAAAGCGGCGGCCGGTGGCGGAGGCAAGGGGATGCGCATAGCCCACAATGAAGCGAGCCTCAAGCATGCTATTTCCATGGCTTCCAATGAAGCGGAATCGGCCTTTGGTGATGGCGGTGTATATTTGGAAAAATTCGTTGAAGGCGCTCGGCATGTTGAATACCAAATCCTTGCCGATGAGCATGGCCACATCGTTTCAATGGGTGAGCGTGAATGTAGCATACAGCGACGACACCAAAAACTGATCGAAGAAACACCCTCCATGGCTTTGTCGAGTTCATTGCGCTCAAAAATGGCCAAAGCTGCATTGCGTGCAGCAAAAGCAGTAAAGTATACCAATGCTGGCACCGTTGAGTTTCTGCTTGCACCCGACGGGCAATTTTACTTTATTGAGTTTAATGCACGTATACAGGTCGAACATCCCGTGACTGAAGAAGTGACCGGTATCGATCTGGTGCGCGAGCAGATTCGCATTGCTTCGGGAGAACCACTGGGATACAGTTCTGTCAAACCACAAGGGGCCTCAATAGAAGCGCGAGTTTACGCAGAAGACCCGGAACGAAATTTTATGCCCTCACCAGGTACAATAAAAGCATGTCACATTCCAGGAGGTCCGGGAGTGCGGGTGGAAACCCATGTCTTTTCTGGTTATACTGTCCCGAGATATTATGACTCATTGTTGGCAAAAGTCATCGCACGAGGTAAAGACCGTAATGAAGCTATTGAACGTCTGGGCGGTGCCTTGGATGAATTTGTTACCGAAGGTGTTTACAACACAGCGAAGCTTTGTGCCAGAATTATTCGTAGCGATCGTTTCCGGCGAGGTGATTTGGGTCCAGACCTGATCAATGATTATTTGCCGCAAGCATGAGGAAACATTTTTTCCGAATAGGATATTATACTATCCCAGGCATGTGAATCTGCATTGGTTGCGGATTGTGTACCAGCATGATCCATGGCTTGAATAGTACCGATCTCTATACTGCATGATATTATTGCGCTAATTGCGCGGGAGGTTCTTCAATGAAGTTGGCTGTATTGAAACTGACAAGTTTGTTGGTATTGCTGATTGGGATATTGCCAATCGTACTCATGTTCACAGAAGTGCCTTATGTGGAGCGTGCCGGTACAATTCTAAGTAATTTCAGTGGTGTTGATACCTCTGAAGAGATTTCAGTATCAGATAAAATTATTACAATGATTGTGGCTGTCGTACTGATTGTTATCGGTTTTTATGGCTTTATTCCTGCTTTTGGACGCAACAAATCTGCGCGGCAGTTAATCATCAAAGGTGAACAGGGCGATATCAAATTGAATATGGACTCCGTTCAGGTGAATTTAGCCCGCCAGCTTACCGATATGAAGGAGGTACACAAGGCCAAATTGACGATAGAGCCACTGAAAGGTGGCAAGTCGGCGACCCTCCATGCAGTTGTGGAAATAGAAAAAATCCCGGGGGTTTCAACACGTGAAATCGCCAATTCGATCACAGCCAACCTCACCAGAAATGCTAAAGAGGTGCTCGGACTGGAAGATATGCTAAAGGTTAAACTGGATGTTGAGGGAATTCACCTGGATGAAAAATCAACAAAAATGGCTGAAACATCTCCTACAGATTCAAGAGTGGATTCGAATAAGACAAACTTGGTACAGGACAAAGTGGATGCGGTATCAATAACTCCCGCTACAGTTGCTCCCATCGTTGCTGCAGAAACAGAGGTAGCAGGCAGTTCGTTTGACACAGCGGATAAAGATAAGTTGTATTCCATGAGTTTTCAAGATGATGCACCCGTTTCGGAAAGTCCTCGGGTAGATGAAGTGCGCATATCCAATGAAAGTATGGATGAAAAAAAAGAATCCGATGATAAATCAAGCGCTGATTTCAAACAAGATGAAAACGACACGGATTCTTTCGGATGGCGCGACACCTCTTCTAACATGCAGGATTCTGAAGAATCCAAAAGTAAAGAGGATGATACCGGGTTTTCTTTTCTGGATGAGGAAGAAACCAAAGACGATGCTGATGAAAATAAGCCCAGGGAGTATTAATAATTCCAGGCAGTGGAATTCAGTAGTATTATTTGTCAAGATGTCTGATAACATTGAAGTAATATAATATGCTTGCTAAAAGAATCATTCCTTGTCTGGATGTCTCTGAAGGACGGGTAGTCAAGGGCGTAAAATTTTTAGGGCTCCGTGATGCCGGTGACCCTGTTGAGATTGCCAGACGCTATGATGCTGAAAAAGCAGATGAACTGGTATTTCTCGATATTCACGCATCTACCGATGATCGGGGTACCATGCTGGATATTGTACGACGTACAGCAGAGCAGGTATTTATGCCGTTGTGTGTCGGAGGTGGCATTCGAAGCATTGACGACATCCGGAATCTGTTGAAAGCGGGTGCTGATAAGGTTTCCATTAATACGCCAGCCATACAAAATCCTGATTTCATCAATGAAGCATCATCCCGTTTTGGTAGCCAATGTATAGTTGTCGCCATTGATGCCAAGAAAATGGAAGATGGCAGCTATATAGTCAAAAGCCATGGCGGTCGTGATGGTGGTCGTGAAACCACATTGGACCCGGTATCCTGGGCAAAAGAAGTTGAAGAACGCGGTGCTGGCGAAATCCTGCTGACTTGCATGGATGCGGACGGAACCAAGGACGGTTACGATATTCCATTGACACGCGCCGTATCAGATGCTGTCGGTGTACCGGTTATTGCCAGTGGTGGTGCGGGGAATCTGGAACATCTGCGTGAAGCTTTGGTTGAAGGCGGGGCAGCCGCAGCATTGGCAGCCTCTATATTCCATTTTCAGGAGTACACCATTAAAGAAGCTCGAGAATATCTCAAAAGTAACGGAGTGGCGGTTCGATGACGTCATTACGTTCGTCTCATAGCGCTTTGCCTGCCTGTCAAAACAAGGAAACAGTACGAAGTTGCGTCCGCAAGTTCAGCTGTTGGTATCACTACACCCATCGATGGTGAATCATCACCTGCTATTTTCTGCCTCTTTAACATTCCTTGACTGTAATCCTTGAAAACAGAATTCGAACTTGGTTAACAGGTACTCGATCAGGATATTTTCTATGAAACTCGATGATTTGCTTAAATACGATGACAAAGGCCTTATCTGTGCCGTGATCCAACACTATAAAACCGGACAGATTCTGATGGTTGGCTATATGAACCGGGAGTCACTGGGTATTACAATCAGAGAAAAGAAAGCTTGTTTCTGGTCACGATCTCGCCAGACCTTATGGTTAAAGGGAGAAACATCTGGAAATGTCTTGCATGTGCGAGAAATTCGAATTGATTGTGATGGTGACGCGCTTTTGCTTCAATGCGATCCGGTAGGACCAACCTGTCACACCAATGAAACGAGTTGCTTTTATCGCCAGGTACATGAAGATGAAACAATAACATTGGCCGGTGACGGTGTTGCAACGGAATAGTACGCATGATTACCTGGGGAGTATTAAAAAATGATTCAACCTAGCCTTGATGACTTTAAGTCCATTGCACAGCAAGGTGCCTTGGTGCCAATATACCGCGAAATACTGGCAGACCTGGAGACGCCGGTAACAGCCTATTTAAAAGTTACTGCACGTCAGGAGTATTCTTTTCTGCTAGAAAGTGTCGAGCATGCTGACTCGATTGGACAATATTCTTTCATTGGCTCCAACCCCTCTTTGATATTTTCTTCAAGGGGAAATGAAGTAACACTGATACGCAACGGGCGTAAGGCGAGCTTTCGTGCCGATGATCCGTTGGGTGAGCTTCGAAAATTAATGGCTGTCTACAAACCGATATCGGTCGAGGGCATTCCGGCATTTCATGGTGGTGCTGTGGGGTATCTGTCATATGATCAGGTACGCTTTTTTGAGAAATTGCCCGATAATAATCCAGATAATTTGGATTTACCAGACCTGTATTTCATGATCACAGATACAATACTGATTTTTGATCATGTAAATAACAAAATCAAGATCGTTTCCAATGTCCATGTAAAAAGTAATGTAGATGCCGCTTATAACGAAGGCGTGCGTAAAATTCAGGAACTGGAAGAGAAACTTCGTGGCCCGTTGGTCGTTTCAACAGAACGCTTACACTCAGGTAAGCATGATTCGGAAATAACTTCGAATTTTTCACGGGCTGACTTTTGCGCTGCGGTGGATAAAGCAAAAGAATACATTAAGGCAGGTGATATCTTTCAGGTAGTATTATCACAGCGCTTTTCTCGACCAGTATTTTCCAACAACACAAACTTATATCGTGCATTACGCTGCATCAATCCATCGCCTTATATGTTGTTGCTGCAATTTCCTGAGTTTGCCCTGGTAGGTTCTAGTCCGGAAGTTATGACACAACTCTCCAACAACAAAGTTATGGTGCGTCCTATCGCCGGTACGCGGCCAAGAGGAACCACTCTTGAAGAAGACCGTGCTCTAGAATTGGACCTGATGCAGGATGAGAAAGAACGAGCCGAACATATCATGTTGGTAGATTTGGGGCGTAACGACATCGGGCGTGTCAGTAAAGCTGGTACCGTCGCTCCCGTAGAAGGCAAGCTGATGGTCGTAGAACGCTATTCTCATGTCATGCATATTGTCAGTGAAGTAGCTGGCGATCTGCTTGATGGTTGTGATGCTTTTGACGCATTGGCTGCTACATTTCCCATGGGTACTGTCAGTGGTGCCCCAAAAATTCGTGCTATGGAAATAATCGACGAGTTGGAGCCTGAACGACGTGGGCCCTATGCCGGTGGTTGTGGATACATTAGTTTTTCCGGAGAGATGGACACTTGTATTCTCATTCGCACAATGGTGGTGAAAGAAGGGATGGCATACCTGCAAGCAGGTGCTGGCATTGTTTATGACAGTGATCCGGATCGTGAGTATGAAGAAACAGTTAACAAAGCCAAGGCATTGTTTAGAGCAGTAGAGTTTGCGGAAAAGGGGTTGGAGTCATGATAGTATTGATTGATAATTACGACTCTTTTACTTACAATCTGGTACAATACTTTGGAGAGATGGTGGATGACATTGTTGTACACCGTAACAACACCATCAGTGTGAAAGAGGTGTTGGCACTCAAACCAGACCATATAGTCATTTCACCAGGGCCGTGTACACCTAACGAAGCCGGTATCTCGGTAGAATTAATTCAGGAAGTGGGGGAGAAAATACCCATTTTTGGCGTATGTCTTGGACACCAAAGTATTGGCCAGGCGTACGGTGGCGATATTGTACGTGCAGAACGTATTATGCACGGGAAGGTCAGTGCGATTCATCACAACAATCATGCTCTGTTTCAAGGGATACCTTCTCCGTTTACTGCAACTCGGTATCATTCTTTGATTATTAAACGGGAAACTTGTCCAGATTCATTGGAAATAATAGCGGAAACAGACCAAGGTGAGATCATGGCTGTTGCGCATCGTGAATTTCCAGTGTTTGGCGTACAATTTCATCCCGAAAGTATTTTAACAGAAGTTGGTAAACAATTACTGTGTAATTTCATTACAATAGGTTCCAAACAGCCTAAGTAGTTGTAAATTAATTATTTAGAAATTTTTTCATCTCCCGGAAGATTGGCCGTAGTTAGAATTTGGTTTGACTTTATTACAGCGGTATGCTAAATTAGCATGATGTTTGGGGTGAATCTACAGGGTACAGGAGCAAGACCATGGGCTTGAGTAAAAAGCAGTTACAGATGATTGATGCATACGAGCGGCGCGTAAACCTTTGCCGCGAATTTATGAATGACTGGCTACTGTTTAACCAGATAATTAACGCCTATAGCAGCCCGGATGCCAACAAAGCCCAACTGGAAAACCAGTTTCTTAAAATTAAGAGCAAGCTGGCACGAGAACATAAAGTGCTCAAGGAGACCCTGCAAGAAGACTACGGGCTTGACGGCAACACAATGAATATTATTTCTGGTGCTACCAGCTTGGAGTCCATTCATGCGCAGTCTGAAGTAGCCATAAAGAAGCTGCATGGCGAATGGCACCGTGCCTTCATCAATATCAATGAAACTCTGGGGGTTCTCGAAGACAAAAAATCCCGTGCAGAATCGGGTGAAAAAGTTATGATGGGTTCCAATGTGCAGGGTGGGGGTGGTTTTAAACTCGGCAAAAATGCTACGGTTCTACTGGTTCTTTTTGGGATTATGGCTGTGATTATCGCATTCATCCTTATCAATCCGGGTGGAATAGCAGACCCATGGCGTGATGCACTAGGTATGTAGTCACAATTTACTTTTCATTAAAGAATTTCGTAAAATTTATAATGCATTTTGTAAAATGCGTGTATAAAATTGCAGGTTTCAGGAGTTTATTGAGTGACGAAACGCGAGTTGATATTGGATGTATCCAGTAAATTAGGTGGATACACCCAGAGTGACGTTGCGAATGTCATTCAGGCTACATTTGAAACCATAATTGAACAACTGGTTGATGGTAATCGGCTGGAAGTTCGAAATTTTGGTGTTTTCGATATTAAAGTCCGCGATGCCCGCATTGGTCGAAATCCTAAAACAGGTGATTCCGTGTCTGTTGCACGAAAGTGCATACCCATTTTTAAACCTGGTAAAGCACTTAGAGATAGGGTAGAAACTACAGACTCCTCTCCAAAACCTGGTAGATAAGAGTAGGCAAGAGCAGTTAAATTTTTTTATGCTTGATGGTAAGTGCTTGGCCTGCTGCATGGCTTTTCCATTTCAATGATTTGTTTCTGGAAAATTTTTGTACGTGGTTGCTCAAAAATTTTAGGGTTATTAGAAGGTATTGTTGTTTCTCTTTTTTTATAAATGTGGCTACATCTACCCTCCCTTGCAGAATTTATCTCAAAAAATGTATGCTAATACATGTTGTGTTGATTGTTTTTTATATCTTTGAGTCACACCAAACTATACATATGGTTTTGAATAAGTGGCCAAAATAAACTGATTTGTTAAGAGGTTGCCATTGTGTCCGTTGATGATGTTCGTATGAGCTTTACGGAGCACCTGGGCGAATTGCGGATTCGGTTAATTCGCGCTTCTTTTGCACTGGTCGCAAGCATTTTTATTTGCTATTTGGTGTCCAATTACGTCATCAAGGTGTTGGCTTATCCGCTTACGCCATTGGTTGAACATGGTTTGGTTGTGGATAGTGTTGTCGAATCTGAGATCAGCACCGATGATCCTACTGCTGGTGTTGACGACCAAACACCTGCTCCAACTCCAATTGCTACAACATCTCCCCGACGCCCAGTGTTTACTGTTTTTAATCCGCTTGAATTTATATTGGTTAAAGTCAAGATTGCAGTATACTGCGGTGTTTTGCTGGCATTTCCATTCATTCTTTGGCAGGTCTGTGCCTTTATTTTTCCTGGGCTGCATCCAAATGAGCGTCAGGCGGCAAAAATTCTTATTTTTGGGTGTTCTTTTCTGGCATTATCAGGTGTGCTTGTTGCGTATCTTGGAGTTTTGCCGTTAGTTATGCCGTACCTGCTCGTATTGGTACCTGCTGATTTTGTTGCGGTTGATCAACTGCGATTAAATGAAACCATAAAAATTATCGGATTGGTTATTACCGCCTTTGCCGTAGCATTTCAATTTCCCATGGCTGTGTTGATTTTGGTTTATTTAGGTATATTAAGCCCCCAGACTTTGAAACGCAGCCGTAAAGTAGCTCTGATTATTATGTCAGTGATATCTGCGCTCCTTACACCAGCAGATCCGATATCTATGATTATCATGTTGGTGCCGTTGGTTTTACTTTATGAAATCAGTATCCTTTTGTCGTATGTTGTGGTATGGCGAAAGAAAAAAAGTGCAGATGCTGTATAGCTTGCACCGGTATGAATTGGTAGGTATTATTGGAATTGTTGAACTGCTTTAAATAAACCTGACATTTTTTTTTAATATTTTAGATAAAGTTATTAACGTGGCGTCAATTCGACAGCACGTGTGTATATACAATCTTTGAGGTCCTGACAGCACGTATGGGCATACATTTTACAGAATTGTTAATTATTGCAGCCATTGCTTTAATTGTAATGGGGCCAGACAAGTTTCCTGACTTTGCGAAGATTTTTTTGCGCACCATACGCGATTTACGAGGCTACATGGATGAAGTAAAAGAAGAAGTCAGCAAAGAAATCAGACCTATAGAGCGCGAAATGCGCAATTTGAGCAAGTATTCCCCTGAAAAGTATATTGATTCCATGGTTGATTCAGGCAAGAACTCGGATAAATCTAAGAAAAGCGACTCCAAAACATCAGACGACAGCAAATCTCCCGATTCAATGAAAGCTACACCTGGAACCCCATCGGATGATACTGCATTCTCTTCCTCCAGTGCAGGCTCTGTTGAACGTCCCCCTGAACAAACCTATCCCTATGGTGACTTACAACCCGGCGAGCATCGTACCGCAGGCGAAACCGTGCCAGAAGGTTCTGATTATGTTGGTAACGAAAAGGTGTCGTCAGAAATGGAATCCAAAAGTGCTGAAAACTTAGCGCAAAAGGAAGAGGCCGGTAATCATGATCATCAGGGTTCTGAACCCACTGCGACTTCAGAAGTGTCGCCGAATGCTGAAGAAAAGAAGACGCAAGAGTATCCACCTCCTGAGCCTTTAGATTAAAATAATAAGGGCCAAATTGCCAAGTTGTTCCAAAAAAAAGCACATCAGAATAATACTTTACATACAGCGTATCCAGGCTGGCTTATTCTGAATATTTTATAACGAACTTAATATTGCCGCCCACGCATAGACCAAAGATGTCACAATCCTGCCCTATTACATGGGCTTCCATACACCTTATTACTTAAGTTATCACTTCAAATAATAATTCAAATGACATGCAAAATAGCTTAGTGGGTTGATGAACCGTTCTGGCGTTTTTTTTGTTCTCTGAGGGCATTTGCCTTGTAAAAAAGTGCAGGTTCTATGACAGGGTCATGCAAACCTTCTGTTTCAACATCTCCATAGGTGACTCGACCGCGGTAGGTACGGTTCGATAATATGATCGCAACAGCTTGCCGTGACCAGCGATTGCCTTTTCGTGTTTTGATGTTTTTTGAATGGAGATAACCGACTACTTTGCCCGTACTTCGGGTTCGGAGGTATTCTCGAAAAATCATCCGGACAACTTCAGCCTCGCGATCATCAACGACAAGTGGTTTTTCATTATCTCCACCACGTCGATAACCATAAGGCGCAGGTCCAGTGCCATATCTTCCTTGTTGAACTGAAGTCAACTGACCTCGCTTGACTTTTGCGCCGTGGCTGACACGGGCACTTCTTTCATTGGTTTCTGCACGAGCATCGTGCAAATCCGCGTTGCTCATCATCATCGTTTAATCTCCGCAACATTTCCGACCCGGTATCTTCTGGCAAGCATTTCCATTGAAGTATGTTGTATATCGGCATACTGCATTGGTGGAGCGTACATTTGATTACTTTTGTCGGATTCGGTACCATTACGCTGGTACCAAAAATAAATAGTTTTTAGCCCTGTATAAGAATTCCCAAGTGTTCTTATACACAGTATTGTAATCTATAAACGGGCTTGTGTCAAGAATCTACCGTAAAAAATTTGTCATTTTTATCGATAATAATGCTTAAAAACAGAGTTTGTGGCCTGCATATCCATAAAAAAAGGGTCACAATATTTTGTGACCCTTACGTGATTAAAAGTAGGTGCTTTTCAAAGTTCAACTTTGATATGCTGGTGTGCAGTAAACAGGTGTTATGTCTTACTTACCGGCCTTCTTACGAGACCCCTTAGCCAGTTGAAGCAATTGGGGTGGGGTAGGTCCATAAGGACTCGAATCGATGCTTAAGCTCTTTTCAACCACTTCATTCACTTCATCTGCTTCCATACCAGATGCCTTGGCTTCGGCTATAACTTCATGTAACCGACCAATGATCCGTTTACGGCATTCTTCACGACATTTTACTTCAATGCCCTTGTTCACAAATACGCCCATGCCGCGGCGTGTATACAGTAACCCCATCACTTCCAAGTCACGATATGCCTTGGCTACCGTGTTCGGGTTGACTTCCAGACGTTCTGAAAGCTCGCGCACAGATGGTAATTGGTCACCTGGCCCAAGTCGTCCGGAAGCAATGGCAAACTGTACATGGTTTTCGATTTGGACGTACACAGCAACACTGCTGTGTATGTCAATGTTTGATATCATTCGTATATCTCCTCGCTTAGTGTTGTTCTTGCCGATCAAGCGGCGTACTTCTACTTGTATGACACAATACAACCAATGGCTAATGCCTTTGTTTACTGCACCATGGTAGAGGGAACAATATTATGCCCCCAAGGGAGCGTAGCACTGTTCACCGAACCATACTATTAATATACACGATATTTTCTCATATTTCAAGTGAAAATTTGGTGCTTAGCATTTTTCGTTAAATTAGCGACATGTTGCCTCGTGCAACCCAGATTCAATCTCATACGATTTTAGGAGGTTCATATGAAAAAGTGTATGTTGTCACTTGTTACTGTACTTTTGGCAGGATGTGCTGTGACACCAAGTGATCCATATATACAGTCAAGTGAAAAGCCACGTGCTGTTGAGCAAAATTTGCGTGAAATACCCCAATTACCGCTTGAAATGGGAATTTTGGAAATAGACATCAATAATGTATTAGGACATAGTTTGCCAGCCAGAATTGACCTGTACAAGACCTATAATCAGCAACCCTATACTATAGAGGTGCCCCGCGGTAGTCTTCGCGCTGAAGCACCTGTCGGTGAATATATAGCCCACGTTAATGTGTATGATCAAGGTATTCCAGTACTTGTAGATATTCAAGAAATACTAATAAAACAAGAAAATCCATCATTTGTGCTGCTAAACCTTCTGGAAGGTTCTAGCGGTACGCTTTCTCTCTTGTCGTTTGACAATGATGGTGATTTGGTTTTGGACCGCGTAGAATTGGATCACGATTCTGACCCTGAAAATGCCGCTGATTTTCCGGGAGCACTGCCGGTGCCCTATCACAATCAGGTATTTTCCAATGAGGGAACCTGGTATCGTGGAGATTTGCGTGCCTATTCGGAGTACAGTTACGGCAGAGAGTCTGTCGGACAGTTGATTGCCCGTGCAGAAGGGTTGGGATTGGATTTTCTTGCTATAACAGATCGAAATTCCATGGAATCTGTATTTGACCCTGCATACCGTTCAAATTCTCTTGTGTTGATTCCTGCAGTGGAATGGGGAAATGATGAGCGTGGGGTAGCATTGCTGTATGGGCCAAGATCAATACCAAATGTCCCCACGAGTCGTGCCGCGGCACAAGCCGAAGTATTACGGGTGCAGGCGCAAGGGGGAATTTTCAGTGTGGGTTACCCGTGTAATGGGCGTAATCCCTGGACCTGGGGATTGAGTTATGCTAATGCCATTGAAGTGTGGCATGGAAGTTGGCGTCATGTACAGCCATTGCGATTAGCGCAGTTGCATGAAGATATCCGAGTCCGAAGAAGTGGAAGGTTGGTTCATTCCATTGCTGCCGCTGCGGCAATAGCCGAACAAACAGATTTGGCGGCAGAAAGTGCCGGAATGGATGACCAATCGATATCGGGAAATCGACAATCCTCCTTATTTTGGGATTATGAATTACTACGGGGGTTGAAAGCAGGAGGCATTGGCGGAAGTGGAACTACCGGGCCTCGTATACCCATGGCGCAACCGGTAACCTATATATTGGCCCGGGAAAAATCATACGAGGGCATTTTGGAAGGATTGCGGTTCGGACGAACGTTTATATCTTCTGGCTTGGATGGGCCTGAACTTCGTTTTCGGGCTGATGTGTTGAACGATGGCAGCATGGACGTTGATATCGGTGGAATAATTCCATTGAATGTCGAAGTCATGTTTGAGTTGTCAGTACGAAATGCGCAGGGCAAGAAGTTACAATTGTTACGTAATGGACGGCCCATCCTGACCAGTATCATTGACAGCAATCCGTACATCAAGCCACACCTGGAAACACCTACAGAGAGTGCTGTATATCGGATTCAGGTTGTGGACAGACCACAGGATATATCTTCCGGGTATGGTGCAACAGAAGTATTTGCCATGTCCAGCCCGATATATGCCCATGACATCATGCAATCCTTGTTATGGACGTTGCCTGATGTCGATTCAGATAAAACCTGGATTCGAATTGAGCAAGAATATCAGGATGAGATACCGCTGATTGATGGAAATTTGATGTATTAAATTAAATAAAGTACTTTTGTGATTGGTGCTTTATGTTGTCAATCAATAAACTCTTGCTGGCGAATGTCTTCAATGACATGATCCAGTATACTATCCAATGATGTGACTGGCTGGTAACCGATAGCATCTTTTATTTTGTCGAGTGATGGTGCACGGTGGCGCATGTCTTCATACCCATACCCATATGCTTCATCATAGGGTATGAATTTGATGGTTGACGAACTCTTTGTGCGTTCAATTATTTTTTTGGCCAAAGCTTCAATCGTAACGGGTTGATCGTTGCCTATGTTATATACTTGACCATTCACAGAGGAGGTTTCCATCAAAGTTATCAATGCAGGCACTACATCGCCCACATACGAAAAACATCGTGACTGCTGACCATCACCAAACACAGTAAGGGGTTCATTTTTCATCGCCTGACGTGTCAGATTGGGGATTACCATGCCATAACGTCCGGTTTGACGAGGTCCTACCGTATTAAAAAGACGTGATATTACGACTGGATGACGTTTTTCATGCCAATAGGATAATGCCAGAAACTCATCGATAGCTTTTGAGGCCGCATAACACCAACGGTGTTTATGGGGTGGCCCGATGATGCAGTCATCGTCTTCTTTAAACACTGCTTGCATGCTTTTCCCGTATACTTCACTTGTTGATGTGATCAACAATTTGCGTCGATATCGACAGGTTTCCTCCAGTACGATTTCTGTTCCTTGAATATTGTTCTGGATAGTTTGAATGGGAGAATTTACCACCAATTGTACCCCCACTGTAGCTGCAAGATGAAACACAACATCAACATCTCGAACGAGATCGCGCACTACCTCCTGATTCAATGTGCTGTCTATAACACATGTTACCGTATCAAGATGTTCAATATTTTGAAACCGTCCTGTACTCAAATCATCAAGCACAAATACAGTGTGTCCTTGTGTTGTCAGGGCATCACATAAATGAGAACCAATGAAACCGGCACCACCGGTAACCAATGCACGCATGAAAAATCTCCCCAATAGTAATTCTAAATAGATGAAATATATGTACTTTGTGCCCTTACATCAAGAAACGCAGGGCTTGTAATTATTGCATAGGTGATAAACAATGAAATGACGTAAGTTTTAATGGTGAAGACCATGTACAGGTTGAACGCAATGGGTAGAAAATAATCAGCCTTAAAGCAAACCGAACATAAGGTCTGGTTCTCACCCGAACCAGATTGGAAAAGAAGGATTCACCATCTGGTGCAATATCATACCAGAAATTCGGTCGCAAAAGGACTGGAATCCAGGTATCAAAGTCATTCAGTGAAAATGAAAGCAAAATGTGTTATCAAGAACATAGATACCAATGAGGAGCAATGGTTATGTCTGAAGCAGTAAATTGACAATGCTTTCTACCCCGAATCTAATTGTAATTCTAAATGAATTCTTCCATAATGGCGGCTCGACTTTTAGTGCGAATTCGGGAGAAAATGCTACAAATCGTGTACAGCGCTTGCTATACTTCCTCTTTAATGAAAATGAGGAGTCAGAATTATGAAACGCCAAAATTTTTGTATGCTGTTCGTTGCTGGTTTTTTTCTGCAATTCTTTGTCTACACGGATGCTTGTTTTGCATCATATAGAGTCCATGTAGATATTGACTCTGTAGTGGACAAAGGATTGCCCGTTGCTTTTTTTCAATTGCCTGATGACAAATATTATATAAATCATATGCTTGTTACAGTTGTTGAAGACACGGCATATCCGATAATTGGAGATATACTTCCTGGAAACATCCTGGTTTTTTCAACGGATTTTGTGCCTCCGGACGGTACCCTGTACCTGCTGTCACAAGATTTGCATCCGCAATACAAAAGTTATTTATCAGAAAATAACATCATTGTTGATTATGATTGGAGCCCCTACCTGGTTCGCGTAGAAAATGATGCCATTGATGCATTTATCCTGAAAGATTTCTCCAGTTATCCGACGGTATTGCATGAAACAGGATTCAATATTAATGGTCGCAAGCAATATGTGTATGGCTGGTGGAGTGCCGCGACAATGCGTTTACATGGAGAAATGCGATCCTTGGCCGGTATCGATTTTGAGTCGGTTTCTGTCGATTCACCAGCAGCACAGTATAACGGAAACATTGTTCAGTCGCTTAAACTCACCGCTGCTGCTGTTGAGTCGCCAGAAGCAAACATTGATTCGGAATATACCTTTTTCAAAGGGGTGCCGGGTGTCAGAGTTACACGAACGTATCGTTGTGAAGGTGATGAACAGGCCTGCTGGGGGCCAGATGGTTACTGGCTGGGAGGACAATCAAGCTGGTTTCCTACGCATCAGTTGAGTTTGCCTGATTCACATTACACAGCTGGTAATTGGTATGCAAACCCTCCACAACCCAATACCCGTTTGACTTCTGAAAATGATTTGCCGCTGGTGATACTGTATTGGGAATCAAGTGGTTTGTGGCTTGCCCTGTTTCTTGATCCAGATAGTATCAAAGGTGCATTCAGTAACCTGGAATTTGCTTTTGCCTTTAACGATCGCGGCGCGCCTGGTTGGCGCGAATCTGTCGAGAACCCCTTTACCTACGGTGAATTATCTGCCTGGTACATCATGGGCCAAGGCTCAAAAGCAGATGCAGAGAAAGACGCGCTTGCCTGGTATGCTTCACTGAATGATCCAACACCAGTTACACTGGAACGAATTGATAGTGATCACCTTTTCGAAACCTGGAACACACTGGATTCAGCAGATGGCGACATCTCAGAGGTAACCGAGACAGCAAACGACGAACAAGTTGGCATTATACCTGTCTATCTTGAGAATAATTATTTTAGAATTGGTTGGGACGCGACACTTGGAAAAATCATCGAACTGTTATATGATCCCAACGGCTCGAAACAATACACACAGGATTTTCTAGCTTCAGAACAAGCAGCGATCTACTTTACCGCTGGGTCGCAATGGCAGCGTTCACTGGACTGGAAAGATACGGATAGTCGTTATCTCCAAATTAGACCTGGTACACCGGTTCTGGATAACCAAGTCTTGACCATCCCGGATACTGTCTGGCTTGATCCGGAAACAGAAGTTCCCTGGCTGACAGGTACCATACAAATATCCCTGGCCGAAACAGAACCAACCATAACATTTTCGACAACCTTTCAGGCTGCCTATGAAGACCCGTTACCTTATCTTGGGTGGCATCTGGATTTTCCGCTAGAATCATATCGTTGGGTTAAAGCGGCCGGGTGGCTCCAGGATGTACATCGTTGGAGTCGGTACCGTATGGGCATACTGGACTTGCAACCGATGCGGCCCGTTGCCTCAACGGAGTCGATGATGCTCTACGCTGACCCGCCTGGCTCCGGTTATGGCCTGTCTGTACATTTTGATGACAGCAATGACACACCCATGCAGGCGTGCAATTTACCCAATCCCTTGTTTGACATGGAACTGGGTATCCAAAAGTTTGGTATGACTGCCACACAAACGTATTGGCGATTTCATAACACACGAGGCATGGAACACCAACCCGGTACGCCGCATACCATTGCGATTCGCCTGACACCCTTGCATCCAGGTACCTATGAAGAACCAGATTTCAATACAGTTCGCGTTCACCTTCCCCATGCTCCAGAACTGGAAGCACACTTGGATCACTTCTGGATTCACCACTGCCATGGTGGGCCTGGTTCCATACATGGTGTGGCTGCCTGGTGGTGGAGCCTGGGTTCCCGTTTCAGCCCCAAAATGGCCCTCTCAACTTGGCGTGATGCCATCATGGAATTATTGGCGCATACGTCTGATGGTCGCACAGTTGAGGTTGACGGCTGGATAGTTCCCAAAGGTGCTATCCCAACCCGTCCACATGATTTTAACTGGAATAATGGTTACTTGTTTGACAACAATGGCCAATTCCTAAAGGCAGTTGAAGAATATTACCTCATGTCGGGAGACCGCGCATTTCTGGAATCCAACAAGGATGCATTGGAAGAAGTATGCCACTTTTACCTCAATATGCTTAATGAGGAGGATGGGGTTGTTCTTCCGGACAGATTCGATGGCATAGCGCAAAATCGTGCCGCTTTGTTTTGGGATGGAACGCAGATCGGTTATAAATCGGCCCATGTGCAACTTTATGCAATTACTTCCTGCCGTGTGCTTGCCCGTTTGCTCCATGAAATTAATCGCCCTGAAGATGCTGAAAAATATGAAGCATGGGCTGAGCGTTTACGCGACAATATGATGACTACATTCTGGCGGCAGAACGACTTGCATGACAATCAGGGACATCACATTCCTGGTGGAAGGTACGCGGGCTGGATAACTGCTGACCAGTACCTGATAGACCCCGGATATTCCGATTTAAACCTGATGGCGGCCTACCTGGGTGAAGTTCCAGATGGCGGTACGGATGCCATTCTGGAATGGATTGATTCGGACTCCCACAGTTATGCCTGGCGGGACAGCATAACCGGTGAACCGGTTGGTGTTATTGTACAAAACACGATTGATGGTAATTCGCTTGCCGTTTATGCGAATAATGTGGGGCCACGCAGGGCATATTCCGGCCCCTTCAATCCCTTTAGTACGCCTGCCGGAATGCAAAACGGGCAGGTAATGTATTTTGTAGCCGGGTTTGACTGGGTAGTTCGGGCTCGAAATGACGATGGTGCCAGGGCTGTGCAGAAATTGACTCAGTTTATCCAGCGATACAGTCGAGGTGACTTGACTTCAGGGCATGGTGTGCCAGAATCACGTCCATTGCCCATGTTTCAAGGGTCATCTCAAATGTCTCCTGAAGATATACCCTGTGGAAGCGATCAGGCATTGGCAGAAGACAGTACCATATTTGGCCTGGGAATTTTGTCCGGCATTTTCGGGCTTGAAACAACGTATGAAGGGTTAACAGTTCAACCGTATTTAACAGAGCAACTGGCGGACGCGGAAATACACAATCTCCGCTACCGCGATATATCTTTTAACATTAAGTTTTTGGGATATGGAGATAAAGTAATTTCTATTGACGTTAATGGTGTTACCCAACCTGATACACACATTATTTTTCCTTTTAAGGATATTATCGCATTGACTCCTGCAAATAGCATTGAAGTCGTTGTCAGGCTGAATAATTTTTCAGAATAATATCAAGTACTCTTCACCAGGGTTTGGCGCGTTCAATAAACATATATTCACCAATGTCGGGAGGTATAAGACGCCTGTATTTATGCTCATGAAAATACAACAATTGATAGCGTTCATGTTCCGGTTTTTCGTCGAATAGCAAATGTATTCTACTGGGCCCCAGGTCACCCACTTCTATTACCGTGATACGTAAGCCATCCAGCTCAACATAATCACCCGGTAATAATGGATGGTCTTTACTGCGAATCAGTCTCTCAAAAACGGTTGTGAACATCTGTCCGCCCACAATTTCGAGCTCCATTTCTCTTTCACTGACCCGGTATAGCCGGTGTGGAAATGGTGCCAATGACAATGCCAACCATGATTTCGGCAGTGCTATTTTGTCGAAATGACGCAAAGCAATCGGATACAGCGCTGTATAAGCATCAGAAGCATTGAATAATACGACTTGGCTGTCCCGCATTCGCGATTCATCCAGCGCACTGTTTCGGATGTGTTCGTTCAGCATGTCGTGTAAAGCGTTTAAACCAAATACTTGAATTGGCCAGGAAAGTGCTGCGATACATAGATGTACAATAACCAAGTGCCACATGAGATAACGACACCATTTCGGCAACTGCGACTTTTTTCCGGTTGCTACACCATGAAGTTTCGCATTCCATAGATGATTAATAATTACTGCGATAACTGCTGAACCACCCAATGATGGTGCCAATAAGACGCGGGATGAGACCAGTGCCACGAGACTAGGTGCTGCTGCCATTATTGCTCCGGGTATCAACCAGCGTAGCGCATCCTGTTCCTTCTCGCTCAAGTTGGGCCATATCCGCTTTAGTATTAAAAAAATAACAAAAATAGATAGCGTACCCAGTAGGACCAGCGGGTAGCTCCAAACGAAGTGCAATAAAGTCAGTTCACATGGAAAAGAAAAGAGTTGCGTTCCAGCAAGTATGAGGAAGCGAGGTAACGCGACCATAAAATAACGTAAAGGTGAATATGCAGGGTCTATATAAATATCACTACCCGTTACACCGTATCCGGCGAATTGATAAAACACATAATACGTGATAGCTACAATCGATGCTGGTAAAACGTATAAAAATCGTTTTGTAATCTTATCCTTCGCGCCAAATAGTTCATAAGAGAGCACATAGGCCAATGTGCCCAAGCCAATCTCCGCCGCCAGCAATGCAGCGGAATATGCTATGAGAGACAAGAACAGACCTGGTCGCCAGTGCTGCTCACGCCAGCGCAAATGTGCCGCAAGCCCCATGAATCCAAGACCGACGGCTACGACAGCATTTCTGTTTGACCACCATGCCACCGGAAATGCGTGTGACTCATCGACTATGAATATACATAAGGCGAGCATGCCTGCAGCAGGCGGCAAGCTGCGACGAAAAACAAACATGACCGCCAGGCACAACAAAAAATACCAGCCGATCGAATGAAGCTGATAGGCCATTGAACAGCGACCAAAAAACGTGTAATCCAATACCATAATCGCGCTGGACAACGGACGAAAAAAATGCGCTTTGTACGTGCTGTCCAGAAACTAGGGGTAGAAACCAGACTCATATAGCTGATGTGTTATTTCATAATCACCAGTGCCAAACAAAAAAAGGTCATAGGGGGATGCCAGTGGGTTGTTGTTTTCCAGTGTTGCCAGATGATAGTAATCATCACCAAAAAAACCAAACCAAAGAATTGGGAGCGTGACTATAAACACTCCTGCTAAAATAAGCCAGTACCCATGCCGAACAACAACGAATGAATTCCACATTGGACTGCCCCTGAATGATTTTCTGCTTAGCTAGTAGTATAACTCAGATCGGAATATGGACAAAAAATCTGCATTTGAACTATTTTGCAGAAGCCCGTAAATTTGGGGTAAAAGTAAATGGTGCTCCAGATACCTGGATTAGTGAGTTTGGCGAATCCTGACGTGACTGTGTACTCCTTAATCTATTAAAAATCACATTATCATTATGGTTTTACCGAATAGTAACCGCCCCAATATATCACCACCTTGAAAGTACACCTTCATAATCAAACAGGGCATGTGCATTGCCCCGCATAAGACGCTCCACAAGACTATCAACCTCTGAGGCTGGAATCCAGTCTTCTGTAATCAGCTCATTCAAAGCTTCTGCAATTCCTTTCCGTGCAACAAAAGCGTGCCCTGGTACTTGTTCCACTGGCATGAAATCACCGCCAAAGGTAAAGATTTTATTAGCCGGTGCAGCTACAAGGTATTCCTTCAGAAAACGTTTGGAGGCGGAAGGATTGATGATCCAGGCCCAGCACATGTCTATATAGACATTCGGAAAATGCTTGGCAAGCGCGATTGCCTCGTCCTGGTAGGGGTAGTCAATGTGCATCAATATAAATGGAGTATCGGGATACTGTTGCAGGATTGGGCACAAATCGGAAGCATTGTTTTGTAAACGCGCTAAAGGCATGTTGCGAACCCCGGCATAATATCCGGTATGCAGCTTTACTGGTAATTTATATTCCGTGGCCTTCGCAATACAATAATGAAACAGGTGGTCTTGAATCAGTTTGTGATCTGTGTCACTCAAAGAGGAAGCATCCTTGATAAATCGTTCAAAGACAGGTGCTGCGTCCTTGGCTGGAACCGGGGCATAATCCAGACGTCGCATATATGCTCCCTGATTCTTGACAGCAATGGCACGTGGGCCATACGTTGCAAAACACCAGTCAATGACCTGATGCCAGGCTTCTAATGAGTTCACTTCAATGTCTGCCAGACGCCCAAGCCCCAGATCGATTGAATTGCTGAAATGAAGGAAACTCAAATCCTGAGTCAGCAGTTCAGGGTACTCGGTTTCCATGAATGGCGTCCGCTCAAGCGAGTTTACTTGAGCATATTCTATGTTCGACACGTCTTTCAGTATATGATGGTAATAACCAGGTTTAATCAGGTCACGTACCATTCTGGAAATCTCGTTTACATTGGATGCTTCAAAGTCATGCTCACCCAATAACATCCGCAACGATTCACGGGTACATTGAAGATAGCCAGTGTGGCGTGTTGCGGCATAGTATGGTTCCACCAATTGCCATTTTTCTTCTGGTTCTACCTCATGACTGTTGAATCGACTCAATGACGCGGACGACATGCCAGCGGACTCTAGATCGTGCAGGCTATACTGATTAAAGAAAATAGAAAAATCTGCAGGAGCAATATGCCATTCATTGGGTTGGTCCAGTGAAGCAATGCGATGGGATTCTTCCCAGAGGTGTTCATGCGTATCTACAAACGGCGTGTTGTCAATCAAGGAACGAATATCGTCAGACATTTTTTCCTCCTCCCTCGTGTCAGACCGTGTTATTATCGCGATGAGTATACCATGTATCTGTATTGAAAAATTATGTACTGACATATGACTTGGTATAAATGACAAGGAATGGGGAAGTACCAGAACACCTAAAAATCATTGGATAAAGCATGGGTTGGTCTGTTCTGGTATGAGTGCGGTATAATACTTGGCAGTCACACAAATACTTTTAGGTGATTGCTGATTTAAACCCCCATCATAAAAATCCACGATAAAAATACCATGAGCTTGATTCGAATCGAAAATGTCAGTAAAAGTTTTGCCGGGCAGGATGTATTGTCCGAAGTCTCCTTTCGTGTAGAAGAAGGGGAGCATATAGGTCTGATTGGTCGCAATGGCACCGGGAAATCAACCCTATTCCGCATTATTACCGGGGAGGAAGTTCCGGACAGTGGTGTCGTTGAGCGTATGCGTAAGGCACGATTTGCTACCTTGGCACAACTCCCAAAGTTTGATGAAAGCTCTACTATCTTTGATATCGTATTGCATTCTTTTCACGAATTATTAGAGATGGAGCGTGAACTGGGAATTCTTGAATCGCGCATGTCGGAAGATAATAAAGAAGTTATCGAGGAATACGGACGACTTCAAGATGCTTTTACAGTACAAGGGGGCTATGAATTCCGAACACGCATCAAGCTGGTACTTCATGGACTGGGTTTTCGCCAGGAAGAATTCGACTTGCCATTTACCGCGTTGAGCGGTGGTCAGCGTACCCGGATTATGTTGGCATTGGTGTTACTTCAAGATGCAGACTTGTTGTTGCTGGATGAGCCAGAAAACCACCTGGATTTGGAGGCACGTGAATGGCTTGAACAGTTTCTACGTGAATGCCCAAAGGCTGTGGTCATCATTTCACATGACCGCCGAATGCTGCGTTCGGTAGTATCTCGTATCGCTGAGATTGAGCGAGGCGCAATATTTCATTATACCGGACATTACGATCAATATCTGGAACAAAAAACATTACAACTTGAACAACAACAGGCCGCATTTGAGCGTCAGCAAGATTTCATTCGCAAGGAGATGGCCTGGATTGATCGGTTCCGATATAAAAACACCAAAGCCCGGCAGGCGCAGAGTCGCCTCAAACGGCTTGAGAAGCTGGAAAGAGTCGATTCGCCCAAAAAGGACATGGAAAGCGCAAAATTTACCATGGGCGATGTTGTGCGCAGTGGAGAACTGGTGCTGGATGCCCGTGAATTGAGCATGGGGTATGGTAACCTGACCTTGTATAAAAATGTATCATTTGATGTGCAGCGCGGAGAACGTATTGGCATCATCGGCCCAAACGGCTCAGGTAAAACAACCTTGCTGCGACATTTGGCTGGTTATCATTTCGGTCTGGGAGGGGAAGTGAATAAAGGGCACAAGGTAGCTCTGGGCTATTACGATCAAAATCACGAAACTTTGAACCCTGCCAATGACATCATGACCGAGGTTTGGGAGTCCAAACCTGAATGGAAACCGGAGCAAATCCGCTCCTTTCTTGGACGATTTCTGTTTACAGGGAACGATGTCTTTAAAGCTATTCCTAATCTGAGTGGTGGGGAATTAAGCAGGGTCGCTATGGCGAAACTGATTCTGGGCGATTCCAACTTATTACTCCTGGACGAACCTACCAACCACCTGGATATTGCTTCAAGAGAAGCATTAGAAGGTGCATTGGTTGATTATCCTGGTAGTATCATACTCGTAAGTCATGATCGTGCATTGATAGATTTGTTGGTGGATAAACTGATAATACTGGAGAATGAATCAGTAACAGTATTTTTGGGAAATTACAGTGCCTACCGCTGGAAGCTGCGTGAGGAGGCAGCTGAGCCAAAACAAGAGCACAAGGTTGAGAATGTATTAAAGATTCGGCGAGAAAACAATGGTAGTGGGCGTACAGACAGAGAAGACAGAAAACGACGCCAACGTGAAGACCGGCAACTTCAGTATAAAATTGAGCAACTCGAAGATGATATTGAATCTATGGAATCTCTAATCAAGGGCTATGACGAGAAATTTACACAAATAGATCCGCAAGATTACCAGCAGCTTCAGGTATTGAAAGACGAATATGACGGATTGAAAGTAGATTTGCGCCAAATGTATGAGGAATGGGAGTCTTTGGTTTTATAACTTGCCGCGTAACGTTAATTGCGTTAAAATGTACCATGGGTATGGGGTATTTGCTATTATGTACCATTACAAGGTTGAACCGGAGTCTTGTTGTAAGTACAATGCTCCATAATTAATGAGTGTGCGCTGGACAAATATATTATTTTGTCCATTTAATAAAGATATCTTGTGGGCTGTGATTTACAGTCTTGGGGTCTTAGTTATTCTTTAATACTGAAAGTAAAGAGGAGAAACCAAAATGAAACATATGCGGCTGGTCACTAAACAACCTGAACTGGCCCAAGCAAATTTCGAGGCGAAAATGACTTTTCTGGTAAATTTGGTTGACCAGGCTATCGAGTTCATTTTTATTAAGACCCGCTAAAACTACAGGAAATAAACCTATGAAGCAATTGCACCTTCGTACAATAAGCAAGGCTCCAGTTATTGCACAAAGCAATTTTGAAATTAAACTGGATGCCATGACAATGATTATCGATAGATTATTGTTGTTAGATCGGCAACGTCACTGGAAAGCTACCGGGCCAGGCGATGGCGAAGCAGGAACAGATACTACTGGCGATACCACTTTGTAAGTTTTACTATATGACAAAAATAAAAATTTCGTCAGTAGCCTTCAGTACAATACAGGAAGGTTACTGGCGATGTTCTTATTACAATTAATGTGTCTATCTGAAGCCTGAGTAAATTATCTTGAAACTTTATTTTGAATAATAGGCACTCAATGTTTCTTTCCAAGCCTCTTCATTAAATCCTACCAGGCATACATCATCACCAACCACAAAAGGTCGTTTGACCAGGTTGCCGTTTTGATTTAATAACTTCAATGCTTCCTTGATTTCCAGATTTGGTAAACGTTCTTTCATATTCAACGCTTTATAATCGTTGCCTGATGTGTTAAACAACTTTCGCACATTCCCATCAATACTTTCCAGCACTAGTTGCAATTCTTTTATTGTGGGCGGTGTTTCCCGAATCGGTATAACTTCGTACAAAACACCATGAGCGTCCAGCCAGTTAAGAGCTTTTCGACAGGTGCCACATTTTTCATAAGCATATATTTTTAATGACATGGGTTAAGCCTTTCCAAGGTATGAATGCAACTGGACGTGTTCTTTAAGTGAATGGTGTAGAATACAGTTGAGTGTAGTTGCATTCACTATCGAGAAAACTTATTGTATCAAGTATCATGTACATTCTGGTATTAAAGGCAACTGCAATATCTTCTTTTTTTGACAGATAGGCACGGTGAGGCAACGATCATGCAGATTCCAGCATTTTTACAAGGTTGTATTGCCCCAGTTTTTACTGTGTTCAAAGAAAATGGCCAGCTCGATTTAGATGGTCAATGTAACCTGCTTGATTTTCTCGCCCAACGTCGGCCTGTATCCGCCTATTTTATTCGTTCTGGTATGGGGCAGATGTATACATTTAACCTTGATGAAACCATTCAATTCTTTGATCGAGTGAGTCAGCATCTGGGAAGTACCAAGCCGATGTTGGCAGGATGTAGTGGTATTTGGCATCCAGCAACTGGTCAACCAGCAGACCCTACCCAATATGCTTATGATGCTTGCGAACTCATAAGGGCAGCAACGGCAACAGGTATGTCGGCTGTGGTACTTACTGTACCAGAGGCATTATATGGCGCGTCTGCGCTTTCTTACGAAGAAGAAGTGCAACGCTACATGAATGCGGTATGTTCAATTGCAGAAATTCCCATTGTGATGTATCAACCCCAGCGTACGCCTTCGCATTGCCTGTTACGTCCCGCGTTTCTTTCAAAGCTGGTAGATGACTTTAAAATCGTGGGAATAAAGGCTTCACAAACCGATGGACACTATGTTTATGAACTCATCAGGGCAGTAAAAGAAAAAAACTTTGCCTATATTTGTGGTAATGAGCATATGCTGTATGCTTCAGCATACACAGGCGCACGGGCAGTTATCGGCCAAGGTTCCATGTTGAATCCGTCACTGTTGGCAGAATTGATATCTTCTATAAGCACTGCTAAACATGAAACCGTAATAGATATTCAAGACAGAATTAATTTATTGTGTGCGGCCTGTTCGAATCCGGTAGTGTTTTTTAAACAATGGGCCAATCAGGAAGGTTACCAGGTCAGCCTGACACAGCGTAATGAAAGTCTGGACAGCGTACCTCTGCAACCAGAGCCTTATTCTGATAAAGATTTTGCCAAGATTCTTGCACTGATACTGGAAGCAGAGATACTTTATCCACCAGAATCGTTTGCGCTTTGAAGTATTTCTAACAGTGTTTGCTCCGCCCTTGACTGGTAGGCACCGTGACGCCGGATAGCCCCAATGTTTATGGTGGGTAAATTTTGGAATTCCAGGATACAAAGACCTCGCTCTCCAGCATCCAGAATATCCACTGGTAGAAACGATATTCCTACACCTTCTTTGATGTAACGCTTGATTACTTCAAATGACCCACTGTCCAGAACTACCTGCGGGGTAAAACCATGCTCCTTAAAGCATGCCTGAAGCAATCTTCCAGTTCGGGTATTCACATCCAGCAACAGAAAGGGAAATTCGACCAAATCTTTAAAAGTTATCGATGCTAAATTTTTCAGTGGGTTATTCTCTGGTACGACCAAAGCAAGACGTTGATGAAATAACAGGTTTACGTTCAGGTTATCTGTATTTGTTGGAAGCGTGACAATACCCAAATCCAGATCACCACTTCGTACCAACTCTGTAACCGCGTCAGAACTCCGGTTGACCAGTTCCAGTCGTGTGTGGGGATGCGCTTGGGTAAAAGCATGAATGTGATGTGGAAGGTAGTACATGGCTGTGGTGTCACTCGTACCTACACGAATGGTCTGTATCCCTTTGGCATGAAGATCATTGAGTTCTTTCTGTATACTTTCTGTTGCCTGAAGAATCTCTCGTGCGTGTTTGTAAAGGAGATCACCTTGAGGTGTGAGCGCATTATGTTTTCGATCAATCAGTGTAAACCCCAATTCAGTTTCAAGGGATTTGATTTGTTGGCTTATGGCCGGTTGCGATCGGTTCAAAGCTTTTGCAGCTGCTCGAAAGCTTCCTTGCTCAAAAATGGCACAAAAGCATTTTAGTGATTCCAGATTCACATGTACCTTCAATTCTTGGTTAAACAACTTTATTTTGGCTTTGACTCCAGACAATCCGTGCCTTGGAATCAATCAATACATATAAGAATTTCTTATCGGTTTAATCATATCATTTCATTTGACTTATGGCAATTTAATAGCGTATTCTGATGACTTATCTTGAAACGAAAGTATAAGGACTGAAAATGAGAGAAAAAAAAACCAGCCTGAGTTATCGTGATGCCGGTGTAAATATTGACGCCGCTAATGAAGCGTTACGCACCGTTAAAGAACTCGTTAAGCGAACATTTAATGACCATGTGCTGGATGATATTGGTAGCTTTGGTGCTATGTTCCAACTCAACTTGCATGGCCTTGAAGAACCTGTGTTGGTGTCCAGTGTGGATGGTGTCGGCACAAAACTAAAACTGGCATTCATGACCAATAAGCACGATACCGTAGGTATAGATTTGGTCTCTCATTGTGTTAACGATATCCTGGTGCAAGGCGCACGGCCACTTTTCTTTCTTGATTATCTTGCCTTGGGAAAATTACACCCCGATACGGTAGTACAGGTTGTCCGTGGCCTGGCTACGGGGTGTCGTTATGCGGGCTGTGCGCTTATTGGTGGCGAGACCGCAGAAATGCCGGACATGTATCAGGATGATGAATATGATCTGGCAGGTACCATTGTTGGTGTAGTAGACAAAAAGCGTATTGTAGATGGTTCCACCATTCATGAAGGAGATGCCATCATTGGCTTGCCCTCCTCCGGTCTGCATACCAACGGATACAGTCTGGCACGCAAGATATGCTTTGACGTTGCCGGTCTGGGCGTAAATGATCCGATGCCAGGAGTAGGACGTACCGTTGCGGAAGCACTCATGGAACCACATATCAGTTATGCCAAATTGATGCAAATTGTGATGAAGGTGGTCAAGGTCAAAGGCATGGCACACATTACCGGTGGTGGTATCACGGAAAATCTGCCCCGGATTCTGCCAGAAGGCCTGGGTGCTGAAATCAATTTGCATTCCTGGACCTCACCGCCACTGTTTAAATTCTTACAGGAAACTGGAAATGTCTCTGAATCGGAGATGCTGCGTACATTCAACATGGGTATGGGCTACTTATTTGTAGTTTCAGCCCAACAAGCAGAAAAAGCCATGGAAACTGTGGAGCTGGCTGGGCAACAGTGCATGCATATTGGCCGAATCATTACTGGTGAAGGTGAGGTACAATATAAGGACGCGATAAAATATGCCTGATCGCATTGAAGTCGCCACTCGACACAATATAAAAGATGCAGCCGGGGAGTCAGTTCGCAAAAGAATAGCCGAAGACTTACACATCCAACTGACAAAAGTCGAAGTGATTGACGTTTATACCCTGCATGTCGCATTGAAATCAGAAGACCTGGAGCGTATACGGGTTGAGCTTTTTACAGACCCGGTAACCCAGTCTTCGACCGTAAACAGTGCCATCGCTACAGATTACGACTATCTCCTGGAAGTCGGATTTCGCCCCGGTGTGACAGACAATGTGGGTCGCAGCGCGCTCGAAGGGATACAAGATACACTGGGACGTCAAATGAAGCCTGGTGATGCAGTCTTTAAGTCGACCCAATACGCACTGTCTGGTGTAACTCATGCCGACGCGATGCGCATTGCCCGGGAAGCACTTGCCAATGAACTTATAGAGCAGTGGATACTACTGTCACAGGATGAGATGCGGCAGCGCAATGATCCATTCTTGCTCGAATTACCGATAGTTCAGTCTGGCAGCAGGCGCAATAAGAGCAACAATGTGTTCCCGAATGTGCAGGTGATCCGACTTGATCTGGATGATGCAGCACTGATGCAATTAAGCAGGGACATGGTTCTTGCACTGGACCTGCGGGAAATGAAAGCAATTCAGGCTTATTACAACAGGCCAGATGTTGTTGATATGCGCAAGAAAACAGGGTTACCCAGTCAACCGACAGATATTGAGCTTGAAATATTGGCACAAACCTGGTCTGAACATTGCAAACATAAAATATTCGCAGCGCACATCACCTATACGGATACAGACGGTACGGTTTCTGAAATTGACGGTTTATTCAAAACCTATGTAAAGGCTACGACGGAAGTAGTTGCTGGTGAAATCGACTGGCTGGTCAGTGTTTTTCATGACAATGCAGGTATTGTCCATTTTGATGATAATCACCACTTTGCGCTTAAAGCAGAGACACACAACAGCCCCTCAGCACTGGACCCCTATGGTGGAGCCATGACTGGAATTGTCGGGGTAAACCGCGACATTCTCGGAGCGGGTATGGGGTGCCGATGTATTTTCAACACCGATGTCTTTTGTTTCGCTTCTCCCTATTACGAGAAAGAAATCCCGGAACGACTATTGCATCCCAGACGCGTTTTGCGTGGTGTTCACCGTGGTGTGATGGATGGCGGTAACGAAAGCGGCATTCCGACAGTTAATGGTGCCATAGTCTTTCATGAACGATTTCTGGGTAAGCCCCTTGTTTTCTGTGGTACTGGGGGACTGATACCTGTCGAAGTCGCTGGTCGTCCCAGTCATGAGAAAGCAGCCAACCCAGGTGATCTTATCGTCATGGCGGGGGGACGTATCGGAAAAGACGGTATACACGGTGCCACATTTTCATCAGAAGAATTGCATGAAGGTAGTCCGGCAACCGCAGTTCAGATTGGTGATCCCATTACCCAGAAAAAACTATCGGACTTTTTACTTGAAGCACGTGATCTCGGCCTGTTCTGCGCCGTCACCGACAATGGCGCTGGAGGTCTTTCGTCCAGCATTGGAGAAATGGCCAGAGACCCCGGTGGTGCAGAAGTTCACCTGGACAAGGCTCCCTTAAAATACCAGGGACTGGCTCCGTGGGAAATATTCCTCTCTGAGGCCCAGGAACGCATGACCTTTGCGGTCAAACCCGACAAAATAAATGTATTTAAGGAGCTGGCCCGTCGCAGGGCCGTAGAGGTCTCGGTCATTGGCTCATTCAATGCTTCGGGTACATTAAGCACATATTATGAAGGACGATGCATTGGCGCACTTCAGATGGGGTTTCTTCATGACGGTGTACCACGCATGCATCTCCAGGCGCAACTTCAAGCTCCAGAAAAACCGCAAGAGATAATCCCCGAAGAAACAGACCTGACTGGTACTTTGAAGGAAGTCTTGGGCATGCTGAACGTTGCCAGCAAAGAATCCTTTGTGCGTATGTACGACCATGAAGTTCAGGGCAACAGTGTGTTAAAACCTTTCCAGGGGGTGCTTCATGACGGCCCAGGCGATGCCGCAGTACTTACCCCGGTTCCTGGCTCAAAACGGGGTATTGCTGTTTCAAATGGCATCTGTCCCAAATACAGCGACATAGACACCTACCATATGATGGCCTGTGCTGTAGATGAAGCCGTACGTAATCTGATTGCTGTAGGTGCCCAGATGGGAACCATTGCAGGATTGGACAATTTCTGCTGGCCAGACCCGGTTGAAAGTGAACGTACTCCTGATGGCAGACACAAGCTGGCACAACTGGTACGTTGCTGTGAGGCACTGTACGACACCTGTGCCGCCTACAGTATTCCGTTGATCAGCGGTAAAGACAGCATGAAGAATGATTACAACATCGGTGATACACGGATTTCTATCCCACCGACAGTGCTGTTTTCTGCAGCCGCGATTCTGGAAGATGTTACCCGCTGTGTAACCATGGACGTAAAAAATGTTGGTGACCGTGTCTATGTGCTCGGTGATACCCGTCATGAATTGGGTGGAAGCGAATACCTTGGAATGCGTGGGCAACTCGGCACCACGGTACCGCAGGTTGAGCCGACAACTTTCAGAAAACGGTATGAACGGTTGGCATACACCATACAGCAAGGTTGGGTAGCTTCTTGTCATGACTGTTCTGATGGAGGACTGGGAGTAGCACTGGCCGAGTCTGCATTTGGGGGCATGCTGGGCATGGAGTTGGAGCTTCAGCCAGTATATCCAACGAATCCGGTGGTTGCATTGTTCAGTGAGTCGCAAGGCCGCTTTGTCATAACGGTTCCCGAAAGAGATGCTGAAGCTTTTGAAGCCACATTCCAGAAAGACAGCCTTTATCATTTGGGTACGGTGACGGAAACTCCAGTGCTAAAGATATGCTGGGCCGACAACGTCATCATTCATGCTGATTTGGATGATTTGAAAACTGCTTGGAAAAAACCCCTCGACTTGTAACTATAGGAACTGATTTTTAGTGAAAGCACAGGCACTTGTAATAACCGGGTATGGCATTAATTGCGAACGTGAAACCGCCCATGCATTTGAACTTGCAGGGGCAACATCGCAAATCATTCACTTAAATGATTTGATCGAGATGCCAGAAAAATTGGATGCAGCCCACATATTAGCTATCCCGGGTGGTTTTTCGTTCGGCGACGACATCGCATCGGGGCGTATTCTGGCCAACCGGTTACGATATAAGCTAGGTGCAGCGCTGAATGAATTTGTAGAAGCTAAAAAACTTGCCATTGGTATCTGTAACGGTTTTCAGGTTATGGTTAAAATGGGTTTGTTACCGCATTTTGACCAAAGCATGCAACAAGAAGTAACTTTGACACACAACGATTCCAGCCGCTTTGAAGACCGTTGGGTACACCTCGCCATTGATCCAACATCAAAATGTATATGGACCTGCGGTGTAGAGGTAATGGAAGCACCTGTGCGTCATGGTGAAGGCAAGTTGATAGCCCGAGACAACGAAGTGTTGAGGCGTTTGCAGTCGCAGGGACAAATTGTGATGCGATACGCGCATGACAATGGAAATACCGCGTCAGGAAAATATCCTGTTAATCCCAATGGTTCTGTGGATGACATAGCAGGCATATGCGATCCAGGTGGCCGTATCTTTGGATTAATGCCACATCCAGAAGCTTTTCTGTATGGTTATAACCATCCAACCTGGACCCGGCAGCCATTAATCCAGGAAGGAGCCGGGTTAAAGCTTTTTAAAAATGCGGTTGCATTTGCGGAAGAAAAGCTTGTCTTCAAATCATAAGCATCGGTTCTCTTCATTGCATTTTTATTTAAGCAATGATTTATTGTCTTGCTCCAAATCAAGTAATTTGAATTAACTAGAGAAAAAGCATTAAAAAATGTGACCTCTTTGCAGGCATGCCAACTTATTCATACGACATGTCTGTGCCATTATCTTCCACGGATTCATCCTCGAGGTTGTCTGTTTCAACATCTTGGTCCAAAACGGCACAAGCACGATCAAAATCTTCCTCGTGAACTATCAACTCCACACCTACCTGTTTTAAACCAGGATATCCCAGCGTGGCCATATTATCATTTCGCAACATAGCGTGAATGCCATTCGCTTCAAGTACACTGACAAACAGTGCGGCTTCGGTAGGCGTTGAAAACATTCCAATACGTTTTAATGAATTTGGCATTAGGTTTTGCTCCTCTTAATTCTATAAGACATTATACATGACAAATACAATCATTGATGTTTTTATTTTCATTGGCTGTTCTTGATTGAGCTAGCGATATTTATACATGGTGAATTTGTCGATTAAATTATACAATCCATTTTGGTGCCATTTTAACTATTGATTGAATGTGTTAAAAGGAGAAAAAGTATGCTGAATGATGCGAATATAGCCCACTACCAACAATTACTTGTGCTCAGAAAAGTTGAAATTGAAGAGCAAATTAAGAATATGACGGAATCTTGTGAGCCAGTATCGCCAAACCCGTCCATTGGTCGATTGACCCGAAATGATGCCATGCAAGACCAACAGATGGCTTTGCACTTGCGCCGCCGTCTTGAATTTCAGCAATTACAAATTGCCTCGGCTTTTGAACGGATAAAAACAGGTAAATATGGGATGTGTGTGCTTTGTAAAAAGGGAATTGGCCACAAAGGGCTTGAAATAGTGCCCGAAGCACCCCTATGTGTGGAATGTCTTGAGAAAAGGACTGATAAGGTTAAGTAATATTGTTTTTTATATAAAAACTGATCATATTTGCCTCTGGCCTATAATTATGGCAAGCTTAAATAAAGGATTGTATAGATTATGTTAGCATGGCATATCTTAGCAGCGTGACTATGGATACATGGTCTGGTGTTCTGGCTGCTGCATGGGTTGCAACATCTACAGGTAGACTACATAAATGAATTTAATTGAAGCATCACGCCCCTGGATTCAACACAGCTTGGTTGCAACATTATTTTTCTGCGTCTTAACCTTGGCACCATTTCAAGAAGTCACCGCCTCAGTAGTTATCAACGAGATTGTCGCCTCAAATGGTTCGCACCATCCCGATGAAGAAGGAGACTTCGAAGACTGGATCGAGCTTTACAATGCTGGAGATGTGCCCAGGTCTCTGGCTGGGTATGGGTTGTCTGATGACTATGACAGGCCCTTCCGTTGGACTATCCCCAATATAACTTTGGCACCGGGTGAATTTCTGGTAATTTTTGCTTCAGGTAAAGATCGAAATACAGGAGTTCATTTTCATACCGACTTCAGTATTTCATCTTCTGGTGAAGAAATTCTGTTGACCGCTCCGGACGGTACACGAATTGATGAAGTACCACCCATTCCCATACCCCGGGATATCTCGTATGGCCGTCAACCAGATGGCGGGGATGAATTCTACTTCTTTGACACACCTACGCCAGGCACTGCGAATAACACCATAGCCTACCTGGGGATCACAGACCCACCGGAATTTTCACACCACGGTGGGTTTTATAATGAAAGCATCGCATTGGAAATCACATCATCAAACAATGACGCTTTTGTTTATTATACCCTTGACGGTTCTGAACCCGATCAAAATCTTATTAATGAGATAGAAGAAATTGAATATGGGGAGAATCTTGTCATTAACGGCAGCTTTGAGGAGCCATTGGCACAGTCGGTGGTATGGCCTGGTTATTTTAATCAGGAAGACCCGCCACTGGCAGTTCCAGGCTGGAATTTTACAGGTAGTTATGGATTGAACAACAATCTTGGTGGATCAAATGTAAGTGACCAACGGAATCCATTTCATGGTCAGGGAAGACCTATCCCGGATGCTAACCAGATGTTATTCCAGCAAGGTAATGACTTGAAAACTGCTTCACAGACAATTGGTGGTCTGGAAGATGGAAAAGTATATGAAGTATCCTTTTATTTTGGAACACGCCCGGGATACGCCGGGATGGATATGTGGGTGACCTTTGGGGATTTGGAATTACATCCGATCACTCGTTACAACATTCAAGGAGTCTATGAACATCGTGCGTACTGGGTAAAATATGACAGTGCAGTCGTTGGTACGCCTGAACTGACATTCCATTCATCTTTTGCACCAGGCGGTGATGTCACGATTTTGTATGATCATGTGCAGGTCAGAGAAGTGTTTACAGAAGTGGATATCCCCGAAGGGGTACACTTCATTCAAACTGAACAACCAGCGACAACCTATGCTTACAAAAACAGCTATCCGGAAAATCCTGGCACACCATTTGGCCCAATGCTGTATCGTCCCTACCAAACCTATGAATACGTTGAACCTGTTCAAATTCAGGATCGCACGCAAGAATCGAATCAACTATCTGCCATCAATGCGCGCTGGACCAGCCAACCACAACTGCCTTCAGGACCGGTGTTTAAGGGCACTTCCATACGAGCCAGGGCTGTTCAACCAGGATACCTGCCTTCCAAGGTGGTAACACATACCTACTTTGTACATCCTGATATTCAAAATCGTTTTGGGCAGGACATCATTTCTATTGTTACCGATGAAAAGAATTTGTTTGGTTATGAAGAGGGCATTTATGTTGCCGGAAAACGATTTGATGACTGGCGTACTGCCAACCCGAACAATTCTACGGACTGGTGGTTGAATGGTAACTATTATGGCCGTGGCCAGGCTTGGGAACGACCAGTACATGTTGAGTTGTTTGCCCAAGGAACGGGAGAACTCCTGTTCAGCCAGAACCTTGGTCTGCGGATTCACGGGGGCTCCAGCCGAATCCGCACTCCGAAATCACTTCGACTTTACGCACGAAACGCATATGATGACACGGATGTCATGGAGTTTCCCTTCTTTGATGGGGCAACAACAAAACATGACAATACGCCACTGAGCAAGTTTTCCCGGGTGAATCTGAGAACAGGTGGTCACGCTCAGAACCATTTAAGGGATGTACCAGCACACCTGCTTATGGAATCAACCAAAGTCGAGATGATGCGTAGTCGCCCGGTCATTCGCTTTTTCAACGGTGAGTACATGGGCATGTCGCACATACGAGATCGATTTGATCGATATCACCTTCAATACAATTATGGTGTTGACCCGGATAATGTGGTTATCTTAAGTGGCCCCAACACACCCGTTAATGCCGGAAGACTTGATGAAGGTGTTCCAGAAGACTTGCCGTTGTACAACGACATGTGGTACTTCGTCGTAAACAATGATATGCGCTTATCGGAAAATTATGCACAACTTCAAACTATGCTGGACATTGACAGTTATATTGACCTGCAGATTGTTTTCATTTACCTGAATAACTGGGATTGGCAGGGACAAAAACATTTTCGGATGTGGCGGGTACGTGAAACTTCTGACAAGCCATATCAGGATGGTCGCTGGCGTGCCCACGCCTGGGATTTCGACGCTTCGCCTCGGGCTGGTATTCCCGGTAATGTATTTGCAGACTTCGATTTTGATCTCATGATTAATGCCATACATCCCACAGGCGGTGGTAATGGCTGGACCCATGGTTCCGCAGAGGCCACGCTCTTTTTGCGGACGCTCCTGCAAAATGAAGCGTTTTACAATCGATTCCTGAATCGTTTTGCCGATCACATCAACACTTCGTTTCATCCGGACCGGGTTAAAGCTATCGCGACACAGGAGTACAACAAAATTGCAGGTGACAATGCCGACTTCAGCAACAGTTACCATCGTGATGCTGGCCCTTCGAATACCTATAACGACTGGTTACAATTCGCAGACCTGAGACCTGGTTATGTGCGACAACAAATTCAAACCCATTTTGGGCTGGCAGGTCAGGCTCAGGTTCAGCTTGACATATCAAACAGTGATCATGGCTACATTCGCCTGAATACGGTAGACATTAACCAGGCCACAGCGGGGGTATCTGAAACTGCATATCCTTGGACCGGTACTTACTTTCAGGGAGTCCCGATAGAAGTGGAGGCTATAGCGAAGCCCGGGTATTTATTCAGTCATTGGGAAGGGCTTCCAAATGGGACACCAGCACGAACTACAGTTCCGCTCACCAGCAATGTCAGCCTGATCGCGCATTTTGTGGAAGCACCACCACTGCATTTGCTGCATTACTGGCATTTCAATGCGCCGGATGCGCAACTTGTTCCGGCATTTTCACAAGGAGCGGGTCATCTTGATATCCTTGCCGGTACTGATGTTGAAGTTGAATATAATCTTGGCAGTGATTTCTATGGTGAAAATATACGCATGCAAGATGAAACTGGTCATCATCTGCGCGTCAACAATCCGTTGAATGCCACGGTAATATTGTCATTGCCGACCACAGGCCACTCGCACATAGCCCTGCAATATGAGACCAGACGTTCAGGGCAAGGTGCCGGAACGCAGCAGATTGCATACAGTCTGGATGGAGGCGAATTCACCCCGTTCACAGAAATCACTGTGCTGGACAATACGCCAGTTACACATCGTATCGATTTTACAGATGTCGAAGGGGTAAACAATAATCCAGATTTTACAGTACGTATCACGTTTTCAGAGGAGAATGGCGGCGCGGCAGGTAACAATCGATTTGACAATATCACGTTGGAAGGATACCCCATTGAAGGAGTTGATATACCCCCAGTATTGATGTTGGAAAGTGGCTTACTTCCCCTATATGAAAGTGCAGAACCTTTTTACATGCCGCTGCAGGATATAATAGATGCACAGGAGGGTACATCTCCGGTCTATGCATTCTCTATTGAAGATACCCTGCGTCTGGATGCTGTAATTGCAACTGGGAATATCTATTTTTACCCGGAATTGCTCGGGGTAACCTGGATAAACATCACCGTAAACGATGGGCTGCATCCACCTGCCATGTTGCGAGCGCGTGTACTGATTTATCCCGCACCTGCACCATTGCAACAACGTGGGTTTGTTTTTAATACCTGGAGCGCAGATGCACCGGAGGAAACATTCCCACGTCATATGATGTTCCTGCAGCATCAGGGGGGCGACTCCGTGTTGAGTACACCCTTATTGCATCCATACACCATACCCGATGAGGAGTATCACAACGACGACGCGGGCACCATCGGATTCCCCTATAACAACACACGCAGAACGCGTATCAATGGACTGAATGAAAATGGCATTTCATTTATTAACACCGGTAGAGAGCGTGATCTTGGTGGTGCGTTATTGGCACTGGATACCCGGGGCAAGACCGATATTCCATTGCAATGGCTGGCAGGAACAGTCTTGCCCAATGACCGCGTTTATGCCATTCGCCTGCAATACCGTGTCGGACTGCATGACCCGTTTGAAGATGTGCTGGATGCGTTGGGGAATCCCATAGAATATGTTCGGAACGACATGCCGGATCATGAAGAAGTTTTCGGCCCCATGCTGTTACCAGAAGACTGTGAAGACCAGCCTTATGTGCAATTACTCTGGCGTTATTACCACGTTTCCGTGAACAGTGGTCCACGTGCCGAATTGCGTCTCGACAATATACAGGTAGGTACTGTCGGCCATACCGCCGATCTTAATGGTGATGGAGTCATTTCACTGGGCGATCTGTTAAGAGTGGTTCAGCTCTACAACGCGGGTGAATATCACTGCGCGCCATCCACACTGATAACAGGTGATGGATATGCGACTGGTGCTGGCAACAGAGAATGCGCTCCTCACTCCAGTGACTACGCACCTCAGAATTGGCGTATTGAGCTTCCTGAGCTGATGCGCATCGTACAGTTGTACAATGCCCGTGGTTATGTGCTTTGTGAAACACTCGGACTTGAAAGCGAAGACGGAATCTGCCTGCTGGAGTAAATTGGATACTTAAATGTTTTATATTTGTGGTATAAATATTTAAAAGTCAGCGTTTGTTAGCTGGAATACTTGCTCCGACTACCAGTAACACTCGCCAGGTATATATCTTTCCGTAGATAAATCATGAGAAACATTAACAAGCTTCTGGGTAATCATTTGGTAATGTTGTCCAAACAACTATCTGTAAAGAAGCACTTCTGAAAAGCTGTTTCCTTGAATGTTTTCTAAGTAAAATTCAATTCATTTCATGCCAACTTGTCACATTTGTTCTGATTGCATTATGATGTATATTTGTATTCATAATTAAACCATAC
>CAZIDP010000001.1:105997-197706 GCA_964537975.1 uncultured Nitrospirales bacterium | reverse complement strand
TACCAATTGTCAATGTCTTTAGCAATTTTCGTTGAGGTAAATTATATGGCCAAATTGGAAGGCTTCCGTGTAATAAATTTCGGTGTCTTGAAAGACATCACCTTCGGACGCCTTTGGAATCGACAAGAAAATGCTCCGCTGACACCGCTGACAGTAGTGATTGGTAAAAATGGTACGGGGAAAAGCACCCTCTTCGATGCATTCGGATTTCTTTCAGATTGTTTGAAGTCTGGTGTTGAGGAAGCATGCGATGCGCGTGGTCGCGGCGGATTTGAGAAAATTCGGACGCAAGGCGAAACAGGCCCTATTGCTTTTGAAATTTATTATAAAGAAGAAGGTAATGCACGTCCAATCACTTATGAGTTGGTAATCGAACAGGATAACTTCGATAGGCCATATGTAATCAAAGAGCGTCTCAGGCAGCGGCGAAGAGGTCAAAAGAAAGGGTGGCCTTTTTCTTTTTTTATACTCAATGATGGCAAAGGGGTTGTTTGGAGTGGAGACAAGGAAGGCTTACAAGTCGACGAAGAGAATGAAACGTATGACTTGTTTAGTGATATAAATTATATAAATAATCAACGTGAAGAATCACGAGACATTGAATCGGTAGAATTGGATGATAAACGTAAGCTGGGCATTGCTACGCTCGGCTCACTGAAACAACATCCCCGCATTTCTGCTTTTCGACGTTTTATAGAAGGGTGGTACCTTAGTTATATCACTCCGGATGCTGCACGAAGCATCCCCCTTGCTGGACCACAAAAACATCTTAATATACGTGGCGACAATCTTGGAAATGTTGTTCAATATCTGGAACGTGAACATAAAAAGCGTTTTCAAAATATATTAAATCGTATTGCTACAAAAATTCCTGGTATTACCAAAATTGATACAGAAAGAACTAACGACGGACGATTGTTATTAAGATTTAATGATAAGGGCTACGGAGACCCGTTTTATGCCCAGCAAATGTCAGACGGCACGTTAAAAATTTTTGCATATCTTCTGTTACTTGAAGACCCAAACCCGCCACCATTTCTTTGTATTGAAGAACCAGAAAATGGGTTATATCATAAGCTGCTGGGTACCTTGGCTCGTGAATTCCGACAACATGCTACGGGCAGAAAAGGTGAATCGCAAGTATTTGTGACCACACACCAGCCCTATTTGGTTGACGCGTTAGAGCCGGATGAAGTCTGGACTCTGGAAAAGGGACCCGATGGATATTCAACGGTTCATCGTGCCAGTGACAATGAAATTGTAAAAAACATGGTCGCTGAAGGCCTACCACTGGGGGGACTCTGGTACAGCGATTATTTTGACGTGAGCCTGCCAGATGCACTTTGAAGTTTTGACAGAAGACATATCAGGGAAAAAAGCACTAGAAATTCTTCTTAAAAAGATTATTGGTGCGAAACATACTTTCAAAATTGTTTCTTATAAAGGTATAGGCCGTATACCAAAAAACCTGAAAGTTACTTCAGATCCGACAAGACGATTTCTTTTAGACCAGCTTCCAAGATTATTGCGTGGTTATGGGAAAACCTATTTAAATTACCCAAGTGATTCTCGGCCAGCTATAATCGTGGTTTGCGATCTTGACAACCGGTGCTTAAAATCTTTTCGAGATGAATTATATTCTGTGCTTGATGCTTGTGATCCTGCACCGCTGACACGATTTTGCATAACTATTGAGGAAGGTGAAGCTTGGTATTTAGGTGATACCAAAGCAATAAAGTGTGCGTACCCAAAAGCAAAAACTGAAGTGTTGAAAAGATATAAGTATGATTCAATTTGTGGCACATGGGAGCTGCTTGCAGAAGCTATATATCCCGGTGGCTCAAGCGTTCTCACCAGCAAAGGTTGGCAAGCTGTCGGTGCTGAAAAGTCTGTCTGGGCAGAGACCATAACTCTGCACATGGATATTCATATCAACAAGTCGCCAAGCTTCTGTTATTTCAGAAATACTATTCTTTCATTGATATAAATGTATTGATAGTGATTAGATAATACCAAAAGCCTGTGAGTTTCAACGATTACCCGAAATTTTTTATATAATCATTACTTATCGTTTACTATTAAATGATTGCTTACTTTAGGATTGCAATTTTTGAAACTGCAGGTATTAACAATGACGTACAAAACTATGTTTTTTTGCATGATACTATTGGCTTCCTTGGGTGTTTCTGAAAACTTAAAGGCAGATAGCATCGAAAATTCGGCCATGAATTCAACAACTAACAACGAACGTGCTTCTTGGAAACCACCGCAAGAGGGGCACCTGGAAGCATTTTTGGGTGAGGCAAAACTGGAAATCCAACCGCTCTTTAATGGCGGTCGATTTCCAAATATTGTTGTTGCTCTGGATGGTACTGTCATTGCGACCTGGTGGGACGATAACGGTTACAAGGTTCGTCGAAGTACCGATGGTGGCGAGCATTGGGAGCCGGAAGTACTTATCGCAACCCCAGGTTTTCATGGTGGTGGCGTTATAGTCGATGAGGTCACCGGAGACATTCTTGTGTTTACCGAAGAACACCATCCGCCTTCACCTCCACCGCTGGTCTACCGTAGCCAGGACAATGGTATATCCTGGGCTGCAGATGTAGATACTTTGATCCATCCGCTTCATCGAAAACCTGGTGGTATCATACCGTCTATGCATATGGATGAACATGGCATTACATTACGATTTGGTGCGCATCGTGGCCGCCTGATACGGTCAGCCAGCAATTACATGGGGGGCATTATTTCTGGAGGTTCCGCCGATGCCTTTTGTAACGCGATCTACAGTGATGATGGGGGAATGACCTGGGACACCAGCACGCCATTCCCGGCATTTGGTACCAATGAAGCAGCGATTGCGGAGCTTTCTGATGGACAGATACTTTTTATCGCGCGTCGCCACCTGGGTACCGACGGCTTGAATACCTTCATGAAGCATCTCGCCTGGAGTCATGATGGTGGGGAAACGTGGCGGGACCTGAAAGTCAGCCCAGCTTTACCAGATGGAAATACCAATACACGCTATGGCCTTATGCATGGATTGGTTCGGCTTCCAATTGATGGCCATGACATACTGATATTCAGCAATATCGTCAGCGATACCAGACGGGAACGTGGTACAGTCTGGGCCAGTTTTGATGCTGGACAAACCTAGCCGGTCATGCGCCTGTTAGAGGAAGGCTATTTTGCTTATTCATCCCTGTCGGCCGGTCGCGACAACACCGCTTCAGAAGGCTGGATATTCCTTCAGTATGAAAGCGAACAAGGCTGCCATGTTGCCCGATTCAATCTCTCCTGGATGCTGGAAGGTGAATTGACAGGAGATGGTACGCTTCCAGACGGTATAAAATAGTTGATGTGTGTTAATTTTATAGTAGCGTCATGATCGTGGCAAATCACATAAAAATCTATTGATCTTCCCAGTTCTTAAAATCATCAGTGAACTATGCTGATCTCCTCCCTTAAATTCAATATGTATTGATACCCGCCTTAAAGTTCTATTTTTGGGAATTCTGAATATTTAGCGAATGATCCAAAAAAGTAAAATTGTTATAATTCGTAGCTAAATGTGGTATCCTATCTGTACAAGTGGAGTTCTCATGAGTTGAGGTAAGTTATCTGTGTAGTCTGGATGTGGCACGTCTTGAACCGAGAATACTTGGAAAACCGGTTCATCTGGAAACGTGTCCGGTCAAAATTGGGGGTAATTGTCATGGCTGAATTTGTACTTGGTACAGGAGTAGTTACTGATTTACGGGAAGTAATCAACAAAATCTCATCGCATCTGGAGCGAACAGAGGGCATCCCACGCCGAGTTATTGCTAAAAGTCGTACTATGGAAATTATTGCAGATCGGGCTGACTACCAAGGGAATTATACCGAATTTAAATTCTGCATGTCCCAAGATAACGAAGTATGTGAAGCTTTATTGCATTCTGTTGCAGGCCATGAAGCATCATGCAACTCGAGTCGTGACAATGGTCATGTTGTGATTACATGTGAAAGTAAATCAGAAGATGATCAGGAATTTGAAACTGTTATGGCAGCAATCAGCCAGGCAGCGCCTTGGCCAGAAGTCTGGCGTGGACAGGGTGACAAGTATCGGGTAGACCACATCAGTCCAGAATTGTTGTTTAAAGCCATGATGCAATATCGGGCCAGTGATGTTCACCTTTCTCCTGGGGTATCACCAGTATTTCGCATAGACGGTGACACCCGCAGTTCGGAAATCCTGGAACCCTTGTCTGCCATTCAGATAAGTTCTCTTATCGAAGAAATTGCGCCAACGATTTACTGGGAAGAATTCCTCAAACACAAACAGACCAGCTTTAACTATCATCAGGTGGGAATGGGCTATTCACGTGTATCGGCCTTTATTAAATCTGAAGCGCCTCATTGTACATTTCGCTTCTTACCCGAAGTTATCCCGTCGTTTGAAGATTTAAATGTACCTGAAAAAACGATGATTAGTCTCGCGGAGTTACATCGGGGGCTGTTGCTGGTGACTGGTATGACAGGCAGTGGGAAAACAACAACAGTGGCCGCATTAATTGACTGGATCAATAGTCATCGCGCTACGCATATTCTCACTATTGAAAACCCTATAGAATATGTACATACAAACAAAAAAGCCATCATTTCACAGCGAAATCTTGGCAGTGATGTTGAAACTTTCAATGATGCCATAACTGGTGCATTGCGACATGACCCGGATGTCATTTTGATTGGCGAAATGCGTGACTCAGATACCATTAAATCTGCTATCAGCGCAGCCGCTACCGGGCACTTGGTGATCAGTACGTTGCACTCAAATACAGCAGCGGAAGTGGTAAACCGCATATTGAGTTTTTTTGATCCTGTTGAACGTGATCTGGTCAAAGTACAATTACGTGACTGTCTGAAATGTGTCATTTGTCAACGATTAGTACCAAAGATTGGTGGTGGCAGAGTGCCGGCATTGGAGTTGATGCTAAATGATATCAAACCAATTAGCGATGGTATTAAAGATGGATATACAGACCTGATACGAATCGGTATGCAGCAGAGTGTTTCGCATTCTTTTGTATTCGAAAAGTATCTACACAACTTGTGGAAGAATGAAATTATCGATCTCAAACATGCACGCGAGAATGCCACAGATGAAAGCATATTCAATCAAATGCAAATGGGCACCTATTCAATACCAAGACTTGAAAGTATTAAGCACGACAAGTCATCAGTACATGGCAGCCATTAGCTGAAGTTATTACAAACGGTTCAACTGTTTCTGAGAAGTAGATTGCCTTAATTGGTTTCTCCCTGATCTGGCTGATTTTGCCTGGTGTCTTCTGGAGATTCTAGAACAGCACCATCGGACATCCGTGGTTGCTTCTCCATTTGTTCAAGCAATTTTTCTGCTTCTCTAAGACTTGGGGTTGAACTGATCTTTTTTCGCAAAGCTTCCTGTTTTTCAAGATTTTGTACCGGGTCTGATATCAACAATTGTTCTTGCTTTATGTCTTCAATGGGTTCAGGAGCGTCCTCAGAATCATCAAATGTTTCTATTACTTCTTCTTCTACTGTCTCATGTGTATGTACATCTGAATTGGTATCTTCTTCAATATAGACTTGGTATTCCACAGCGTTGTCTTGTGAGTTCGTATCAGCGTCAGGTGTGGTATTTCTATCTATTTCCAAAGTGACTGCGTTGTTAACCGGTGTATCTGTATTTAAGTCAGTATCAATGTCTGCAACAGTATCTGTAGTATCATCTTTATCTAATGAACCAGGTACGTATATTTTTGAATTAGGAATTTCTGTAGGATAGAGTATTTTTTCATCTTGCCGGTCAGTAATATCAGGTACATTGTCCTGAAAGTAAATCGCTTCCATTTTGGCGATCAACTTTTCCAATGCAGAGGCGGGAGAGTCCTCAGTCTCGGTGTCATCTTTTTGTGCTGCCTTATTGGCTTCATTGGCTTCATTGGCTTCATCTGATACTGCAATCGGGAATTTCGGTGGGGTGATTTTAGAAATAAAATTTGTTGCGGACATATCAGAATCCGAATAGAATTCAGTCATGTCATCTGTTTTCAATTCATCTTTAGATTTTGCAGACACATATGGACTTGTGTATCTGCTCCAGCATGTAATAACTTCCGCTACAGATTCTTGACCACAAGGTACACCATGATCAAACCTTGGGTCTGGGGCATCTATACTGGTTCTGGTCATTTCGTTGTTGTCGTGATCATTCATTTCATTGTGTCCAGAAAATAGGTAAGGTAATTTTCTTGTAATTAAATTATTTAGACTTTTCCATTCCCTGTAACAAGAGGTCTGCGGCACGCTCATCCCGATTCATGGCTTCTCTGGGTTTACCTCGTGGTGGAACTGGCATCTTGCTCGGTGCATTTACGGGGGTATCCAAAGTGCTATCTGGTATCGGTTTTTCTATTCCAGGGATAGCTTCAGTGGCAATTTGTTTTTCTGTGGTTGTATCTGAATTATTCGGTGTAATACTTGAGGGTTTATTATCTGATATGTTGGTTTTTTGTCCCGAGTCTTTTTCAGGCATAGAAATTGTTGCAACATTCCATTCACGTATTATCGGTTGCTCTGAATTTGCCAGCAAGCCTTCCAGGGTCGTCTCTGATATGGTTTGTTCTACCATTTCCTTTGTTACCGTATCCTTTTTCTCATACTCAGCAGTAATGCATAGCTGACGGCACAAGATGACCATACGGCGGGGATTTCCCGAAGCATAAGCATGAATCTCTCTTAAAGAATCGTCATCAAAATACACTGTTATATCATCAGTATCGCCAGCCTGGGTCAGACGATGTTGCAAAAAAGCACGGGTTTCTTCGAAAGGTACTGGTTGCATACGTGCAATCAATCCGGTTCGATGTTCGAATGCTGGCGCTGCTTGTAATACTTTACGCCAACTTAAATGGCCAAAAAACAAAAGATTCAAGAGCTTGCCATCTGGTGTTTCAAGTTCTTGTAGTAGCCGCAAGACTTCAATTTGTCCATGTTTATTTAAGTGTTGTGCTTCATCTATCAACAATACGCGAATCAAGTCTGAGTGTTGCATGAAATGCGTTTGCAACAAGGTCAATAGCAAATCATGGTCAACATCTTCCGGTATTGAAATTTCAAATCCGACACAAATTGCCCGGAGCAAGTCCAGACTGCTCCATGAGGGAAGTGGATAAGGTATAATACCGAAGCAATATTTATCTGAATCAGCTTTAAGTGAAGTAGCAATTTTACGCATCAAGCTGGTTTTCCCAGAACCATAATCGCCAAGAACCACACATATCCCCTGTGACCGATCAATAGCTGTCCATAAGCGATGCAGCATTTGTCGATGTGGATGTGTCACATAAAAATACTTAGGATCGGCAGTAGCGCCAAATGGGTCAGAATTATAATAGTCCGCCATAAACACTTCTCATTTTTATTGCGATTAAATATAATTACAAAGAAACAGATACATGGTTTTTAATGAACCGCCATTATCTTATCAAGTTCCATGTAATTTATTATACCCAATAGGGCACTTTTAAGAATTTAATCAACTGGGTGTTTTTTACTCTAAATGTGATAAAGTATCTTTTTGTTTGACGGTCGGGATGCAATTCTGCAAAATGCGCCATAAGGAGCGATATACCATCATGCTAAAAGAAAGGTTGGTTATTTTAACTGGACCAGATAAAAATAAAATCGTTGTTATCAATGGGTGTATGAATATTGGCCGCAACCCTGACAATGAAATCCAATTAAATGATTTGAAAATTTCTCGTCGCCATGCGCTTATAGAGCAGACAAGCAGTGGTGCCATATTGCGTGATTTGCATAGTGGCAATGGTACTTTTGTGGGAAATCGACGCATTCTTGAATACCAATTGACGCATGGAGATATTGTCCGGATTGGAGAACAGCAACTTCGTTTTGAGCGCGAAGGATTGGTGGAGGCAGATTCTAAAAAAACTGTTGATTCAAAACCTTCGCCTTCCTTACCGGGAGTGGTTACCGGTGCTACTTTTGATGCTCCGGGGAAGACACCAGGTGACATACCAGGCAAGGGTGTTCGATTCGACAAGACGCAAGCTGGCCAGGTACAGAGTGAAAATGCAGAAAATATATATCAGACATTTTTTGCGAGATCACAAATAACAGCGGATAGTGACCAATTGAAAGAAACGCAGAAACGGTTGCATGCAATCTATCAGGCCAATCATATAATAACCAGTGAACGCGACATAAACCTTCTTTTTGAACGGGTCATGGAACAAATTTTTGAGTTGATACCGTCACATAACGGGATAATCCTGCTTGCAGATGAACACAATAAAAATGAATTAATCAGTGCTTTCATTCGTTCCGGGTTACCAGACCACGAAGTAGTTATTAGCTCAAGTATTGTACGGCAGGCATATGAACAAGGTGAAGCCATTATTACTTACGATGCTGCCGGAGACAACCGTTTTGATGGTGGTGGAAGTATTATTGTTCAAAATATCGCATCTGCCATGTGTGTTCCGCTTACGCACCAATCTGAACATCTTGGTGTCATTTATGTTGATACCCGAGGTACCACAAACGCATTTACTTCGAGTGATTTGGAAATGTTAGTTGCGTTGGCCGGGCCGGCAGCAATAGCAATCAAGAATGCCCAGTACGTTCGCAAGCTGGAACGAGCTTATGAAGATACATTGACTGCGTTGGCCAATGCGATTGAAATGCGAGACCATTATACCGTGGGTCACACCTGGCGCGTAACCAATTTCTCCCTTGCCATAGCGCAACATTTGGGATGGTCTGATGAAAAGCTGAAAGAAGTACGTATGGGAGGTATATTGCATGATGTCGGAAAAATAGCAATAGATGACGCCATTCTTCGAAAACCCGGTAATCTGACAGATGAGGAATACGGCAAAATTAAAATCCACCCAGAAAAGGGTGCACAACTCATGCAAGATGTCGATTTTTTACAACCGCTTATTCCATATTGTCTGTATCACCATGAACGTTATGATGGCAAGGGGTATCCATTTGGACTGGAAGGGGACAACATACCCATAGAAGGGCGTGTTGTTGCGGTAGCGGATACGCTGGATGCCCTTACGAGTAATCGGCCATATCGAAAAGGCTTTGACCCGGAAAAAGCCATAGGTATCATTGAAGAAGGCAGAGGAACTCAATTTGATCCTGAATGTGCTGATGCCCTGATCAGTTGTTACCGAAGTGGAAAGATTGACCGGATTCTGCAGGATTATCTCAGTAAAGATGAAAAAAGTATTGCCTGTCCATTCTGTAGCACCTTTATCCGCGTTCCCGAGGGTATTAATGTCGGCGACACATTTTCTTGCACTGTATGCCATCGTGGAATTGAGCTATGCGAAATTAATGGTTCCTATTTTGGTCAATTAATGTCCCATAATGCTATCACCCTGCCAACCGTAAGTGCAAAAACCGAGAAAATAAAATAAAGTATTATAATGTATTTATTCAATTTATTTTTTGATTTATTTTCATGAAATAACTTCTATCTGTTTGAACAGTGTCAAATGCGGTCTATAACAATAACATTGTCATGGATGCGTTTCGATTTGATACAATTGTGGTATGAAAAGAAAACGTGTCGCAATGCAAGACAATGCTATTCGTGAAGGTGCAATGGTACTTGTTGCATGTTCCGATGTCGCGTATGGCTCGACTTTGGTCGAATTCATGCTGAGCTCAGGGTATCAGGTTGAGCGTTGTATTGATTCTGCTGGTGTTTTGCGCTTGTCCAGTCGTCGCAATTTTGATGTAGTCGTGTTGGACCTGGCATTAAGCGAAGATGGTGATATTGACCTGATCACCTTTATTCAACAAAAAAACCCCGCTACACAGCTAGTGCTGCTCTTTGATTTAACTTTATTGGAGCGCGCAATAGATGGTATCCGCAATGGGGCCTTTTTCTATCTCCCAAAGTCTTGCAGCCCTTCAGACGTCATGCTTGTCGTTGAAAAAGCCCAAAGAAACCGTGTACTGGAATCAACCCTTGACGCCTACGAACAGAATGTATTTGAGGAACTCGTAGGGCAAACTGCTGCGATGCAGCGTGTTGTTGAAATGATTCGAAAAGTGGCTCCCACGGACAGCACAGTGCTTTTGTTGGGAGAAAGCGGTACCGGTAAAGAAGTTCTGGCTAATACACTGCATCGCTTGAGCAGAAGGCGGCATATGCCATTTATTGTGATAAACTGTGCCGCATTACCCGAAACGTTGCTTGAAAGTGAAATGTTCGGCCATGTCAAGGGGGCATTTACCGGGGCTGACCAGGACAAAAGAGGTCTGTTTGAGGAAGCTGATGGGGGTACGTTGTTTCTTGACGAAGTAGGTGACATGTCTCTGATTACCCAGGCTAAATTACTACGTGTGCTTCAGAATGGGGATATACGACCTGTTGGTTCCACGGTAACACGTCGGGTCAATGTCAGATTACTCGCGGCAACCAACAGGAATCTGATTGAATCGGTTAAAAACTATACATTCAGAGAAGATTTGTATTTTCGTTTGAATGTAATCCAAATTCGCATTCCACCGCTACGTGAAAGAATAGATGCAATTCCTACATTGATCAATCACTTTATCGCCCACTTTAACAAAAAGCACTACAAAAGCATCCAGGGAGTTGATGAGCATGCCCTGAGCTTATTGATGCATTATGAATTCCCGGGGAATGTCCGTGAGCTGGAAAGTGTCATTGCCCATGCAGTTATCATGGCAGATAATGATCTGATTCATGCACAGGACCTTCCAGATCAAGTTCGTCTTGGAACTAAACCACGGTTAGAGTTGTCCTACTCTTCAGAAAATAAAATTCATCCGGTTGCTACTTTGGCTGAGCTGGAAGCAAGCCATATTGCGCAAGTGCTTGAACAATTAGAAGGCAATCAAACACTTGCAGCACGATATTTGGGGATTTCCCGGTCTACCTTGTGGCGTAAGATGAAAGAATATGATATACGAATATAATGAAGTAACTTGGCAGTGTCAATATAATTAATGCTTTATTTTATGCATTATTCCACGATTCTGCAGCATTATATGCGTATATATCAGGAATCTTTTTATTCGATTTTCAATGTTGTATGAGCCGATTTTTACACAAGTATAAGTATTTCATTGACTTCAGAGGGGCTGATTTCTATAATAACCATATTGTTGTAGACTTTTTCCCGGCTTGAGGTTGGGTTTTATAAGGATGTACAAGATGACAACACGCACCAGAATGGGACGTGTATCCATATTTATACATTGTGTAAAGCATGCGGTTCATGCGCATAAGAATAAAATGTTGCGCCAAATCGGTGGTAAGGATACCCTTGCCGTTGCATATGCTTTGCCAATTCATTAACAACATTCCTTAATCAACCCTCTTGCCTCCACCGGGAACACTATAGGCTCATTCCTTATTAGGATGGAGGTATTTAGATGATTGATCCAATGATCCTTATCTGGATCGTTGTAGGTATTCTCACAGGCTCTTTTATAACCATGATTTTGGCCCGTATATTGGGCAGGAATCTCATGGGGAGTGCCCGTAGAGATGCTGCGCAACTGATTTCCAATGCTGAGCGCGAAATGGCTTCCATGATGCGTGATGCCAAAACAAATGTTAAAGAACTGGAGATAAATCTCCGCGCTAAACTCGAACAAGAAGGACGTGAACAAAGAAAAGAAATAGCATCTATTGAGAAACGGCTGGTATCCAAGGAAGACCTCTTGGACAAACGTGCTGTAGAACTGGATAGAACGACAGGTCAATTAAACCAACAAGAACGAGACTTGATTCGCCGAGAAAAGGCACAAGAAGCGGAAAAAGAGCAAATTGATAGAATTATTCAACAGCAAACAGAGAAGTTGGAAGCAATTTCAGGTTTGACAGCTGAGCAAGCCCGTAAAGAATTGTTTACTTTGTTAGAAAACGAAGTAAAACGGGATTGTGCATTACGATTGAAACGCGTTGAAGATGAATTAAAAGAAAATTCTGAGAAGAAAGCCCGCTGGATCATTGGTGAGGCTATAGGGCGTTGTGCTTCGGACCATGTCGCAGAAACAACGGTATCCGTAGTAAACCTGCCAAATGATGAAATGAAGGGGCGCATCATCGGGCGTGAAGGGCGAAATATCAGAGCACTCGAAAATGCAACAGGAATCAATGTCATCATAGATGACACCCCGGAAGCAGTAATTCTATCTGGATTTGACCCCATTCGACGCCAGGTCGCCCGTATTACTTTGGAACGGTTAATACAAGATGGCAGAATCCACCCCGCCCGTATTGAAGAAATGGTTGAAAAAGTTTCGGAAGAAATGGATCAAACCATTAAGGAACGCGGCGAGGCGGCTAGTTTTGAAGTGGATGTTCATGGATTGCATCCGGAAATTATACGGCTATTAGGGCGCTTGAGTTTTCGTACGTCCTACGGCCAGAATGTTTTGAAGCATTCACAGGAAGTTGCTCACTTGACTGGATTGATGGCAGCAGAATTGGGTTGCAATATCCATGAAGCAAAACGAGCCGGGTTGATTCATGACATGGGCAAAGCGTTGACGCATGAGGTAGAAGGTTCTCATGCAATTCTGGGATATGAAGTGGCTAAACGGCATGGCGAAAGTGAGATAATTGCCAATGCGGTTGGCGCGCACCACAGTGAAATGCCCATGAATTCCCTGACGGCAGTTCTGGTGCAAGCGGCGGATGCCATGTCTGCTTCCCGCCCGGGTGCCCGAAGCGAAACCATGCAGCACTATATCAAACGGCTGGAACAACTGGAAACTATCTCACGTGAATTCACCGGTGTTGACAAAGCTTATGCCATTCAGGCTGGTCGTGAAGTGCGCCTGGTCGTGCAACCAGACGCAATCAATGATGCAGAAGCGGCGCAAATGGCACGTGATGTAGCACGGCGGATAGAATCTGAAATGACCTATCCCGGCCAGATTCGAGTGACGGTCATTCGGGAAACACGTTCTATCGAGATGGCAAAATAACTATGCAAGGTTATCAAATATACCGGCAGCATAGCAGGCCAGGAGCATTTTAATCACTACATGAACATACTATTTATTGGTGATATTGTAGGTAAACCGGGCAGACGTGCAGTTGCGCATTTTCTGCCCGAGTTACTTGCCGATAAACCGATAGACTTTGTGATTGCCAATGCTGAAAATTCTGCTGGTGGACTGGGCACAACACCCGATGTGCTCGATGAACTGATGAAGCTTGGTGTTCATGGGTTTACTATGGGCAACCATACCTGGCGAAAAAATGTGTTAATTCATGCCTTGGACCGGTATCCACTTGTTCGCCCTGCAAATTACCCACCCGGTGTTCCGGGGCGTGGAAGCATGGTATTGACCTTGCCTGATGGACGCAAGTTGGGCGTCGTAAACCTGATTGGTCGTATTTATATGGAACCCAATGAGTGCCCCTTTTTAAGGGGAGAACGCGAGGTTTCTGCATTGCAATCCGAGACACCGGTAGTGCTGGTGGACTTTCATGCCGAGGCAACATCGGAAAAAATCGCCTTGGGATGGCATCTTGATGGGTGTTGCTCTGCGGTACTTGGAACCCATACCCATGTACAAACGGCTGATACTTGGATAATGCCCGGTGGAACAGCATTTCAATGTGATGTTGGTATGTGTGGGCCAAGGGATTCTGTGATTGGTACAATACGTGACAAGGTTATTAACCGTTTCATTACTGGTATGCCAGAAAAATTTGAGGTTGCTGGTGGTCCGGCGGTATTCTGTGCTGTCCTTTTAAAAGTGAATGATGCATCCGGACAAACAACATCTATTGAACGTTTCATGCTTCACGAATAAGTTGCCCCCAGATGCAAATTAATGGACGTGCTTTGAAACACCACAATTAGCGCATCTGAATGAATGCCTTTAACAATACACAATACACTTGCTATAAGCAGCAATTACGCTAACCGGAAGATACATGTATTTTAAGCAAATTGAAATGTTGGGGTTTAAATCATTTGCCGATCGTACGCATTTAAACCTGGATGCTGGCATTACTGCCATTGTCGGTCCCAATGGCTGTGGAAAAAGCAATATTCTCGATGCACTGCGGTGGAGTCTGGGTGAACAAAGTGCCAAGGCCCTGCGTGGTGCACACATGCAAGACGTTATATTCAATGGAAGTGAACATCGGTCGCCAACCGGTATGGCCGAAGTGACACTGACATTTGACAACGCCGACGGCAAATTACCCCTCGACTTTGCAGAAATTCAAGTGACCCGCAGGGTTTACCGTTCCGGGGAGAGCGAGTATTGCATCAATAAAGCTCCTTGTCGACTCCGAGATATCCAGGACATGTTTATGGACACTGGTATCGGCACGAATGCCTATTCTTTGATTGGACAAGGCAAAATAGACCTGGTGTTGAGCTCAAAACCAGAAGACCGCCGATACCTGTTTGAAGAAGCTGCGGGAATAATCAAATACAAATCCCGCAAGCGCGTAGCCATGCGCAAACTGGAATCTGCCGAGCAAAACCTCTTGCGTCTGAATGACATCATACAAGAAGTACAGCGGCAAATGCGTGCGTTGAAACGTCAGGTGAATGCGGCCATGCGCCATCGCGAATTGTCCGAGGCGCTGCGCGAACTGGAAATACGCAATGCCTGGCTCCATTTCAATGAGCTTACTGGAGAGATTCAAGACCTGCAGGCACAGTACACTGACGTCCGCGATTTGTATCAAAAGCAAACTACAGAGTGTGAGAAGCTGGATGCGCATGTCGAAGCCCAGAATTTGAAACGGATTGAACTTGAACGCGAACTCATGAATCGGCGTGAGGGAGAACATCAGGTCAATTCGGAATTGGAGCGTTTAGAAAATCAGATAGCTTTACTGCGAAAGGAAATAGACTTTGCGCGTAATCGGGGAGATGAAGCCCTGAAGGAGCGTGAAGAACTCCTTGAAAAAGCCAACTCTCTGCAACACACCCAGGGAGAAACCGATGAGCAGGCGACTAGCCTGGGTAATGAAATCATGGAGGCACAACAGGCTTTTTCGGCAAAGCAGGAAGAATACAATGAAGGCGTCCAGAAAGCGGATAATGCCGACAAGGCCCTGGAACAGATACGTACCGAATCGATAGACACCCTGAACCAGCGTAATCGTGCCCAGACTGAATTGGAAACCATCGGTGTTGGCCTGCAAAATATTGCGCAACAACTGAGTGGTATTTATGACCGTGAAACGACACAAAATGCACGCTTGAATGATCTGCAAGCCCAGGTTGAAACAGGACAGAAGCAACATGATACAAACCAGCTTGCATTGACAAATACAGTAGAAAAGCGGCAGGCGGCGCAAGAAGACCGAAAGAAGGTGGTGGCACGTGTAACAGAACTGAATGATGAGTGGCAGAATCTGCGTGAAAAGAAAAGCAGCCAGGAAGCCAGGCTGAACTCATTACGCGAGTTACGTGACAGCTATGAAGGGTTTGCTGTCGGCGTACGCGCAATCATGAAGGCCAAACAGCACAACATGCGTGAAGTCTCAGGAGTGATTGGCCCGGTAGGTGATTTGTTGTCGACCGAAAAAGAGTATGGACAAGCTATTGAAGCAGCACTGGGTGGTAATGTAAATAATGTAGTCGTTGATCAAGCTGAAGACGCAAAATCAGCCATCGGCTTTCTAAAAGAACACCGTGCCGGTCGTGTCACCTTTCTTCCCCTGGATACCATTCGCAGCAGTAATCGCGATGACTCGGATACGTTGCAGGGCTATCGCGGTGTCGTCGGAAAAGCAATCAATTTTGTGCAATGTGAATCCCGCATCATGCCTGCTTTGGAGTATCTCCTATACAATACCGTTATCGTGGAAACCATCGATGATGCCATACATATAGCAAGAAAAGAACGTCGGTTTCCCCGATTGGTCACACTAGATGGCGAAGTAGTTTCTTCTGCTGGCGCAGTTACCGGTGGTCGTACACGAAATGACAACACCGGATTGCTCGGAAGAACCGCAGAAATTGAAGAATTAGAGCGTTCAGTTGATGCTGCCACAAAACGAGTAGGCACATTGATGGCGGAAGCACAGCAGTTGACCACCCGTTCCCAGGCTCTGGCTCAGGAGATTAACAATCTGGAAGAGTTGGAACAGCAACACCGGCAAGCACTCAATGAATCCGGGGTGGCATTAGCACGGTTGACTACAGAACTGGACAGCTTGACACAGTCCGGTCAACAGTTGGGGCAAAGTCGAGACTCCCTTGTAAATGAGCAAATCACTTTGGAATCCAGAAAAAAAGCGGTTGAAGCCCGAATTCTTGAAATGGAGCAGGCACAAGAGACCTTCATTCAGCGTGAAATTTCTGCTCGTGAATCCGTGCAATTGGCAAAACAAGCGTTGGCTCAATTGGGTAATGAGCTTGCTGATCTTCGTGTTCAACTGGCATCTTTGAACGAGCGTGTAGAAGAAGCACAGCGCAACCGTATACGTGAGCAGCATCAGCATCAGGAGATCGTAGCGGATGTAGAACGACGCCTGGCATTGGCACAGGAGTTGGAGGTGAAAGTTAAAGACCTGGAGGCAGGGGTTGCTGACAACATAGACCAGATAAAAGCATTATCGGAATCGAAAGAAGAGGCTCACGCACTGGTTCTTGATTCGCAAAAAGACCAACAGGTATTGCTGGATGATTTGGAATCGGTCAACAAGCGACTGAAAAAATTAAGAGAAGAGCTTTCAACCAGTCAGAAGAAAGTTCATACCCTTGAGTTGGCCCTTTCACAACGGGAGGACCGAGTCACGTTTTTTCAGGAGCGCATCTTGGAAGAATACAATCTGGCCCTTGCGTCGCTGACAGAAGATGAGGTAGGTCAGGATGAATATGATGAAGATGAACGCGAAAAACTGATTCAGGGATATCGTAAAGAGTTGCAAAAACTTGGAAACGTAAACCTTATGGCAATCGAGGAATATGAAGCACTGGAGCAACGGGAGCAATTTCTTCTCACGCAGGATGAAGACCTGAAGAAGGCCCGACAAACCTTGCTTGATGTCGTCGAGCGTATCGATGAAACCATCAAGGTCATGTTCATGCAAACTTTCAATGAAGTAGGGGAATGTTTTAAAAATTATTTCCGTCGCTTGTTCAATGGAGGACAAGCACGTGTTTATCTGGTAGATGAAAATGATCCATTGGAAAGTGGTATAGAAATTGAGGCCCGGCCCCCCGGGAAAAAACCACAATCTATTTCTCTATTGTCCGGTGGCGAACAAGCCATGACTGCCATTGCCTTGTTGTTCAGCATATTCAAGGCAAAACCCAGTCCTTTCTGTGTGCTCGATGAAGTTGATGCCCCATTGGACGATGCCAATATCGGTCGCTTTCTGGGGTTGGTAGATGAATTTACAGACAGAAGCCAATTTATTATCATCACACACAACAAACAAACCATGGCCAGAGCCAACGCGCTTTTTGGTGTCACCCAGCAAGAACGGGGGGTATCGCAACTGGTATCGGTATTGATAGATGAAATGGGTGAGGCAGGCAATGCCGCATAAGTGTAACCTAACCAGAAAATACTGATTCAAGATGCGGGTACTACACCTTTTTAGCAATCACAAGTGGACGGGACCGGCAGAGCCAGCGTTGAATTTATGTCTCGCATTAAGAGAATTGGGTGTGGAGGCAGATTTTGCTTGTGCTCCGGGCACAGAGCAACAAATAAACAAATTAGTCGAGACTGCAAGAGACCGTGGCATCGAGCCTATATTGAAATTTCGATTGCGGAAACATCGGCATTGGTGGTGGAACCGGCTTGACAGCTATTCTCTTATCGCCTATTTGCGAGAGCATCCCTATGATATCATCCATTGCCATCTTGATAATGATCATCATATTGCCTTGCAGGCAGCGACCAGGCTGGGAACCCCCCTGATTCGCTCATGCTATAACGGCGATGGGTTCCCGAACAGCCGACGCCACAATTTATTGTTGAAAAATACCAGTCGAATCATTGCACCTTCTGCATTTTGTGCGAAGCATACGGTGCATTCATTTGGTATTCCCCCGGATCAATGTCTTCATATACCCACTGCAATCGATACGGTCAGGTTCGACCCTGAGCGAATGCTTCCGGATGGGCGCAGAAGATGGCGTATTCCTTCCAATGCCTTTGTCGTAGGCGCCGTTGCACGCATGCAACCTCATCGTAAATTCGAAGTCCTACTACAGGCATTCAAAGAATTGACTTCACATATGCCTGAATCACATTTGGTCCTCATTGGTCGTGGAACACACCAACAGAAAGTGGTCATGCAACCTGTTGCTGCATTGGGTATGTCGGATAAAGTGCATTGTGTGGGATATCTGGAAGGTGATGATTACGTTGGGATGCTACGCAGCCTGGATGCCGGGGTTTATCTGGTACCGGGCACCGATGGTACCTGTCGTGCAGTACGGGAATTGATGTCTATGGCGCGACCAGTTATCGTGTCAAATACAACAAGCATGTTGAAGGAGCTTGTTACGCATGATATCAATGGGTTGCATACCGAGTTAAATAAAGATGCACTGGTTTCTTCAATGCTTCGTCTTGGTGAGAACCGTGGACTACGCCATGCACTGGGAATGGCTGCACGTACTACGGCAGTAACGGAATTCGCTTTACCGCTCCAGGCAAAGTCGATAAAAGCACTGTATTCTACCATTTTACCAGCTCAAGAGCGCATTGGTTCATGATATAAGGGCTGGGTCCCTGTTTCTGTGCATCATGCTATTCGCTTTTACATACCACGAGCAAGTTATCTCTTTGGTGTTTTTTGTTAACTTTCAAATTGTGAAAAATTTAGCAGGTATGTATAATAAAATTTCTAGCAAGTATTCAGGAATCAGGGGTGATTGTTCAAAGGCAGCCCAAAATTTCTGTTTATGGGGTTTGAAAAGACTTCTTTTCTTTTTTTCCGGTTATTATAAACGAAAATGCAGCATTCTATAAGAGAGTAATGAAATGTGTGATTCACTGTGTGTTAATGGCCGATTGATTCGACTTGGTTTTATTGCAATCCAATCTATTTTTATTGCAATAACTGGTCTGTCTGTCAATGCGCAAGAAACAGGCAATGTGCTGGTCTCTTATTACACCGAAATCTCTCCGACACTCGATGGCGTAATATCTCCAGGTGAATATTTCTTGCCAGGATACCACATCAGTTCAGAAAACAGTTTAGCTGCACACTGGTTGACATTGAACACTTCTGTTCCTCCGGAAGATTGCAGTTTTATTGTATATAGTCTTTGGGATGATCATGCACTGTATTTTGCTTTTGAAGTTTTCGACGATGATATTGCCTTTTTTGATGGGGAGTGGGGAGAAAACGACCGTATTCAGATCGTGCTGGCAGATGAGCAGGCTACATCTACAACTATGGGTGCTTTGATAGAATTTTCCATTTCTGCCACTGGAGAAACCGTTTGGCTGAACAATCCCAGGGGAGGAGATTTGTTATGGGATGAAAGTGCCATCGAAGCTGTTGGCATTGTTACGGATGTCGGATACAATATTGAGATTCGATTTCCATGGAATGAATTACCTTTTGAGATTTTACCCCTGCAAAAAAATACCCTGATTCGTTGTCTGCTTGCAGTAGTCGATGTAGATTTGAGCAAACCAAATGTTTTAAATGCATTGCTTGTTTCAAGCGGTGGACCATCTGAGAATCCATTCGAAAACCATCAGGATATTGGTTTGCTGGTATTGGCAGGCAATGGCGATGCAGCTATAGAAAAGGGCTCCCGTAAAGGCAGTTCGCTGCAAGGTTGGTTTCCCGAGAGCAACAAGCCCAGGAATTTAAATATTTCAGGCACCGAGGCATTTGACTTACCAGAAAATAATATGTTTCTAAACAGATCAGATGTTATAGGACGTGATGCGGGAACAGGCATGGTTCGTGGTATTGTCCGAGATATTGAGGGCAATCCAAAGCCTGAAGTGAAATTAGAAGTAATCCCAGTCCCGGACAACCCGACCTTATCTAATTTAAATCGTAATTTTGATCCACAATGGGAAACACACACCAACCAATTTGGATTCTTTGAGATTGGAGTATTACCAGATAATGGTGATTTCGTCTTGCGTGCAACCTATGGATTATTGCACTCACTGGCTACTTTCACCCTTTCGGAAAACAGGGAAATCCCTGAGCTTTCTATGGATTTAGTACCTTCTGTGGCCTTCTTGGGACGGGTTTTTGATGCTGCCGGAAATCCTGTTTCAAATGTCCGTGTGATACCGGTTCAAATTGGCAATCCCAGTATTGATGATTACCCATATCGTTTTTTCAGTGCTACCACGATGGGGGACGGGCGCTTTGTATTGTCGCGTCTGGCTCAGGGAACCTGGCGCTACATGTTGCTTTCACATGAGCTGGCACCAACACTTACACAGCCCTTGGCTACGAATCTGAATGAGCAAATAATTACGTTGGTGCCTGGTGCGCGTTTGCAGGGTAGTGTTGTTATCGGAGAACATGATCTACCTGTGTCTCGGCTGCGCATTGTCGTCGAAGAAAAGAAACTTGGAATGGAGCAGCAGGGCAAGCGTACGTATTCGAATGGTGAATTTGATTTTGAAAACCTCCGACCTGGTATGTACCGATTATATATTGATTCAGATCGTTATCACCTCGTGGATCATGACATCGAATTAAATCTGGCTTCAGATGCCAATATTGAGTTACCCAACATTCGGGTACAACGCGCTGGAACTATACGGGGCACAGTTGTTTTTGATGGTGAAGAAAAAACTGGAGTGCCTTATATTTCTGTATATCTTTATGACTTATCTGGGAATTTATTGATGACCAATACGACGGACCTGGCTGGTTATTACCGGTTTACAGGTTTGCGCCCGGGAGAATACATCATATCAATCCGATCACATGAATTACCTGAATATTACATTACAAATACAGAATTCAAGACAACACTGCAAGAGCGACGTACCATAGAACAAGGGCCGCAATTTGTGTTTTGCCGGGGTATTTCCATAAAAGGTATTGTTTTGGATGAAGTGGGTAACCGAGTTCCAGGTGCCAATATATATTTGCGAAGCCATGTGGCCAATGATGGAGATGACGACAGTTTTCGATTGCTTAAAACACGTAGTACTGCTGAAGGAACATTTGAGTTCCAGGGCATTCGGCCAGATGATGTTGGGATGTTGCAGGCACGAAGGATGCAACAACAATCTGCAATTCTGGATTTTGACACAGAAAATATATTGGATTTTATACCTGTGTTACAACTTGATGCCGAGGCCATTGGTACCATATCCGGCACGGTGATCACGCCACAGGGCAGAGTGATGTCAAAAGTGCAGGTAACATTGCTTGATAAAACTGAAGCGAACGCACAAAAAATGTTACTTGAGCCAAAAATTCTTGAAACCGACAATGAAGGCCAATTTATTTTTCAGAACATAGTACCCGGAAATTATTACGTCATGGCGGGATACAAACCGGACGTATTTGTTGATCAAAGTCAGGTTGAAGTACATCTTGATGCCGAGAATCCAATACAACAAATACGACTTGTATTGCCATGAACAAGAAACGACACCCTGCGGAACTGGCTCAGAGAATATCTTGTCAGCCTTATGATTACGACGTACGCAATCTAAAAAAATAGATAAGCGTAACAGTCAAGGCAACAAGGCTTAAAATACATCCAATAATCAATGACATCGGACGATAGGTGAAGATTATCTGATGTTCTCCTTCGCCTACTTCGATCCCGCGAAATATACCATCTACGGGCAAAATAGGTACTTTTTGTCCATTTAATGTTGCGTTCCAGCCTGGATACCAGGCATCAGACAGCACCAATACGCCTGGTCGTGTACGCTCAACATGGACACGAACTTCAGTGTTCTTCACGGGGACTTCCAGGCGTGCCCGTGCCCGGGCTCCAGTATCCTGCTCAGGTAATGATGCGCCTTCCAGTAATGGGGGGCGTTCAGGATGTAATAATGCAGGATCGAAAGACTCTACCGAGCGCGCTTCATAAATCATGCGTGCCCTTGGTTTCGCTTCCAAATCACGAAACAATACAGCACCTGTCGGAAATACTTCCTGAATACTCAGTACCGGTCTGACAGAGGCAAATTCACCCTGGATATCTTCCTTGGTAAGCAGAAATACCTCGGCTCCACTTCGCCTCAATAACAGGGGATTGCTGTCCACCTGCTCAATATACTGCATGTAACGGGATAGAGACGTGCCACTGGTACTGTAAACTTGAGAAATTCTGTTTCCGGCCAATGGCCATCTTTTCATTGCCTCACTACCACCGATTCTAGAATCAACCTGTTGCAGCGACTGAATAAATGGTGTTTCCGGGAACACTTGATCGCTGCGCGTGGAAGGCAATTGATTTAAAGACAACCAGTAAAAGTTTGTAACAGCTAAAAGACATAGCCCATAACCGAGAATTCTGATTCTCGGGTAAAAGAGTGTGATGGTCATTAATACAAGTAAACACACAGCGATCAGGATGTTGTGAAGTAATGGAGAATTTAAATTCAACCCGTACTTCGAATACAAGAAGATTACAAGTAGTATACCCCAACAAACAGGCAATGTTAATCCTAGTCTTTTTAATGACACCTTACAGGCTTCAGGGTCCATCTCAAGCCACTCTTCTGCGGTACTTGCAGCCAGAAAAACAATGGCTAAACCCAGGACTACCAGAAAATGTTCGGGGCCAAGATGATGTAATAATGGCAGGTAATTATAGGTTCCACCTAAAAATGGAAGTAAGGCCAGAACCATAGCTGCAATGAATAATGCTTCCATTCTGCGTCGTATGAGTTTGACTGCACTGCCGCGTACGGCAGGCCAGAATGCTAACAACAACATGGGAACGGTTCCAGCAAACAATAAATGGTACAACGCTTCTTTTTGTGGGTTGGGTGATGTGAGTAATCGTGCTGCCGGGTCAAAAAGAGCAACAAGATCACGAAGTTGCAAAGACACCAAATCGGTTGTAGCAGGTGCAATTGCTTGTCGTGTATATTCTATGAATGGTAGTAATTGAACCCCAATAATACCGATACCAAAGCATAAAGCAACACTTAGTGAATACACACTGCCTGGTATTGATGCTGCTTCCGGATCGCGCAGTCTGCGAACAACGACATATATAACACCAAAGAGCACTGTGGCCAGTAAAGTTTCCGGGTCACCACCGAGTCCCATGAACGCAATAACAATGGCTGTAATTGGCCAGGCTCGAAACTGTCCCATTGCAAAACGTTCCAGACAGAGCAGATAAAGCGGTAACCAGGGAAGCACATCAGACATCGGGAAACCAGCCCAAAGAAATATTGGTCCACCAAGCTGGAAACATAAAGCGATAAATAACCCTATAGCAGTTGAGAATCCAAATCGTAATGCAGCATAAAATGCACACCATCCCGCGACAACCATTTTGAGCAATAACGACCATTGCAATGCGGATACGAGTGGAAACACAAAAAGTGGGAGAGAGAATGGAGATAATACTCGTGATTTCCAGAGTGCCAGAAACGGGTTCCCAAACCCTTCATACGAATTCCATAACAATGATGTACTGTTTTCTATACTATGGTGTATAAATTGAAATGCCGGGAAGTATTGTAATGCATGGCGAGCGTGGTAAGGGTTTCCATGCAGAGAAACATCGGCAAGTCGGGCTTCTTCCCAAGGAGGTTCCAAGAAAACATCATCCAGATATAAGGGGATACGGTTCTCTCTCACCAATGGAAAGATAAAGATAACAGGAATTAAAACCAGCACGACCAGACAAAATAATGATTCTAATATATGTTTCCGTTTAAGCTGCACGTTGTCGACACACCTCCAATATTACTTCAATACCAATTTTTGCAATTGTAGTTCCCAGTAAAATTACTTCGAATTACCTCGAAAACGTATATTTAATTTACGAGAATTTCGCGTTCGGCGAATGTGTCCAATAGACGTTCATTGGCTTCCAGCATTAATTTGTAAAACGGGTCACCTTCTGGAATACAACATATTTGTTGCAGCACGCCTTTAATGCTATTTTCATTCAGAATTTTCTGAATTGCACAGGATTCCAGGTCTTCAGGGTTAAAATAATGTATTGCAGCTGTTGCAGCCAGTGCAATCATTGCAGCAGACTCGTTTTCTTCGAGGCAAAGCCGCGCAGCACCACAGAACCGTTCATGAGGACTCAATTTTCGAATAGGGTCTAGTGCAACCCGTGTGATACTGTCATTCAAGATGCGATTGTGGTATCGGAGTATAAAGTCTGCCCGTCGTGTTGCCAGTTCAGAAGGGTCTACACCATATCGATTCATTATTCCCCGGCAACTTTCAGTCGTACTGGCTTCGACGGTCTCCCGGATAAGGGGATCGCGGATGGCTTGCCAAATATATTGTTGTTGACGAAGATGACCAAGGTAAGCAGTGGCACTGTGTCCCATCATGTGAATGTAAAGTTTTTCTTTCAGAATTGCATCAAAATGATGCTTCGGCGTAGCGTGTTTAAGCTGCGGCTTGTCACCAATCACAGCATCCGCATCATAAAACAATACATTGCATGGTTCGGCAACCAACCATAATGGATTTCCCCGTGTTTCCTGTTCAGAAGGAGAAGGAACCATCCTGCCTACGAAAGTGTCTATCAGCGCAATGTTGTTCCCATAATAACTCCTGCAAGACGCTGGCAGTGCCTCAACTATTGCCTCATGAAGCAGCGCTTTGCCGTGCATCGAGTTTTCGCAAAGTAAAATATTCAACGGCGGTGCGCAGGTTTTGCAGCGTTGTACAATCCCAGATACAAGTAAAGGTACCACTGTAGTGGCAAGATTGGATGCTCCTACCGCGATAGACAGCAAATCAGCCCGGCCAATCGCTGCTGATGCTTGCAGTAGTTCCGATGAATGAATTGCATCAAAGCGGCCTATTTCGATAGTTTCACTGGACTCATAAACAAATTGTATTTTATAGGTAGGGGTAGATTGCAGTAATGCAACCAGTGAACTCTGCTTATCTATAAAAGTTGTGAAATATCCAGAATCAAATAATAACTGACCTATAAATCCTCGACCAATTTTTCCCGCACCAATTTGAACGGCATACATGCAATGTCTCCTTTATGGTTGACATACTGCATCGCAAAATTATAGCAAACAGCTACCAGGAATGTAGAGCTTCGTATTGTGATTTTCTCTTGATATACAAAACAGCTCATGAACACTTCATATAATCAGGTATTTGAGCATATGCTTCAAGAATCAACGAACCCGGTGAAACGTGTGGATCTATCTTACAAAAATCACACAGAAACAATTCAATACCATAGTTTTCTATCATAGATTGGACTTCGGGAGCAGTGGGATCATCGGAATCTTTGGGGTTATAATGCAACGCTGCAGCAATTGCCAATGCAATATTTTTGGGTTCAATCTGATACTTTACGCACATTGTGGCTGGCCCCATAAACCGATCTCCAGGTGCCAATTTACGTTTGGGGTCTCGTGCCACACGGCTTACCTGGTCTGCCAGTGCCCGATTGTGGTAACGGTGAATGAGGTCATTAACATGGATTTGGAGTTCTGAAAATTCGAGACCATGTTTTTTGGCCAATACCAGGCAACTTTCTCGCCCCGCACCTTGAACAATTTCATGAATTTCAGGGTCCCGTATTGCCTCGTAGATATAGGTATACCCTTTCAAATATCCAAGATAGGCTGTGCAGGCATGTGTAAGATTGTGGGCGAAGAGTTTTCGTTCTACATAGGCAGAAAAATTACTTGCTGGTTTCATGTGCATGATTTGAGGGATTTTTCCACGAAATCCCAACTCATCCACAGGCAGCTCGCAATAGGGTTCAACGCAAACCAGTAACGGGTTCTGCTTACCCTGTTCAGGTGTCATCACAGGTACCATACGACCGATGCTGGCTTCCACCAATCCTACTTTTGTGTCCAACACAGCGTGGAATTCTATGGGTAGGTTTTCCCGGATCAATTCACGAACAAATGTCTTGCCATCATTGATGTTTTCACACAGGATGATATCCAGCGGTTCCGCATTATCAGAGGAGAAACGAATTTCTACTGCTCTGGCCAGAAGTGGTGCTATATGTCGCATGGCATTTAATCCGACAGCCGTTGATGCGATGTCTGCCTTGGCCAATTTGTTCGCTGCCATTTCCAAATTTTTGCCATTGACTGCGTCAACATTTCGAACAATGATGCGTGTGCTGTTGTCATCAGTTACAATGTCAATTGGATATGAACCTTCTGCGTTTATGGCGTTTACTACCTCGTCAACGACATCAATGAAAGTGGTATGGAATCCACTCTCAAAATATAACTGACCCATAAACCCACGACCTATGCTACCTGCACCAATATGAACTGCACTTCTTTGCACAGCGGTCTCCCTGATATTATAATTCAAAATTTTGATAGCACCTGTACGGCATGCATGCCATCTAACACAAATAACCTGGAATAGTTAAGAAATACGTACCTAGACAAAATGAATTGGACAACAACCCCATAGTATATGCTTTTTATGCTTCAAATCGAAACTGTAAATTTATGTCTTGCAATTTCTGATTATTCTTCTTTGTGATTATTGCTGAAATGTTCCCCATAACAATCAAATATTTTATTAAGCAGCATATACATATAAGCATTTCAGTGGATACATCCCATTGAAAGGGGAAGATAGTCTTATTTTTATCATTTCTACTTTCATTAAGTAACGATACTATATTGATGTACCAGACCAGGCTGCCTCATAAAAACTTTGTACTGAATCAAGTCCTGGATTCCCTATCTGATTTTTAAATCGATATTGGTCACGATAAATATCGGTTGAATAATCTACCAGACAATCCTGTGGTACACCATACGCTGAAGCTTTTGGGCACCATTCACACGCATCAAACAAGCAAAGTAACGCCTCGCGAATGGCAGCTTCTACTTTTTCTGGATCGGATGTTTCAACAGGAAATCCAAGTGTGTTTGCAAGCAACGCTACCTTGTCCGGGGCATGTTGTGCATTCCATTGAAATACAGGTGACAACAGAAGTGCGTTGGCAATGCCATGTGCGATACCGTGGTGAAGGGTAAAATAATACCCCATACCGTGTACAAGTGTTGTTCCACTTTGGGCTATGACACAACCTGAAAGCATGGCCGCCTCGAGCATGGCCGTACGGGCCATCAAGTTTTCCGGTTCTCGCAGTACTACAGGTAGCCAACGTTTTATCAGGCGGCATGTTTCCAGGGCCAGTATATCGCCTTTGCGTGTTGCTTTTCTTGATATAAAACCTTCCATTCCCTGACTCAATGCATCAAGTCCAGTTGCAAGTGTAACCTCACGTGGTTGGGTTATTGTCAGATTCGGGTCCAGTAGCGCGATTCGTGGAAACAAGTCACGGCCCGTCAGCGTACGTTTTGTGTTTTTTTCGATATCAACCAATACCGCGTAGGGTGTTACTTCACTGCCCGTGCCCGCGGTTGTTGGTATGGCTAAAATCGGCAAGGCACTGTTCCGTGGTTTTGCATTACCCAGGTAGTCTGTGCAACGGCCTGTATTCGTTGCTAAAAATGCGATTGCCTTTGCTGCGTCTATAGGACTACCGCCACCCAGCGCAATAACACAGTCGCATTGGTGATCTCGACAAGTTTTTGCACCTGATTCGCAAGTACTTGTTGTTGGATTCTCTTCAACCTGGTCAAATACGACAACATCCGGAAGCATGCCCAGAACCTTGTCCAGCATGCCTGTTTTTCGTGCGGAATGTCTGCCTGTCACCAACAGTGGTCGTTCCCCAATTGGTGCCAGAAATTCAGCAAGTTTGTCTATAGCACCAGATTCAAAAATGATCTCGGTTGGCATGAAATATCGTAAATTGTACTCATGTTGCATATAAAAAGTTGGAAAGCCTTTCCATGTGAAGTATCAGTCATCCGTATGGACTGGTTCCGGGTCTCCCCAGTTCCCCAGTGAGTCCAAAGGTCTTCGCGGATATAATAATGGTTGCCAGTCATGTACCCTGAAAACACCATCCCCGGCACCAAAGAGCAACTCTACACGACCATTTCCATCAATATCCATCATCAGTGGTGATTGTAAAGGAGAAATAATTTTATGCTTGTCACGCCAGGCGATGCCACCACTCGAAGTCAATCCAATAAATTCTCCCGCATTGGTTGCAATGATTGCCAACAACGAGCGATCAGGCAAATCACCAATGATGGTGTTTCCCTCACGAAGTGGGACAAACCATTGTACATCAAGGTTTGAATCAAGTACATGCACGCCCTCTTCTTCCAGCACCAATAACCAGGGCATCACGCTGTCAGTAACGACAACATGCGCGAGTTCTTTGACACGCCGACCAAAAGGTGCAAATGCCTGTTCTACCAAGGTTCCGTCTTCAAGATTAAACCCCAGAATTTCCCCGACAGATGTACCCAACCACAACATGACCTCATCTGGACGGTATTGAATTAACACCGGTGAAGTGGGTATCCCTTCAAATTCATAGCTCCACACCAGTTCCCCGTGCTCATCCCACACTTCCAACCCTCCAGAAACCTTTGCAGGCTCTTGGTATGTTCGCCAAATGTAATTGACATTATCATAATGCGACACGGTTCCGGCATCTACAAAGACAGGTTGACCAGCGATATGCCACAAAGGCTGGCCTTCTGAATCCAACTGCAATATGGATGAACCTTTCCCCAGAATAACTGGCCCGTGCCTGCTTTCATGTGAAGCTGCTGAAGAGAGTGGTGTTGACGGATACGCTATCAGCTTGACCAGTGTTTCATCCATACGCAGGGGTTTTGCCCAGACAGCATTGCCAAATTCATCAAAGGTGTATATTTGGTCTCTACCGTCAGTCGCGGTGATATGAACAGCCCCGGACGAATTTTCCCAAGCCAGGGGGGCTGTGGTCATGCCAGATTGCAGTCTTCGTTGCCATCGCAATTCCCCATTGGCATTGATGGCGTGCAGGTCTCCTCTACTGCCACCAATAATGACAAAATGGTCTATGCTGTTATCGCCTCGATAGCTTGACCTCAGCACGATGGGTGCTCCCAAGATTGGACCGTCAGCAATAAAATTCCACTTTTGCGTACTTTGGACTGGAAATGTGAATTTTCTATGAATGCTACCTCCCCCTGCATGGGTCAACGATACATTGCCGATTACTGACTCACCGGCACGAAAAATACCTTGTATATTCCGGTTGGTGAGGAATTGTGCATGCGGTCTCAGTTTCAGTTGAAACAATGCATCGCCCAAACTGTAATTTGACTCCGTCCAGGCAATCAGCGATGCTTCTAGTGGCATTTCTGACCAATTGTTGAAATACAATTGCACGGTAGAGCGTCGCATACCAGCGTTCAAGGTGCCATCAATTTTCATATCTAATGCAACTGGCGTTACCCAATCGCCCATGGGAAGACGGCGTACCAATACCGGACCTGCATCCAACGGAATCACAACATGTCCAGATTCTGGATACATCAACACATCTTTGTCCGATATTAAATATCGAACCAGCAGGGGGGATTCAATGCGTGGTATGGCCCATCGTCCAAATAAACTTTCCCAGGCTACCACAGCAGCACCTTCTGGCTCATACAGCACAAACGCTTCCAGATCATCGTGGTGTACAGCAGGTCCAACTCGTAGCAGGCCATCTATAGGTGTTTTTGCTGAGTATTGTTGCAATCCAGGTAGCTCAACCGAGATGCTTTTTGATCCCTGTATCAATGTAGAAGCCGTATATGTTTCCTCTTGTGCATCATCGAAGTTCCACCATCCACCATTCGCCGCGTCGATCCAAACATAGGTTGACGCTGACAATTTGGCCTGTATAAGCCGGCTACGAAACTTCTCTGGAGCATAATAGGTTATTGGTCGCTCTCCCATACGACCAATTGGCTCTAGTCCGGGAGCTATGCCTCCCTTTTTGCGCCAAACATCGGCTGCATCATTTTCAAGACGCAATTCTAATAAGGTGTTTACAGCATCAAGATACTCGGTAATGTCATCATCTGGCTGCAATGTGCGATCGCACTGTAGCAATAATTCAATGTTAATGTCACCAGTTGAACCAGAACCAATCAGCAGACCAGCAAAAAAATGAAACCACAATGGCCCAGCGTTCAGTGGCTCTTGTGCCAGATACAATAACTTACCACCGGGATAGTTTCGGTAAAATGTTCGTGAAATTCGCTCACCCAATCTGCGGGCGCCCAATATAGCTTGTGTTGCCGCGACATTATCCTGCGGATAACCATCCCAGCGCATGTCATGTACAAATGCACTGGTTTGCGTATCTAAAACGATCCCGGACAAAGCTGCACCTTGGGCAATTTTGGCAATCCGGCCTATATTTTCTACCAGAGCATCTGCTCGGCTACGTCGTAAAAAATATACATCATCCGGACTTAACTGGGTATAGAGAAAATTGGCGTTAATGCCCTCATCTGAGAGACGGGCATGGGCAATACGCAGTTCACGCACAAGCGCAGTATCATCTACGTTTGCATGTTCGTCGTTTATGGCCAGGTGGTCCAGAACCCCCTGAAAAAGAAACCCGTCAATACCCAATGTTAACCAATGATTGGGATTATTGGCTGCCCAAGTGGCATTAATTGGTGCAGAAAATAACACCTGAGGCATCTGAGCTGAGGGAGGTGGTGTATCTGGCGTAGCATCTGCCAGAATTATTGAAATGAATACTACGATTGGCAAATACATACAAACAACCAATTACTTACCAAGGTTAGTGCTGATATGCCCATTCAGACAATTTTTACCTTGATATAAACCAAGGCAGTAGCGTTATAGCTCCGGATACAATAAACCACTGCCTTAACCAACTTGGTTTTCTACACCAGATAAATATTGTTCTTGGTATTGTGTGCCGATACGCAAGTTTCGATCAATTGCAGTGAGCTGTATAAAACGCATTGTAACACAAAAAATTATACGGCAATTGCAATCAATACAAAAAATACATAATGCTGATGCAAACAGCAATATAATAATATTGTTACATCAGCAAAATAATCGCATTATTGTCCTGGGCAATCTAAGTAAATGGTAAGCCAGATAATACATCATCATTCAAACAGATGACAGCTCAGAAAATAACACATACCGTGTCAACTATTCATTTGGTGTGGTTTCTTCTGGATTATTTTCGCTATCTGATGTGTCTGACCAGCCATTTCCTTCGGGTCGGGTAACTTTGGAGGCTTGTGGCCCTTTAACGCCATCCTTTAATTCGTACACGACATCTTCACCTTGTCGTAAAGTACGGAACCCTTCCATTTGAATAGCAGTATGATGCACAAAGACATCGGGTGCATCTTCCCTGGCGATGAAGCCATATCCTTTTTGATCACTAAACCACTTAACTTTACCTTGCACCTTTTCCGCATTTTCTTGTTCGCTCACTTTATAATACCTCATAGCTGCGATACCCACCATCAAGTCGAAAGTACTTTCCAGGGAGCAAAAACCCTAACTTTCAACCTTATTCGTATTTCCTAGCATAAGCTATTTGAGTTTAAAAGTCAAGATTGTTGTGATTATAATTTTATACGTATTAGCCTAAAACGCATCGAGTACTAAATATGTCAAAATACGTAGATAAACGAACAGAAATGTTTTATCACTTTTGAGCGCTATTTAGGATTGGTTGAAAAACTTTCTATAATTTGCTCCATATATTGTTTGCTAAAATGTGCATTCTATTAAAGCGTTTTAGTTATGATATATAAATGATGATTTGGATACCATGAAAAGCTAATAAGTGAACTGGAAAAATCGCAAAAACTTACCACTTTTGTTATAATAAGAATGAAATAAAGTAAAACTTTCAACACTGTCTTTGCTGTTCCGGACATATTTTATCTCACCTTTCCGGGCAGGTATTCATCCAATTCAACAGCCCCTGTGGTTGGGACGGTGACCAGAGGAGATCGAAATAATGTCATTGAAAAATATCATTTTGAATGAAGTGCTGCCGCGTGTAGAGAAGCCGTCACGTTATTTAGGAACGGAACTAAACAGCGTCCATAAAAATCCGGCAGATGTCGAATTGCGTGTATGTTTGTTTTTTCCAGACTTGTATGAACTCGGTTTGGGGAATCTTGGTTTACACATACTCTATGCCATTCTAAATGAGCGTGACTGGATATGGGCAGAACGGGGATATACTCCGGCACCAGACATGGAGCAAATCCTGCGAGAGCGGAACCTACCATTGTTTATGCAGGAATCGAAGGAACCGGTGGCACAGGCCGATTTGCTGGGTTTTTCATTACAGTCTGAGTTGACCTACACCAACATTCTTAATGCGATTAATCTCGCGGGACTGCCCCTTCGTAGTGCTGAACGCAACGACGACATGCCCTTAATCTTTGGAGGAGGGCCTTCAGTTTTTAATCCCGAACCACTCGCACCGTTTCTGGATTTTTTTGTCATTGGCGAAGGGGAAGATGCCATTGTTGAGCTGGTTGATACGCTACGCCCATTGCAGCACGCGCCACGGCAGGAAAAGCTGGAAGCAATAGCCCGGCTTGAGGGGTTTTATGTGCCTGCGCTCTATCCATTCGATACGTTGGAGGATGGCCGGATACTACCCCGGGAAGACGCACCGAAAATCGTAAAAAGACTGGTGGAATCTCTGGACGGTGCTACCTATCCGACGAAATATATCGTTCCGTTTACCCAATTAATTCACGACGGAATCGGTCTGGAAGTTTTGCGTGGATGCACCCAGGGGTGCCGTTTTTGTCAGGCTGGCATGGTAACGCGACCGGTGCGCGAGCGTACCCTGGCGAATATCGACTCCCTCATGGAACGTACCCTGGAAAACACAGGCTTCGACTCGGTATCACTGGTATCACTATCAACATGTGATTTCTCCCGTCCACGTACTCTGGTCAAGCAAGCAGTACAGCGCGCACATAAGGATAATGTTTCCATTTCTTTGCCTTCACTAAGGTTGGACTCCTTTGCGGTTGAAATGTCGGATATGGTGGCGGGTGTGCGGCGCAGTGGACTGACTTTTGCTCCGGAAGCAGCAACTCCCAGACTGCGTGCGGTTATCAACAAGTTTATACCGGATGATGATCTTCTGAACATGGCTACCGAAGCCTACCGGCGTGGTTGGGACCATGTTAAAACGTATTTCATGATTGGGTTGCCCACAGAACGCGATGAAGATGTGCTTGCCATCGCTGATCTCTGCATACGTACCTTGCAAACCGGCAAGCAACTTACCGCGAAGGCAGGGGTGCGCACGGGGGTTTCCACGTTTGTGCCAAAGCCATTTACGCCATTTCAATGGGCGGCCCAGATTGGTATTGAAGAAACCTACCGCAAACAGCGGCTGTTATCAGACCAATTTCGAAAACACCCTGCTATCAAATTTGGTCGTCATGCACCGGAAACCTCTTTTATTGAGGGGCTGTTGGCCCGGGCAGACCGTCGTGCTGCCGATTTGATTGAGACTGCTTGGCGTCATGGTGCACGTCTTGAGACCTGGGACGAACATGTAGATTTTTCAGCTTGGGAAAAGGCTATCCAGGAAACGAACTATGATGTAGATGGCCAGTTTCGTGAACGTACGCTGGACGAGCGTCTTCCCTGGGACCACATTGATATTCTCATTCCCAAAAAGTGGTTTCAGGAGGACTGGAATCGTGCCATGGAATTGCAATACGCGCAAGACTGCCGGGCAGGAAAGTGTCATTTGTGCGGGGTGATATATCGAGAGCGTGAACTGTGTAAACACATGCTGAAAAACCAGAAACAGGGGCACAAAGAAGAGGCGGACACCTGGGAGGGTATCCCCGATAAAGTAATGGAACAACCAGATGCTGTCCAGCGGCTGCGTTTCCGTATTGGCCGTACGGGGGAAGGTCGGCTGCTGGCACACCTGGAGCTGAAAGAAGTGTGGATTCGTGCACTGCGTCGTGTACACGCGCCATTGGCGTATTCTAAAGGCTTTCATGCGCAACCGAAGGTGACTTTTGCGACTGCCGCGCCACTGGGTGAGGAAAGTACCGGAGATTATATGGATGTGCTGTTGAAAGAAAGTGTTGCGCCGGATGTATTATTGCAACAGCTAAAAAAAGTGTTGCCCATGGATTTCAGTGTTTACAGCGCTGAAGAAGTGCCAATGCACGGAGATTCACTGATGAGTCTGGTTGACGCATTCCACTACACGTTCTGTGTACCTGCAGATCAATCACTGGAGAATAAAATGCAGATGATCATGGAAGCGGAAGAAATTTGGGTGGAGCGTAAGACAAAGGTGAAGAATAAAAATCGGAAACGTGGACGTGGCAGAGGGCAGGCAAAGCCTGTGATGAGCCTGAACATTCGACCCATGATTACCCGGTTGGAAGTGCTAACGAATCAGGAAGATCAGTACGAGATAGCTTTTGAGACTTGTATCGTAGAAAATCGCATGGCAAAGCCCAAGGACATTATGACACTGCTGGAATTGAACCCGGATACTACCCGGGTGATAAAGCGGAACATCATATTGCGTGACGAAGTACTGGAGTTGGTTGGTTCAGAAATGTAAATTTTTGGAGCGTACAATGCATACTCAGTTGATGAATGATACTTTTTTTCATTGATACAAATATGCAAAAACCTCATCTATGCCAGCTGTCTATGTTCATTCAATTCTCTGCATGTTGTTTACCAAGGCAAGAAATTCAAAGATTTTCATTTACAGCCAAGCTGTTTATAAATTTATTGCGGTGATCATCTCTGTATTATTGATATTATTTTTGGTAGTATAAATGTTTGCTCTGTCAACGATTAAGTTGTAAATCGTTTGCCATGACATCTTATTTAGAACGTATTTGTCTGTAACCATGATGTACATAACGGGGGTGTTGTCGGTATAATAAAAATACAACATAGGAAGTTTGTCGAGTATATGCAAAATGAAACACGTACGGAGCTGGGTACATTTATCCTGGTCGATGATTCGGTTGGCTGGAAGGCATGCTTAAAAGACTTACAAAAGCAAAAGCGCTTTGCGGTAGATATAGAAGCAAACAGCTTGTATGCTTACCGTGAGAAGATATGCCTCATACAGATATCAACAGAGAATTCGGATTATATTGTGGATCCATTGGCTGACTTTGCATTGGATGGGCTTGGTCAATTATTGTTTGACCCGTCAAAAGAAAAAGTGTTCCATGCATCGGAATATGATCTCATATTGCTAAAGCGTGAATACGATTGGGACGTCAACAACCTGTTTGACACCATGTGGGCTGCCCGTATACTGGGATACAAAAACATGGGGCTGGCCTGGTTCTTGCAGGAATTTTACGGACTTACACTAAGCAAGAAATATCAGAAAGCCAACTGGGCTGCGCGTCCTTTGACTTTTCCCCAACTCGAGTATGCGCAGAACGATACCAGCTTCCTGTTGCGTTTACGTGATTTCTTTTATGGTGCGTTGGAAAAAGCGGGACATCTGGAAGAGGCATTGGAAATTTTTACCAATGAATCACGCGTTCGCGTACCGGACCGGCAATTTGATCCAGATGCATTCTGGAGTATCCGCGGGGCTCGTGATCTTAAACCACGTAATCAGGCTGTTCTGCGTGAACTTTTTTTACTTCGTGAGGAGGAGGCACGTGAGCGGAACATTCCACCATTCAAAGTCATTAATAACCAGGTATTAATACTGCTCGCTGAAGCAGCTCCCAAGAATATGAAGGAATTACGTGAGTTTAAAGGGTTGTCTGCGCGTGCATACCGTAGCCTGGCACAGCGGATTCTGGATGCGATAGATGCCGGACATAAGGCATCTGTACCGAAACAGCGTACTGTGCGTCGTAACAATCATTCTTTTGATCCGGAGGTCAGTGATCGATACGAACGCCTGGTGCAATGGCGTAAGCAATATGCACAGCAACGTGGTGTAGAATCTGATGTGATATTGACCCGGCAGGCTATGTGGGAAATCGCACAGACCAATCCAAGGTCTCTGGAAGCACTTTCTGATATTTCCAGTTTAGGGCCAAAACGCCTGGAAATTCTTGGGGAATGCATACTTCATGAAATTGCTGGTGACAATGCATAATGCTGATTTATTACAAGGTAATGATACTTAATGTTTAGTTGCAGTATTATATTGCGTGTTTCACGTTGTATTTCGGGGTGTGCATGAGTGGGTTGCATAAGTCACTGGATGAGACACAACTATCGCAAAGTTCCATGGTAGACACTGACCCGCGCATTCAGCCGGTTTTGCGTATTGAGCGAACTTTATTGCTTATTCGTTATATCGCGCTTTTTGTGTTTATGCTGCTATTCGGTTTCGAGCTGGTACCACCCAGCACGTGGGTACTAGTTGTCATTGCATCTGCTACGCTGTATGTCAATGCCTTTGCCCATATCATAATTTTTACTGGCTCCTTTGCATATTTTGTGCATCCCATAAACTTAATAACGCATCTGGTGTATATAAGTATTTTGGTTTGTATTTCCGGAGCAGAGTTCAGCCCGTTGATTGTTTTATATCCCATGTTTATCATCGGTTATGGTTTGTATGCGCCTCGATTCAAACGTGTTTACTCCATAGCAATGTTGTGTTGCGCAACGCATGTTTTTACTGTTGTTGTTTATCGTATGCTTTTCAATGTCGACGTATATTATCCAGCCATCTTAATGGAGTGCATGGGGATTTTTATGTGCGGCTGGTTAATGGAATCGCTGAGTCGACTTTTGTTGCAACTGGAGATTGTTGCGCAAGACCGGGCACGCGCATTGAGTGTATCGGAAGTTATGTTGCGTACTATTTTAAACAATGCTGACAGCCCCATCATCGTATATAACGATGATGAATTCATTACTGCTGTAAATGACAGGGCCTGTGAATTTCTATGCGCTTCTCGAGCAGACATGCTGGGGCGACGTTTTCGCTCTTATATTTTTGATGACGGTACCTTACCGAACAAATTGGCCAGCCTGCGGAGCCGTGGACAATATCAGGGTGAAGTTCTGGTATTGACCAATGAGGGAGAAGAACGTACAGTTGAAATGCGTGCGCAATCATTCATGCAAGATGAAAAACGATATTTTGTTTCAATAATGCATGATGTTACTGAACAGAAAAATTTTCAGGAAGCTTCGCGACTTGCAACGCAACAGATGGAACAGGCCAACCGCGAGTTACAGCAATTAAATCGAATTCGTACTGCATTTTTCAATGCAATATCTCAGCGTTTGCGTTCTCCTCTTTCTGCGGTTCTTGGATTTATTGATTTACTGCAAGGAGAGGAATTGGGCGAAATAAATGAACAACAAAATAAAGCTCTTCACGGTGCACGTCGAAGCGTTGCCCGTGCGCTTGACCTGGTTGAGGAAACAGTGACGGTTGGAACAACTGAAGCCAACAATAATATCAACAATACAGATGCTACTTTATTTTCATCTCCCGAATCTACCAAGTCCCTTGAGACTCCGGGCGATGCGGTAGAAGAGTAAAATAGTTCAATTTTACTGATAAAAGTTATGATTAGTAGGCCAGATTTTTGCAATTTCATATTAATCAGAGTTTGACTGATTTCGCCCTGTCATGACATAATCATGCCCGGTGAAATTCGAGATTTCTATGAGGCATTTTCTTGCTTCGAATTTTCTATCCGCATTTATTCTTGCCATTACATTAAAAGGAGATACATCATGGCGCAAATAGAAGGTAAGGTGCTTGTCGCTCAAGGAGGTGGCCCTACCGCGGTCATCAATCAGAGTGTGGTCGGGGCCGTGTTGGAATCGCGGAAATATGCTCAGATCACGCATGTTTATGGAGCACTGAATGGTGTTAGTGGTATCGTAAACGAAGAATTTCTTGATCTGACAGAAACTACTTCACGTAACTTGGAAATGGTAGCAGAGACTCCCTCATCAGGACTGTTGTCAACACGTGACAAGCCTGACGTGGCTTATTGCCAGGAAATATTCAAGGTCTGTAAGGCCCACAACATACGTTACTTTTTCTATTGTGGTGGCAATGACAGTGCGGATACTTGTCGTATTGTCAATGAAGAAGCCCAAAAGGGAAATTATGAACTTCGGGTGATCCATGTACCCAAGACCATTGACAACGACTTACTGGTCACGGACCATTGCCCTGGTTTTGGTTCAGCTGGCAAATTTGTGGCGTCGGCATTTGCTGGTGCCAGTCTGGACAATCGGGCTATCCCTGGAGTCTATGTCGGTGTCGTTATGGGACGCCATGCAGGTTTTCTGACTGCTGCTGCGGCGTTGGCAAAGAAATACCCGGATGATGGACCTCATTTACTGTATGTCCCTGAACGTCCATTTACCAAAGAGCAGTTTCTGGGTGATGTTAAAAAAGCATTTGAGGCCAATGGCCGGTGTTCTATAGCGGTTTCTGAAGGTATATCTGACAAAGATGGAAAAGCTATTGCTGAGCAATTTACGGGTGGCGAACGGGATGCGCATGGTAATGTGCAGCTTTCCGGTACCGGCGCCCTGGGAGATTTACTCAGCTCTTGGGTGAAGGTCGACCTCGGAATCAAGCGTGTTCGTGCCGATACTCTGGGGTATTTGCAACGCAGTTTTCTGGGTTGCGTAAGTGAATCTGACCAGATTGAAGCGCGTGAAGTCGGGGAAAAAGCTGCCCAATACGCTATTTGGCACGGCAAGAGTGGTTCGGTTGCCATGCGGCGTATTGGTGATTATGCGATTGAATATTTTCTGACACCGTTAGAAACCGTAGCGCGTTTATCACGTGAAATGCCTGTCGAATTTATCAATGCCGAAGGCAATGGCGTTACAGAAGAATTTATTAAATACGCACGTCCATTGGTTGGCCCGCTGCCGACCATGGCCCGCTTCCATGCACCGAAGGTTGATAAGGTACTTAACAAATAGTACTACAACACCAAAATTTCATGTGCGTTTGATTCGTATAATTATAATATCTCACAAATTGCACCTCGGCAATATGCTGTCGGGGTGCTTTTGTATTCTGTGATATTTTGATGCTTTTAGGTGATTTTCACAATAAAAGCCTTGTATGCAATGTCTTATTTTGTATATGCTCACGGTCATGTCAGTATCGGTAAATGAAATTGGAAGTATTGCTGGAAGCATAACTGGAATCAATGAATTAATATGGATATGAATAGACGACAGTTCATGACGGCTTCGGTGGCTGCACTTACACCCATGATAATACCCAGTGGTGTTATGGCCTGGGGAGGGCGTCTCGGAGCCAATGATCGAATCGTTACAGCGCATATCGGCCTGGGGAACCGGGGGTTGCGTTTAATATCAGAAAACCCACATACAATTGCTGCCATGTGCGACGTAGATTTACAAAGGCTGGAAAAAGTTGCTGGTAAACATCAAAGTGCCGTAGAAGTTTTTCAAGATTACCGCGCTTTGCTGGACCGGCGCGACATTGACGCTGTAATAATCGCTACACCAAATCATTGGCATGCCTTGCAAGCCATACACGCTATTGAGGCAGGGAAAGACGTATATCTGGCTGGCCCATTGTGTCATTCACTACATGAAGGGCCAACTCTGACTCGTGTTGTACGTAGTTATGATGCGGTACTGGCGTCTGATGCAATGCTTGCGGTGGAGGATTTTGTACAGGCCAATGACCTGTTATATGACGATGAAAGCTCAAGCAGGGTGGAAAGCATTGAGATGTGGGCCCCAAGCAATCCTACTGGTGGTGATACGCGAAGCCATGCAGCCCCGCCTAGACATATTGATTGGCGTATGTGGCTGGGCCCGTCCCCCTGGCACCCCTATCACCCGGATTTGTTGGAGGGTGGTTTTCAATGGACGCATGCCTTTGGTGGAGGACGTATTGCCCGTGAAGGAGTTGTTCAGCTTGCTGCCGCGTTGCGATTGTCTGGCATACAAACGCTAGATAAGGTTGCGGTTGAGATACAAAAACAAAGCACACAATCTGGACTTTGGGATGTATCGCCAGAATTAAAGCTGGTGTTTTCGCTGGAGAATGCTGCTGTAAAGCTAAACTGGCAGCAACCGGCAGGAAAAGATGAAGATGTAACCAGTGGAATTCGGGTAGTAAGTGAACAATCCAATAAAACCTACACGATGATAGATGGCTGTTTGTACACTTCCGATGCGACTGACCAAATATTGGACTCTGACAGAGATCGCTACATTCAAGAATCGGTTGGCATTCAAAACAGGCTGTTGGAATGGGGGAAAGCGATTCGGCAGCGAGATACCCGGCAAGATTTGCTGCCTTACATCGCAAACACAGCTACTTTGATTGCTTTGGCAGGGGTGGCCACACGTTTGCATCGATCTCTAGTTTGGGATGAAACACATCGGCAATTCATCGGAGATCGACAGGCAGATCGTTTTACCGGTCAGTGGGGCGCGTTGCCCAATCGAATTGAGGGGTTAGATATATGGTGATCTCCATGAATACGCGATTTTTAAGGTTACTGGCTTGTTTATTTTTAATCCTGTTTGTCCATGATTCTTGGGCTGACAATTCATTGGATGCTTTGATCACAGAAGTCAAGCAGGAGATTGCCAACAATGACTCTCTGGTCACATTTTTAACTCTGGATACGGCGTCCTGGCCGGAGCCTGGTATTTTGCTTATGCAAGATACCGCTTGGATTGAAGAAGCTCCTGTGGCTACATTGGCAGTATTGATGCGACAATCCGATCCCCGACGGGCCTATTTTGTAATGCGTTTTTTAGAACAGATTCTGTACACAGCAGCCAGGGATGATTCAACGGAGTACCGTGCGCAGGTCATAGCTGATGTGTTGTTGCAGGCTATCCCGGCGATGTCAACCGATTTGAGTAATGATAGTTTGGATTCTCTGAAAGGAGTGTTCAGGAATGTATATCCTGACATAGAACTGGTCGAGCCAGATCAAAATGACAGTATAGTTGAGACTGATTCGATTCGATTACAGTATTTTCAATCCAGATTATTGGAGTGGGTTAGCCATATATTGCCCTATCACCAGGTTGGTGTATTGCTGCCTTTAATGCAAGATTCGCGATTGGCAGCAGATGTTTTGCATGCTGTGAGCCGGGTTCCCGGGCCAGATGCTACCCGATTTTTGATTGATGCTTTGGAAGTGCAAAACGATGACATCGTTAAACTGGCAATACAACTATTGCAACAGCGAGTATATCCGGAATCTACAGCGGGATTGCTGGACCTGGCGGAAGGTGCAGACCGCGAGACCCAGTGGGCCTGCCTTGATGCATTGTCCTACCACGGAATTGTGCCAATGCGTGTAATGCCCCCTGCCTCTGACTTTACTTCTGACGAACAAATGCGGTATGCGCGTGCCGGACTTCGCGCAGCCGGAATTCTCGCAGACCAGGGGAACAGAGACACGCCGGGTATGGTCTTCAACAGCTTTACAGATATAGCCGCATTTCGTCATCAGTTACGGGCAGCACTGGTAGGTTTAGCTAAAGTGGCATCACCCCGTTTTTCCGAGCATGCGTTGGGTTATGTTACTACACCAGGTATCCGAGAAACTGCAATACGGCTGCTTTCTATATATCCTGATATTATGTTGGATAATCGTCTGGTGCGTGCATACGAAGCTTCTGAAACAGCCCAAAAAATTGTGATGCTTGAAATTTTAGCTGCACGTGGCGCCCATCAATTACCTGAATTGCTGGATTCTGCTATTGATGCAGATTCTCCTGACTTGAGGTGCGTGGCAATGTGGATGCAAGGCAAAGTTCCTGCAACAGAAGACTTGTTTGAGGTGGCAAACCTTGGGGCGCCCTGGATACGAGAACGGGCATTGGCCGATATACTTGCAATAGACCAGGGAATTTCCACATCGAATCAATTATTGGACATCAGCAGAGCCATACTGAGAAGCTCTTTGTCGGATAATTTAAAGCTGAAAGCTCTTAAAGTCATTGCAGAAAGAGGAGATTTGTCCGACCAGGAATTGCTTTTATCAGCAATAAGCAACATTTCGATACAGGAAGAAGCACTTCAAGCTTTTCTGGAGTGGGGACATCGCCACCTTGATGAAGGCAGTTTGTTTGATGCGTTTCGAGATCACTTGGCAGGGCTAACATTTTCGCCACAGGTAGCTGCCAGTATAGGGGAATTGTTTGGATGGGATGCAGATCGAATTGAAAATTTACTGCAGCATTGGGGGTATCTCACTGTATGGGAATTGCTTGGACCATTTCCATTGACCAATGAAGGGCTTGACAAACAATATTTTCAAGAACAACGCGGCGCATCACAGCGTGTAGTTACGTTTGAAGAGCGTGACTACAGGTGGCAGTCAGCACGCGTTGTTGAATTGCCAGGCGCTATTTATTTGGATGAATGTGCTGAATTGCCAGACGAATCAGGTGTTTTCTACGCACAAGGACAATTATTTCTCGAAGATTGGGAATCAGCGACAGTGTATGTTCAGGCAACAGGGGACTACACGTTATCTTTAAATGGCAAACAGGTAGAAACAGCATCAGGAGAACCTCCACTGCCAGGGCTTGAGGAGCCATATGAATTGCTTTTTCGGCCTGGAGAAAATACACTTGGGATAAAGATGTTACGCCCTGAAGTAACTTGGCAGTTCAGTGTGCGTTTGTTTACACGACGAGGAGTTCCATACAACGTAACACCTTTGTTGTCCAAAGTGAAAGAGCAGGCCAGCATTGGTATTCAACCAGATATACTTTTGGATTCGGTATCAGCTGTAACGCCATAGACAACACACTTCCAGGATGGATGTAGTACATGGAAATTAAACACGAAATTATAAATGAAGTTAACATTCTGGCTCTGCTTGGACGTCTTGATGAGTTATCTACTATGGAAGTTCAATCTGTATTTCAGCAAATGATTGACCGAAATGCCGAAAAAGTGGTACTGGATTTGTCCGGAGTCGAATATATCAGCAGTAGCGGATTGCGAGTTCTGTTGTTTGTATATCGAAAAATGAAATCGAATGGAGGTATCATGCGTTTGTGCAATCTTTCTCCATTTGTTACCGAAGTCTTTGAAGTAAGTAATTTTACTTCGCTATTCGACATAGATTCGAGCAGAGATGCCGCGTTGGCAGCCATCAGTGAGGATTAAACTTGTCCGAAAAGTTGTGAGATAAAAGTCCTACCTTGTTAAATTCAAGTAATGATTGGTTGTAGTTTTTTGTGCTCATTACAGCGCAGTATTGTCATGTATGTATTGCCTGCGGTATTGGCCAGGTGTCATGTTCAGGATTTGTTTGAATTGTTTACATAAATGAGCGGTGTCGCTGTAACCGATCTGGTAGGCAACTTCGGTAACGGTTTGTCTTGGATCGAGCAGCAGTCGTTGCGCATGTTGAATCCGACGATGCTGGTAGTAATCCACAAGATTGCGCCCGGTCGCTTCTTTGAATATACGACTTAACCCATCAGGTGAATACCCCGATTCTCTGGCTGCTTCTTGCACTTGAAATGGAATACCTTGAAAAATTGTGCGCTCTATGCGGTCCAATAACCACCAGACTTCCTTTCGGAAAGGTGGTTCTGCACTTCGAGGATCAGATTCTGTGTAGGCACGACAGAGATACACCATTATTTTTTGCAAAATCGATTTCAGCAATAATAATGAAGGTTTTTGTTCATTCCCCGCATCCTGCAATGCTTGTATCTCCTGAACTATAGCAACCAGCACACTTGTTCCCAGCTGAAATTGTGGAATAATGTTGTCTCGGGATGGGCCAAATAAAGCTGCGCTCAAAAATAATGGTACCAACCCTGCTTCAGAACGCAATATTCGCAGGTCATCCAACAGCCACTCTGCCAAGTAATAAATGTTGGTGATCCGCATACCATGTGTATTCTCAAAACCGTGTACTGGCCCGGGCGGAACAACTATTACACTACCTTGTTGGACTGGCTGTGTATAGTAAGTTGTCCTATGAGATGCTGAACCTTCATGAAAAAGACAAATCTCATAATAATCATGATCATGTGGAGGTACCTCGCCTTCTCCACCAAATTCCATGTTTTGACACAAAACGGGGGTTTCGGCAGAGAGGCCAATATGTTTTTGCGTTATTGTATGGGTTGCTTCGAGATGTTGCATCGGAAATATACAATACACGGTCTGATGTGAACAATACAAAAACTTGGCAATTGATTAGCATGTTTATCATCATTTGGCAACTTGATAATTGGAGTGTATGACCAATTCAGAATGTAAGGTGTAGTGGTTCGAAGTTGTCAAAGTTTGGTGAAAAATTTTCATGGATATACAGGAGGCAAAAACACATGAAATCAGAAGTCAGCCAGGAACAAATTGATTATTATCAGGAGAATGGCTTTGTTGTTATCGAAGATTTCCTGAGCAATGATGAAGTCGATTATTGGCGCAACACGCTTGAAGAAGTTATCACCGGCAGAGGTGACAACATGTTGCCAGGTCGTAAGGGGTTGGACCCGCAGGACGGCAAATCAGAGGAGCAGGCGGCTGCGGCTGTCGATGATGCCAACACAAAGTATTATGGCAATGTATTTGTTCAGCGTGTAAATCTCTGGCAAGACAGCCCTAAAGTTAAAGAACTGATTTTATCGCCGGAAATTGGCAAAATGGCGACATATCTGGCTGGTGTGGAAGGATTTCGGGTGTGGCATGATCAAGCGTTGTACAAGGCACCCTGGAGCAATCCGACTGCCTGGCACAAAGACAATCCCTATTGGTCCTACTATTCCCCTGACGCAATTTCCATATGGATTGCGTTAGATGATGTATCCCCAGACAATGGATGCCTGTATTTCATCCCGGGTTCACATCGTCCAGCAGATTACAAGAATGTTGGAATCAGTCCAAATATTGGCGCTATTTTTGAGGCCTGCCCAGAGTACGCCAAGATTGAGCCAGTGAAAGCAGAGATGAAAGCAGGTTCCTGTTCTTTTCATAATGGCTTGACGGTGCATGGTGCCTCACCCAACATGACCCCGCGTTGGCGTCGTGCTATGACCTGTGGATTCATGCCCATCGGCTCCACGTATAATGGTCAACGTAATATATTAACTGAAGAACAGGTATCGCGTCTCAAAGAGGGCGATGTTCTGGAAGACGATGAGCAGAATCCCATAGTCTATTCACGTTCCTGGGAAACTGCCAATATCTAAGGTGTATGTAGAAATGATATTCCTGCCTCTGGAATTATTTCCAGGGGCAGCACGATAAATACAACCAGTGGAGCCAGAGCAGATGTCAGACAAACTTTGGGGGCGCTTTGAACAGTTGAGACCGGCACAAATTGATGCTATCAAAGCTGAATGCCCTGTCGCGTATCTACCCTGGGGCGCACTGGAATGGCACAGTTATCACAACCCGGTGGGTCTGGACTGTATAAAGGCATTGGGACTATGTGAGGCGCTGGCGCAACATACAGGTGGTCTTGTACTTCCTCCGGTGTATGTAGGAACAGATACCATTAAGCCATTTAAGGGCTTCGGGCATACCCTGGAGCATCCAGGGTCGACTGTTGAGAAGCTTATATTGGAATTCATGGAACAGCTCGCAGACGAAGGTTTCAAGGTGTTAGTTGTATTAACGGGTCATTATGGTGGTGGCCATGTTGATGCGTTAAAATCAGCAGCAGCGTCATTTCGCAAGTCTCATCCCGGTGTTGGTTTGTATGCATTTACGGATGGCGAGGCACTGGAAGGCGATTTTCCAATGAACCATGCCGCGCTGGGTGAGACTTCTTTTCAGATGTTGTTTGCTCCAGCGTGTGTAGACCTTAGCTTACTGCCGGAAAGTCGCGAAGCGACATTGGACCAGGACGGCGTCTGGGGTGACGACCCCCGTAAAGCTACTGCCGAAATCGGGCGAGAAATGCTTGCGGTATTTTTGAAAAAAATAGTTCCTGAAATTGAAAAACTCATTGAGGAGCATAACATATGAAATATCGTAAATTGGGTCGCACCGGTTTTGATGTCAGTGAGATAGGGCTTGGAACCTGGGCTTTTGCTTCTGGCGCCTATGGCGATGTGGAAGAAAATGATGCAATCAGAGCCATTCATGACGCTATTGATGTGGGAATAAACTTTTTTGACACTGCTCCGTTGTATGGACATGCGGAACAAGATGGTGTTTCCGAGATCATACTGGGTAAAGGCTTGGAAGGCAGGCGTGATGCCGTGTTGATTTCTACAAAATTTGGTAGAAATCCTTCCGATGGTTGCGCACCAAACTTTCACGCCAAACGGGCAAAGTCTTCAGTAGAAGAAAGTTTGATACGATTAAAAACGGATCGACTGGATGTTTTGTTTTTTCATTCGCCCTTCAGTCCCGAAGAAATTCATGATGATGTCTGGGAGGCATTGTCGGAATTGAAATTAGAAGGGAAGGTGTGTGCCGTCGGACATTCTATTTCCATGTTTCAGAACACTGAAAATATGGCACGGACCTGGGCAGAAGAGCGGAAAATAGATGTCATACAGGTAGTATACAGTTTGATGAACAGGGAATCACAGCAGTTGATACTTGATTTGGGGGCTCAGGGTATCGGCGTTGTTGCGCGTGAGTCCCTGGGTAATGGCTTCCTTTCTGGTACTGTGACCAATGACACTGTGTTTCCACCAAACAATCTGAATTCCAGATACAGTAGAGAAGAAATTGCGGAACGTGTGGCCTATGTAGAAGAATACCGCTATCTGATACGCGATGATATCACGTCCATGCCCCAGGCAGCTTTACGGTGGGTGTTGGACAATCCGCTTGTGTCAGTGGTACTGACAGGCGCCCGCAATACTGCGGAGTTGAATGATTGTGCGGCAACTTCCGATGCATCTTCATTCAGTCGTTCAGAACTTGATAGGGCAGATTCACTACATAGCAAGGATTACCCTGCTGCGTAATTCTATTTGATGATAACTAAGTATTGAATGATATTGGCTTAATGTATAGCAAGAAGGGGGAACTATGGAACCAAGAGAACGTGTTATCGAAACAATTCGCCGAGGAAAGCCTGATCGGACACCTGTTTATGGTTGGGTAGCAGCGAACCTGTCAGAACCCATTGTTGAAAAATTCGGGTCAGTTGCTGCATTTGAAGATAAGTATGAATTTGATTATGCTCATATCTTTGGAGGCCCTCCTAGTCATCGGCCAGAAGATATCCAGGCATTGCAGGCTGCGAATGGCGGCAGTATTGATCCGTTGACTTTCAGCGAATTGACTTATACCGATCCCGATGATACCACCGCATACCAGGATATCGTTGATCAGGTGCGCCACCATAAAGAAGAGCGGGGACGTTTTGTTTACGTTCAGACACCGGGTATTTTCGAAGCGTTGAATGGTGTTTTCGGAATTGAAAATCACCTTATGTACCTGCTGATGTACATGGATGAAATTCAGGCAGTCTATCAGCGTCAGGCCGAATGGAACCGTGCATTTGCCATGAACTGTCTGGATTTGGGTGTAGACATGATTCATGTGTCGGATGACTGGGGTGCACAAAACAGCCTGATGTTCAGTACCGACACCTGGTGGTCGTTGATTTATCCCTACCATAAAATAACTGCCGACGCGGTAAAGGCGCGTGGTGCATTTTTGAGTTTGCATACCGATGGCAACATAAACAGTGTGGTAGACGGAATCATCAAGCTCGGGTTTGATGTCGTACATCCCTGGCAAGAGTCGGCGGGAATGAGCCTGACAGAACACCGTGAAAAGTATATCGATCACTTCATTACTATGGGTGGACTGGATGTACAAACCACAATCGGCTTTGGAAAGTACGATTTTCTGGCATCGGAAATAGAACGGGTATTACGGCTCTCTGTCAATGGAGGACAATTATATTGTACTTCCCACTTTATACAAGATCACTGCACCTTGGATGAATTGACATTTGCGTTCGATACCGTCTATCGGCTTGTGAGGGAACTAGGCCGGTCCACTGAATAAATCCAGTGTCAATTCATAGTGTGCTGTTGATGTAATTCTGTAAGTATGTAATGATTTTTGTTTGGGTACACCACCGGAGTCCAGGTCAATCCATTGAGCTGAAATCGACCTGGGTGTGTACCCAGCTTTCGGTGCGGAAGACCAGATAGGTCAGGAATAAGCGAGATGTGTGGCTGACAAGAATTCCCATCCAGACAATATCTGTGGTGAGTGCATCCATTATGAAAAAGAAACCGCAGAAACCCAGTAATACTACTATCTGGGTAAGAAAGGCGATATACATGGGAATTTTGGTTGCGCCAGCTCCTTGCAAGCCTCCGGTGAGTGCCAGCGTTACCGCGACCGCAATACCAGACAGGCTCAGGTAGTTAAGCAAAGATTTTCCGTAACTGAATACAGGTTCGTGTACTGCATCAAACAGCCCCAACAAGAACTCGGGGAAAAGCAAAAACAAGCTGCCTATAAAGAGGGCCCATCCTATACCCAGATACGCAGCTACGCCAACCGCTTTTTTCCCTCTTTCGGGGTTTCCAGCACCGATATTTTGTCCCATGACGGTGGCCGACGCAGCACGTAAACCGAATGACGCCCATGTAATAACGGCAAATAATTGCGCATAACAAATGGTATAAGCTGCTTGCGCTGCCGCGCCGAGTGATGCGACAAAGACCAGTAGAAACACCCCACCGATATTTAAAAGCACGCCCTGAATACCTGAGGGTATGCCTATTCGCAGTGTGATTCGCAAGATGTCCCAGTTGGGGATCAGGGTATATTTTTTCGGCGGCTTGATTAATACTTTACCTCGCATAATCAACATCAGGGCAATCGTTACACTGAACATAGGTGCAATGACAGTGCCCAAAGCGGCACCGATAACACCTAATGCGGGAAAAGGTCCAAATCCAGTAATAAGCAAAAAACTTATGATGATATTCAGGACTGTACTTAGAATCCCCAACACCAAGGGTATTTTAGGTTCACCAGAGGCATGAAATGCTCCAGTGAACATAAAGACAAGAAATAAAGGCGTTCCGCAAGTAAACAGGATGCGCAAATAGGACAATGCATGTCCCATTACCTCTTCATCAGCAGAAACAAACTGTAATAACCAGGGGGAGAGGAAATAGCCAACAGGCGCAGCAACACCCAGCAAAATATATATTGCTGCAAGAAATGAATGATAGGTTACTTCACTTATCTTGTCTTGTTCACGGCGTCCGGAGTACCGCGCTACCAGTACATTCATACCGTGAAAGATTGAGGCGACAAATACAACTACAACAAGGAACACCTGCCACGCTACACCAACGGCCGCATTGGCAGCGTTGTTTTCTGAAACAACATAGCGGCCAATGAGAATGTGGTCCACAAAACTGTGAACACCATTGGTCAGGTTCAACAATATAACCGGCCAGGATAGTTTCCAGACAGAGCGCAGAACACTTCCTGACACAATTTCTGCATCGAATTTTTTCATGAAATGGATTTTTGCATGGTTAATTCCGCAAAGCAATACACAATGGGTGTACACCATGGTGGGAATAAAAAATCGGGACTGGCGTAATTATAGCAAAGCTGTAGCGCCAATCCCGATAAAATTAAAATGTTCTGGTACACATTAAACTTAATAGCATATTATGAAACATCACTGGATACAATGATGTCGGATCACTGTAACTATCATACATCATTTAATGAAGTAACTATACGGATACCCTCTGGAGCTTCCCAGCTGGATTCGATTTCACCTGAGGCAGTCTTTTTATGAGAAATTTTCACTGGACCCAGGGGTGTGGGGAATGATCCTTCCGCGAATTCCAGTTTGCCGAGGTGCGGATTGATCAGCAGCGTTTTGCATCCAGGTTCAAGCGGACGCACGCCAAGTACATGTTCGGTCATCCAGGCTGTGGGACCACCAGCCCAACCATGACACAAGCTGTGGCGCAGTCCGACGTAGCAATAATTGCCAAAGTCACGGTGGATACTTGTCGCACCCTCAGGAACCAATTTGTCGATACCGACGACATCACCTTTTGCCCAATCCAGATTGAAGTCTTCCCAGAATGTGGTTGCACCCAAATCCAGCATCTTGTGCCAGAAGACACGAATGACTTCCATCGCGCCATCGTAATCACCGGCTTCTGCACGTGCTTGAAGGACATAATAGCCATAGAATGTGGAAATACCATCCAATGGGTCAACCGACAGAACTTCATTGTTAATATCTTCAAATGTACGCAATCCGGACAAGGCTAACAGCGCATTGGCTTGTTTCGATTTGGTTGGTGGTGGTGTATAGGTCAACATGCGCTCAACTGCTTCAAGCGCTTTTTGTTGATATTCAGTTTCTTCCAGCACTTCGCACAAAGCGGCTCCGTCCTTCAATGCCATAATCATGAGAGCTTGAAGCCCGGCATGGATTGCACTTGGGTCTTCACTACTGGGCCAATCCAAGAAACGGCCACCACCCAAGGTCTCCTGATTCTCATCACCTATCTGGGTGAGCAACAGGTCAATCAAACCTTTGAGATAAGTACGTTGTTTTTTCAGATATTCCAGATTTCCCTGATACAAGTACCAGCATTTATGAATCAGAATCCACCAGAGTGAGTAAGAGCTGATTCCATTCATCCATCCTGGCAACGGTGTTTGGTCCCGTACGTAATCCAGGCTGATAGGCAAGCAATCATTGTCGCCGAATACACTGTTGATAATCATGGTTTCTGGATGCGCATCACCAATCCAGACCAGGCGGTCCCGTTTTATACCGTCCCAAAGCATATCTTGCATGCACAGATGCACGGTATAGGCACCGACCTCCCAAATCTTGTTCAAGCGTTCATCATTGCATCGGAAACTACCAACATATGGTAAATCACGGAAAAGAAACACCGCATTAAGCGCTTTGATTTCAATATGGGTGCCAGGTTTCACCATATCAATGCGTACATAACGGAATCCGGTGTTCCCAAATTCAGCTGAACCATACCAAGGTACCAAGATTTCCTGATTATGAATTGCATGGTCTTGATTTGGTTCCTCCATGGCTTCAACTACCGATTCACCGAAGCGTACCCGTATCGGGACGGGTTCATGAGAGGGGGTCAGTCCATTGGTGATCATGATACCACCATGAATTTCCCGACCAAAATCAAGCAGCAAACCCGGTGCCTTGTCTTCATAACGCATATGACAGGACCCGCCACCAGGTGTAAGCAGGTGTTCTGCACCTGAGGGAGACGCATCACCTTCAGTAGTCCATACAACAGCCGTTGGGGCCATGTATACTCGAATACGGGGATCATGATTCCCCAATGATTTAAGATCGTTCATGAAATTTCCTCTTTGTTGCATCAGGCTCAGCTATACGCAGTGTGCTATCCCCCCGGGACTCAAATTCACTGCGATGAAAAAAACATATCACATTAAGTAATGTTTTGCTCTAAAAATGTATATAGTACAAAACTTGGTCAATACATCATGAGCCGGGAACAAGTGTACTTTCAGTTGGTTGTGGTTGTTCACGTAGCTCGCGCAACCAAAACCAGTACTCATCTCGTTCAATATGAAGTATCAGGCGATTTGGATAGTCCAGACGGCCAGCCCAATAGCTGCATTGTCTTTTCTTCTCCGAATCCAGTATGTCATCCAATTGCGTCATCTCCCCAAGCAATTGTGATAACCAGGCCATTATTGCAGAAAAATCCTGGCAACCATGCAATTCTGGCCAATACGTTAATTGAATGGAGTCAAGAATTTCCAGATTGATATCAAGTTGCTGTTCTGCAAGGAATTCTCGCAGCAACAGGTCATCACCTTGATGTTCCCATCCAACAGTATCACCCATGTTCAGCTGAGTAATATTCACAGCGATTTTGTTCACGAGGGATTGTACTATTTTCTGTAGCAAGTTCGCCAATGCTTGCTGGTTTCCTTGGTGGCGTAGTAAATCAACTCGCAACAGTTGTGCTCTGGGCGCGTCATCATAGCTGGACAGGTGCGATACGACTTCATCAAAGCGTTGCTTGCGCAGCAATAGGTGGATATAGGGTTCAAGTATCATATCCAACCCATTCGGTTGATCTTTCAGAAATGATCCCATGACGGACTCGGCTTCGTCCAGTGCGTTAGATTTCAGATAAAAAATCCCCAAGCGTCGTATTGCCTCATATCCAGGTTGGGCACCTCGTGCACGATAGGCCTTTTTTAATTGGCGTTGTTCTTCCAAAGTGTCATTTGTACAATGAAAATAGGAAGCCAGTGCCAAATGGAAATCATATGGATTTGAATTCTGGTGCTCTCGAAGGTTGCGTAACTTAATGGCTTTTTCATAGCCACTTAGCAACACCAGAGATTGAGACTGTAATTCTACCTCATGTTTTTCAGGAGTTATTGTAGGGCAGTGCCCTGAAATATGGTCCAGCTTTTTTTTAGAAACCCATTCCAGGCGGTCTTGTAATCCGAGAAAATCACTATATCTTTCATTGGGGTTCTTGTCTAAACAACCCATAATAATGTTTTCAAGCTCTGGTGGACATTGTGGATACAATGTCCTGATTGGTTTTGGCTGTGTGTCCAAATGCATGCGCATAAGATTAATCGTACGTTCAATGGGCGATTTACCTGATGCTTTAAATGGTGGAGTACCGGTCACAGCGTGATACAAACAACAACCGAATGCATATATGTCAGCAGCTACAGTGACTTCATTTACATCTCTGAATTGCTCCGGTGCCATATAGGTAGGGGTTCCAAAAAAAGAACCGGTCTGTGTTAACTCGCTGTCTGAATAATTGTTGTCATCACTAATCAACTTGTCGAATGACGTCATGGAATTACTGGCACAACGCACCAATCCGAAGTCGGTTATTTTTAATATACGCTCTGGTGTTATCAATAAATTTTCTGGTTTGATATCGCGGTGTACCAGGCCCGGTGCCGATTGAGTTGCATGCGCCATACCGCGACAGAATTGCACAGCCAGATGGAGAATCAGGTCTAATTCGAGTGGCCCGGTCTTCAGGTAATCCGCCAGACTGTGGCGACCGTGTGGGTCAGAAGGCACAAATTCCATGAAGAGGTAGGGGGTGGATTCTATGATGTCGAGTGAATAGGCGTGCGCAATATTGGGGTGGAAGCCCAGCAACATCCAGGTTCGTGCTTCTCTTATGAAACGCTGTATAAAGCTAAGGTCTTGAGCAAAGCGGTGTTGAAAAGTTTTTACTGCATAGGTGCGACCTTCCAAGTCTTTTACAATATATATAACCCCCATTCCGCTGACTCCCTGCCCACCACGAACTTCTACGATGGTATATTGGTCATCGAGTAGTGTCCCCACTACCTGATTGTTCGGAGCTTCGCCCTGGTTATTGTTTATAATCACCGTAGGCATATCAGAGGTCTGAATGGGGGAATGCTGGACAGTATTGAATGACTTCACCAGTGGAATGCACCTTTCAGCTTTAAATCGGGGGTTTGCCTTGAATACAAACACGATTTTACCAAGGAGTGCAGTATTTTAACATATGGTAGCTATCGACAACCAGCAATTAATTGTGTCAGGTTTCTGTTTTGTTAGGTTTACATAATCTTCGACATTGACTGTTGTCAAGAGAATGTTATTAACTCCAGAAACCAGCATGTCCTGCACCAGGACCAACAAATCAGAAAATCATTTTCATTACTTTTGAATTAATATTTTTTCTTGCTTATGCTTGCAGCGATTTGGCTCAAAATGTCACAATATAGGCTAGTTTCAGGACCTTTAAAAACTCACTCAATTAAAAACACTACCGAGGATATACAATGCCTTGTTCAGATGAAGAAACGAAGAAAGACGAAATATCAGAATTGAAGCAAGAAGGCGCGTTTGCCAAGTTGCTGAAGTCCAGAACCATATTGCTGTCCGGACAAGTAGAACAAGAGCTTGCAGAGAAAATAATGATGCAGCTTCTGATCATGGATGCAGAAAACCATGAACCTATCAAAATGATAATTACGTCTCCTGGTGGTCATGTTGATTCCGGATTTGCCATCCTTGATGTTATGCGATTTATACATGCCCCGGTCATTACTATAGGGGCTGGGTGGGTAGCCAGTATCGCTGTTCCCATATTCTTTGGCAGTGTGAAAGGACAGCGTTTCAGTCTTCCAAACACACGCTATTTGTTGCATCAGCCGAGTGGTGGCGCAGGTGGCCAAGCCGCGGACATACGCATTGAAGCACAAGAGATTCTGAAGATTCGAGAGCGTGTCAATAAACTTATCGCTGATGAAACTGGTCAGAAGATTGAGAGAGTCGCGCGTGACAGTGACAGAAATTTCTGGATGAATGCTGAAGTAGTATTATGCTATGGTGTCGTAGACTAAATTATCACATCATTGGATGATATCAAATAATACTCACGGTTTGTAGTCTGTATGGTATGTGAAATATAAGACACAGATAAAAAAAGATTTTGGCCTGTACATCGAATCAAGTATTGATGTACAGGCCTCTTATTTGCCCTGACCTTACGACAAAATCCCCGGAATATTACGAAGTGCGGGTGTACATCTCTTTGACCAAGTGATCATATATTTCATGAACTTTTATCTGGTGTTCCTGTACGACTTTTATTATATCACCTTGAATTTCCAGGCGTTCTGCCAAGGCTTTTTGCGCAGTTTTCGAGTCAGGAATTTCTGTTACATCGTTACCTTCCATCATTCGTAACCGGTTCATAATTCGCCGAAGTACTTCATAGGCCTGTCGAAGGGTTTCTCCCTCATGTTTATCAATCAAGTGTAACTCCAGCATATAATCCAAGGCCCCAAACACATCACCGCGCAGCAATTCCGGGTGACACTGTGAATGCTGTAATTGGTAGTAGCGTACAGTAAATTCGATTGAACCAATACCACCTTCAGCCCTTTTTAAATCTTGTGTTGTTGCCTTGTAGACAAGTTTTTTTCGGATAGCCTCGATATCGTCCAGTTCTTCAGGCGAAGGCAAGCGTTTGAAAGCAATATTTTTGGCTGAAGCTTCTACCTTACCGCGAAATCCTGACTCACCTGCGATGCCCCGCACTTTCATCAAGGCCAGGCGTTCCCAGGGCCGAGCCTCTTCGAGAAAGTAATTTTCCAGGCGTTCATGAGAAATAGCCAACATGCCCTTGCCCCCATCTGGACGCAGGCGAAGGTCCACATCATATAGTTTCCCGTACCGGGTTGGTTCTTTCAGAATGCGGATTGTATGCGAGGCTACCGCGCTGAAATACTCAACGGGCGCCATGCCATTTTCCAGTTCCTGTCCACCTTCATAGACAAAGATCAGGTCCATATCACTTCCATATCCCATTTCTGTGCCCCCCAGTTTTCCAAGGCCCAGAATGGCAAGCGGAATATCGGTGTCACCATAACGTTTAGCCACCGATTCATATGCCTGATTGAGTGCGCTTTCGAGAATAACATCAGCCAGTAAAGATAATGCATCGCCTACTTTGGCAACAGGCATTCCCAGAACCAGATCTTGTGTCGCTACGCGGAGTGTTTCTGCGTCACGAAGCCGGTACAAAGCAGCGTGTGGATCATATGCGTTACGCAGTGAATGCAGGTCCTGTTCTAACTGTTCTCGGCTCACTTGATGTTCCAGTGCATCTGAAGTGCCCACGATATCGAGCAGGCCAGGATCACGTGTGAGAATTCGGCACAAGTAACGACTGTTCGATACAAGCATTACCAGATATCTGCACAAAGTTTGATTGTATTTCAACAAATCATAGAGAGTTCCAGGCGCTTTCATGGAGGTGAGCATTTCTGATAACTGCAACAGAAGGCTGTCGGGGTTGCCATATGTAGAAAGCGCTTCCAGCAATGTTGGTGCAATTTCTGCGAAACGTTGTCGTACTTGTATCGGATAAGAAGCATTGTCCGGACCATTGGCAAGCAGTTGCAGTTCCAACCGCGCTTTTTTAGGGTCTTTGAATCCCAACTGCGTTAGTTTTTCAAAGCCTGTGTGACCATCGCTGTGCCGGTGCAACAATTCAGTTACCCACAGATTACCAGCGCCTTTATCAATAAGAAACTTCTCGAGTATTTTCCTGGATTCCTCTGCTCGGGATTGATAGACATTCATGAATGCCTGGCCGTTCTGATATCCAAACGCACGTGCAAAAGCATTCAGCGCGCTCTTGTTCTTTGGGAGTGCGTGACATTGACGGCCTTCTTCCAATTGTAGTTGGTGTTCAACCTGCCGCAGGAAAACATAGTGGTCTGCCAGGGTTGTCGCTTCAAGCGGGCTTAAATAGGCAGCTCTTCCGAGAGCATCTATAGCCTGCAATGTATTGGTGGTGCGAAGTGATGCCTGGTGCCCCCCGTTCAGAAGTTGCAGCATTTGAACCGTAAACTCGATATCACGGATACCGCCACGGCCCAGCTTAACTTCCAATTCAGTACTACCTCTACGGGAGATCATGGATTCGGTCTGTTGCTTGGTTTCGCGGATATCTTGTAATGTCGTATCATCAAAAAAACGTGGAAAAACAAATGGCCGCATACGGGTCATAAATTTTTGACCAAGCTCCAGGTCGCCAGCACAAGGCCGTGCCTTAATCAGGGCCTGACGTTCCCATGCCCGCCCATAATCAGCGTAATATTCGACAGCACTGTGCAGGCTAACTGCCAACGGTCCTACGCGGCCATGTGGCCGCAACCGCATATCTACCCTGAATATATGCCCGTCCGCTGTATTTTCCGAGATAACTTTAATGAGTAATTCTCCGAGTTTGCGAAACCAAGTGGCATTGTCAATGCTTTCGTTTGTACCCTGTGTCTCTCCCTCTTCTGAATATATAAACAGTAAATCTATGTCAGAAGAAAAATTGAGTTCATAACCACCCAATTTCCCCAGTGCAATTATAACGAAGGTGCTTTCCTGCATTTTATTTGCAGGGTCAACAAACATCGGTGTGCCATAACGTTTGATCAAAGAATGATGTACACAGTGTAAAGCGGTTACCAGCATGGCATCAGCGAGGTTCGACAGATCTTCAGTTACAGAATCTAGCGGGGCATGGTCAACAAGCACACGTACACCAATACGTAACATAGCTTTTCGGCGATACAGCCGCATGACTCGGCACGCGGTCTCAATGCTGGTGTCAGGTTGGACACTTTTGTTTAAATCGTCCAGATAGGTATCTACAGATAGTGCTTTAAGACGGTGTTGTTTACCGGCTATCCAGTCAAGCAAGTCTGGCGACTTGCACAAAATGTCTGTCATAAATACACTCTGGCTGAACAAGGTTAGCAACATTTTCAATGTGTCAGATTCTACTACGAACTTTTTTGCTATGAGTTCAGCCGATGTATTGACTTCCAGGAAACGGTTTAGCCCAATCAGTGCGCGACGAATATCCGGTACATTGGATAAACACTGATTAAGAAGTTCAATAAAATCAGCATGTGAATGCGCGGGTATGAAACCGAGAATGCATTTAGCCAGTGTGGAGCTTTCCCTGCTCTCATCGAATGCTTGAATACCGGCCAGTTCTGGTATGGTGTGCTCTGTCATGTATCAGATAATCCTCTGGCTTATTGACAGCTTTTACTGCTATATTCGATTCAGATTAATCATGCGTGCGATATTTTCTGTTGCCCGTTCCAAGTTTAAAGCAGCATCATTCATTGCAGATACCAGGGTGGTTGGTGCAGGTATAATACTGAAAGCGGCTTGTATGCCATGCTCATATACGTGTTCATACCCGTCCCCGAGACTGCCTGCAAGCGCAATTACAGGAACCTGGTGGGGTTGTGCCAGTGCCGCTATACCTACCGGTGTTTTACCATAAATGCTTTGTCCGTCAAGGCGTCCCTCGGCAACCAGTACCAGATTCGCATTTGGCAAAGCAGCAGTCAACCCACAGGCCTCTGCTACCAAGGCGGTTCCTGGTGCCATCGTGGCATTGGTAAATGCCATTAATCCAGCACCCAGCCCGCCAGCCGCGCCAGCACCGGGAATATTTTTGAATGCGCACTGGAAGGTAACCTCGAGAATACAGGCATAATGTTGCAGCGCATTGTCGAGGGCATCCACCATTTCTGGTGTTGCCCCTTTTTGTGGCCCGAACACGTGCGAAGCACCATGAATCCCATATAATGGGGCCTGAACATCACACGCTACTTGAAACTGTGCATGGTCAAGTGCGGGGTGCCGTTGATGTGTCTCTATCCGTGACAGTGAATTTAATGCTAAACCACCTGGTAGCAAGGATTGGCCTGTATTGTCCAGCAGATGGTATCCTAACGCCTGTGCAAAACCTGCTCCTCCATCATTGGTCGCACTGCCACCCAGGCCGATTATAAATTTTTGATAGCCCGCGTCCAGTGCGTGCACCGCCAGTTGACCGACACCAAATGTCGATGTGATAAGTGGATTTCGATTTGATTCGGATAACAGGTGCAGACCGGCAGCCCTGGCCATCTCAATCACTACCGTTTCGCCGTCACCCAATATGCCGTATTGGGCATCAACCAGGTTCCCCAGCGGGTCTGATACTAAATGAGATACATATTGCCCATCAGTAGCATCAACAAGCGTGGTCAGCATACCTTCGCCGCCATCTGACATGGGGAACAAAATAATAGAATCATCCGGCCTTATGTTGCGCCATCCTCTGGACATGGCTTCCGCCGCTTCTTTTGCTGTCAAGCATTCTTTGAAACTGTCTGGCGCGATTAGAATTTGCATGTTTTCATTTATCACTATGAACTACAGTATCTATAACTTTGTAACTTTGTTGCTTAGTTGACATAATACGCGACACATACGCACAATAAGTATCAGAAAACTGGAATGTGCTGTTCGGAAATCTATTCACAGCGTGTAGTCCATTGTACTCGCTGACAACAAAAAAATCACAACAAAGGACAGTGTTTAATTATGGCATTCACACGTCGGCAATTCTTCGGTATGTTTGGTATGTTGGGGTTGAGTTCCTGTGCACGTGTTGGTTTGGATAAAGTAGACATGTCAAAGTTAAAGCCGGATATCTCCATGCCGCGCCTGCCCAGGTTTGGTGAAGGTAAGCCTTATTCATTCGTTACTATTAACGATACCCATCTTGTTGATGCGCGTAGTGTGGCTATTGTCAACCGAGCCGTTAACCAAATTAACGAGATAGAAGATTTGGCCTTTGTTGTGGCGCTGGGCGATATCGCCAATGACGCCCAAGTGTCTGCTTTTCGTCTTGGGCAACAAGCATTTGATCGTCTTGAGGTGCCCTGTTGGGCTGTTCCAGGTAATCATGATTACGGAAGTGATCCCGCAAATTCCATAGATAATTATCTACATTATTTTGAGGATGCAGAGTGGCGGGAGCAGCGGGGAGACTGGGTATTTATCGGTTTTAATTCTTGTAATGAGCAGGAATACCGGGATGTTATCGTTCCCCAGGATAGACTGGACTGGTTGCAATATCAATTGGATCGAATCAATCCGGAGCGGCCTATTGCGTTGTTAACCCATCACCCTTTGAATCCCAACACAGCAGCCTATCGCTTGCTCAATGCGGATGACATATTGGCACTGTTTGAAGGACATAATTTAAAGCTGGTCAGCTCCGGGCATTTTCACGGTAACCAGGTTGAAGAACAAGATGGTGTTTTGTTTATAACAACAGCATGTTGTTCAACCGTGCGAAATAATCATGACAATACTCCGGGCAAAGGGTACCGGGTATATCATATTGACGGCGCGCAAATCACACATGAGTTTGTAACAGTGCAGACTTGAACGCCGTAGTAATAATTTATAATTTTGTATACGTTTTGTTATAGGTTCTTTACTTGCGCATTTCTTTTATGTGAACAATACGACCTTCTTGCGCTGATTTATAAATTCCGCAAATAACTTCCACGGCATGCTTGGCTTCTGAAATAGGTATGATGGGATCACGGTCTTGGTGAATTGCTTTGACCAAGTCTTCAATTATTCTGGTATGCCCATCAATGAGGACGGCAAGCGCGTCTTTACTGGCTGCGTCTGGAGCGCCACTTCCCCCGAAGTCTGCCAGCATCTTTTCACGTTCTTTGGGCGTTCCCATGTCAAAAGCGATGAGACTGTCCCCTTTTTTGCGAAATGACCCTTTGGTACCCAACCCGTAGATTTCCTGACCGCTCTCAGGATTCGCACATGTAGTGGTGTAGATGGAACCCAAAGCACCATTCTCAAACTTCAGGCAGGCTACTACCTGGTCTTCGGATTCCAGGTCATGATTGTGCATACCATAGAAGCCACAAACGCTTTCAACAGGACCACCGAGGAAGAGGAGCAGATCAACCGTGTGTATACCCTGGTTCATCATACTGCCGCCACCATCCAGCGCCCAGGTTCCCCTCCAGGGGCCATGTGGCCCTGCAAAATACTGAGGCCCGCGATACCAGGGCAGATTTCCATGCATACCGATGACTTTGCCCATTTTCCCTTTTTCAATGGCAGCTTTGAGTTTTACATTGCAGGATGCAACCCGGGATTGAAAAATACAACCACACTTGACGCCGGTTTGCTTGATGACCTTTTCAAAGGCCCGTACTTTCTGTGGTGTTACGTCAATGGGCTTCTCCATGATAAGGTGTTTACCTGCACGGGCTGCCTTTGCGCCTAATTCGCCATGGTAACCGGTTTCTGTGACGATGTTGATCACATCAATTTCTGGGTCCTTCAACATGGAATCGTAGCTGTCATATCCCTTGCAGCCATGTTTCTTTACTGTAGTATTCAACCGATCTGTATCGGTGTCGCACACTGCAACCAGCTTTGCCCCTTTTGCATTTTCAACAGCAAGACAATGGTTGACCCCCATGCCCAGCCCCAATACTCCAAACCCCAATTCTTTTGGCATAAACCAGCTCCTTGTTATATGTCCCCGAATCAATATATTTTAAACCTACACTTCCTCTATAAGGTACTAACTTAAAACACCTGTGCAGCATTGTGCAAGGTTGTACACCCTATGGTATATGCAATCATTCAACCGGAAAATACAAGTCGCTGTCATCCAGATTTGGAATGCCTACAACCAGTACACGCATCTTTCCCTTTGCACCATGTACCACACCAGGAGGTATATGTACCATGCTGCCTTTTCGGATAGGGTGTTCTTCACCATCCAGCACAACACTACCGTCACCGTCCAGCACATAATATATTTCTGTAGCAATCTTGTGGTAATGAGGTCGCGCACCGTCAATATCTACTGCATGTGCCCAGGCTGCAACCTCATCGTCTTCACGACTGATCAGCCGATCACGCCAGCCGCAGGTACTGCGTTCACGCGGTACTTCGCCCTCGTGTCGTATCAATGGTTTTTGTTTTGAACTTGTATTTGACATGAGCCATATCCTCATTACTGATTTTGTCTTTTATTAAGATAACTCTATTGGTGCAAAAAACGCACCCCAAGAGTTTTGTGGAGGTGCGCTTTCAGATCATGTTTGTTATGCTTCGTATTCCGTTTTTAATTCATCGCAACGTGCTCGCATGGCATTGAGCGTTTCTGCGTATTCTGGATTGTCCCGGAAGTTTTTAAGTTGATCGGGATCGGCTTCCAGATCATGTAAAAACTCATACTCTTCTTCAAAGTAATTTGCATACACATAACGCTGGCCCCGTACACCTTCCCATTTGGGGATTTGTGGATGATTCATATGATGTTCACAGAAAAAGTCTTCACGCCAGTCCGTAACGCGCCGACCTGCCATTAAGGGGGTCAGACTGAGTCCCTGATAATGTTTGGGGATACGAACTCCAGCCCAATCCAGCATGGTTGATGCCAGGTCAATATTCAATGCTTTGTGATCAAGTACCCGGCCACGGAGACTTAACGGTAACCTGGGATCGTAGATGACCAATGGTACGCGCAAAGATTCTTCATAGTGAGACCACTTGCCAGTGAAGCCTCGCTCCGCCATATAATACCCATTGTCACCAGTGAAGATAATGATTGTGTTGTCAGCAATGCCCGCTTCTTCCAATGACTTCAACACCCGGTTCATTGCTTTGTCTATACCGGTGAGCATGCGGTAGTAGGCGCGCATGTTGGTCTGGTATTTTTCTGGGGTGTCCCACCGCCAATAATAACGCTCTCGATTAAGAGACTCGCGCAGAAACTCAGGTTGGCTATCGAAAATTGCCGGGTCAGACAGACGGGGTGGTGGCATTTCAATGTCATCGTACAGCCCATCTACGGACTGCGGCCAGGGGAAATGGCCGATGCCTGGGCGATGATCGGCATCTTCTCCGTGCGGAGCATTAAAACTGACGGACAAACAGAAAGGTTGTTCCGGGCTGTTTGTTTTTATAAAATCAATGGCATGATCACAACACAGATCGGTTTCATGTCGTAGCGTGCCATCCGGCATCTCATGAAAATAAGGATTACGGTCTACAGGCATAAACACGTCGAACATGCGATTGATTGCGCCATCTTCAAATTGTACTCCCAGCTTGCCTATCATCCCGGTGCGGTAACCGTTTGATTTCAGTACTGCCGGGTAACTGGTATGTGCGTGTTTATTCCTGACGGGAGGAGTGCCGAAGGTGAAACCATGGGTTTGTTCATGCAACCCGGTCAGGATGGATGCCCGGCTAGCGGCACAGATAGAAGTAGTTACAAATGTATTTTGAAAACGCACTCCTTCTGCGGCTAGTTGGTCTATGGTTGGTGTTTGGAGGAAGGGATGTCCAGCACAACCCAATATATCAGCTCTGTGATCGTCGCTCAGAAAAAACAGTATATTCGGGCGTTTTTCAGTTGCTGCGTGTAACTGTGCAGAATAGGGGAGCGACAGTAAAATGGAACCGATACCAAGGGATTTCAGGAAATCGCGACGGCGAATTGTGGACACAGACTCATTGGATGTAATGGTGCTCATGAATAATTCCCTCTTGGTTGATGTGCATGCACATCTTTCCAGATAAAGTTGGTGCTATGTATCTTACAAGGGTATAGCTTGTTTGATGTTCAACTTTCAAATTTATTCAGAAATGAATTTAATAACCCATTGAAGTTAGTCTGCAAGCGTAGGTTTTTTGCTGATTCATAATAACTATATCTGGGCGGTGCGTTATCAGAATATTCATATTTAGAAACTGACAGATAGCAATATCGTCAACGTATATTGACATGACCGGAGGTGCTCTCGATGTCAATGAGGGTTCGAAGTGCCCGAGCCATTTGTTCCGCCTCTTGTTTTCGGTCCGTTTTATCATAGTATTGCGATAATCGCAATGCCGCATTCCGTACCATCGCAATGGTATCCGGCTCAGCGGGATGATTTTCTATCGCATGCGACACCATTTCTGTATAAACGGTTGTTGCTTTTTCCTCAGCACCCATGTGTTCGTAACTTTGTGCCAGTAGTAAACCGAGTTGGTAGTTTTCCGGGGTTTCCAGATAGTCTGGATCATACACGGTGCTTAAAATTTTACTGGCTTCGTCGGGTTCGTTACGGTGTAAAAGCAATCGGGCAAGTTGTAAAGTAGAATTAATTTGTATTTCCGGTGCAGGGGTCAGCAGCAATGCACTGCGCCAGGCTGCTTCCGCACGATCCCAGTCGGCAGGTGTTGTTTGCAAATACAGATTCCCCAAAGCATCCAGATACAATGCCTGCTGGTATTCTGTTTCTGCGAGTGCCAGTGCGGACTCTAATTTTTCTATACCCCCAACTACGGAAAGACTGTTTAAAGCTTCACGTACTAAAAGTTCATCTGAATTCAATGTAGTTTCATCGACAGTTGTCAACGTGCGCACCCTTAATGGGGCAGCAGGTGTGGCGTCTCCATGGCTGGGATAGGTTGTCTGGGAATCATCAGGATTTGATTCTATATCTGTTGTTGTAGGTGCTCGGCGGGACATCAACATAATAGAGTTATCTCGTTCTGTGCCAGGTTTGGCTGTAAATCGTTTGCTGCTGTCGAGTCCGCTTTCTTGTTCACTGGTGATCAAGGCAACCACCCCCAGGCCAATAATCAGGCCAGTAATTGATAGTATGATAATTAAACTGCGCTTATCTTCCATTGTATTACCTCGACATATTGAAATCTACCATACTGTGTCATGCATGAACTTGATGTTCGAGCAGTGTCCTATGATGTAAGTATATCAGGTGTTTATTCCTGAAAGGATCGATAGCATTTTTATTTCTTAATTCTGATTCAAATTATTAATCTAATTTTATTCTGATTTTATGTGGGTGGAAATGAAAATGGTGTGCCAGGGAGGTTTCGCAAGACTGCAAAGAGCAGTGCCAGAAGGAGTAGATACAACCAGAAGCTGGTTTTTTTCGTATAATGCAACAGGGTGTGGGGTAGCATACCAAACTTGTACAAGACTACAAAAAAGATCAGTGCTCCCAAAGCGGAAACCAGTAATTGATTGTATAAAAATGCCTCAGAAAAATTTCCATGCAGCAAGAGGTGCAAGGCACGTTGACTGCCGCAGCCTGGGCATAACAATCCGGTGAGTTGATACCATAGGCATGGCAGATATCCCCACGACGTTTCCGGTGGGTATTTGTATACCAATATTCCACCCAAAAGCAGAAGGGCTGCAATCATGACCCAGGCAAATTTGGAAAGTGATATTTGTAATGTCGACATTACGTTATCGTACCAAAATTGACTATTAAATGCTTCCAGGGCGAATACTTGGATTTTTTTTTCTTGCCTCTTGTGCGGTTCCAGGTTGCGGTCTGATAAGATCAGACATATGAATCGTTTTTTATTAATAGGGCTGGACGGGGCAGAGCCAAGCTTGATAGAACCCTGGATGGATGAAGGTATGTTACCGAATCTGGCAGCACTTCGATCTCGTGGTTGCTTTTTGCCTTTGGAGAGTACATGCCCACCAGCCACGTTTCCTGCATGGACATCCTGTGTTACCGGCGTTGGGCCCGGGCGACATGGTGTTTTTGATTTTACAGAAATGATTCCCGGCGAATATGCCATTCGTTTCGTCAATGCGAGCTATCGGAAGGCACCCGCTGTCTGGAATGTACTATCGGATGCAGGTAAACGGGTTGTGGTACTGGGGGTTCCGGGAACATATCCACCAGACTCTGTAAATGGCGTTATGCTGTCCGGGTTTGACTCCCCAGTCACTACCCGGATCGATACAAGTTTTGTTTACCCCCGTGACATGTACGATAAAGTTAGGGAATGGTGCTTCGCGGATTTCCAGGAGAGCTTTATTACTCCTGGTTGGCATGAAAAAGCATTACAATCTTTGCTTCGTGGAATTGAAATTAAAGAGTCAATTGCGTTGCAGCTCATGATAAGTGAGCCTTGGGATTTTTTCATGCTGGTTTTTGGTGAGTCCGACACGGTGTCGCATCATTTCTGGATGTTTCATGACACTGATTCGCCCCGGTACCGCCCTGGATTTCAAGATGCCATCCGTCAGGTGTATCAACGTCTGGATACAGCGGTCGGGCGTTTGATAAATGCGATGGGAGAGGATATTGTTGTGGTTCTGGTGTCTGATCATGGCTTTGGCGGTGCAGGCACCGGCGTGGTACATCTTAACAATTGGCTTGCATCGAAAAACTACCTCGCTTTCAAGCATTCCCGTGACAGCATACTAAAAAAGCTTGCTCTGCAATTTACTCCGGCATCACTCCAGGGGCCCTTGTTTCGCCGTATGTCAGGTATGGCTGCACGTGCGGAAAGCAGTTCGCGCTTTGGTGGTATTGACTGGTGCCATACCAGGGCCTGGTCGGAAGAATTAAATTATATGCCCTCTGTACGTGTGAATCTTAAAGGGCGAGAGCCGCTTGGTCAGGTAGAAGCGAAGGACTATGATCGGTTTGTTACTGAATTGTGTGCTGAATTGGAAAGCTGGGAAGTCATATCGCGTGCCTGGCCACGCGAAGCCTTATATACCGGAGCTTGGGTGGAGAAAGCGCCTGATATCATACTGGAGCTGGCCTTGGAAGAGGGGTATTCCTATAATTTCCTGCGTAGTAGGGGAGGCTCAGCCTTTCGCAGGTTGGACCCAGTTAATCATTTTGGCGCTAAGGGCCAGGGCATGAGTGGAAACCACCGGAATCCAGGCGTGGTGATGTTTTCTGAAGCTGTTTCTAAAGTCTGTCCCCATCTCGTGGATATTGCCCCAACAATTCTGAATGTACTGGATGTCGTTGGGCCTCCTATGGATGGATTTTCTCTGCTCGGAGGCAATACGCAGTCTTCAGATTTCCATCATGATGTAAGCACAATTCCATCAGTTGAAAAACCATATTCTTCTGATGAGGAAGAAATTATTGAGAAACGCCTGCGCGCGCTGGGTTATCTGGAATGAACTTGCGCATATTAATCATCGGTGCCTGCCCGTATCCTGTGCCGCAAGGTTCCCAAGTGTTTATGCGTGATCATGCGCTGGCACTTAAAGAACTGGGCCATGAGGTGCAATTGCTGGTATATGGTTATGGCGTTGGTGAAGATGAGAGCGGCCTTGTCTTGCATCGTGTTCCATCAATTCCCGGCGCAAAACGTGTGAAGGCTGGACCCACCTGTTTAAAACTGTTCATGGACCTGGGACTGCTGTTTAAATTGCGCCAGGTTTTTTATAAAGAACGAATTGATGTGGCAATAGCACATAATTATGAAGCATTGCTTGCGGCGTTGTTGGCAGGGGTGCGTCCACTTATCTACCATGCCCATAATGCCATGCTGGATGAACTGCCCTATTATTTTCATGGCTGGGGACTTTTCCAAAAAATGGGTCAATGGCTCGATCAATCGCTACCCCGACGTGCGGATCATTGTATTGTTCCACATACGCGTTTGGCGGAGTATCTCCTCTCCCAAGGAGTACATGAAGACCGTATAACCCTGGTTCCGCAGCCTGTATTGGGATGTGCATTTGTAGCCCCACGATACGACGTATCACAGACAGATGTATTGTATACGGGCAATCTGGACAGGTATCAGAATCTGGGGCTGCTATATGAAGCTATGGACAAGGTTCATGCTTCAATACCTGGAATCCGGTTGCTGATCGCTACACATCAGACTGATCTTCACTTGCCACAAAAACCGTATGTGGAAGTGAAGCATGTAGATCACTTTGCTGATATGCGAAGATTTCTGGAAATGGATGTCATATTTGCTTTGCCCCGTGTTTCCTGGTCTGGGTATCCAGTAAAATTATTGAATGCCATGACAGCAGGCAGACCTGTTGTAGCTTGTTCTGGCGCTTCACATGAACTGACCAATGATCTCAACGCGCTGGTAGTACCTGATAACGATGCTTCAGCTTTTGCTGAAGCGATACTCCGGTTGGTTAACGATATTGAGCTGCGCAAACGACTGGGCTTGGCTGCCCGTGACTGGGTATTGCATCATCATGCGCCAGCCCAGGCAGCGGCTGCAATGCAGGCAGTATTGGAGCGTGTTGTAAGTTCACGATGATGTGATGCGCTCCACCAGAAAATAGCTTTGCGGGGCTGACCTGTCTGAGTTGTAGTACAAAGATGAATTGGACTTTCACAGCATTTCGTAGGGTATGCCATTCATGGCAATCAGGGGAAATGTCCTGCTACAAGAGTTCGCGTATTAATCATCTCGTGTGTAACCGTCTTTGAATCCGCTATCGAAGTAATAATTGTTTTTGGGTCCAAACCAGCCGACACTCCAGCGGCTGTTGCGGGCACGGTAGATATTCAATTCTGGCGCCCAACCCCAACGCTCACTGGTTGCATGGCCATCAGCCCACATGACATTTACCCTGCCATTGTGTCGGAAATGGAGTGATGGCGACATGAAGCTGCCGGTATGTCCCTGCGGTTTTTCCGCGGAAGCATAATGTGGTGGCTCAAGAAATCCGTACTCGATCAGATACTGTTCCTGTGGCAAGGCGGCGTCGGCAAACATGATAGTCTCTGCTGGCTTTCTTATGTCGATATCGCGTATGCCCCGCTGCACTGCACTGACCAGATCGGAGGACATGGAAAGTTGCGAGCCGATATAGGTCATGTTATATCCATACCCACCTGTTCCTGATTCGAAAGCATTGGACACCTCATTTTTTCTGTTGAACTCAAAAAACACGGGACATTCCTTTACGCGACTGTCCGGGAGATATTCAGCCAGAGGGCCACGGTTGGGATCAAATTCAGAGTTGCCGTTGGGTGTCTCACGAGCTCCATGCCAGCGTACATGTCCACCGGAGTGGTCTGGTGGCGCGCCGGGCAGTAAAAAATCAAAAAAATCCGGGGCTGCGGGTACATAATGTCCATTGTGTTCGGCAGCATACATGGTGTTGGCCAAGTGCATCTGACGCAGGTTGTTTACGCATTCCATGGCACGCGCACTTGATCGGGCACGGCTGAGTGCCGGGAGCAGCATGGCTGCTAGTACACTAATGATCGCAATGACAACCAATAATTCGATCAGGGTGAAGCCCTTTTTATACTGTAAGGTAGCCTTGTTTGCAGGGCGGTTCAGTCCCAGGAAAAGCAATACAAATGCAATGACCAGTAACCATATACCATGCAAGGGTACGGCTTGTTCCGGTGTCACGTCAATTTCAAAAAATCCTTCACCCAGGGACACGGGCTCGTTTTCTGTTGAGTGCAGGGCAATGAATACGCTAACCGTTTCGGCATCACCCGCCCGGGCGACATAGGCAGAGAAGCGTAACTGGCCGTTCTGTACTATTAATTGGTGTCCGGGTAACTGAGGATTGGCGTCAGGATCGTGCAAAATAGCGCCTGTGATATCGACCGTAACCAAGACTCCATCCGACACGGTGTTGCCTTCTATATCCAGCAGGGTTGGTGTGTTGAATGCTATCAGGCCGGGCGCTGTCGATTCTGGATTACTCATATCAATCACTACAGGTGGCACAGGAGGTCCGGACGGGGGTATTTCGACCGTTCCTGCCAGGGCAAAGATGCCGGGATACCGGCTTCGAAAACGTACTATGCTATCAGCTTCTACAACCTCGATATTCGACATACCCTGTTGCGTAAATCCACCATTTTCATATCGGTATGGTGCCAGATTGTGCGGCGCGACACCGGTCAGCTTATCTACTGTATAGGCTATGGCAAATTCGGCATCTTGTACCTGGGCTGCCTGAAAGTCTGCCTCACTTGACAGATATTCTACTGCGATTTCCGTCAAAGTTTTATCTGCAACGGTACCGCTTGGACGTTCTGTCGGCAAGATGTCTACAATCAGGTTGAATGCGCGTGCGCCACTGCGTGTTCCTGCGGCATAGATGGTAAAAGCATTACCCAATGTATCTTCCGCCTTACCAAGATAGGGGGTCTGATGGTATTGCAATTCTGAGGGAGGGATTTCCAGAGGTAAAACCGTGCTTTCCGTGCGAAACGGGTCTGTACCAGCAACCATGATTTCGTAATCATCCAGGATGCCGTTGCCGTCTGAGTCGATGTCGCGGGCTACCCGAGCTATCGCATCAATTTCAGGAGTTACCGCTCCCAGCTCTCCCATGTCATGCCAGATAAAAGAAGATATGCGTATGAATTCTACGGACTCCAGGTTGGCTGGGTTGCCCTCTGCGTCTACAGCCCATTCAATCTTGAATGGGTCTCCACCACCGCTGCGAGGTGTTACGCCAAAGGTGTACGGATCGCTTGGGCGCATGTAGTTGTCCAGGTATTTTTGTTGTGTTGGTGTAAGCTCGGCATAACCCCAATCGAGATCAGATACGGATTCCATAAATACATAACCGGCAAGCGGTGGGTCTGGATTGGGTATACCTTCCTCCAACACAGCAATATCCAGGTTACGGCTGCCGGGAATGTAATACCAATTTATGCCGTCTTCACTTACCTCGACCAGGGCAGGCTCCTGGAATACATATTGTGGATTTCCCCCCACAAAAAAAGCGTTGCTGTAGATGATAAAATCAAAACCCATCATGTTGTCAGAATGGTGTGTTATGGGGGGGGACATACGGACTGTTATGAAGCTTCCTGGTACACCGAGTGAAACAACGCCGCTGTTGTTCGGAAATGCCAGGGTACCACCAGAAGGTTCACCCAATGCTTTAAAGGGGTCAGTATAGCCCGTGTTGGACTCTATCAAATTGTAATCAACCAGTTCCACAGCCCAGGGGGAGGGAGTATCATCAGCCATGATTGTATGCGGTAACAACCCAGAAAGCAGTGATAGTACGGTTAATAGCTGAATGTAACCTTGAATATAGCCTGATCTCGGCATGGTAATCACCTCCGGGCACCGGGCAGGTTGATTGTGTACGCATTGCTCATCAAAGCGTGCTTACTGATGCATACACAATCACCGGAATTATTTCCGGTACCTAATTTTCCAAAACCCACGTTGGATGTGTGGTATATGGAATGTTAAGCAATTTTTTGACTGCCTATATGTTCCAAATACCTCACTGGGCGTAATGATATGGAGATACATTCAGGGCGGGAGTTTTCGGGGAGTGTGAAAATACAGAATACAATAAGAAGTAATAAAATCGCCGTAAAAGTCACTTTAAACTTGTTCGGTCGATGATAAAATAAACTTCAAATTGACCATACCACCTTCCCGCGAAGGCTCGGGCCTTGTACAGTACATATCTTGTACCCTGTGTTTCGGCAGGTCTTCGGGCTTACAGGCACTTGTGGTGTTGGCAATAAGCCACACCATATTTCCTACCAGGTTCCGCTTCCCAGCTTTTCGGCCAGTGCGTTGGGTGAACCGTTCGTTCCTGTTTACCGCTGCGGGGCAGCTCCGGATTCACACCGGATTCCCTCTTGGCACCGAATCATGCCGCCACATGATTGCGATGAACCGATTACACTTCAAGTATAAGGGAAAACGCATATTTTTTCAACAATTTACATTGGATTTTCATGGATCATATGCATGGTATTGTGTTCTTGTGTGATTGACGCATTATTTGTAGGCAACGGAGAAATTTGGAGGTATACAGCATATACCCGCTGTGTTAAAATAGTTGTTATGGGAAAAATATCTAATACAAATTGTCGAGAGTGCTTACATAAAATACAATTCTGTCCTGTCTTTGCCCAATTTAATTACAACCGCTTGATTAATCATGAAAAATAAACCAGAAAAAAAGAAACGGAAGCTGGTGCGTAACCGATCTTGGGAGGAAGCGCACGAATCTGCGTTTACCCATGATCGTGCCAAACATCGACGCGCACAGTTTAAGCTTTCCGATACAGCATTAGAAAATCGCGAAACACTCTCGGATGATTTTACTCCCAATGCAATGGTCATCTGCCATTCCAAGAAATGGGCGTTTGTTATGCATGATGAGGCTGAAAAGCTGTGTCAGATTGATGAACGCATGGAAGAACGGGACACAACACTGCTTGCTCCAGGAGACAGAGTATTCATCGAAGAATCAGGCAGTGAATGGTGGGTTCGGGGGGTTGCTCCGCGTCGCTCTTATCTGGCACGACTCGCAGGTCAACACGCGCGTGTAGACACCCAAATTCTGGCAGCCAATGTCGATCTACTGATCATTGTCGCGTCTGCTGCGAAGCCGCCCTTTCGACCAGGGCTGATTGATCGGTACCTTATCACTGCTGAACTGGGCAATGTAACCCCCATTTTGTGCGTCAACAAGATCGATCTTGTTGAGAGCTTACCGGACGAGATTTCCCTGTATCAGGACCTGGACATAGAAGTTTTTACCACCAGTTGTGAAACAGGTGCTGGTATTGAAGAATTGAAAGCGCGGTTACATGGCCAGACCAATGTACTTGCCGGGCATAGCGGGGTTGGAAAATCCAGCCTGCTGAATGTCATGGATCCCGAACTTGAGCTGCACACCCGGACCATCAGCGAGGCGACCCAGCGCGGAAAACATACCACGACCGCTGCACGGCTCTACGAAATTGATGGGGACATCCGTATCATTGACACGCCCGGTGTGCGTTCTTTGGGACTCTGGGGCATTTCACCTGAAGAAGTCTCGTATTATTTTCCTGAGATAGCAAACCATGCACAACAATGTCGATTTCGCAATTGCACCCATACCCACGAGCCAAATTGTGGGGTATTGGCGGCAACCGAAGCAGGAGAATTGCCTGAAGCGCGTCTGAAATCCTATTTGCGAATTCGCGCCAGTATGGAATCGGATACAGGAACGACACCTGGGCGAATGACAGCCAAGTATCAGGGGAACCGCGGATAGAACTGTTCAGAGGGCGTATTTAAGGTTGGTGTTGTTGGTTATTTCAATGCAGCATTTTCTACGTACTCGCCTGGGAATACTGGTGGACTGATTCATATTTTCAAGTATATTTTTTTAATTGATTTGTAGCTGCCTTTGTAATATGATTGTTGTTTGGGTATTTTATTAGGTTATGCAATTTGATGCACCAAGTGGTGCACTGGAAAGAGCAAGTGGTGTAATGGCTTCTGTATATCGTTTTGTCTTTTTACTGTTTGCTGTGTATTGCACAGGAATTTCTCAGGTTTTAGCGCAAGATATTATTTGGTATGATGCAACTGATTTTGAGATCGAAGGTAAGGGGTGGGTAGATACCGCGAATCCCTTTGATCGTTTACCTGAGTCAGCGCAAAACAAAATTTCTTCAACGGCTTGGCGTATGAGCAAAAACAATGCCGGAATTGCGATTCGCTTTGTTACAGATGCCGATGTTGTCAATGTGCGGTGGTCACTCACCCTTGAATCCCTTGCCATGCCGCATATGGCGGCAACAGCGGTCAGTGGTGTAGACCTGTACACCCGTTATGCAGACAACACCTGGTGGTTTGTGGGTAATGGGCGACCGCATAAAGCAGACGATAATTATGCTGTATTTAAATTTTCAGATAGCGCAATGTTGCAACGTGAATGTTTGTTGTATCTGCCCCTATACAACGGCATTAAGTCACTGGAAATTGGTGTGCCTGTTGACGCGAATATTGAATTGCCAGCGACCCGACCAGAAAGTTTACGCAAACCACTTGTTGTTTATGGCACCTCCATTACGCAAGGTGCGTGCGCATCCCGACCGGGAATGGCTTGGACAAACATACTGGGGAGATTATTGGACAGGCCTGTGATCAACCTGGGGTTTTCAGCTTCGGGTTCGATGGAACCTCCCATCGCAGAGGTGCTTGCCGAGTTGGAGCCAGCGGCGTATGTCATAGACTGTACCTGGAACATGGGCGATAGCGCGGAAGTTTATCTGGATCGTACTTCGCAACTGGTGCAAACACTCAGGGAAGTCCACCCGGTAATCCCTATATTTTTTGTGGGTCAATCATTTATACATCCTGAGGCTCACCCCACAAGTTTATCGCAAAGACAAGAGGCTGCAGTGAAGCATATGCAGGAACGTGGTGTAGAAGGCCTGATCTTTGTACCGGGCGAAGATTTGATCGGCAGCGATGGCGAAGGCACCGTCGATGAGGTGCATCTCAATGACCTCGGGATGGATCGTATGGCGCGGTACTTATACCATGTTATACGTGATTTTCTGACTGTTCCAGCAACTGCGCCTGAAACAATGCCATAAACTGATTTATGCCAATACACTATCATCCTGATCACATATATTTCTGAGATAGCGCTGCCAATGCTGGATTTTTTACACCCAGTTCTTGGCAGACGGTAAATTAAGTAATCAGGGTGGTTGTCTAATTGCCCTTTACTCTTCAGGTGCTTGGCCTTCATTATATTCTGGAATGCTTTGAGGCGTATTGTCTGTATAGGCTGGGGGAGTCTCGCGAAGATAAGGATATCCATTGTTGAATTGATAAAGTTCATCGCTCGCCCACGTTTCCTCGAAATCCCAATCGACATACGTATCCGGATCGTATGGATAGGTCATCTCAGCCGTCGTGCGGCCAAAAATGCCACTGCCTTCGGCACTTGAAGTTTGACCACTAGACTCGACATCCCAATAACATTGGGAGAACGTAGCGTTTCTGATATAGCCCACCAGGCTTCCGCTATTACTGCCACTACCTGTGACTTCACCTGTCGAGTAGCTTGAGGAGACTGTACCACCGTTCCAACCAATCAGACCACCGACAGAACTACGACCAGTCACAGTACCTGTCGCATAGCTTGTTTCTATAAGTGTGGTGTCAAGCGAATTTGAACCTACCAAGCCTCCGACGCTATAACCACCGGTCACGGTACCTGTCGCGTAACATGAGGAAATTGTACCGCTGCTGTTCATGCCCACCAGGCCTCCGACGTCACCATGGTCACTTGTTACTACACCTTTCGCATGGGACTTGGTAATAACACCATTGTTATAACCGACCAAACCGCCGATATCATTGTTTCCCGTCACTGTACCTGATGTATAACACTCAGTTATCCTGCCACCACGATTCCAGCCTACCAGTCCTCCGGCTGTTTTCATACCTGTAACGTTACTTGAAGAATAGCACATTGTAACTGTGCCATCATCTAAAAGAATTCCCACCAACCCTCCGCTACAAGAATAACCTGACACAATGCCTGTTGTATAGCAATTGAATACTGAACCCAAATTCATCCCAACTAAACCACCAACATATAGGTTGCCTTCCACATTGATATTTTGTAATCCAATATTACGTATAACACCAGTTGTTCCCAAGTAGGAAAAGAACCCAACTTTATCTAACCTTGAATGCTCCAAGGTTACATTTTCAATCACATATCCTCGACCATCAAAGACACCATTGAAAACTCCCAAATTGCCGATGGGGTGGAGAGGAATTCCTGCGCAATCAATAGATGAAGTCAGCTCAATGTGTGCATTTAAAATTGATATGTTCCAACTGAGTTGAGCCAAGTCATTTGCTGTATGAATCAGATAGGGGTCTGACTCGGTACCATTGCCATCTAAGGGAACCGGCGTGACTTCTGGCAGTGGTGGTGCGCCTGTGCTTTCCCAGGCTAAACGGGGATACTCCCCAGCATTCATTACCCAGGTTGAGGCATCCCATCCAGCATTGCTAAAAACACTTGGTGTCGTCATTTCAACAGTACTCAGTCCTCTACCAGCAGCACTGTTAATCATTCCACTTGTTTCCATATCCCAGAAACATGCCCACGCTGTACCTCCATAGTTATTGCCTACCATACTGCCTTTAAATGATTCACCTTTCGCAATGACTGTTGAGTAACAATCGGTCATAGTGCCATTATTGTTATATCCAACCAGGGTTCCGACATAGCTTTTCCCCTCAATTAAAATTGATGTGTAACATTCCGTAACTGTTCCTCTTAATCTATACCCCACCAGTCCACCTACAGACATAACTCCCTTTATCTTACCGGTTACATAGCAACCGGCTACTGTACCTTTGTCGAGCTGTCCTACAATCCCGCCGATATTTTGATCGCCAGTTATGGTAATGTTCTCAAGTCCTGCGTTCCTGATTATACCGGTTTCTCCCAGGCATGCAAAAAGTCCAACATTGCACATTGTCGGTACTTCCATAACTACATTTTTAATCACATGGCCACCACCTTCAAAGACACCTGTAAATGTACCCAGATCGCCAATTGGATGAAGTTGTATCCCAGCACAATCGATGTCCGAAGTCAGTTCAATATGTGCATCAACAATTGACTTGTGCCAACTGAGCAATTCAAAGTCAGCGGAGGTGTGTATCAAATAGGGGTCTGACTCGGTACCGTTGCCGTCTAATGGAACCGGGGAGGCTTCTGGTAGTGGTGGCGCTCCTATGTTTTCCCAAGCGAAGCGAGGATACTCCCCTGCATTCATTACCCAGGCTGAGGTATCCCATCCTGCATTGCCAAATATATCTGGCGCTGTCATTTCAGATGAGTTTAAGCCCCTGCCTCCGGCACTTAGTGTCATTTGAGTAGTTTCGGTATCCCAAAAACTTGAGAATACAGTACCATCATAATTTACACCAATAAGGCCACCGACATAGTTATCGCCATTAACTTTACCTGTTGAATAGCTCTCGCTCACCTTACCATTAGACAGATATCCTATCAGTCCTCCAGTGTTTTCACCATGACCAGTTACAGTACCAGTTACATAGCATTCCGTTATCGTGCCTACACACCAACCTGCTATGCCACCTACCAAGCTCGTACTTTCTGTGTTTCCCATTGTGAAACTTTTAACAATGGTACCCGTATTGCTGCCAGTCAAGCCTCCTACCCTGTAGTCACCAACCACATTGCAGTTTGTATAACATTCCGTGATTGTGCCATTGTTCGAGCCTACCAAACCGCCGACATAGTCATCATTGTCAATCACATCGCCTGTCACATAGCTTTTAGAAATAATACCGCTATTATAGCCTGCCAGACCGCCAACATGACTATTGTTGCCTGTTACAATACCTGTAACATAGCATTCACTTATTGTGTCATAGTTTCTGCCCACAAGCCCTCCGACATACTCATTACCTTTTACACTGCCCGTTACGTAGCACTCAGATACTACACCTTTATCGATATAGGCTACCAGCCCCCCTATATTTCGATTGCCTGATATTAAAATATTTTCTAGACCTAAATTGCGGATTTCTCCGGTTTCGCCCAAGCGGATAAAGAGTCCAACATCATCCTTCATTGGCTGTTCTATGGACACATTTTTAATCACATGACCGCGGCCATCAAAGGTGCCTGTAAATGTGCCAAATTCGCCAATAGGATGTATATGAATCCCAGCACAATCTATATCTGAAGTCAGTTCGATATGTGCATTGATAATTGATTTGTTCCAACTGAGTTCTGAAAAGTCCGCAGCGGTGCGTATCAGATAGGGGTCTGATTCCGTTCCGTTTCCGTCCAAGGGTACTTGGATATCTTCAGGTAGTGGTGGTGCGCCAGTGTTTTCCCAGGCCAGACGGGGATACTCATCTGCATTCATTACCCAGGTCGAAGTGTCCCATCCTGCATTACCGAAAGTATTTGGTGCGGTCATTTCAGCAGTGTACAGACCTCTTCCACCAGTGCTTTTACTCATGTTACTGGTTTCGATATCCCAGACACTCGCAAACACTGTTCCTTCTGCGTTCTGACCTACCAATCCCCCAACAAATTCGTTGTTACCTGACACGACACCAGCCGAGTAGCATTCAGATATGGTGCCATCGTTTGAACCAACCAAGCCTCCAACGTTATTACCGCTGCCTGATACATTAGCTATTGCGTAGCTTGTAGATATCGTTCCATAGTTTACGGCAACCAGCCCCCCTATGGAGTACCTGCCAGAAATGTTGGCTATTGCGTAGCATGAAGTTATTGTTCCTCCATTCATCGCTACTAAGCCTCCGACGTTGTTATTGCCAGATATGTTGGCTGCTTCCAGGCCAAGATTACGAATACCCCCTTTCTGAATGTAGCTAAAAAGCCCCACATATTCTTCTTCAGCTTCTTTTTCAACCCTGGAAATGTGGAGATTCAGGATGCGGTAGCCCTGTCCATCAAAGATGCCAGTAAAGGCTATTGGATATTCACCTATCGGTTTAAATCCCGAACCTTCATTCCAATTCACTGTATCAGAGGCATCGATATCCTGAGTCAGAATATAGTTACCATCAAGGGGATAATCAGGGGTATTGCCAATGTTTTGCAGCTCCTCAATGCTTGAGATTGAAATTGGTTCAGCAATTGAAGATGCGTGGTGAAGCAAGGTTATGATTAATACGAGGCTGGCGAAGATGATCTTGTGGTACATATCGAATATCCCTTTAAAACCTTTTCGGTCTGTTCGAACACGCAGAAAGACCTGCAGTTATGAACCTCGATGTATGATTTACTGCCTTCTTCAATCACAGCATCTGAGTTCAAGAAGTGCAGCTTACATCTGCATGTGGATTTTCGGAGCAATATGCCTGAATACTAAATGTTTCCCCCATTTAGTTTTCTAACCATTATTCTCAAATAATACACCGTATGGACGGCATCATTGCAAATTTAATTATTTATCAGGAAGGCTGTTTCTGGTGCATCAAAATGTACTGAATATTTATTTTCTGATGCCTATTTTGTTGTTAATTGTGGCGTTCTACCGTATCAGCACATCATTTCGTGTCACTTGACAAAAATAATGGAATTTTGCTATCATGCCGTGATGCCGTGTACCACGGTAAATTCTATTTTAAAAGGAGAAATTGTCTTCTCATGAGTGAACAGGAAGTCAACACCAAAGAACCAGAAACCACAGAATCCATGGAATCGGTAATGAGCGATGAGCTCACCGATCTGGAACGTGAGCTGGAAGAGCAGCTTGCGGAAACCAGTATGGAGATGCTTTTTGATGAGTCCGTCGAGGATTACAAGGAAGGCGAGGTCGTTTCAGGGAAGGTCGTGGAGATCGGCGAAGACCGTGTGCTGGTCGACATAGGCTACAAAAGTGAAGGGGTGGTCCCAATCGGCGAATTTTCGATGCCGGACCAGCTCAACATCGGGGATCAATTCGATTTCTTCATCGAAGAGCCCGAGAACGACAACGGTATGCCTGTGCTTTCAAAAATGAAAGCAGATCGCATTAAGAACTGGGAAAAGATACAATTAATTTATGAAGAAGATGGTGTGATTGAGGGAGTTATCACCCGTCGCGTCAAAGGTGGCCTGAAAGTGGACATCGGAATTGACGCATTTATGCCTGCCAGTCAATTGACCTTCCGCCCGACAGGCGATTTGGAGAAATTTATCGGAGAGCGTCTGGAGCTTAAAATCATCAAGCTTACCAAACGTCGCCGCAATGTGGTTGTCAGCCGCAGGAAGCTGCTGGAAGAACAGCGTGCGGGTGAAAAGGCCAGACTTCTCGAAACTATAGCTGTCGATCAGATTCTCACTGGTGAAGTGAAGAACATTACTGATTTTGGTGCCTTTGTTGATGTAGGCGGTATTGATGGACTGTTGCATGTCACCGATATGAGTTGGGGCAGGGTGAAACACCCCTCCCAATTGGTGCAGGTCGGCCTGAAAATCAATGTGATGGTGTTGAGCTTTGATCCCGAAAGCGAACGAATCAGCCTTGGGCTCAAGCAAATGTCCGATAACCCCTGGAAAACCGCTGTCGAGCGATATCCTGTCGGCTCTGTGGTTCGTGGACGTGTGGTCAGCATGACCGATTACGGTGCTTTCGTGCAGCTTGAAGAAGGCATTGAAGGCATGGTGCATGTCAGCGAAATGAGTTGGACACGCCGGGTGCGTCATCCCAATGAATTGATGCAAATGGAACAGGAAGTCGATGTGATGATCCTGACTGTTGATCCGGAATCCGAGAAGATTGCTCTGGGTATCAAACAGACGCAACCCAATCCTTGGCAACAGATTAGTGAACGTTATCCGGAAGGTTCCATTGTCAAAGGTACAGTGCGCAATTTGACAGAATATGGCGCATTTGTGCAGATTGAAGAGGGAATCGATGGACTGCTCCACGTGAGTGACATCTCCTGGACCAAAAAGATAAACCATCCATCGGAAATTCTCGAAAAGGGTCAGGAAGTTGAGGTTAAAGTACTCAGCATAGATCCGGAAGTCGAGAAGATTAGTGTTGGTTTGAAACAGCTTGAGACAGACCCTTGGCTGCAAGTTGTTGAAAAGCACCCGATTGGCTCGCATGTTGAAGTTGAAATTGCGAAACTGGTCAGCTTTGGCGCCTTTGCGCGTTTGGACAATGGCATTGAAGGCCTGATACATGTCAGCGAGCTTTCAACCGATCGTGTCCAGAAGCCGGAAGAAGTTCTTAAAGTCGGTGACAAAGTGTTGGCCAAGGTTATCAGTGTCGGTGCTGTAGACCGTAAAATTGGTTTGAGCATTCGTGAATACCAACGAGACCTTGATAAAGAGCTGATGGGTGATCATGCTGAGACCGAAGAAACGGATGCTGCCGCCAGCGAAGCACGTTCATTCGCAGTGACTGGTAGTCCTTCAGCTGGCCGTAGTCTGGCCGATGCTGCCAGTGAAATGCTGGCTATGGTGAGTGCCGCTGGTACAAGACAGGCAGAAGCTGAATCTCTGGCTGCTGCCGAATCAGCACCAGAACCAGCACCAGAGCCAGAGCCAGTGCCATCTCCAGTTGTCGAACCTGAAAATCAGGATGTTGTTACGGAAAATGTTGAATCATCTGCTGCCGAGCAGCAAGAGGAGGTTGCCCCCTTAGCTGAATCCGATATCCAGGATTCGGCAGAGGGTAGTGTAGTAGAGGCGCCAGTAGAAGAAACGGCGCCGGACTCGGAAAAGACAGACTAGATTCTCTATTTTTCGATTTTTAGTATACAACTAATTGAGCCGGGTGTCGCTTTCAAAAGTGATGTCCGGCTTTTTGTTTTGGAACATTCAATGTTGTAGAAATGTGCTTGAACCGGGTCATTTCGGTACAATCCGAATGCTGTGTTTATGAAAAATGCATATTGTGTATTACACAGAAGTAGGCATGATTCAGGGCATTCAATATAAACAGATGAATGACGACATCCTGGTTTACTATCAACAATTAAAACATGCAAGGAGAGTTAATATAAATGGCTACGGCAAAACAGTTGGTTCATCCCAGAGCAGGTGAGAATATGAGTGGGGCCGATATGATTATTCAAGTTTTCGCTGATGAGGGCGTGAATACCATATTCGGTTACAGTGGCGGTGCGATCTTGCCAACCTACGATGCAATTTTCAGGTGGAACAGCAACAATCCAAAAAATAACATGAACTTGATTGTACCGGCCAACGAGCAAGGTGCAGGATTCATGGCCGCCGGATACTCACGGGTTTCCGGAAAGGTGGGTGTCTCTATAGTAACATCAGGTCCGGGTGCTACCAACAGTATTACGCCAATTCGTGATGCGATGGCAGACTCTGTTCCAATGGTGCTGATATGTGGCCAGGTAGCGCGTGCTGCCGTGGGTACAGATGCTTTTCAGGAAGCCCCTGTTTTCAGCTTAATGAGCAGTTGTGCCAAGCATGTATACCTGGTGAAAAACGAAGCTGAATTGGAAACTACAGTGCGTACCGCTTTTTACCTGGCACGCAGTGGCAGACCAGGGCCTGTGGTCATTGATGTTCCCAAAGATGTGCAGAACTGGGTTGGTGAATTTAAGGGTGAAGGCATGCTGCCGTTGCGTGGGTATCAACAACGCATAGAGCAAATGGAACAAAATCGCCTGAGTAAAAGTGCAGCCAAAGATTTTTATGATCTCCTGAAAGCTTCCAAACGACCATTGCTTTATGTCGGTGGTGGTGCTATCAACAGTGATTGCAGTAAAGAATTACGCGAGTTTGTGAAACATTTCCGTATACCTGTGGTTACCACGCTAATGGGTATTGGTGCTGTCGATACTACCGATGATTTGTGTCTTCGAATGCTGGGGATGCACGGTATGGCCTATGCCAATTATGCTGTGGATGACTGTGATTTTCTGATTGCGCTGGGTGCCCGTTTTGATGACAGGGTAGCCGGTGTGCCGAAACAATTTGCTTCACTCGCTAAAATTGCGCACATCGATATTGATGCCGCGGAAATCGGTAAGGTTAAAAATGTTGACTGGCATCATGTGGGTGATGCCAAAACAACGCTGAAAGACCTGATGAATTTTGGTAAAAACACCAAAGTTTCTCACGATGCCTGGATAAAGCATATTTTGGAATTAAAGGAGACGCATAAATTAAGCTACAACCATGATGCCGATTTAATTCAGCCCCAAGCGGTGTTAGAGAAGGTGAATGAAATCACCAAAGGTGATGCTATCATTACTACGGGTGTCGGGCAGCATCAGATGTTTGCAGCCCAGTTTTTTGATTTCAAAGACCCTCGAACCTGGATTTCTTCGGGCAGCATGGGGACTATGGGATACGGTGTTCCAGCCGCCATTGGTGCCGCACTCGCAGCCCCCGGGAAGATAGTTATTGATGTTGATGGTGATGGCAGCATCCGGATGAATCTGGGTGAAATGGAAACGTGTACGACATACAATTTGCCCGTGAAAATTCTCTTGTTGAATAATCTGGGTGACGGTATGGTGGTGCAATGGCAGACCCTGTATTTTCAGGGGCGCTTTTCCGGGTCGGACAAGGCACTTCACAAGAAGGACTTTGTCAAAGCGGCTGAAGCGGATGGTTTTCAGTTTGCACGGCGTGTGGATAAACACGAAGACTTAGAGCAGGCCATTAAAGATTTTGTGGCATTTGATGGTCCGGCTTTCCTGGAAGTTATGGTGGACAAACAGGCGTTCGTCTTTCCGATGGTTGGCCCCGGAATGGGATATCGGGATATGCTTACAGGACCCTATATCCAGGGTCGTGATAACACAGACAAGCGTGAAGCGGTACTGGATACATCAGATAGCTTCTAATTGATTGTTAAGTCGCTGTCTTAAAATATAGCATCAGGATGATAAACCAATTACGGTGAATCCGGTAGGGGACGTGTATTTTGTACGCAAACCTGCCGGATTCTTTTATGTGAAATTATAGACTTGCCTGTAATCGCCAGATAAAAACTGCTGCCATCAAATATATTGCCACAGCAAAAAAGATCAGGATAGTGAAGCCGAGGTGGATAGCTAAAAATGTGGCAGATGTTGCACCCACAACAGAGGTGCAACCATTAATACCCCAGGCCCAGGGCACGAGTGTTGATGCTTTGTCCGATATTAACTGCATACCGGAGGGAAACGGAACTCCCATGCAAAATGCAAGTGGGGCCAACAGTACTATGCTGGAAATAATTTTTAATACATCTGGCAGACCAGACCATGAAGAAAAGATGCCTGGGAGGAAAGTGATATAGAGAACGCTTAAAACCAAAATTCCAGATACACTCCAGACAACAGGTAATGCGCGCTTGCTACCTGTATAGTATCCCGAGGTCAGGCTTCCAATACCGGAGAACACGAGGAATGCTGTTAATACAACCGTCACTGCATATATCGGGTGGCCAAGAAACCGCATGAAAACCTGAATGAATGCGATTTCAAGAAACATAAACGCGGTTCCCAGTGCCCCGAAATATAATACGGTCCAATACTTGGTGTTTCGCGTCTGGGACTCGCGGGCCAGTACCAGCAAGGGTAACAGAATTAAAACTACACCTACCAGTACGCTTTGTAACAATGTGGCGATCAAGACAATGTATCCCCACTCTACAAATGGTAGCCATTCCAAACCCATGCTGTCGATTAAACGGGGCAAGGATTCCCATTTCAGAAATCTGAAAAAATACGGGTTGTCATCGGTGGCAGGGACAATGTGGAAGAGATTATCTCTGTAATAGGTTGCTCGATCCTCCGAAAGTATTGCCGTTGCTGCGTCGTAATAATAGGGTTCCTCCAGTATGGTGTATTGATTAACTTCTTCGTCTGTAACTCCAGGGCAATAACTGATATCGAAATAACGTTCCGCACAGAATTGACGAATCGCCGCTATATTGTTTTGCGTAAAGGGGTCTGGTGATACCAGTATCGTTGCATTGTTCCAGGAGCGAATAAATGCTATATGCTGCTCTGGATTGGATACACCGCGATATTCCAATGCTTCCACCGCAGTCGCGAACAATTTGATTGCGTCCCTTGGCGGCGTTTTCAACCAACACGATAATGAGAGTATGCCCTGTGGATTCAATCTGTCGAGAAACAATGCCAGAGCTTCGACTGTGTACAGGTAACTTTCATTCAACGCCATAACACCGGCCGATGCCGCGGTGTAGGAACCAAATAATGGAAGATGGATTAAGTCATAGGTAGCCTCAGAGGATTCAAGTACACTTCTTCCTTCACCAAAGATTACGGATACCTTCTCATGATTGTATAAACCTCCGTAAAAGTCCTTGAGATACGTATTGATTAATGTGTGAACCTGCCGGTCTACTTCTACAGCGGTCACTTTTCGTGCGTTGTGGTAGAGCGCATTTAAGACTTCTGTTCCACCACCAGCACCTAACACCAATACATGTGGTTCTTCCAGCATGCGATACGCCAAAGCATTTGTAATATAATCCAGGTAGGCAAAATCTTCGAGATTACCATCAAAACGGTGTACTGGCGACACAGCTCCGGCATCAAAATACAGTCCAACTTGTTCCGGCAAATCTCCCAGTTGACTCATTGGATAGTTGGAAAGTTGGCCTGGTGTTTCGCGCAAGTAAGGAGAGGAGATGGCAGTTATGTGCGAAATGGGACTATATCGTTCCGCTACAACATTGGCCTCGGGAAGCTCTAAAGCGTATGGCAACCCTTTATATTCCGAAATTCGGATTGGGCTGACACCGGTTATGAAGATTGTCGTGAGAAATGCTGCCAGTGGTAGTAAGATAAGCAAAATATGTCTGCGAGGTGCATCTACCATCAGCAAAATGCAGGCTGTTGCAGAAATGAGTGTTAATAAATAAGGTAATGCCTGCGATGGTGCCATGTATAAAAGGCCGACTATTAGAATCGCACCCAGGCCAGAACCACTCATATTGAAAAAATACAATTTGCCTATGTGCTTGGGCACGATGAAAAAACTTAACGAGATACAACAGGCAACCAGAAAAAAGGGGATGGACAAGAGCACATACAACATCAGCAAATAGCGGAATTGCCCCGGCTGGCTTAGTAATTGGTATGTCTCAAATGGTATTGACTGGCTAAAGATATAAACCGGGACCAACGAGAAAGTCACACATAATGCACTCCAACGAAGTATGGATACAGCCTTGGGTTGAATACGGTGACGAAAGAGCGAGAGAGCGGTTCCACTGGCACCAAAACCGAGCATCGAAATGCTGATTATCATATAGGCAAAATGATGCCACTGGGCTATGGAGAGTATTCGCATCAATGCAACCTGATACGCAATACCTGTCGCGCTGATCAGCATAATAGCCGGGAATAAAAATCGTGGTATCATAACCCCTCTTATGAACGCGGTCCATTATTAGAAAACCATGCTACTCTTCGGCTCGGGTGAAAGGCACGAAACGTACCGGCATAACATTCCGCTGGCGTATACTGCCGTCTTCCAATTTAGACACAATCACGAGATTCTGCGTCATGAAGGGGGGGCCAACAGGAATTACCATTTTGCCACCTGGCTTTAATTGTTCGACCAAAGGTGGGGGAATGTGTGCGGCTGCGGCTGTTACGATTATCGCATCAAAAGGCGCTTTTTCTTCCCAACCATGATATCCATCCCCAATTTTTAAATGAACATTGTCATAATTTAAACGTTCCATTCGCTCCTGCGCTTCTTTGCCCAGTGCCTCGACAATTTCTATGGTGTACACTTCCTCAACAAGTTCCGCTAAAACAGCAGCCTGGTACCCTGATCCTGCGCCAATTTCCAGGACATGGTCTTCAGATTTTACCTCCAGCATCTCCGTCATTATAGCGACAATGTAAGGCTGCGAAATGGTCTGGCCATATCCAATAGGTAAGGGGCGGTCCGCATAAGCCTGGCTCTTTTGTCGCTCTGGAACAAATTCATGTCGCAGTACTGTGCGCATGGCCTCCAGTACTTTTTCATCTTCAACTGCCGTGCGACCCAGCAAGCTGCCTCTGGCTATTGTCTGGTCCACCATTCGTACCCGCTCTTCTTTATACGAGTCCTCCTCTGCTTGCAAATTCCCGTTTATCAGCAAGGTTAAAATAGCTGCAAAACAACTCAATAGTAAACTTGAAGTAGAGTGTAAAAGTCTGAGGCCACCTGTATTTACATGTACTGTTGGAATCATTAATTTCATGATGTTACCTCTCAGCCTTTCCTGTGTACAATATGCATCGTTGATGCAGAGTAGCTGTATCCACGCAAATGTTTTTTTCACGTCAGGACTTGTAAAGTAGACTAGAATGTTTTATAAACAAGTTTCAAGTAAAATATATAATTGTATATATACAGCATTTATATAGATATATAATAATTTATAGTATGGTATATATGATTTTATGACATGTTTTCTCTTGTCAATTTTAATACTTGATATTTGTTAAACAATCTGGCATAATACATCTCTTAACATGCTATTCTGGCAACTGTTGTGCCTTTCCATTCAATTGTAGTCTGTTTCAAGACAAGCTCAAAAGTTAACTCAAGGAGTCATTAAAATGGCACGGAAAATATGGCGTTACACCATGTCTGTCCGAGAATTTGAATTGTGGTCACAGGAAAATATGCAAGGTTGGCGTGATTCATTGGTTGGTTGTGTTGAAGATGAAGCACGTGAAGAAAGTTACTCCAAGTACATTATCTACGACCGAAGTGAAAATATTGTTGCCAAGGGAGATGTCAAGGCACTTCCCGCAACTGCGCCAGAACCGATATTGCCCTAAGACGTATTTATTTTTTGCATTTTACGTCCAATTTTCCAAATACCAGGCCAGCCAGCCTGGTTTTTTTGTATATGGGGATTTAATACATAGACATATTCTTGACAAATAGTAGACAGTGTGGTATCTTGTCTGAAAGGATATAAAAATATGAACCACAAAATGCGATACCATTTGAATTTGATATTAATCATAACTGTTCTATTCGGCTTGAGCTATCTGTATATTGAATTGAGCAAGGGGAATGTGTTTATGGCAGAAGAAGAGACTTTTTCAACAGACTATCCAAAAAATGATGATGTTATGCTCATCGATGACTTTTCAAAAGAAGATAATTTATCATCACTTGGCACAAGTTGGCAGACATTTACAGATAGAGTAATGGGTGGCATTTCTTCTGCACAACATACATTTGATGATATAAAATTTAACTGCAATGGGAATCCCCAGAAAGTTTTGAATTTGAAAGGGGTGGTCAGCCTTGATAATAATGGCGGTTTTGCTCAGGCAGCTTTGGCACTGGACCCCAATCAAGGTCATGTTGACGCCTCCGTATATTCTGGGGTACGAATTCATGTGAAGGGTAATGGTAAAAAATACTACATCCATTTAAGAACCAACCAGACCCGGCTTCCCTGGCAATATTACAGTGCCGAATTCATAGCAGATGAGGATTGGAAAACAGTAGAAATTCCTTTTACTGAATTTTCGGCTGAAAGTATAAATGTGCCCTTAAATTTGAAAGCGATAAAAAGAATTGCCCTTGTGGCTGCCAAGGCTGCCTATCAAGCTGATGTTACCCTATCACGAATTGAGTTTTATTCATAACATCTATCTCCCCTCACTTGGAATCTGGTTTGTTGTGTACCCTCCGCAACAGGCTGGAGTTCTGCTTTTTAGGATTATTGATATAGCGTAATTCATTCTTTTTATCTTAGGGAAATACGAATTCCCCCCAGATTCGGATTTTATCGTATCAATCACATTTTTTAATGATAATGAGTATTCAGTTGCGATAAAATTGATTCTTTATTGAGAATGTGTTATTGTTATCAGTAGTGCGCAGGTTAATTGTCTGGGGTTGCATCATCGAATATTCAAGGAGGAAAGCAGAATGAGAATCGAAGTTTCCAGACGCGACATTGCAGTCTGCCTGGTAATCATCACACTTTTTGGTGTGTGGCTGGCGTATGCTTTTTATGATCTTGACAATATTTCAAGTGATTTACGGCGTGTAGCGCAATTGCATGTGGATGACTGGTTTACTGTGGACGGGCAAATGGTTGATCGGGACAGGTTTGAGTACTTGACGATCGTAGATTCGGAAAAAGCGTTTACCTTATTTGGGCGGGCTTGGGGTGTCATCCATTTTTATGTCAAGGATAAGGGAGACATAGACTTCACCACGTTTAAAGGAATTGAATATTTTTACGTTCGTGAAAATGGTACTTGGACACTTCTGGACAGTGCTGGCTGTGGCGCGCATGAGCATCATTTGCGAGCTTTTGACGAATTTCTGAAGATTGGTGTAGAGGTACCCGACAAAATTTATGATCGGGCATTGGGCATAGATGGCATTAAAGAGATGGGACATCTCAGGGCGAATAACGCAGCAGAACTCAGCTTGTCGTCAAGTTAATATCATGAATAAGCTATAAAAAGGTCAGTAATGGGTATGAGCACAAATGAAACCGTAATTACTATTGACGATTTGTCAGTTGAATACCGTACCGATTTCGGTAAAAAGATCACAGCAGTCAAGGGACTGAACTTAAATGTAGAAGCAGGTGAGGTGGTTGGCTTCATCGGACCCAATGGGGCTGGAAAATCAACCACAATTAAGGTTTTGATGGGATTTCAGTCTGCTTCCAATGGACGTGCAACTATATATGGTAAAACACCGGGCAATGTAGAAGCACGGCGCCGTATCGGATTCCTGCCCGAGGTTGCATTGTATTATCCATTTCTGACGGCCCGTGAAACATTGGATATGTTCGCGAAACTGAGAGAAATTCCACGTCGAGATCGTAAAGATGTCATTGATGAATTGCTGGAAAAAGTCGGTCTGGCAGGACGTGATAAAGAGCCGGTTCGCGGCTTTTCAAAAGGAATGTTACAACGGGTTGGCATTGCACAGGCTATCATGGGAGAACCGGATCTGCTGATTCTGGATGAGGTGACCTCGGGCCTGGACCCTGTTGCCCGGTATGATGTGCGACGAATATTGCTGGATTTCAAATCTAAAGGGAAGACAGTTTTTTTCTCGTCGCATGAGTTATCCGAAGTGACCATGTTGTGTGATCGGGTTATTGTCATTGATGGCGGAAAAGTTATTACAGAAGACCGCATAGAAAAGTTGCTTTCCTCGATTCGTCGCATAGTCTTTCAAGTAGATAATATCCAGGCTCCTCCAAAATTGCCGGAAGGGGTATATGTGCATTCCGTTCACAACGGGGTGACCATGTTTACAGCGGAAGACGAAGATGCGTGCGGCAGGTTGACAGGCATGTTGCAAGAGATGGGCAAAAAGGTAACGGAATCTTGGGAAGAAGCTGGATCTTTGGAAGACTTTTTTGTGCGTACTATTGGGCATAAGGTCACCTGAAGCATTTAGAAAAGGAATTAGCAGACATGGAAAAAATTCTGGGGATTGCCCAAGTAGCCATCAAAGAATCGTTTCGGCGTAAAGACCCGTACGTCGTAATTATACTGGCCGGTTTAATAATTTTCGGTGCCGGTATTTTCAGTAGATTCGGTACGGAAGGGCTGGGAAAATTTGTCAAAGACGTTGGTTTTACTGTGACAGGTTTGATGTCTATTTTGATTTGTGTAATCGCATCCGCACGACAATTGCCGACAGAAATTCAAAACCGGACGCTTTATCCGCTACTTGCCAAGCCGGTTTCACGGATACAAGTTTTCTTGGGGAAATATATCGGCGTTGGCGTGATGGCGACTTTTGTTGTACTACTGTTTTCCGCCGAATTGTATCTTCTGTTTTGGGTTCTCGATATTCCGGTGACCATCGTTTTCTTACAGGCTGTATATTTGCGCATCATCTTAATGTGGATCATTGCCGGCTTGACGCTTAGCCTTTCGGTGTTTCTCACCCAGGGAGCCAATGTCACCATTTCTATGTTGTTGGCATTGGCAATGCAGACATTTGCCAATACGATCATAACCGTTCGTACAGAGGTAGATGGTTGGACACTTCGATTTTTTGACCTTCTCTATTGGGTGCTTCCTCATTTGGAATTATTTGATATAAGCAAGCGGGAAGTGCATGGCTGGCCTCCTGCGCCAGCCTGGGTGCTATTGGTACTCACAGTATATGGTATGGGATATGCCCTGGTATTTATGTCTGTAGGATTGCATCGTTTTTACAAAATGAATTTGTAATACACGTTGTGAGCGATAATGTAACTGTTACGGAGCCATTTAGATGAAAGCAACGTTGCTGCCTGTTGTCTTGATTACTTGCACATTGCTGATACTTGGAAGCATTCCAGCAAGCGTTGTGGATTATGTAATCATCGATTACGATTATCAACCCAGTGAAATTGAAGCGGCCAAAGAATCAATTGCCCTGTCTTTGCTGGGGCAGTTGCAGTTGAGTGTTGGTGATCTCATGTGGCTGAAAAGTATGGAATATTTACATGTGGGCATTGTGCAACGGATGCCAACGAGGTCCGAGGAAGCGCAAGGATACCGGGCACGTGATAGCCAAAATGTCGCGGCTGGATTGGGGCACACCGAAGGTCTGAACATGACATTGGACCCTGAGCGAGACTGGCGGGGAATCTTTGGTAGAATCGAACGACATATTAAACCGTATTCTGAGAGACACATTCACGATGACCCTGTAGAACTCATTCCCTGGTACCAACTGGCAGTTCGGTTGAATCCGCGTTTAGAACGTTTGTATACACTGGGTGCGTTTTACCTGGCAGATTTTGCCAGTGAAGCCGGTGAAGCTCGTGAAATGCTCGAAGCTGGATTAAAGGCAAATCCGTATAGCTTTGAAATTCATTCCGCTTTGGGCCGCTTGTTTGTCGAGTATGCTGATCGACTTCATGATCTGGAAGACAACGACGATCATCCTGATGATCAGCAAAATGACGGTGAGCACCGGGAAATAAATACGCCAGAGGAAGCATATGAATATGCTGTAGAACTATTGGAAACGGCTATCAACTATGGTGTTGAACAGCGTAGTCAGATGGCGGAGAAGCGAGAGATATTTGACGATTTTCAAAATCAATTGTTGGGGGAGTCCTTCCTCTTTCTCTCCAAAGCATATATGGGTTTGGGAGATTATGAACAGGCAATACAAACGGCAGAAACTGGCTACACGTTGGCAGATAAATACTCTCAACGAAATTTATTGCGAATTCAACAACGAACTGCCCAGCGTGCGCATGATGGCGAGGCAATTGATGAGGAGGACCTCAGGAAATTGACCAGAGCTGGAAGTACTGCGCCACAACACGATGAAGTTGCAAACAATGTGTTTTACAACAGTTTAGAAGTAGTAGAACGGAAGAAGCCCATTGCTGTACTACTAGGGATACACCCTCCTGAGGACACATCACCATTGATAGATTCACCGGGATACCGGGAATTATTGGCGGACATCCGTGAATACCCCAATGAAGCACTCTCTGTGCGCGCTGGACGTATCGGTCTGGAGTTGAATGAAGTAATCGAGCTGGCAGACGACCTGGAACGCCACCAGATGATTCTACAAGATGAATTGATATTTACTGGTTCTTTAGAACTTAATGTATTAGAGGATCGGATATATCGATTAACTCCGATTGGATTGTACATCGATATGGCATTATATGGTTTTGATTTTTGGCAGGTTATGGAAGAGGAAGTCGCTGTTTTGCAGGCTGAAGGGGATCATGTTGCGCTCCCGGGAAGAGAACATCAAACGGTTAAAAACCGTTTACCAGATGAACTCAACGCCATGTTCGATAATACGAGTTTTGGAAATGCGGAGAATATGTTGCGACTCATGAATCCGCGTGAAAAATATATATTGATGAACATCATGCGGATATATGATGTTTCTATCAACGAATTTATTGAACGTATAGGCTTCAAAGATGAAATAGATGACACGTTCGATATGATCGTCAATATGATTGAGAATGGATTACTCTTGATTAAAAATAGGGATTCTGAAGACGATAGTACAGTTCAAAAATCATCCATCCTGCGTGTTTCTGGTGATACCATGTTTTTGTCGTCATACTTTATGCCCTATAACATGACATTCAATTTTATTGAGATTTCATTGAAGCGTAACAATTGGAATGTAATATATGCACCAAAAATAGGGGATACATACCTGGATTTTTTAGCGTCGCGAGGAG
>CAZIDP010000001.1:11243-105987 GCA_964537975.1 uncultured Nitrospirales bacterium | reverse complement strand
ATATTGATTGGTGATGGTATCATCGAACATCTGTCCGACCCCCTGCATTTACAATCGATTATTGATGATGTTGTCAACGCGCACTTCGAGCAGTTGTGTATTGTAGTTTCTAACATGTATGTAGTAAATGCTCACATCGAAGAAGTGAGACAGTTTATTAATTCTGAAGAAAATATTGAAATTCTACTGATGGACACGAGTGAACTGCTCAGCTATTTCAATGATATTAAGTAAACTATTGTTCGTAACAGAATAAACTGAATTGAGCATGAGATATTTCTCCTGAATAATTTATACGTTCATACTTACTGCCGCTGAATCCTTTTAGTACTCTTTCAGGGGTATTTCGAAATATTAATGTCCGGCCATGAAGATGATTTCTTAAATAAGAAGGTGCAATTCAATTCATATAAGTGTACAGTATTGGATATATTCTAAAATCAGGTTGCCACAACAAACTACTACATGATCAGGAATTGTCCATATGACTACACACGTTGTTACCGGGGCATTTGGATATTCGGGAAAATATATAACAACCCGATTGCTTGCGCAAGGCCATACCGTTCGTACCCTGACAAATTCACCAAAGCGGAAGAATCCATTTCAAGACCAGATCGAAGTCTATCCATTAGCCTTTGATGCGCCAGAGAAACTGGTTGCTGCGCTGGAAGGCGCCGATGTTCTGCACAACACCTACTGGGTGCGTTTCAACCACCGTGACTTCAAGCATACCGAAGCAGTGGACAACACCCTACGTCTGTTTGAAGCAGCTCAGCAGGCAGGGATACGTCGTGTGGTACATGTCAGCATCACAAATCCATCTATCGAGAGCACACTTGAATATTTCAGCGGCAAGGCACGACTGGAAGAAGCGTTAATGTCTTCTGGCCTTTCTTATGCCATATTACGTCCCACGGTGTTGTTCGGTAAGGAGGACATTCTAGTCAACAACATCGCCTGGGCGCATCGTCGGCTCCCTGTTGTTGGCGTATTTGGTGATGGTGAATACCGATTGCAGCCAATCTATGTGGATGATCTGGCTGAGTTGGCTGTGACACAGGCTGCCGATGACGAGAATAGAATCATTGATGCTATTGGGCCAGAAACATTTACATTCCGGGGACTGGTGGAGAAGGTGGGGGAGATAATTGGTAAGCCGCGTCGGATCATATCTGTATCCCCAGGTATAGGCTATGTAGTCGCAACAATCATCGGACGTATAATGGGCGACACCTTTTTGACACGAGAAGAGATAGAAGGACTGATGCAGGGATTGTTGTACACTGAGTCGCCACCTGCCGGAACGACACGTCTTACAGATTGGGCAACTGCGCATGCGGACACCTTGGGACACCGCTATTCCAGTGAGCTGGCACGGCGGCGAAACCGTACAGATGAGTATGCAAATATTTGATTTGGGTTATAACAATTGTATGCGACAGTTACTGATATTGCTGGTAATCCTATTTACTCCCTGCTGTGTAACGGAGGTTTGAAAAAAAATAAGTTCCTCCAAATTTACCAGATTGTATAAAAACGGTACCCCGTAATCTGTTATCTGATTGCCACTAAGCCAAAGTCTTTCCAGTTGGTGCATGTCTTTGATATGTTCAAGACCCACATCACTGAGTGGTGTATCACGGAACAGAAGTGCTTTGAGACGTGGTATGTCCTTCAAAACTAACAGGCTTGCTTCCGTGATTTTCGTGTTGCCTATGACAATTTCTTCCAGTGCAGGCATGTTGGCCAGATAGGTGATGCCTTTACTGGTAACAGCCGTATCCAGTAGATTTATATGACGTAGTTGTCGTGAATCCGTGCCAATGAATTTTAGGGTTTCGTCTGTGATGGCTGTCTTGTGCAAAGATAAACTGACAACACCGGGAATGTCACGCAATCGTTGCATTCCCACATCGGTGACCTTGCATTCACTGAGATTCAGATACTGGATCGCACCGGGCGGCAGATCAGAAAGTGCATCCATGTCTGTGTCGTCAAATTCTGATGTTGCACGGAATTGTACATTCAAATCTTTTTCTACGGATACAGTTCCCGATGCTTCAGCCAGCCGCCGATAACCCCGATTGCTTCCCCAACTCTGGACACTGATTTCTCCCAATACCTTACCATCAGGAAACCGCAGTCTGCGAGGGTTTGTAATCGTGTCCGTTATGTTCCTGGCAAAAGCATACAGACGTATGGCATCAACCAGGGCAGCGCGCTCATTTTCTTCGTTATCTGGGGATGCTGCCTGCTCCGCAATTTGGTGTGCTTCATCCCCTGCAAGTACATATTCCAGGGCATATTTTTTTTCTGTACTACCAATGGTGTTGCGGACTTGTTTTAAGTTACTTACTATATCCGGGGTTGCCAAGCGTTGATCCTGTGCATCAGGTATATGTACTTCATTTGAGTTACATCCAGTTACCACGATACAGAGGATCGATATAGCATGAAAAAGAAATGTAGACTTGTATGGTCGTGACATGAATTAATAACTCCAATACGTGACTTCAACATAGGATTGCTGCTTGATACGGATGCTACAGGTGCGATTGTTAATGGCTGCCTTCAGGATAAGATACAACGAATGACGGGTACAGGTTCCCAAAAAATTCTAAATCTGGAATGCGTATCTGAAACCTTTCTTGTGAAACCAGTTCCGGAACGATACCCTGAAAAATACAACTTCTGCCTAGTCTTGAACCGATGGAAACGTCTTCTACTGCGGGTAATGTTATGTCAACCCAAGCACGCGCATTATGAGGCTTAATCTGTAAGGGTAGGTCTATCAAGTCTAAAAAGTAATAATTTTCACCCTGATCATCCAATACATGTACCGTTAATTCGCCCGATTCTGGGTCATGTAAAAGCTCAAGATGTGCTTTGTGCATACCAACACAAACGAGAACACCCCCGTGGTGTGAGGTGTGCAGGTGTCCATGTTTTTCTCGGAACGATTCAATATTGTTACCGGTTCCGATCAAGTAAAGGCAAAACAACCCAATCAAAATAATTGTTACGATTTCCAATGGAAAACGGCGAACTTTTTTTGGGTTTTGCGTTTTTGAGCTGATTGTCGAATCTGAATTAGAATTTTTCATATGCTTCGGCTGCAACTTCATATTTCATGGCTTCAAATGTTCTGTATGCTTCTACTTTATGATCAGGTAGCACGATGCTGGCAGAATCCTGTTGTACCCACAGGTCGTCTTCGTAATTATAAAAAAACTCCAGGCCAACAAAAGATTGCATCGATGAATCGTCTTTTTCTCGAACGTAAATACGAATCACACCCCATATATTGCCCATCAGAACCAACGTTTTTTCTGCTATAACTTCAGATATCACATCATAATCATCTGGGTTTTGGTCCGCCAACATGCTTGCCACATGCCCTTCTACATTTTTTTCGAGCGCCTGCTTTTTTGAATAGGTATCCTTATTGGCAATAAAGACCCAAACCACAAGCGTCACCAAGACCACGACCAACAGGACAAATTGCCATCGCTTATCAGTACCCTGCATTTTACTGAGCTCCTTTCATCAGATATGTGAACCACGTCATTATCTTATTGAAAATAAGATATCAAAATCAAATAGCGTTTGCTATGCTTCATTTTGCCGTGTGGAAAAATTCCGTCCATTGAACTGAGCCAAGATATGAATTGCACAATTGAGGAGGACTGAATACGAGGGGAGATATGTTTATTGGGTTCGCAGGCGCGATTTCCTTTAAAAAACACTTCTGGCTTATGGAGTGGGGTAGGGGGAATAATACATTACCTGTTCCAGGGAGAAAATCAACTAAAGTTACCATTAGGAAGTTTTCGAAAGGTACCTGAAACAGGTGTAATTTTACGATATTATGCAGTTGGTTCAGATAAAACCAGGAGAAAAAAAAGCGCCGGATCATGTGCTTGACCGGCGACTGGTAATCTAAATTTGTATTAATATAGTTGCAGTAGAAACAAAACGTGTATATCAGCTTTCCGGGTTTTGTGGTTCCTTGTTCTGCACGAAAGGTATGAGTATCTGAAAGAGGTTGACTGCAAATTGCAATTTAACTTCTATCGGCCAGCTTTGTGCTTGTACCGGTTTCTTGGATATTAACTTTATGCGTGACATAGTACTCCTTGTCTTGACTGAATTCAATCGTATAAACAATATGCTGTGTGAACCGGATTCGTGTGCATCCGGTTGTTACTTGTCTGCCTTCATATCCAATACGGGCAATGCAAATAAGGTCAAGTATTCAAGTGCAAAACACAATTTGGCCTGAAAATCACTCGAAATATCGTTGCAAATACTTTGCGCTTTACTCGGTACTTTAGATATAGGCTTAAAATGATTCATAATATCGACTCCACTTAATACTGTTAACTTATCGTGATAATGGCTACCCAGTTGGTGTACGCGAACCTTCGTACAATATCGGATAAATTAATTTGGTTTGTATATTTTTTGTCAGTCAGCTACTACTGGATTCTTTGGCCAATAGTGCTGTACCTATTACGCTAAGCAGATTGGCTACCAAAGAGATAATCTGCCCAAAGGTTGCATTCTGTGCCCGAAGTGGACGTTGTGAAATGGTGCTAAAGTGTTTCAATGTATGATCTCCATCATGATAAAACAGGAAAAACATAGTATGTAAAATTAATTTTGGCTTGGTTAAGGGCTGGAGTATACCACAGGCCCATTGTTATCTTACAATTCTACCGTTACCAATGCCATTCATTACAATTGGCAAAGAAAAGATAGATTTTCAGTTCCGCCACGCTACCCCATGTTGCCTTAATCTCAACTAAAGCGAACTTGTAAAAGTGAACTTACACACATCATTGATATTTAATCACTTAAATTCCTTAAAAGTTCCTTTTTTTCTATGAAGGCATTGTATTTTTTCATGCGTAGCCAATTTTCAGGTGCTCGAAGGTAAAATACTTGACAACAACTCACGAAGCCGTATGATTGAATAGGGTTTTTGCAAGATACCAGCCACCCCTTTTCCAGCAAATCTCGCTGCGACATCTTCGACTACATTTCCACTTGCAATAATGACCTTAGCATCTGGATTTAACTTACGCATTTCTGTATAGGCTTGTGCACCGTCCATGTGGGGCATGGTTAAATCCATTAACACGGCATCAATCCGGTCTTTGTCTGCTCGATAAATATCCAAGGCCTTCCGGCCATCTGCTGCCGTAATGACATTCAAACCAAGATGTTCCAAAATTCTGGCGCCCAGTGCCCGTAAAGTTTCTTCATCATCTACGAATAGAACTGTGCCCTTGCCAGACCACAACTCAATCTGTTCATGCTCAGAATCTTCTTTATTGATGAACAAGGCACTGTCTATAGCTGGAAGTAGAATTTTAAATGTCGTGCCTTTACCTGGTTCACTATAAACTTTAATTGCGCCATTATGTGTTCTTACAATCCCCATGACAGAAGCCAATCCCAGTCCGCGGCCAGAAAATTTTGTGGTGAAAAAGGGTTCAAAAATTCGAGATTGCGTTGTTATATCCATTCCGATTCCGGTATCCGATACTTCAAAGTAGACATACAGGCCAGGTGCTATTTCGCTGTACAAATCCGTCTGCATCAGATATTCTTCATCGCAGCGAGTGGCACCTGTAGTTATGGAGATAACACCACTTTTGTCTCCGATTGCATCAGAAGCGTTTATAATCAAGTTCATAACGATCTGGCGAATTTGACTTGGATCGGCCAGGATTGAAGGCAAGTCTTCGGCAATATGTAAATTAAAAATAGCTTTTTTACTGATGGAAGTTTTTAGCAGGTGAAGCATCTCCTCAAAGAGTGTTTTCAGATTGACAAGTTCAGGGCTATGCGATGTTTTTCCAGCATAGGTCATCATTTGCCGACATAATTCTGAGGCGCGTTTTGCTGCGGTGGCAATATCATTAATACTCTGGCGAGCAGGAGCCACCGGTGATAATTCTTCAAGTGCCAGCTCGGAGTGTCCCATTATCGCCATGAGAATATTGTTGAAGTCATGCGCTATACCACCGGCAAGAACCCCCAAACTTTCCAGTTTTTGTGTTTGAAGCATATGGCGTTCAAGATTTAATCGGTTCTCTTCTGCTTTTTTGCGCTCTGTTATGTCCCGTAAGTACACCATGGCGCCGTTTTTACCTTCATATACTATCGGCACGGCAGAAGCTTCTATTGGGACGTGACTACCATCAATTCTGAGAAAAATCTCCTCAAGCATTTCTACGCTTTTGTTATCTTGATTTAATTGCTGAATACGCTTTTTTACAACATCATGATAGTCAGGATGTATCCAGTCAATGATTTTTGTGTCAAGCAATTGAGATTCAGAAGTGGCACCAAAAATTTTCAATGCGGCCTTATTCAGGTAGGCAAACCGCTGATCGGTCTGAACAAAGATGCCATCTGGACAACCTTCAACAAAAGTCCTGAAATAGCGCTCACGTTCTAGTTTAGTTCTTTCCGCTTCAACCCGCTCGGTAATATCAGTAGAAATAGCGCCGATTAACTTGCTGTTGGAAGGATTCCCAGGGTAAACGATAGGAAACAAACTGGTCTCAAAGTATTTTACTGTGTTTTCGGCAGTCAGGATATCAATTTTTAACAATGGTTCGTTTGTGTCAAGCACTTTGTTAATATCTTTATGGAATACTTGGGTAATATCAGGTGGTAACAATTCTTCAATTGTCTTTCCTTGTATCTCATTCACTGATTTTTGCAGATATGTAGCGTGTGCTTGTGATACAAGGATGTATTTTCCCTCGGAATCCATTATAGATATCATGCTTGGGCTATTATTGAGCAGTACATCCAGCAAAACGAAAGTCTGGCGCTTTTCAATTTCTTCTTGCCTTCTTTTGGTTATTATTTCGGTATACAAAATAATGCCAGATATTTCTCCGTTGTTGTCTCGCCAGGGTCTACATTCCCAACGTGAATAATCAATCAAACCATCTGCATGTTGGTATACTTCTTCATCTGAAGATAAAACTTCTCCCTGTAAGACTCGTTTGTGAACATCACGAATTCTTTCCGGGATTGCGGGAAACACCTCGTAATGATGCTTTCCAATTATATTTTTTCCCTTCATATTATAATCATTCAGGAATCGATCGCTGACGTAAACATGATTTAAGTTGTTGTCAAGAACTGCAATAGCATTAGGATTGTACTTGATAATATAATGCATCAAGTCATGCCAAGAGCGCAGTTTCTTTTGTGCTTCATATTGTTCGGTAACGTCTCGAAACACCATGACTACACCAAGCGTATCACCATATTCTGTTTGAATTGGAGCTGCACTGTCTGCTATTTGGTATTCCGAACCGTCTTTGGCTATAAGTATGGTGCTGTTTGCCAAACCCACAATATTGCCGGATTTCATTACTTCGTCAACAGGATTTATTACCTCTTCACGCGTTTCATCATTGATTAGACGGAGAATTTTCTTAAGGGGCTTGCCTATTGCTTCGTCATGATTCCAACCACTCAATTGCTCAGCAACAGGGTTTAATTTTGTTACTATTCCGTGCGTGTCGGTACAGATTACGGCATCACCAATAGAATTTAATGTCGTTGATAGGATTTGTTCGCGTTCTTGAATCGTCAACGTCATTCGACGATGCATCATATATACAGTGGTTAGCAAAGCAATAATAATGAGCAGCCCTAATATTGCCAATGCCAACGCGAAAAGATATCGGTTATAGCGGCGTTGATATGCTTCTTCAGCAGTTACCTGAGCTGTAATATCTTCAATGACACCAAAGACAATATTTTGTTCGGGAATGTATTCTGCTACGGAATAAATTGCCAGAATTTGGCCATCAGTTGGTCGTTTAATTTTAAATATGACTTCATAGGGCGTATTGTTCTGGATGAGACCTTTTAATGCATTGTCCAGTATGTCTCGGTATTCCGGTAAAGGTATCTTTTGAACATCCGGTATGTTCCAATAGTTACCTTCGAGTCCATACAGGATTTGGGCACCTTCGGACGCAAGCACCGTATTGGTATTCAGATTAAATTCCCAATGGCCAAACCTGGCTATACGTTCCGCCCGTTCCAGACGGCTGATCGAATCCAGTACCAACCCGGAAGAAACAGTAGAAGGCGTTTCATTCGCATCATTAACATCGCTATAAGCTGGCCATTGAGAGGAATAAATGGCGCCCAGAATAAAAATAAAAATAAGCCCAGTGATAATATAGCTTGAGTTTGACGGGCAAATTTTGCATATTTCTGGTAGTGTACTAAAGCGATGATGCGGTACTGTAAAGTGCATGGCACAATTCCCCCTACATGTCTGTACATTGTGGCACAGGGGCATAATAGCATAATTGTCAACTTGAACTTAAATTTTCGTTGGCAATGGATACGAGCTATTAATCAGTTGTCTGCCTTTGCTAACCCAATCGTTATCGCCCTGTAAACCGACGATATCCAAGTCAATGGGCTCAAATCCGATCAACGATATAGCCGGGGAATCCTCTTTTAGTTCTAGATAAGGGGTGTCTATGCGTATAAACTCGGGATCGACGATGTGAGAATGCTGATCTTGACCTTCTTCTTGCCAAGCATCAAAACTCCGACCAGCAAAATCAATAGGTGTTTCGTGTATATCCCAGTAGATATTGTTGTCCAATTGGAAATTCTTATTATTCCAATTCCAACCCAACAATTGGCCATTGTCAAAAAGAACAATATTGCCTTCGATGAAAAAGGATACGTGGTCTTCCTCGAGTGAACGTATTATCTGGGGGCCTTCTGAAAAAGCAAAGATATTATTCTTTACTCTGTTTTCTTTACCATAATGCTGGTGGAAGCCACCTGTTCGGGTGTAGAAGACAACATTGTCCCGGATTAGCATGTCTGTTGTGCCTTCATCGGGATAGATGCCCCACCCACCTATACCATGTTCGTTACAGATCACATGATGAATGAGATTATTTCTGAGTTCTGTGCCAGGTGACAGCCCCAGCGTGTAGATGCCTCCCATGTCATTGAGTTGCCCTTTGCCAATGTCATGAATGTGGTTATAGGCGATGATATTGTGGTGTGCCGAGCTGGGTGCGTATCCCCAGGACCAGCCAACTGAGATACCGGTGTAGCGCATATGACCGATCTGATTGTTAAGCACCTCATTATAGGATGCACGGCCAATCCAAACACCAACTGCACTGCGAAATATGCGACCACCATCCTGAATCAGGTTGTTAACAATGCGATTGTGATCAGCAGCCTCCGGGGGAGAAGATGGGCTGGCAATTTCACCTACTCGAATACCCCCAGCGCCTAAGTCGTGTAGATAGGTTTGTTCTATGCTGTTGTTCTGCGAACCACGTCGCCACCAGACACCATAAGTGCCAACATGCCCGACCTCACATTGCAAAATATGGCAATTCCTGGCTCCAATGGCTTCAATGGCTGCGCCTACAGAATACGCAGCCTGGGCATCACTGTGACCTTCTGGCGCTATTGCAAACTCAGAATATTTGAATTGCAGGTTTTTAAAAATCAAATTAGATACAAAAGCTTCTTCTTCCGGAATCCCTTCCAGAAGTATAAATTGAGATACTATTGGCGCGACAATTTCTACAGCGTCCAGTTGTTCTCCTGGCATTGGCCAGTAATACAGTTTTCCGGTTTTCGTATTGAGATACCATTCACCAGGGCTGTCCAGTGCTTCAAAGAGGTTTTCAATGTAATAACGTTGGTGTGGTCCCCAAGGCCACCTTCTGAATGGCCAGCTTGCCGGGCCGGTAAAGTGAAAAATACTATTCTCCCAGTCAATTTCTGCAATACGATGGGCTGAAGTTTCCCAGGAATGGTATACGACAACCAACGCATCATCAATTGATTCCCAAGGTTGTATATCCTCCGGGTTAAACCGAATTGCTGTACGTGATGCCTGTTCTTCTCCGGTTTCCGGATGTGTTTCCATCACTTGGCTTGTTATCCCGAAGCAATCGCTTTCAACCGGGTAATCACCTAGATCATTGGCTGGATTGGGAATGCGCGCAAGTGTTCTCCGCTCACCATTCACCCACAAGGCACTAAAATTCCATGCGCCATTTCTGACTTCCGGGATGTCGGCTACCCAGAGGTGCCCATCCTGCTCCCAGGATTCTATAACCTTGCCACCGTGAAACAATACGTCGTCTTCCAGTGTACCAGCGTACGAAATGGTGTATCCTTCTGGCGCCGTGTCTTCTGGTGAGAAGACGGTTGGCTCTGTAACTTCGTAGGTACCTGGGGCGAAGAGTACATGGATGTCACTGGTAATCGTTTCTGATTGAATTAAGTTTCTGACCGCATCACGTGCACCTGCCAGACTGGCTAAAGGCCCATTGCCAGATTCATCAGGACTTGCGGTACGCCCTGTCCAGGTATTATTACCTTCTGGAGAAACATGGATAGTAATCACATCGTTCTTTTCGATGGAGTCTTCACTCGCGTAGGTATGCATTGTCAGTAGGGAGGAAGCGAGTACTATAGCAATGAGAAGACAAAGGTTTTTTTGATTGTCACAGAATAACATAATACACCCCTTTTCAATTCAGTATTGGTATCAAGGAAGTAATGGCCAGGCAGCGCGTATCATATTGTCCGGTATGTGCAGTTACCGATTTAACGCTCTCCCCATTTCTTCTATTATTGTGGCAATTTCGTGACGTTTTTGCAAGAGAATATCTGGGCTGCGCGGAAAATTTACCAGATCGGGAACCAGTTCATTCAAATTGTAAGCAGATGCAGCCCGGTTTAACAATGCATCATGACCACCACGCTCCAAGAGCTGTGTTCTTCTATCCATAAAGATAGTCAGGTAGTCATAATCTTCCAGACCATCGCGAATGATTTCCCAGCGTATGGAATTAATCGGACCATGTGCTCCTGGATATACCAGCAACCCGTCACCATTTACCGGGGTTATATCGAGAGTGTTTGTCCAGGGGTCTTGATTTGCATCGGTATAATTAATGCTCCAATAGTACATGCCGCGGACACCAAGTGCCCAGGCATGCCAGAAAAGAATACGATGTTCCATGGCTGCAAAATCGAGGAAAAAATTGCCATACGGACGCGGTGGCATGTGGTTTACATACCACCAAACCTCACGGCCACTGGAGATTTCCGTAAGCAGTTCTCTGTTGTGGAGTGTGTCAAATACCTGGGCATGCACAGCCCAGCGGTCCAGTACTGACGGGATGAATGGAGATAGCCCAAAGGTGGTAACCATGATGGGAATATCCGGCGCATGGTCTTTCCAGCGTTGCATGGTTTCAAGCAATCGAGGCCAGGAGGGTTCCAGCGGTTCATGTGCCAGGTGTACAAAAGCACGTTCCTGAATTCCACGTTGCACCACCCAGTCATTTGCCAGCCGTAATTGTTCGGGTACATCCAATAATGAAGCTGGTACGGAGAAGGTTGTTGCACCTCCACGGATTAAGGTGTCAAAATGCCGATCATAAGCATTGAGTGTAGATCGGTAGTTGGCGCTTTCCGAGGGTAGCTGGGTCAACTCTCGTAATGTTACGCGGTGTTCAAGCGCATTGAGAAGATATGCTTCTTGTAAATCGTCCAATCGTGGGTTAGCACCGCGGGCCTGTGCACCTTCCATAGCAGCTTCTGACCAGAATCCGAAATCCGTCTTCATAATTGGTGACACCGGCAAGGTGAAATCATACACTTGTACTTCAAGCCAGACCTCGCGTGTATCCATGCCTCGTCCGCTGATTTCTATGGGACCACGGTAGAATCCGGCAGGTAAATCAGGTGCCGCGTATACTGTTATCCAAACCGGGGCCGTATGGCCTCCCTGTACATGAAATGCGGTATGTGGTGGAAGTGCGTCTGGCCAGGAGCCAGTTGGTCCTTCATAATGGCTTGGTACGGGGACATCGTGAAACATTACATTGTAGACTTGGATATCCGAAGCAGATATGCGTGAACCACTCTCACGGTTGATTAAATCACCAGGGCGTATTTGCACATCATGGATGTCCGTGTTTTCACCTGGTCGCAACACGACTTGAAATGATTCCCGCTCTCGGCGGGCCAGCCGAAGCCGGTAAGCCGGATTTACTGACGCTCCGGATGCGACACGGTCTTCAGGAAACACTTTATGAACCGAAGATTCAAACCAGATTTGAGGATTGCCTGCGACTGCCAGTTCACGTTGTAGGGTGCGGCTCCCGCGATCAAGCGCAAATGGTGCATTAGTCCAGGCTTCCATTGCCTGTGATGTCGGATTGCCCACAACGAATTGGGTGTCAATCCCACCATGTGGTGAGGCAGTATCTTTACCGAGCGGTACCGATGAACCATTGTCGTGGCGTATTTGTGCCAGAAATTCGTAAACACCTGTACCGGGAGCTTCCCATTCATAGGTGCAACGTGCCAGACGATTGGGGTCTATGTTGAAACGTTTGGCATCCAGCCGCCATACCCGGCCATTGGGAGCAATAATTCTTGCATGAACTTGCAGATTCTCCATAGATTTTGCACCGGAAAGCAACATCGTCAAGGTGCCATCACGGTAATCCAATTGTGCAGCCAATTCATCGGTTGCGAAGTCAACATGTTGAAGACCACGAACCGCATTGAGGCGGTATACCGTTTCCCATTGTTCGCCCGGCTCCAGAATACGTGGCACGAATGCTGCTTTGAAACCTCGATCTATCTCTGGCTCATCCCATAAACCGAGAAAGGCATGGGTCTGGTCAGCATCAAACACGGCATACATGGTTTCTTGTTCGATGGGGTCGGTAACAGCTATCCAATTACGTGCCGCGGGATGATAGGCCGACTGCCTGATGTTTTTTATCCCGGATATTGAAGGTAAATCGATGCGGTCCTGTGGCCCGGCACTTCCACCTGGTGCAACATGGCTTCGCACCCAGGGCGCCACCCATTGGCGTTCTTTACCACGATTTTCCAATCGCCAGGTAATTCGCACAGACGATTCATTTGGCAAAGGTTCCATGATGCGGACAACATGGAGGTCTTGAATATTGGGACCTTCGCAATCATAACTGAAGCGAATAACTGGACGGTCGGTAATGCCTTCAACGATTTCCAGCCGTTCATTCAGTCTGCGATTAGGTACATAATAACTACCCACGCCAAAGCCTTCTTCCAGAAGACTTTCTGTTCCTGCCAGGTTGGTAACAGTTGCTCGCAGGCTGAAATGGGGAATACCTCCGCCGTCTTCCGGTGAAACGGTAACGTCAAGGTAGTGTCCTTCAATCTCCAGGTCTTCATCAACGACTACAGCGGAAAGAGGCAGCATAATGAAAGTCGTCGCGATTAAAATACAACTTGTCAGGGCATGGTGTAATCGATTATGCATTATTTCTCCTTGGTTGGGAAATATTGATTTTGCTGTTCTGAGATATTCTGGTCAGGAAATTTTTCAGGATAAAGGCTTGATTGCCATTTTGAATATTAGATGAGTACATTACATCTCAAGAAGGTTCCAGGTTATTCCAGTTCATTTGCTGTGAGGATGTCTGAGATAATTTCCCACATTGGCTGAACACCTTCACCGGTTACGGATGAAAAAGGCAAAACATATTCATCGGCTTCCAGTCCCAGGTTGGACTTGATAATTTGTAATTGCTTTACGCATTGATTGCGGCTTAATTTGTCGATTTTGGTTGCCACGAGTAATGTCGTGACTTCAGCTTCAGCCAGCATGTCGATCATTTCTGCATCGTTTGCTGTTGGCGTGTGGCGGGCATCTAATAAAACAGCAGCCATCTTTAAGGGTTCTCGATTAAAAAGATAATCGCGCATATAACGGTTCCAGGCATCTTTCGTTGCCTTGGGAACTTTGGCATATCCGTATCCTGGTAAATCGACAAAGTAAAATTGTTTGTTGATTTCAAAAAAATTGATGGTCTGTGTCTTGCCCGGGGTGCTGCTGGTTTTTGCAAGCCCTTTGCGGCGTAACAGTGTGTTAAGCAGACTGGATTTACCTACATTGGAACGCCCGACAAAGGCCAATTCTGGTCGGTTGTCTTTCGGTAAATCATCTTGTTTCAAAACACTTTTTAGATATTCGGCAGACGTTATTCTCATCACGATATTTGTGGGCTTTCCATTATTATTAAATCAGGCACCAAGCATGTTGTTGGTTAAGCTGGGGCCTTGACTTCCTCAAAAACCATCAGCAGTGCTGTTTCTATATTATCAATAAAAACAAACTCCAGCGCCGATTTTACTTCTTCCGGTATATCAATTAAATCTTTTTCATTTTCTGCAGGCAATATAACGGTGCTTATGCCATCGCGAAAAGCTGCCAATGTTTTCTCTTTGATGCCACCGACCGGTAATACCCGTCCCCGAAGGGTGATTTCACCAGTCATTGCAATTGCGGGCCGTGGTGCTTCATTTTTCAGCGCTGACAACATAGAAACCAATATGGCAACGCCAGCAGAAGGGCCATCTTTCGGTGTGGCACCTTCCGGTACGTGGACATGTAAATCCAGCTCTTTGTGAAATTGTTCGGGTAGTTCCAATTGCGCTTCATGGGCGCGCAAATAGGTGTATCCAGCTTCAGCGGATTCCTTCATCACGTCACCCAGCTGCCCGGTGAGTATGAGTTTACCCTTTCCTTTCATGGTACTGGTCTCGATGGTGAGGGTGTCACCACCAACAGAAGTATAGGCCAAACCTATGGCAGTGCCTACATTGGCTTGTACATGCTTTTTGTTGTCGGTATAACTTGGAGGTCCCAGTAATTCCAGGGTACTTTGTGTGTTAATCAGAATGGGTGTTTTGACTTTATCATCCGATAACACTTTCCGGGCAACTTTCCTGCATATAGTGGCAATTTGACGTTCGAGTTCTCGTACCCCTGCCTCATGGGTGTAGCGTCGTATCAGGGTTTCAATACCAGTTTCTTCAAAGCTTAATTTCTCTGAACTCAGACCGGTCTCTTCAATCTGGCGGGGAATTAAAAACTGGCGTGCTATTTCCCGTTTCTCCATAGGCGTATAACTGGATAAACGAACGACCTCCATGCGGTCATGCAATGCGTAAGGTATGTTGGCTTCTGTGTTTGCCGTAGCGATAAAGAAAACTTCTGAGAGGTCAAAATCAACTTCCAGGAAATGATCACTGAAAGCTTTGTTTTGTGCCGGGTCCAGGACTTCGAGCAGTGCGGAAGCGGGATCGCCACGGAAATCAGCCATCATTTTGTCAATTTCATCCAGCATGAATACTGGATTACGAACACCAACTTTTTTCATGCTTTGGATTATACGTCCAGGCATCGAACCGATATAGGTGCGTCGGTGGCCACGAATTTCTGCTTCATCGCGCACTCCACCCAGAGAAACACGGACAAATTTCCGATTCATGGAACGGGCGATAGATTGCCCCAGTGATGTTTTTCCGACACCTGGCGGGCCAACCAGGCACAAGATTGGGCCTTTGGCACGGGGCCGTAACTTGCGCACGGCCAAGAACTCGAGTATGCGTTCTTTTACTTTGACCAGTCCGTAATGGTCTTCGTCCAATACACTCTGCGCACGCACCAGGTCCAGTGTGTCTTTAGTACGCTTGCTCCAGGGTACATCGCTCAACCACTCAATGTAATTACGGATAATGGCGCTTTCCGGGCTTAGAAATGGCATGCGTTCATAGCGCACAACTTCACGCTCTGCCTTTTCTCGAACTTCCTTGGGCATTTTGGCTTTTTCCACCATCTCCCGCAATTCGCTGTATTCATCCATACCTTCTTCACGGTTGCCCAATTCCTGGTGGATTACTTTGAGCTGTTCTTGTAGAAAATGCTCACGTTGGCCACGTTCCATTTGTTCGCGAACACGATTCCGAACGGAATGTTCGATTTTTGTCATTTCATTTTCGCGCATCAGTATCGTTATGACTTCTTCAAGACGCATTTTTATGCAGAGCGTTTCTAAAAGTACTTGCCGTTCTTCAACAGGTATTGGTAAATATCCACAGATAATATCTGTCAGCATTTCCGGTTCACGATATGCTTGAATCGTCATAACAATTTCGGGTGCAATCCGTTGACTGAGGCGAACATATTCTTCAAATAAATTCTTGCAAAGTCTTAATTGACCTTCGATTTCTGCTTCCTTGACCGGTATTGGTTCTATTGGGGTGACCTGCGCATCGTAGCAATATCCGGTAAATTCCAGAACGGCCCATTCGGCTCTTTGGATGCCTTCCACAACGACCTTCATCGTGCCATCTGGCATTCGTAAAGTTTGTAAGAGGTTGGCCATGACCCCAATTTTATTCATATTATCTGCTACAGGTTCTTCGATTGTAGGGTCATTCTGTGTGCATAAAAAAATCGGAGTTTCCAGACTGACAGCGCATTCCACAGCTTCAACAGAAGCGGAACGCCCAACCAGTAATGGTACTACCATGTTGGGAAATACGACAGCATCTTTTAGCGGTAGCAAAGGCAGTGAGAGTAACTTTTTTCTTTGTGAGCGTTTACGGGGCATTTATTTTCAACCTTTTGATGCAATAAAGAATCTGCACAACAATTGGGTGTTAACGTATACAATAAGGGATAGTGGTCATGTAAAAACAGCCGGACGGTAATGTTTTCCGTCCGGCCGAATATCAGATAGGTTATATATAACACAAAATTCAAATGTGATGGAAACACAACACTATCAGGCATTGTCACTTCATAAAACCGTCCGGTGTCATCATCTTCATTGTGTTAAGCAGAGACGGAATTTTTTCCAGTGTTCCTGTCTTTATCCTCTACTTCATGCCGGTATACAAGTAGGGGTTCTTCGGATTTTAAAATGACACCTGGTGTAATGATACACTCCCGTACATCTTCATGGGAGGGTATTTCATACATTACATTCAACATGGCTTCTTCCAGTATACTGCGAAGACCCCGAGCACCTGTATTGCGCTCAATTGCCGCTTCTGCTATTGCGGCAACGGATTCATCCGGGAAACGTAATTTCACATTTTCCAGTTCAAACAATTTTTCATATTGTTTGATAATCGCGTTTTTCGGTTCAATCAAGACACGAATCATTTCATCTCGTACAAGGGAGTTCAAAGTGGAGAGCACAGGTAAACGCCCAGAAAATTCAGGAATCATACCGAATTTTATCAGGTCTTCGGGTTTGACTTGAGCCAGAATATCTTCTTCGTCTTTTTTGGTCTTTATGTCTGAGTTGAAACCAATTACTTTTTTGCCGATACGACGTTGGACAATCTGGTCCAGGCCAGCAAAGGAACCACCACATATGAACAGAATGTTATGGGTGTCTACCTGAATGCATTCTTGTTGCGGATGTTTGCGACCGCCCTGTGGTGGCACATTGGCAATGGTGCCTTCCAACAATTTTAACAGTGCTTGTTGCACACCTTCACCAGAAACGTCGCGTGTGATAGATGGACTGTCACCTTTGCGTGCAATCTTGTCAATTTCGTCCACATATACAATGCCGGTTTCGGCACGTACCGGATCAAAATCGGCATTTTGTAACAGTTTGAGAATAACATTCTCGACATCATCACCCACATATCCGGCTTCAGTCAAAGTGGTTGCGTCTACAACAGCAAACGGCACATCCAGCATGCGCGCAAGTGTTTCGGCAAGCAAGGTCTTACCACACCCGGAAGGACCTATTAATAAGACATTGGACTTTTGCAACTCAACACCGTCAATTTCACCACCAGCAGAAATCCGTTTGTAATGATTGTGAACAGCAACAGCAAGAACGCGTTTTGCCCGATCCTGACCTATGACATATTGGTCAAGAAATTCTTTGATAGACTTTGGTGCGGGAACTTTGAGAGTGCGTTCCACACCTTTCCGGGCGCGTTCTTCCGCGACTATTTCGCTGCATAAATTGACACATTCATCGCAGATATTTACGTCAGGTCCTGCAATAAGCTTATTCACTTCATCGTGACGCTTACCACAGAAAGAGCAGGTTGGGATATCACTACGCGTTCGTTGCGGCGCCATAAAAACCTCCGAGACTGTCCGGGTTTATGAGAATTGCTATAAATATAGCATTTTGAGGGCTATTCTGTCAAGAATTTAATGCCAGATATAACCCTGTATTTCCAAATAACATTGTGCCCGCTTTTCAGGGCAAAGGTCAAGTCAGATATCATTCTGGCTGGGTAAATTCTGATTATTTCATTCAAAATATCTAATGCCCAGATAGGTAATATTGTTTCATTTTTCTATCAAATGTACTACAGAATGTGATGAGATGCCGAAATGATTCAAATTGTTCGACTATATCATTTTCATTCACATCTTATAGTATAAGAAACTGGCTCTGAATAATTTTAAAAGTTGCCTATTGGGCTGGGCAGATTCAATTGTATATGGCATTCTTTATGCATGTTATCATAATACCAGGAGTACGCAATAGTATGCTTACTTTGTCAGGTAATACTATTTTTTGGAATAACCTATTCGACGTGAAGGAAATCCCCTTTCCAATTAACGATTGGTATCTTTGGAAAGGGGATGGATACAACAATTAATAATGCTTACTTGTGGCTTCGTTCGAGTATTTCATCAATAAGGCCGTATTCCTTGGCTTCTTTGGCCCCCATGAAAAAATCGCGATCACTGTCTCTGTGAATAATGTCAACTGACTGACCGGTATGTTTTACCAATATTTCATCCAACATTTCGCTGATGCGTACGATTTCTTTGGCCTGGATTTCAATGTCGGAAGCTTGACCTTGTACCCCGCCGGCAACCTGATGCAGTAAAAACCGGGAGTAGGGTAAAGCAAACCGTTTTCCAGGCGTACCTGCTGCCATGAGCACAGCACCCATACTGGCTGCTTGCCCGAGACAAATTGTTGTGATTTCCGGCTTTATGAATTGCATGGTGTCATATATTGCCAAGCCTGCAGTAACGCTGCCTCCTGGCGAATTGATGTACAAGTTAATGTCTTTGTCCGGGTCTTCAGCCTCCAGAAACAGTAACTGTGCAATTACATAGCTGGAAACATAATCATCTATTGGCATACCCATGAATATGATACGGTCTGCCAATAATCTTGAGTAGATATCATACATCCGCTCACCACGGCTGGTTTGCTCATAAATGGTAATCATTTTTGGGTCAACCAGTGGTCGCAGTCGATCATCTGGAGCTGATGCTGATGAATGGACGTAATTATTCAACATCGTCGAGTTCTTCACTTTGTTTGTTCAGCTCCTCGCGTGAAACTACTTTGTCTACCAACTTGGCGTTTTCCAGAATCAGGGCCATGGCCTTTTCTCTGAATATACGACTCTGGTAGGTTTCACGCTGTTCACTTTGCTGTAAAAATCGTTGTACGATGGCCATTTCCATGCCGGTACGTTGTCGGATATTCTCAGCTTCGCGCTCGAAATCCGCTTCACCAACAGTTATGGTTTCTGCTACACCTACCTGGTTCAACGCGACGAAACGCTTGATCTCACGGAGCGCATTTTCATTGGCTTCTTCAGCGATTTTCTCTTCTTGTTCAGAAATCTGGGAAGCAGGCATATGTGTTGCCACCAGACGACGAATTTCTTGCTCTTTATATTCCTTTGCAGAAGATTCTATCAACGACTTGGGAATTTCAAAGGTGCTTTTTTCTACAATCTGGTCCAGGGCATTCTGCTCTGCAATTCGACGTGAATGGTCGGCATAATTTTCTCTTATACGATTACTGACATCTTCACGCAATTCTTCAATAGACTCTTTACCAGCAATCTTGGCAAATTCATCGTTCATTTCTGGTAATTTTTTGCGCTTAATTTCATGCACTTTGATGGAGAAAAGCGCAGTTTTTCCTACCAAGTCATTGTTGGAATAGTCATCCGGGAACTGGACTTCGCAAGTGACATCCTGCTCTGCTTTGACACCAATGAGTGCTTTCTCAAAACTTTCGAAAAAGCGTTTTGAGCCGATGATATAGGGGTAATTTTCAGCACTGTTTCCAGGGAATTCTTCGCCATCAATTTTACCATTGAAGTCGATAATAACCTGATCCCCTTCAATGGATGCTTCATCTTCGATGGATTCAAATGTAGCCAGACGCTCACGCATGCCTTCAAGGGCCTGATCAATGTCTTCATCCGTTACTTCAAGTACAGGACGTTCAATTTCAAGACCTTTATACGCGCCCAATTCACAGCGTGGAGCAACTTCAAATTTGAGGGTAAACTCCAACGGGGCGTTCTGATCGCGTTCCAACACATTTTCCAACCCCTCAATGTCTGGGCGGGAAATTGGCCGTAAATCTTGTTCTGTGATCAGTTTTTCGAAAGAAGCGGAAACAATTTTGTCCACACTTTCAGCACGAACATGTTTGCCCATCTTGTTTTCCAAAAGCTTACGAGGCGCTTTTCCCTTGCGGAATCCGGGCATCTCTACTTCAGACTGGAGTTCATCAAAAAGTTTGTCGACTTGTTTAACTTCGTTGATCGCCGGAACGACCACACCAACTTCGTACAGGCATTCCCCTTTATATTCCAGATTGAAGGTGGGGTCTTCCTCAAACTTGAAATCGTCTTCATGATCATGATCATGGTTGTGATCATGTTCGTGATCGTGATGATGATGATCGTGATGATGTTCAAGTTCTACCGATGTAGAAGAAGCCGTTTCGACCTGGGAATCGTTTTCAACAGACTCTGTTTCAGGTTCTGCTGCTGTTCCGGTTTCAGGGGTTTCTTTGATTTCCTTTTCGCTCATGTTCTATTCCGTCTGCTTCCCGGGTTGTGGTGGGCGAGGCGGGAGTTGAACCCGCACACCTTGCGGTACTGGATCCTAAGTCCAGCGCGTCTGCCAATTCCGCCACTCGCCCATAACTGTTTTTCACTTCAATATGTTTCGTTCGTTTCAATTTCGCAAATGCTGTCCAATATTATGACGGACAATGCCACATTCAGACAAAAAAATTCGGGTCGAAAATACAATTTGTTTGATTCGTCCCGAGAACGCACATGACAATGCTGATGGACTGCGTTACGGAATTATTTATTCCGTTCATAGTATTGTATAGTCCAAATTAATAAATAATCTGGCCTATTGGTCCACTCAGCTCTTCATAAGCTGACTTAATTTTCTTATGATGTGTAGTTTATCCGTTTGGCGCATACCTATGCTGTTTGAAATACACATGCAAAGGTACATGCTCAAATTCTTGTTATTATACCCGATGCAATAAGGTTTATCAAGCCTGATTAAGTCAGGCAGTTATGTCGAAACATTCTGATTTGATATCCAGCCTGTTAGCTTTTCGTCCTTGTTGATACGGATTTTTTAATAATATTTGTCTTGACTTTTCACTCTTTGTAAAAATATGATCTTAAATAAGGAGAGAGTGATGAGAAAAGTAAATAAAATGCTGATATGTCTGCTTTGTGCCATAATGCTGCATGGCTCAATTGAACTTGTTAATGCACAGCAAGATGCTTATGTTACGCCAGTCAAGGTTGAAGATGAAGTCATGCTTCCTGACAGTCCAGGTAACGACAAGGTATACCTGATAAATGGCCGAGTGCTCCGACAGGTACGTATACTACGTGAAACAAACAGCCATGTGGTTGTCAAGGTATGGGAGGGGGTGGATCCGTTGTTTATCGTTAGGAAACAGGTAGAACATGTCGAATACGCGCCAGTGAAAAACGATATGAATGCGCAAAATGATATAGATAATTCGCCAAGAGTGATTGAAGGTGCTGAATTATCTACTACTTTTCACGCGAAACTCACTTCGCCATTATCTGGTACACATATTTTATTCGAAAAAAATGATTTTATTGAAGTGCTGAAGCTGCTTGGGCAGGAAGCTGATATCGTTCTTGAAATTGAGAGTAAGGTTGAGGATATACCGCTTGATGAGCGGCTTTGGACGGTCGAAATTGCATCAAATGCTTCTTTCGATATGATATTGCAAGAAAACCTTCTGGTAGATTTCCCTTTTCTAGAAATCCGGTATGAATATGACCGGATTCGATTGTCCATAAAGCAAGAGTAATATCAACATACATGAAATTTGGCATTAGCTTCGGGTGTTAGTAGGTTTTGTGTGTTTTACATAAAACCATCCATGTCAACCATTGGACAGTAATTAACAGGAGAATCCAATTACCATGCCAGACATTTTCAAAAGGTTGTTAATAACCAATGGCCCGATTGCCACGATATTTATTCGTGTTGCTGTGGGTAGTGTATTTTTGTCGGAAGGGATACAGAAGTTTCTGTATCCTGCGGCGAGAGGTGTCGGTCGATTTGAACGTATGGGATATGAAGCCGCAGAATTGATTGCTCCTTTTGTCGGTGTATTTGAAATACTGTGTGGTGCCTTGATATTGGTTGGGCTGTTTACCCGGTATGCCGCAATTCCAATTATCATTATTATGCTTACAGCCATTGTGACTACGAAAATTCCTATTCTGCTGGGCGAAGATTTCCTGGGTTTCAAGGTACGTGAATTGTCTACCTATGGCTTTTGGAGCATGGCGCATGAGTCTCGTACCGACTTTTCCATGTTGATGGGGGCACTTTTCTTACTTGTTGTTGGAGGTGGACGTGGATCAGCGGACAAAGTTCTCTTTAAGGATGAATCAGTGTAGTATCATTTTTTTGGTTTAATCTACAGAGATGTCATGCTGAACATACCTTTGGATTGGTTGTCCGGGGTTTCGAGGAAGTACATTGCCAAAAACTCTTCGGGGTTGTTCTCCAACATAAGAATGGCTTCCTGCATCTCCTGCCAGTCATGTATGCTGCCACCCGCAGGTTGGTGAGGTGTTTTTGTTTTTTCTTCCAGAAAATTATCCATGTCTGCTTTGAGCAGGTCGTGTAGTTCCGACCAGGCCCTGTCGTTTTTAATATTTGACCTTATTGAAGTGACCAGGTTAGTTTCCCGTAAATGATTTGCGTACGCCATTGCCCTGCGTTTTAAACGTCCCAGGTCAGTCAGATTGGCATTTAGCCGAGGTCTCAGATTTTCAGGTATATCTTCCAGTATTGATTGCCCAAGCTGCTCTGCTTCATACCAGCTACGGGCTGCTGTTTCGCATCTCAATTGTACATCTTCCAGAAGCCAGGGGTGGTTGTCGGGTGAGGTGCACGCCATGAAAGTACCTTTGCGAGTTGAGGCCCAGGAAGGTGTGCATGCCGTTTGGCTGCGTATAACTGCGGCAGATAGTGCATGGTCTACACGGCTTCTTCCTATTTCCCGTATAAACCAGGTCGTCTCCCAGGGGAAAAATGTCATGCCTTCACTTGTTTTCTGCCAAAAAGCAACCATACCGTTTGCTGCCCTGGCATAAGGTTCTGCCAATGCAGCCAATGCTTCATCGTCTGTTATTGATGGATTTTCAAAAAACAGACCAGCCATGCGTAAATTGGGGTCTTCACGATCAGGCGAAAGTCCGTAGTATTCTTTGATGCCAGAGACACCAGTAATTTGTGCTATGGTACGCAGTCCATGAAGTACGACCAGGGGATGCGCCAGATCGAGCAACGGTTCCAGTTCTTCACTTGTTGCTCCAAGAAAATATTCGACCAGAGTTGGAATATTGCGTTTTGCTGCTATCGCGCAGGTGTTTATCAGCCATCGGTCACCAGGCATGGTCGCCATGACTTCCGCTATATTTGAATGCAGTGCGAGACCGAACGCGTCTGTGTCTACCGCTTGTACACAGGCATATACCTGCCCGGCACTCAGCTCCCATGGCTCCCACCAGAGACGCCCATCTGGCAGCTCCGCATGCCAAGCTTTTGCCAGTCGATTCAGGAACGGTACCAGGCGTTTGTGTAAAGGAATCCCCGAACATCTGGGGCATTTTCCAAACTCACCACATAACCAGGCATCTTGATCGTAGGTGTACACCAAGACATCATCTATATTGGAAAATTCCCGGGCAAACTGTTGGAGGAGCAGTTCATACCGGCAAAGCGTTTTTTCATCCAGGATACAGTTTGGTGGTGTATCTCCGTAGGCGCCATGGGCATTAAATGGGGCACCAAAGTGGAATAGGGTACGTAATCCGTGTTCTTTACACAATGCCGAGCGTTCTGCGATGATCTTTCGTCTTTGCTGGTAGCGTTCTGGTGACGGATCACATCGTAATGGTACGGATTGCGGATATTTTATTTGCTCCGCTTCAGACAAAGTGATGATGTCTTCAAGATTTAGTGGCTCGTCTTCAGGTCTTGCACCCCAAGCCAGGTTCACCTGAATTGTGTTGAATCCCAGGTCTTTAAGTTGTTCCAGACTGGCATGATCCCAAGGTGTATGCCGCCATAACGAACCTAAGCTTTTTACAGAATCTGGTATACCGAGCACACCCACACGATATTGAAACGAACTGTTTGAACAACGGTCATTCATACAATATATCCTTGTGGTATATGTAAGCTGTAGCATTACAGGGCGTATGCGTGCAAATCATTTGATTATGTGCTAAAAACGAATTTCAAACCCGACACAGAGATGGGGTTCCAATGGGTGCTTTGTCAGTATCTCGTATTTCTGCTTGATGAGTGGCCATTCCTCTGGCACGCAGGCACCATACAAGTATTCCACTCCGACGCAATCCTGATGTAATTTGTCTTGAATGTCTTGAGGGGGTTTAAAACGAAAACGGTAATGACGACCGATTTCATTCAAGCCCAAACGTCGGTAATAGCGTTGCGCCGTACGATCTTGACTCCAGTATTCCAGGCGGTGAAAGCCTTTTGAGCGGGCATCCACTATCGTTGCGTCAATGAGTTGCTGTCCTATATTGTGACCAGAAAACTCCGGGAGTCGGCCAAATTCCAGCACATATCCACCCATTGAATCGTGTAGAAAGCAAAGCTCTCCAATCTCATTTTCATATTGAACGTCAGTTAGTCCGATAATTTGTCCATCATGATCAGCCACAAGCCGCGTAGAGATATGGCCTGCATACTCGGGACGCTCTTGTATGGTGTAATTCCAGGCATGTGAAATACTCATGATAATGGCATGGGTACGCATCCAGGCAGTTTCGTCTTCTGTTATATAAGGTCTTATATGAATTTTCATTTTTGCAAAATATGTCTCCGGCAGAACCTGAATGACTTTTTGGTAAAGCTATTTTTCAGAGCGAGGATGTGTGCTCAAAAAATCCATGACTTCCTGTTCTCGATTCAGTATGTGCCCGATTTCTTGTAAATTACTACATGCATCTTCGTTTGCGGGGTTCAAGGTGACGGCTCGTTGAAGATACCGAAACGCTGCTTCCACATCCCCCAGTTGAAACACTACAGTGGCCAGGTCATTATACGGAATGTCGTACCTCGGTGCGAGCTGTATCGCTTCTTTATACAGACGAATAGCGCTTTTGGTGTCATCAGATGCCAGGGCTTGTCGCGCTTTATCCACAAGAATATGTGCCTGTTGGTAGGAATCAATTTGCTCGTGTGGACTTAATTGCCATTTATTTTCAAATAGTGCCGCATTATTTGTGAGCAGTGTTTCCCAGTTGGTTCCTGAAATACCCATTTCCTGAAAAGTACGGCTACCATAATGAAACACGAATGCATCTTCGGCTATATGCAACTCATATCCGGCGCGCAGTATTCGAATACAGTAATCATCGTCTTCGTAATTGCCAATTCCAAAAGATTCATCAAACTGGCCGACTTCGGCTACAGCACTGTTTCGTATCAGCATACAAAACCCGACCAGACGTCTTACCGGAGTACATTTTTCATGATTTGCAAGAGCAAGTTTTTGCGAAAAAAAATTTATTTCTTCTAAACTGTTTAACTGCAATCCGTCAATTAACTGTGGCCCTGATACACAATTACTACGAGGTCCGACCATACCAATATGATCATCACGTAACAAAGCATTTCGCAATCTATCAAGCCAGCCCTCCGGCACAAGGGTATCTGAATTCAACAACAAAGGATGGCCTGTAGCCACAGTAATTCCCTGGTTTACACCACCTGCAAAGCCAAGATTATTTCCGGTATGAATCACTTTGGCTCCGGATATTGAATCAAACAAATCAGCCACACCATCGTTTGAACCATTGTCTACCAGAATCAACTCATATGGTGCGGTGCTATGGATCAACACAGTATGAATACATTGTTTACAATATTCCAGTGCATTGTGGGCCGGTATGATTATTGAAACCAGGCGCTCATCCATATTTAATTGTCATTCTAAAAAGAGAGATGTAGCAGTAATTTATATGAATTTTCATAAAATGTCCCCTATGGCTGGCCTGTTTCCAGGGGCTGGCCAAATCCAGGGATAAGGTGACTTTTGAAATGCCAGGCGAAGCGAGATGGTGCCTTGCCCGGTTGCTACTTCTACCCAGGGACGATTTTTCAGAACATATCCGGGTGGTTTGTCCACGGGATTTGGATCGAATTCTGTGCGGCTCACGCGTATCAGATGACCCCTGAATAAAAAGCGTGGAGAAGGCGTCGGCGTCATTGCCCGAACAAACCGGTCGATTTCTTCAGCTGTCCAGTTCCATTGAATACAACATTCATTTTCGCTTGGATTCTTGTCATAACTTGCCTGGCTGTTGTCTTGTGGAAACCCCTGAAGACCTGATTTTTCGATATAGTCAATGACATCTATTATTTCCTGACCGGCCAGGTGGCAGGATTTTCGGTATATATCATACGATGTTTCACGGGGAGATATTTGGAATGCCACCTGGTGTACGATGTCGCCCGTATCGATGCCTTCGTCCATGATATGGTAAGTGACACCAGACTCAGACTCGCCTGCCAGCAATACTGCACGGAAGGGATTTGGGCCGCGGTGGCGTGGCAACAAAGAGGAATGGACATTCACACACCCGATCTTTGGTAGATTCAAAAGACGTTTTTTCAGGATGATTCCAAATCCACCAACCAGTAACAAATCCGGTTTTATCTGATGCAGCTCTACCAATTCTGCATCTGTCATTTTATCTACCCAGATAAGCGGTATTCGGTGCCTTCGTGCAATACCGGTCATAGTATTCAGGCCACCAAAGTACTTGGCGAACCTGGGTATGATGAATTGTTTAATTCCTTTGGTACGTCGCCCGTCTTGCAGGATAGCAACAATTTCATGCCCTTTGTTTTGCAAACCTCGGAAGAGTGAAGCACCCAGCAATCCTGACCCGGCAATGGCAATACGCATTTCAAAATACCTTTTCTGAGTCCAGCAAAATCGTCACGGGACCGTCATTAACCAGAGTTACTTCCATGTGTGCTCCAAATATACCTTTGGCAACAAGAATTCCTTTTGCCTCCAATAATGATGCTACCTGTTCATATAATGGAATGGCTTTTTCCGGTCGAGCGGCGCGTATGAATGAGGGACGTCGTCCTTTGCGGCAATCGCCAAGCAGTGTGAATTGTGACACCAGAAGCACATCTCCTGCGACATCATTTAATGATAAGTTAAACTTGCCTTCAGTATCATTAAAAATACGCATCCCTGCAATTTTATCGGCAATATATTGGGCATCTTTCACTTCGTCATCTTCATCTACCCCTAAAAGCACAAGCAATCCAGTTTCGATACTGCCAGTTACTTCGCCTGCTACCAATACCGAAGCCCTGCTGACTCTTTGTAGAACTGCTCGCACAGATACTCCTCTCATAATAGCTAATTAAAAAATAATGTACAGAATTAAGAGGGGATTTTAAAGTAAAGCAGTGCCAAAATAAAAGGGCAATGGTGACAGGTGTGGTATGTGTGGTAAGTCTGTACGCGTTATGGAGTAGATAGGAATTACATGGTTTTGTCGGGTAGACTGGCAGTAGAACCTGTTTGATATCCGGTCAGGTCCAATGCAACGAAACGGTAGCCCGCATTTTTGATACCATCTACTATAGCTTGCCGTACACTGGGTAATAGCACTTTATGGAAGTCTGATACATCAATTTCGACGCGGCAAATATCATCGTGATGACGTGCGCGATATTGGTGGAAGCCCAGGCCTTTGAGAATTTCTTCGGCTTGCTCTACTTTTTGCATTGCATTTGTATCTACCCTGGTGCCTTTGGGAAATCTTGAAGACAGGCAGGCAAAAGAGGCTTTGTTCCAGGTCGGAAGGTTTCGGGCACGGCTCAAACGCCGTATTTCTTCTTTTCCCAAACCAACCTCTGCAAGTGGTGCAACAACCTGGTGTTCCCGGGCAGCTTTGGCTCCTAGACGTGTCGGGTCCAGCAAATCGTCGGTGATTTCACCATAGGCCAAAATTGGTATCTGGTTATCCCGGGCATATTGGTCCATTTTGCTGAATAATTCATTCTTGCAAAAATAACACCGGGTACCATCATTCTTCAGGAATTCTTCTTGCTCAAATTCTTGTGTTTTAATGAGTGTGAGCTGCCAACCTCTCTGTTCTGCCAGGTCAACCGCTTCTTTTACTTCTGCCCGTGGAATACTCGGTGAGTCTGCCAGAATCAAATGGGCCTTATGGTCCAGTACCTCATGTGCGATTTCTGCCAGGTATGCAGAGTCCACACCGCCGGAATAGGCAATGGCCAGGCTGCCATAGGATTCCAACAGAGTTTTCAGTGCGCGTTCTTTATAAACAACATGTTCTGGTACTTGTAATGTAGCTTCCATATCTTTTACTAACAAATCCTCATTTGGAACTCTTCCCGATGCGATTTCTGAGGTGACATGTTATGGTTTTTGAAGCTCACCAACCATGATATCACCCTGTAGTCTGGTCACATTAACAGGCAGAATCCGATTGTTTAAATCTTCATTGGATGCAACAGCAACCCGTATGTAATTACTCGTGTATCCACTCCACATGCCGTCTTGGCAGTGTTCGAATAGAACTTTAACCATTTGTCCCAGATGATATTCCTGGAACATACGGCTTTTTTCTGCGCTGCATTTTAACAATTTGGCGCTACGCTGATTTATGATTTCCGGGGGCACTTTGTCTTTGATGCGGGTAGAAGCCGCACCTTCGCGCTCAGAATACTTGAAAACATGCGCGTAGAACAAGGGACTTTCCCATAATATATTTAACGTATCTTCAAAATCTTTTTCTGTTTCTTCGGGAAAGCCAACTAAAATATCTGTGCCGATGCCGATTTCCGGTACCAGGTCATGTGCCTGGTGTATGAACTCCAAAAACATTTCGCGGGAGTACTTTCTCCGCATAGCTTTCAGTACCTGGTTTGAGCCAGACTGTAATGGAATATGCAAATAGGGTACCAAACGGTGTGATTTGTCTGCCATACGCGTCAGCAGGCCTTCTGGTATGGTGGTTGGCTCGATGGAACTGATGCGTATGCGCTCAAGACCGCTAATTTCGTTCAATTCATCAACCACATCCAGAATTGAGCTGCCTTGCCAGTCATAACAACCGATGTTGACCCCGGTCAGGACAAATTCTTTGGCACCATTTGAAGCAAGATTTTTGGCTTCATCCACAATATTATCCAGTTCACGTGATCTGGAGCGTCCCCTGGCAAAGGGTATGATGCAAAAGCTGCACATAAAATCACAGCCATCCTGGATTTTAATATTGGGTCTGTGGTTCAAGTGGCTGGTATGGTCTGGAAAGGACAAGGTGAAGTCATTTCTGAGTATCGTGTCCCGCACAATCAATGGATGCTTGTTTTTGCCAGATTTAACATAATCTAAAACATGCATTTTTTCCTGGCTGCCGATGATCAGGTCAACGCCTTCAATTGCCGCCAGGGTTTTGGCACCCATCTGGGCATAACATCCGATCACAGCTGTATATGCATTCGGACACATGCGAATGAATTGCCGTACAATCTTTCGGGATTTCGCATCTGCTTCCCGGGTGACTGTACAGGTATTTATAATGCAGAGATCGGCAAGCTCCCCGAATGGGACGATGGTATATCCATCAGCACGCAATTTTTCCATCAGCATAGCAGTCTCGGACTGGTTCAACCGGCAACCCAGGGTATAAAGGGATGCACGCCTGGATTGCGTCTTTGACATTGATTCTTCATGCATAATCGCGTCCAGGTGTGTATTGTTATTCAGCTGAGATGAGGTATCTAGGGCCATATTGCGTTTGGATTTCTTGTGTTGACCGATGCGACTTATTCTACAGGGGCTGTTGGGGGAATTAACATGGGTATGCCAACGGTGAGGAATCCGAGGTTGGCGTATAATTGTTTCACCAGTATTGTTCTACCCATTTTGATGAAATCACCGTTATTATGCGGGTCTACTGTATCAATATTTTATTGTATTTTGACCAGAAATGCCAACTTTGCGTTTTAATAATCTGAATGTTTGAAGTACATATCATGATAGTGCAGGTATTGTTTAATGAATACGGTATAATAATTCCAGAAAATATAGACTCTGTTAATTTCAATGTAACCGTTGTTTGTTAGTATAATTGTTAAATTCTCTGTTTTTTGGGGGGAGATTGGCAACGATTCTGAAGCTTGTGTTAAAGTGATTGGATAGGTTATAAAATTTGATAAAACAAATATCAGAGAGGATAAGCGTGGAGCAAAAGCCTTCAGATCGTCGCATGTTGGTGGTTGATGACAAGGCAAATATGCGTGAATTGTTGTCGGGCGTATTTGAAGAGCATGGATATCAAGTTACAACCGCATCCAGTGGTGAAGAAGCCATCGAGTGTCTCTTGTTAAATGAGTATCCGATAGTGATTACGGATCTCAGCATGCCCGGTAAAAGTGGTATTGATGTTCTGAAGGCAGCCAAATCGGTATTTACCGATACAGAAGTGATCATCATTACAGCTTATGGCAGTATTGAGCGAGCTGTAGAAGCCATGCGATATGGTGCCTATGATTTTATTACCAAGCCTTTTCAACTGAGTGAGATAGAGCGTAAAATAGAAAAAATTCAACGCAAGCTGGACATGGCTGGCAGCCGATCTATTTATACCTCAGTACATCCCGGGGTGCAGCACATTGTAGGTGGAAGTGATCAGACAAAACGTATGCTGCGGATGATAACCAAGATCGCGCCGACGCGTAGCTCAGTTCTTATTTCAGGTCCCAGTGGTGTTGGAAAAGAATTGGTTGCCCGGGCAATACATGAAGCGGGACCACGTAGAGATTATCCATTTGTGGCTGTAAACTGTGCTGCATTGGCACCGTCTTTGCTCGAGAGTGAATTGTTTGGACATGAAAAGGGTGCATTCACCGGGGCTGAAGATAAGCGCATCGGCCGTTTTGAACGCGCCCATCTGGGTACCCTTTTTCTGGATGAAGTCAGTGAAATTGAGCCGGCTATCCAGACCAAATTGCTACGTGTTTTACAAGAGTCAGAAATCGAACGTGTGGGTGGCAGCGATCAAATCAAGGTAGATGTGCGTATCGTTGCCGCAACCAATCGTGACTTGCAAAAGGCAATTGAACTTGGAGAATTCAGAGAAGACTTTTATTATCGGCTGAATGTGTTTTCTCTCAATGTAAGTGCATTGAAAGACCGCCGCGATGACATTCCGTCGCTGATAGACCATTTTTTACGGAAATATAGCCATGAGTTGGGTAAAGATGTTTGCGAAGTTGATGATGATGTAGTAGAGGTTTTTCTGAATTATGATTGGCCGGGGAATGTACGGGAACTCGAGAATATTATCGAGCGGGCAGTTGTCCTGGCAGAAGGAAATACGGTTGCGCGAAATGATTTGCCAGCAGAATTGTTGCAGTCGGTATTGTTGAAAGATTTACATGCAGAAGATGCAGAACCACGTAAAGTAGATATAAACAATGATTCGTTGATTGCACGTACCGACAGGTTGGAAAGTGAATTGATTCGGGGTGCTTTGGAACGTTTTCGATGGAACAAGACCAGAGCAGCGGAGCACTTGGGATTGAAAAGAACGACGTTACAGTATAAAATAAAAAAGTATCAATTAGATTAATATTTTGTGTTATTTATCTAATTTCAAATATTGATTTTACGAAAAATAATGGTGACAGTACCGCCAGTTTTTGCTTGTGGTCGCCAATTAATTAAAGGTGTTGTTGAACGATGATAGACCAAAAATTGCTTGAAATACTGGTGTGTCCAGAAAATAAAACGCCCGTTCACCCTGCGGATGAGGCGTTGGTTAACACGATAAATGCCGCTATAAATGCAGGTACTTTGAAGAATCGTGCCGGGGAACCGGTGAATGACATGATTGATGAAGGCTTGGTTCGTGAGGACAATGCCTATTTATACATCATCCGCGACAACATTCCTGTCATGCTGATTGATGAAGCAATCCCGCTTGAACAGTTGCAATAGACCAGCCTGGTCAACATTGTAGCTTCGCTGAGGTATCAAACATAGAAATATGGCTCATTGTTTTTTTGCTTGTGAGCTTACTTTGACACTTCGGTTGATATGAAGCCGAACTCGGTGAAATTGCAAAAATCCAATCAGGGAATTGCTGGTGCTTCGTATGATTTGCCTGACAGGTGTTATATGAAGATGTTTCCAATGACCTCGTTGAGTAATGCAATATCGCTCACGCACACCACTCAGGCTCCCGAGTAAACGCAATCGATTGCTGTCGAACATGACAATGAACAGGTCGGGTGTGTTTTTTCTGATTTGCTTGCGCAGGTTTAATAATGCGCCAATTTGTGTTGCGCGATATTGTTTGTACTGGGTGAATTCATAGGTATCCACAAGTTCACGAATCACGGCAGAGGGATAGCCAGGTGGCAGTAATGCGGCAATGTGGGATTCCGGATAGGATTTCCGCAGGGACAGCAATACTTTGCGGAAGTGGGGGCCATGACTATAAAATACACATATCCGGTACATATATCGTTCTTGTAAACCTTTATGCATAAGAGGCTAATTTGCGGTTGATTTTTGGAGATTTCCTACCCGGGCCAATAATGGCTGGTAATGGTCTTCAACAATACTTTCCCAAGTGTAAAATGTCTCTGCTCGAAGCCTTCCTGCTGCTCCCATACGCTGCCGCAATTCCCAATTGTCGAGCAGGATACTCAATTGTTTGGCAAGTTCGGCTGCGTCAGAACGTTTGAAGCAGAATCCGGTTTCCATATGGCGTACGATATTTTGCAGCCCACCAACTTTGCTGACGCAAACCGGTCTTCCGGAAGCCATTGCTTCCAATGCCACCAGGCCGAATGGTTCTTCCCATATGCTTGGTACCACACAAATGTCGGATTGACTGTACAAGGTTTTCATCTCCTCATGTGAACGCCAACCGACTGCTTGAAACCAGTCTGGGCCTTGAGTATCTTCTGGTAGCGTGGCCTGGATTATATAGTCAGAACGTTGTTCGGCGAGCTGGTTACCCGCCTCGAGCAATACCGACAGCCCCTTGGCGGGGTCTTCAGCGCGTCCAGCCATCAGTATAATTTTTTTATCCTGCGTTGGTCGCACAGGACAACGAGAAAATGTAAATGCTTCCAAATCGACACCTCCTGGTATAACGTGCGTATTGCGGCACCAGGGAGCCAATGATGCAGCCATGTCTTCGTTGTAAGTTATGGCTATGTCGATCAGGCTAAAAGCTTCCAATTGGCGTTGGTAATAAGTAGGCGCGTATGCGCGGGCATGTAAATATTCACGAAGCCAGGCGGATGGGGTGCCACGACGAATTTCAGGCCCAAGAAGTTCAAAAGCACATTTACGGCAGACATCCGGCGTTGACAGATAATGGTTTGCGCAAGGCGCATTGTCTTTGAATCGCAGTATATCCCGGTGGCAAACCAGTTCATGGGCATAAAATCGGCACAGCAGGGGGTATTCCGACAAGGCGTGAACAAGATAGGGTTTCAGGAAGAATCCATCACATACCAATACGACGTCTGGAGCGAATTTTACAATTTCAGTATAAAAGGCAGCTGCCGTCTTCTCGGCACCGCGTCTACCCTTGGAAATTTCCACATGGGCTGCTGCAAATGGCAATTCAGATGGTTCAAACAAACCACGTTCCGGGCTTCCAGGTTCATCAAGGCCGAACAGGTGTACTTCATGTCCATGTCGTTTCAATTCTTTTGCTACATGGTATAAGTCTACATCGGCGCCTCCGTTAGGCGGCCAGGAAAATAATGAGTCTACAAATGCCAGACGCATGATTGTCAAAATTCCAGAAGCAGAGGTGATTGGGTCAATGCCATTGTTCCATGTCCGCGTAGTATACGTTGCTCAATTGGTGAGTAAAGGTTAAGAAGTGAAAATTTATTTTCAGAGCAAAGACAATGTACATGGAAAAAGCTGTTAGAATCAAAAAAACCTTGCTATGTACCGTACTTTGCCTGGTATGCAACCTGAAATCTTTGAGATTTATTTTATATCAGAGATTTCGCGGATGAGCTTAATTCACGATGGGCAAATCGAAGCAACTGGTCTGTAGTTTCCCAGTTGATGCAGGCATCGGTAATGCTAACCCCATATTTTAAGTTTTCAAGCCCGTCGCGTAATTGTTGGTTGCCTTCATGTAAGTTGCTCTCGAGCATGACACCGACTATGGACATGTTGCCATCCTGGCGCTGTTGGATCAGACTTCGCAGAACATGTCGTTGCAAAGTATATCGTTTACCACTGTTGTCGTGGCTGCAATCGACCAGCAAACGTGACGGTAGACCTGCGTTTCGGAGTTGTTCTTCGGCTTGGGTAATGCTGACGGGGTCATAGTTGGGGCCACCGCGGCCGCCTCGCAATATGATATGTCCGTAGGAATTGCCCCGTGTAGCTACAATACAGGAACGGCCATCCGTGTCCATGCCCAGGAAGTGGTGAGGATGTTTTGCTGACTGCATAGCATCCATAGCCACCTGCAAGTTACCGTCTGTACTATTTTTGAACCCTACCGGCATAGACAGACCACTCGCCATCTCGCGGTGGGTTTGCGACTCTGTTGTGCGTGCCCCAATAGAAACCCAACTCACAAGGTCGGATGTGTATTGCGGCACAATGGGATCAAGCACTTCGATCGCTGTCGGAAGCCCAATATTGGCTACGTCGATAAGTAGTTGGCGAGCTTTATGTAAACCCTTATGGATGTCATAGCTCCCGTCCAGGTTGGGATCATTTATAAGACCTTTCCACCCGATGGTGGTGCGTGGCTTTTCGAAATATGTACGCATGACGAGGAACAATCGATCATTAAGCTTTTCATTTAACGCTTGTAGCCGGTTGGCATACTCCATTGCTGCTACCGTATCATGGATTGAGCAAGGACCTACGACAACCAACAATCGTGAATCTTCACCTCGTAGTATCGCTTCGATACCCTTGCGACCTTGAACGACTGTTTGGTTGGCCGTTTCTGTCATCGGGAGTTCATTTTTTATAGCCCTTGGTGTAAGGAGGGGTACCATAGAAACGACATTGAGATCGAAAGTTTGTTGCATCATGCAGTGTAAGTATCCAGATGAGTTGGTATTTTCAAAACTCGGTAGAGGTGGTTGCTGTTTTGGGATTTTAAAATTAAGTCCTGCCATATTATCGAAGCGAACGATAATCGAACAAGAGCAGTTTTTTACTTGAAGTCAAGCTTTTTGAAGTGTGTATTATACATAAAAATGTAGTTATATTTTCATTTTCATTCTGTAATTTCTTTAACCAGCAAGGTAGCCGCTGTGACGAATTCATTTATAACAAAATGTAAGAATTCTTTGGTGCATGTAAACCGGCGACATTCACATGGCTTAAATATGTTGGGTATATTGCTTTTTGGTGTTTTTCTCACACCAGCAGTATGTACTATTCCATGCATCTGTGAACAACGAGACCATCGCGAAGTATGCCTGCCAGCGCCTGTCAGATTGAACACTTCGCACGTAGAGCTTTCTTCTGATAAATCAACAGATGAAAATAAGTCTGTTCACTCGGCAACAGAATCTGAAAGGCAATCAATCTGGATTGGACCCATGCCCTTTATTGAAGGCCGTACCTTGAGAGAAGGTTTCTTTACAGCAATCCTGGACTCTTTGAATGGGTCAACGATTTGGGAGGCAATGATCGTATTTAAAAGTTACCTGATGATATTGCCAACTGCACCGATACCTGGGAATTCTGCGCCAGAGGCCTCAGACAGTCAGTTAACTGCATTGATCGAGAAATTAGAGCAAAATAGCGTTAAAACAGCATTTGAGGTTGGTGGTGCGCGATCAAGAGCGCCAGGAAGTGGGAAATACAAGGCGCAAAATGAGTTTGCTCATCTAGCGCGTTGGCTGAATCTTGGGGGTCAGATTCATTATCTGTCGACCGATCATTCCTTGATGCGCGGGTTGGATGCCTGGTTGGATGTCACCGACCCTGCTGTCAGCGCAGAGATGTCCTATGTGGACACCGAGGTTCGGGAGTTATTCGACGACTTATATCGTGAGCTGGTAGCCTATTTTCTGGAAATGAAGACTCTGATTCCCGGTGTGCGATTTGGTGTTATCGAGTCGTTGGGGTATTTCTATGTAGAAGGTGCTGACAATGTGGTCTATTCACCAACGCGCCCTGAGATTCCTAAGCTACCTTTCTGCGAAATAATTCGTGATCTGAAAATGGCAATGGAAGCAGCCGGTCTGGTACTGGACCACTTTCATACCGATTATGGGTATGAAGGTGTTCACTTCGATGGGAGATTAAACGCAACCCTGGATTATGGACGTATTATTGGTGTTGAGCAATGTGTTCGTAACCTGGGAATTAAGACTGGCAATATAATAAATGCATTTCATGATCGGTCCGTATCGAATCCGGAGCGTGAAATTGCCAACCAGGAAGCGTTGTCCAATACACTATTATTTTTTGAAGGGTATATGTCAACAGGTCTCTACCCGGACCATTATGTTTTGCAGACCTGGCAACCGTTTCCGGATAAAACAGGGCCTGAAACGGAACCTGGCACCGTGTTGCATCTGTTTCGTGAGGTCTTGTTACACCCTTTGTTTACTATCCGCAGGTGAAAGTTGCTCTAAAATTGGTGTATAGTAGGCAATTGAAGGGTTTGACAACAATTATTGCGAAGCGCTTTGAAAATCCGTCCTACTCCCAGAAATCAACACATTCACAGATACATTTTTGCTACATAGGTGGCAATATCTTCTGTTTCACATTGTCTAAACTAAACTTAACGAATTATCAACCTGGAAAGAATATATTAATGAAAGCAGCGGTACTGGAGAGCCTTGAGAACCTGGTAGTTAAAGAGGTTCCCGATGCGGAAATGGATGAATATAGTGTTCGGGTGAAGGTAGGGGCATGTGCTATATGCGGGTCGGACATTCGTATGTTTCATTATGGAAACAAGCGCTTGGAATTCCCCGCCATCATGGGGCATGAAGCTTCCGGTGAAGTTGTTGAGGTTGGTAAAAAAGTTTCAAAATTTAAAGTGGGCGACCGTATAGCGCTTGGTGGCGATGTACCCTGTGGCGAGTGTGTATTTTGTGTCGCAGGCATGGGAAATAATTGCCAGATCAATTACGCACTGGGTTATCAATTTCCGGGGAGTTTTGCGGAATACCTGGTCTTGAACCCCATCGTGGTCAACCATGGCCCTGTTCATGTGGTACCGGATCACATCAGTTTTGAAGAGGCAGCACTGGCAGAGCCGCTGGCCTGCTGTATAAATGGACTTGAATTGGTGACACCAAAACTTGGTGATACGCTGGTTGTGATTGGTACGGGACCTTTGGGATGCATGTTGATGGAAGTGGGCCGATTGATGGGATGTACCAAGGTTATTGGCATCAATCGTTCAAGACCACGTCTGGAAATGGCAAAAGAATTTGGTGCCGATGTCACCATCTGTTCTGGAGATGAAGATGCCATTCAACGGGTCTATGATGAAACGGATGGGCTGGGTGCGGATGTTATTTTGACAGCATGTCCCTCTTTGGAGGCCCAGGTTGACGCATTACGCATGGCTAAAAATCGAGCCCGCATCAATTTTTATGGGGGTATGCCTAAGGGGCAATCAGAAGTCATGATAGATACCAACACAATTCATTATAGAGAACTCATGGTGACAGGTTCTCACGGTGCGCAACCACGGCACCATAAATTGGCAGTTGACCTGATTAGTAAGGGGGCTATTGATATGAAGCCCTATATCTCACATCGTTTTCCACTGACCCAAGCACCAGAAGCTTTTCAGGCTGCTGAAGATCGCAACGGACGGCGTGTCGTTGTTGTGCCTGGGTTGGAAGCGTAATAATACTGGCATGCAGAACATGTAAGCAATAGTCTGGAGCTAAAAAGTATACAGTCGTACTGAATGGAGATTGAATGATGTTCAAATTTCACTTGATAAGACGAATTACAATTCTGGCAGTGACGATTTTCCTGTCCGCACTTACTGTCCAGGCACAGACAGCAGATTTGCAATTACTGTTAAATCCGTTTCCCAACGAATTTAAACTGAATTTTGAAGAAAACCTTCGTTTTTATTCGAGTGAAGATGTGCGTGGGAGCCAAGACAAATTTCGTGCCATGATGTATGATCTGTCATTGCGTTACCCTTTGATCCTGAATGAAGAGCATGAACTGTATATTGGCACTGATTTTGACTGGATTGACTTAAAGACCGATGCACGCCTGAGTGGCAGCGGAGCGGCCTTGCCGTCGGACTTGTACGATCTAAATTTTACTCTGGGGTATCGGCGTTGGATTCGGGATGATTGGACAACTGGGGGCGTGTTACAAGTCGGTTCTGCCTCGAATAAATTATTTGACAGTTGGGACGAGACTTACCTGAAGGGAACAGCTTTTCTTCAAGTACCGCACCTGGAATATACAGCCTGGATGTTTTTTCTGAATGCGGATACGGATCGCGATATTCCAGTTCTTCCAGGATTTGCCTATATGTTTCCGATCAGCCGGCAAGCAATTGCTGTGGTGGGTATACCTGTCGTAGGGGCAGCGGGCAACTTAAGTGATAAAGTTTCATTTCAAGTTGGATATCTACCCATACGCAATGCCAACGTGCGCATCGGGTATTCACCAATAGAACCACTCACATTGTCACTGGCCTTCGACTGGCGCACCCGGTTTTTTAATCGAGCCGACCGTGATCGCAGCCGTGATCGGATTGAATTCGAGGAGAAACGGGCCACCGCTGGAGTTTCTTATGACTTGACCCAGCGTGCCAATATTGGTTTGGAAGGTGGATATTCCTTCGACCGCCAAATAGGCGAGGGTCGTAAACGTTCCGATCGTAACCGTAACCGGATACTTGTCGATGATGGCTGGTTTGCCACAGCCCGTTTCCAATACAAATTTTGATACAGAATTTGATACAGATTGCATTGTGAGTCAGGAGCAGGTGGAAATTTTATGGTAAGTTCATATTATTTTTTTAGCATTTTATTGAAGTGTATTGCTTGATGGTTTCTTCCATATTGAGCCGATTTCCCAGACATCCACAGAACGAATGTGTGCTGTACCACCATCACTGAAAAGTCGTATTGATTTGTCATCAATATTGTGGAATGGTTGAACGGTACCGCATTCTCTCCGATTAATAAATACTTCAACCACACTTCTGTCAACAAAGGCGTGTAATCGTAAGCAGTCTTCACCTTCGAGCAATTCAAAAGGCATATGGTGTTCATTGATGTGTAAAATGCTGTCCTTCACATCAAAGGCAATACGCACTTTATTGGTGAAATCTTCGGAAGCACGTAGATCAATCCCAACTATATTGGCGTTACCTAACTCGATTTCAACCATAATTTCGAAGGTGTTGCTTTTTATATCGAGCAAGTATTCCCCGCCCATTATCAGGTCTTTTTCCCCCCAATGCGAACGACGCAATTCTTGTAGCTCTACCGGTGGTTCCTGTCCCAATAAGCCATCCTGGCGTAACGTTAAGACACGGGGTAATGAGAGATTTATTGTCCAATGATGATCTTGACTGCCCCCGCCCAGATTCATACCCCAAAGCAGCCAGCGTCCGTCCGGTGTTTGTAAGCATTGGGTTGCATAAAAGTTGTTGGGTCCTCCGATATCTATAGATTTCCACTCACCCGGTGTAAAAGAGCCATTATCAGAATATGGGGCGATCGTGTATACCACACTGCCTCTTGGGGCGTGGTTTGTATCTTGCAGATTGTCGAACAAGGGCGACACAATCAGCATGCCCATGTTGTCAAAACGTATAAAATTTGGACACTCCCAGGCAATACAGTGCTCGCCCATACCCTTTGCAAAGGCTCCAGCATATTCCCAGTCGGTCAGGTTTTCAGACTTAAAGTGTACTGCCATACCGCCCACTTCATATAGCGCGCCGCACAAGATCATGTGCCAGGTTGTTCCATCGCGCCAAAGGAAAGGATCACGAAAGCCTCCCTTGCGAAATCCAGGGATGTCAGGTTCAAAAATAATCGGATTGTTTTCGTCTTTGAGCCACCAACGTAGATTCGGGTCCTGACTTCTTGCAATGCATTGAGTTTGTGGCTCTGCCGCGGTATAAAAAATTGTGGGTATGCCGTCATCATCAATAACTGTTGAACCCGATGCGCAATAATTGGGATCATAAGAACCCAGTTCCGGCATCAATGCAATAGGTTCATGCTCCCAATAGACCAGGTCTTCGCTGGATGCATGACCCCAACCAGTAAAGTTGTATGTCCCCTGCCACTCCTCCCATTTCTCCACGGGTACGCCCCATTCAAATTCAGGTGCGTGCTGATAAAACATGTGGTATTTACCATTAAAATAAACTGGACCATTGGGATCACCACAACCACCTGATTTCGGCATAATGTGAAAAATCGGTTTATAGGGGTCGCTATCAACCGAAGCCTGCTTGGCTGCAACCCGCATATTGGCCCGAGTCAGTCGGTCTAAATGATTTACATCCAGCTCAATCTTCATGCTGGTCTCCTGTGATGTTGCTGTTTCCATTAACAATGCTGTAATTAATAAAGGAACCATACGTAAAACTTGCATGTTGATGACGCTCCTGGATTTGCAAATCAATAAACATTTATGAATACATGACTGTTTATTCATTGTCAGGTATAGTAAGTTTTTTCAACACAGCATATACAACAGGATCATCGGCTGCGCCATTAAAGACAAATGGATATTTCTGATTTTCCTCCAGCAACATGAGTCCCCAGGAAGCGCCATGTTCCACCGAGATACGGGCTGCCTCCGCGCCTTCTTCACCAACCTTTTCATCTTCATTGCATACTATGGGTCGGCCCAATGAACGTAATCGGTCAATGCGATTTGGAATGTTTCCCAAGGAGGTATGATTGTAATGAATCAACAAGAAATCAGAGGCAGAGGCTACCTCATCGTGGAGTGTTCCATCACCGCCACCACTCGTTGATATGTAGAGTTCCGGTGCCACAGAACGGGCCAACTCAATCAATTCTACCTGGCCAGCTGCTTGCCGCAGTAAGTCTTGATTGAAACCACCATGTCCATATTCATTGGCGATTTCTACCACAACATTCTGGTAATCTTTCTCTATCAGCCACTCCATAGCATTACGAACAGCATTCCGTAGTGCATCTGCATCTTCAAACAAGCCATCTTGCCGCTGATAAAATAACCCCAGAATGACTACCACACCATGTGCATTGCATGCTTGAATTACGCGCCCGATCCGTGCCATATAATCGGGTCGAAGACTACCATCAGAATTGAATGCCGAGTTTAATGCATCCTCATATCCCGGAAAACCACCCTGTAAACACAATGTAACTGCGCGAATACCATGTTCAACATAGTCAGGCATTGCCGCCAAAAAGGCATCGGTATTCGCATCGGGATCAAAATCGTCACGATTTCGGTCCTCAAAGGTTGCATTGACCATGCGCACATTCATGAGCAGCCCTTCCGCTGGAGTGCCTGGGTAAGTTATTTCGTCATTGATATACCAGCGGTCACCCTGTATGCTCACGGTTGTTTTTGGATTGTGTATTGAGCCAGAATTCGGAGTATCTACTACGGCTTCCATCATTAATCGAACAGCCTGGTTGGAAAGTGTGTCGGGGTTTGTCGGGCTGTCATCATGATCAGCAATAGGGGAGTCGTTCCAGGATACAACCAGGTCCAGCGAAGGAAATATCCACAAATTCCGTTGACCACCATGACCACTGGCGAGCAACAGGTCTGCTGGCCCTTCCTGATATAAACGATTTCCATTTCGATCCACACCATTCAGCCACCAGTTAAAACTATAGAATCCTGGACCGGTTTCAGTGATGGATTTACCGCCCCCCAGTGAGCGTTGATCTTCCAGCATTGCTGCATCTTCACCTTGTGTAATAGGGGTTTCTGCGGGCACAACCGTATTCAACATTTGCTTCACATAGGCAGGTTCAAGCAATACTTCATTGTTCCAGCGTCCCTGGTGCAGTATAAACTGGCCGAAGCGTGCAAAATCGCGTACTGAAATTGCCAGTCGACCAGGCCGATCCTGCGGACCGAAAGCTTCAAAGGTGCATGTATCCTGGAATCCAAGAGGTTCAGCAAGATATTTTGATAGAACAGCATCGGGATGCATATTGAATACTTTATGCATCAAAGTATCAAAATACAGGGCAATTGCAAAGTCGTTATATGAATATGCTGTCCCAGGATTCTCGGTTAACCCGTAACCAGAGGTTTGTGTAGCGAGATGGGTCCAGGTAATTTTGCCTTCTTTCTCTGGATTGAGATCAGATAACCCTGGTTCATGATTGGCAACGAAATCATCCGGACTGCTTATCAGTCCCTCCTGCACAGCAAAAAACAACAACGTACTGTATACCGTCTTACAGGCAGAGGCAACATCGGAGGAACGTTCCTGATCCCCCCAGGAAAATACCATGCGACCATGTCGGACAACGCAGCCACGACCGCCAACATGCCCTGCCAGACGTTCCAGCACCGAGTCATTCAGTCCTGCTTCTGCTGGTGTCATTGTGTCCCATACTTCTCCTGGAAACACTGCCTGAGGAAGTTCGGCTTGTGTATTTGTTGAGTGAAACATTACCAGAACACAAGCAAATAAAACGGAGTAAAAAAATATTCTCATAACTAGTCCCTTATTTGGTTATCGTTTCAACCACGTTCTTGTTGTTTAGATGAATGTGTGATTCAAAGATAAATATTGCAACACAAACTGCATGAGCATGAATAATGTCCATCATAATAATTGGACAGTTATCAAATGCATTATATGCTGGCAGGTGATGCATATCGCAAGCAAAGATACTGAAAAATCTCTAAATATCTATATGCCGAATTGCATAAAATCTCGCAGTCTATATTTTGTATCAAAAACTGTATGGCAATACCAGATGCAATATGAACAATTAACAATTGTTGGTGTACCTCATGCTAAACGAATCAGCTAGCCAGCTCAAAAATTGAGCTATGGTTGATATATGGTGCTCAATAAACAAGTAATTCAGAGTAAGGCAATTATGATATAAAAATTGGTCGAAGTTGGGGTAATGCATATTGCGCATTAGGCCATACTGGGTACAATATATAGATATTTTGGTGATTTGTAGATGCATCCATGTTTTGGCACGAGTAATGCTCTTAGTATTTTGTCTTGTCTAAAAATCACATAGTTTTTTATGAACAGCTTGACAAAAACTGCATTGGTAACACCAAAAAAGGAAACGTGAAATGAAAAAAAACACTTCGCACATATCCGTGATTCTGGACCGCACAGGCTCTATGGCATCTATTCGGGAAGAAACTATAGCCGGTTTCAATGCTTTTCTGAAACAACAACAATCAGAGCCTGGGAAAGCTACATTGACTTTGGTGCAATTTGATTCAGATGACCCCTATGAAGTTATACATCGTTTCAAGCCAATCAAGGAAATTCCATTGTTGACCAATGAGACCTTTGTACCACGCGGCATGACACCGTTGCTTGATGCTATTGGCAGAGGGATCATGGATCTTGAAAAAAGTCTTGGCTCGAAGAAAGGAGCGAAGAAGGAGACCAAGGTCATCATGATTATAATAACGGATGGGTATGAAAATGCCAGCCTGGAATTTAACCACAAGCAGATTAACAAGATGATCAAGGAGAAAAAGGAAAAGGATAATTGGCAGTTTGTATATTTGAGTGCTGATCTTTCCAGTGTCAACATGGCCATAGAGCAAGGATTTGATAGAGATGCTGTCATGGCATTTGATAAAGATAAGCAGGGCACTGATGAAGCCTGGCAGGCAACTTCTTCGAGAATAGCTGATTACCGTGCATCCAGGATGGAAAAGGTATGCTACAGCCCTTTGGACAGATCGAAACAGAAAATTGAGCAAGAACGCAATTAATTCGGGTGTTTACCCATCATTCTAAATTCATAATCAGTCGTATGAATTGGGTGGTTGATGGTATCAGGGACTGTAAAATTATAATAATTTAAATGGTAGGATATGGTTATTCACGGTCATAGTACGAATCAAGTAGACATATTAGTTGGTGTTGTGCCTGAAAGCATTCGCGATTGTGGATAAAATGTAAATAGAAATTGATTTCAGTTTGCACCGGCGGTATAAAAGTCCCTACACTAAGGTGGGCTTGTGGATTGCGATTTTAAGAAAGTCTGTTGGCGTAATATGTGCGGTTCACAAGTTTTGTGGCAGGGGAGAAAATCCTAATAAGCAGGGAGCAAAATACATGTATTTATCTATTCGTGACGCAATGTTTGAGCCGTTTGATACACCACTGGCTGGGGTGAAACATTTGAATGTGCGCTCGGTGGAAATCGAGCTTACCCGAGCATTTGAAGTGCCTGCCATGGACAGCAGAGAAAAACTCATACTGGAAGATCATCAAGCAGTAGCAGCGTATCGTAAACATTTGGATGGGTTGGGTATTCATGGTTGCAGTTTCCTTACTGCCTGCGATTTCAGTGTGGGTGATCCGGTGGAGAATGCACAATGGATATCGCGCGCATTGGAATATGCAGACATCATGGGAATGGATACGATACGCATCGACTCCTATATGTCACGTGAAATGGAACTGGACTTCGGGGAACGGGTACGGATTTTTGCGGAGGGGCTAAAGGGAGCTCTTGATGGAGCAGACACCAATGATGTTGAAATGGGTATTGAGAATCATGGATTCCAAGGCAATAACCTGACATTTCTGTTGTTGGTATTCGAGCAAGTCAACTCGGAGCGTTTGGGCATGACGATGGATACCGGAAATTTCTATTGGCGGGGTTATCCTTTGTCGGAGGTCTATGGTATTCTTGAGATATTGGCGCCCTATACAAAGCACACCCACTTGAAAAACATCAATTACCCAGCAGACACCCGCGAACAGATACGTGACGGGGGCTGGGAATACGGTCAGTATGTATCACCTATTGAAGAGGGCGATATAGACCATGCTCGCGTAATCAAGCTGCTACATTCCTTTGGTTATCAGGGAGATATTTGTATAGAAGACGAGTCCTTGATGAAGTTTAAGAGCACTGAAGAACAGATCAAGGTGTTAGAACGTGACGTGGCACATGTGCAGGCATGTATTGATGCGGTACTACGATAAAGTCTAATGAATGGAACATGGATGACACTTACTGAAATTCTCGATCGGTTTTCCAGGCTGCGGGTCATGGTAGTCGGAGATGTGTATTTGGATGAAAATGTGTTTGGTGCCGTAACAGAGATAAGCTTGGAGGCACCTATACCTGTGTATGAAGTTCATGAACGCAGGTACAATCCAGGAGCTGCGGGTAATGCTGCCTGCAATCTGGCTGCTATGGGCGCTATCACCCGGATGGTTGGCGTTATTGGTGCCGATACCAATGCGGCTATCGTTTCTCGTGAATTCGAGGCGCGTGGAGTGGACATTTCTGGTTTGGTGGTGGACCCGCAACGCCCTACGAACACGTATGGTAAATTGCGCGCCGGTGGCCATAATGCACCCAGTCAGGAAATACTGCGAACCGATACACCGAAACCTGTGCCTGTTTCGGGAGATGTTGAAGCACAAATAGTCAAATATATTCAGGACAACGCGAAAGCGGTGGATGCAATACTGGTGGGCGATCAGGTCAACGCGGTCATCACACCAAAAGTGCTTGATGCCATTCGTGCCTGTGCCCAGGAACACCAACTTCTCACCGTAGCAGATTCCCGTACACGTGCAGGGATTTTTGGTGCGTTTGATTTAATAGTTCCCAATGATAATGAAGCTGGCTTGGCTGCCGGCATTGATATTGTTGATGATGAGAGCCTGAACCAGGCGGGCAACAAACTGTTAGAGCAAGTGCAGAATGTATTTATCACGCGTGGAAAGCTCGGAATCACTTGGTTTACTCAAGGCAGTATGTCGGGTACGGCTCCTGCGTGCGCATTGCAAGTCATTGATGTGACAGGAGCCGGAGACACGGTTGCTGCTGTTGCAACCTTGACTTTGGCAGCGGGTGGGACGCTGGAGCAGGCAGCACAACTTGGAAATATTGCTGCGGGTATAGCAGTGGCACAACCTGGAGTGGTTACCGTGTCTTTAACTGAGCTGGAAGACGCACTCTCGATTACCGGGCAGTCTCCCAAAGTTAAATCGATTGGCGCCTTGGAAATCATCGTGAAGCAGTTGCGTAAAGACGGTCAAAAAGTGGTTTGGACAAACGGGTGTTTTGATATCTTGCATGTAGGCCATATTTCCTATTTATTGAATGCCCGAAAGCAGGGTGATGTGCTGATCGTTGGGTTGAACAGTGATTTGTCGGTCCAGTCAATCAAGGGACCGGACAGTCCGGTTGTCAAGGAAGATGATCGTGCACTGGTATTGTCAGCGTTAAGTTGCGTGGATTATATAGTGATTTTTAACGATCCGACACCGATGCCTCAATTGAGTGCCTTACACCCTGATGTCTATGTTAAAGGTGGCGACTATACAATTGATACCATCGTGCAGGAAGAACGCAGGCTTGTTGAAGGATATGGGGGTAAAATTGCCATTCTCCCCGGTGTAGAAGGAAAATCCACCACCAATATAATTGATCGTGTTTTGGGCGAAGTCCCTCATTAATTTGGTTCATCCGTCTAAAGCGTACTTTATCTCGTTCAGGGCCTTGATGTTGAGCTTTAAGAATTCGGTAACCCGGTAGCCATAGGCCTGTCATTTTATCATCTTGATCTTGTTGTTAGTTCCCTCCAGCGGAGCTGTAGAAGTGGGTTCGCCGCACTAGGTCAAAAAGCCGGTTCAAGTATTAAATCGACACCCCCGAAGGCGGGAAACCAGAGGAGCGAAGCAGGAGATGTAGGCAAACCTATCCGCTCCCATATCCCGGAGGGATTGCATCACAGTAGCGCGGGGTAAGGCCTCTGGCCGCCACCCCGGGACCAAGCGTCACCCCCTCTACAGCACCCCGGAGGGCGTGCCAGCAAGAGAAAACCTACACCTAAGCCCCACAATCTCACACACACATGCCCGCCCGTTCCGGTTACATAGCCCCTACTCCGTCATTCCCGCGAAGGGGCGTGTGTCCGGTAGCCTTGTAAACTAAAACCTGTAATTTAGTTCACTCAAGGTCATGAGTTCATCTCCTTGATGCTTGTATCAAAAACCAAGAGTTGCCTCATGGCCTCATCCTGTGTCAAATGTACGCTAATTCAGGATGAACCATTAATATTAAGCATTCACGTCACAAGACATTGATTGCCGGTATATGTTGACTGATTAAAGAGAGGTGGCAGGTACCGGAGCGGAGTCTAAAGCGTCATAAAAGCATTGCAGGTCTGTGTAGTTTTCGAGACATACACCAGCTCCGTGCGCCTTTAATTTGTCTGGGTTGGATTGTGCGGTAATACCGACGAAGCGAATACCCAATGCGGCACAGGTGCGGACATCCCAGACACCATCACCAACATAAACCTGGTCTGTAATGTGTGTGCCTGCTTCTTCCAAAGATTTTTTTACGATATCAATGCGGGAAATTGCGTCACAGGCAAAGCCTCCTGGGATGTCGCGGGCATCCAAACCAATTTTATCCAGTTTGAATAGAGCACTACGCCGCAGGCAACCTGTTGCCAGACTTAGGGTAACGTCCTCTCGGTTACTGAGATCATGAAACATGGCCAATGCCCCGGGAATTTCTTTGAACTCATCGGGTGCCTTTTTAAAAGCAGTTTCCATTTCTTCCATGAATGTATCTTCAAATAGTGCCTGCTCTTCTGGTGTTGGTTTTTTCCCGCGTATCCATTCCAGGGCTTCCCCCAGAATCCCCCGGTCGGTGACGTGCTGGTATTCATGCCAGTCCTGGGAAGGCAAGGGAGCACCAAAGATTCGTTGGAACGCGTTTGCATAACATACCGCGTCAGAATCTGCTGTCGCGCATAAAGTTCCGTCAATATCAAAAATGATCAAACGCATAAATTTTCCCCCGAACAATGATGTTGAATCGGACACAGAATGCTTTACAATATTTCTACTGAAATGTTTTGGTTGGTATAGATGCAAATCTCACCAGCGATCATCAGTGATTCTCTTACGATGGTTTCCGCGTCAAGGTCTGTGTGATTAATCAATGCACGGGCTGCGGCCAGTGCGTAACTGCCACCGGAACCTATCGCCAGAATACCGTCGTCGACTTCGATTATTTCACCATTGCCGGAAATCAGCAATGAGCGCTCCGTGTCACAGACCGCCAGTAATGCGTCTAATTGGCGCAAATACTTATCAGTGCGCCATTCTTTGGCAAGTTCCACCGCAGCACGGGGCAAATTTTTATTGTATTCTTTCAGTTTGTTTTCGAAGCGGTCAAACAGCGTGAATGCGTCTGCTACAGCTCCGGCGAACCCGGCAATGACAGCACCTTCAGCCAAACGGCGAACCTTGGTTGCGTTGGCTTTCATTACCGTGTTGCCCATGGTAACTTGTCCGTCACCACCCATGGCGACTTTACCGTTTTTTCTAACAGATACTACCGTGGTGGCATGCATGGAGTTCATAATGCAACGTCCTTGTGTTTATTTTCATCCGATGGGGAGTCTGGTTGGCCCCGGAACCGGGGTACACTCTATAATACACAGGAAAGCCCCGTGATCCCAAGTAATCTATTTTTATGTTGTATGTTTTGATTTATTAAGGGTTGTCTGTCAACCTTTTGCTGTGAAAGGCTTTGATGCATGGAATTATTGATTGGTGCCAGTATTTTGTTATTAATCGTAGGTGTCCAGATTGGATTTCAACACTTGAAAAGTGTACGAATTCGTCGTGCCTGGCAAACTGCTGAGCAGGCTATTCGTGTTAAAGACTATGGGCTTGCTGAGGAAGCATTGCAACGTTGCATCAAGATTATGCCATTGTGGTTGGCGCCGCGTACTTTACTTGCGGTTGTTTTGGCTGAACGTGGCGCACTGGTCGAGGCAGAAGAAACATTGCAATTGGTGACTTCTTTAGAGCCCAGGAATGCGGAAGGCTACCTGAGTCTGGGAGTGTTTTATGCTCGGTATCAACCTGATCGCATAGATGATATAGCCGAAGTCCTTGCGACAGCAATTAGTCACAACCCTGAGCTTCAACAACGATTGCGTCATGAAAAGTGGTTGGACCCACTACGCAACCTTCCGAAACTGCAGGCAATACTCGAGCCATAATCCAGCACCGCCAATATAACATCAAACATGCACAAGCCTGAAATCAGGGGTGCAACTACAGATAACATAGGTGAAATAGATGGTTAGCAAATCAGCAGTAGAACCGGGTAGGTCAACGATACGCCAATCGTCCAGAAAGCACAGTGGACGAAATGTCATTGTTTTTTGCTGTACTGCACTATTGATGATGCTTATAGCGTTGTACTTCACGTATGAAGCACGAGGTGATGTGGTGGAGGTGGTGAATCGTATTGTTTATGCCTCACCGGAAGACAATGACCTGCATCTTACCTTGTTTTTGCCTGTTTCTAATAAAGCGCAAGATTCCAGCAGTAAGGACCACTTACGACCGGCAGTGGTGATGTTTCACGGTGGCGCCTGGATCGCCGGTACCCGTCATCAGCTCATGTGGTATGGGCGTGAGTTGGCAAAACGTGGGTATGTGGCCGCATCGATCAGCTATCGGATGATGCCCAGATACCGGTTCCCTGAGCCTGTGCATGATGCCAAGGCCGCTGTGCGGTGGATGCGTGTGCATGCAGATGAGTATGGAATTGACCCGGATCGGATAGCGGCAACCGGGCATTCGGCTGGGGGGCATCTGGCCATGATGCTGGGTACTACAGCGGATTGGGAAGCGTTTGAAGGCAAAGAAAATGCTGGTGTATCCAGCCAGGTTCAGGCTGTAATCAGCATGTATGGCGCGGTAGACCTCACCCCCTATGCTTCACCTGAGTCCTGGATACGTATTGGTGGAGTTGCCCGACAGATGATGGACTTTTTTGTGAAGGAGATGGAGGGGAAGGGAATGGAGCCCCTGGTATCTGCGTCACCTATCACGTATATTGATGCCCAATCAACGCCCACCCTGTTTATACATGGCGGGAATGATAATATAGTACCCGTTGAGGTTGCATTGAATGCTCATTACAAGCTACGTTCAGCAGGTGTATCTTCAAGATTTTTATTGCTTCCTGATCAAGGTCACAGCTTCGATCATTTTCAACCTGTACTGCGCACCATGGTATTTAACGAGATGCTGGAATTTCTTGAGGAACATCTTGGTGAAGGCGTGAAATGATTTTCCGGAATACTGCACGGTTTTGTGGAGTAGTGTGATTGGGGCCAGGTCGATGGTTGTGTTATCAATACCCACGAACTTCAAACCGGGTATATTGTGGACTGACTGTATTCCAGCTCACCTCGATGTTTTTCACGCGTGCCAGGGCTGGCCCTTTCTGACACCAGGTGAGCATGGTTTCCAGGTCTGTCTTATTGCCTTCAAAAAGGGCTTCGACGCGACTGTCGGGAAGATTACGCACCCACCCTTTAAGACCGAGTTTTTCGGCTTGGGTGCAGGTCGCGTAGCGAAAGCCCACGCCCTGCACCCGCCCCTCAATAACAACACGCAGTTGACAGGTATTATTTATTGAATCTGTCATTACGATACCGGGTGATGAATCCCGTAACGATCATTAATATTCACGTAACATCATCAGGCGTTCTCGATATTGTGGAATACCCAATGCCGCAGCAGTTTCACATGCTTTCAAGGCATACATGGTATCAACATTTTCAATTGCAGGTTGAATAATGCTGAAGAAAGCCCGGTCATTCATGTCCACTATCAAGTCCAGCGTAATTTCTCTTGCTGCTCTACTTTCCGATCGTAACAGTTCTTGTAAAATAGCACGCGATATCAATTCACCACCCTGGTATAAAGACGAAGCATATCGAGCACGAAACGTCAGGTTCGCGTCCGTTGGGTCTTCTCTTCGGTCCAGACGCTGTCGTATGAACTGCGTAGCTTCCCAATGCCCACGTTCTGCCAGCAAAATTGCTGCATTGGGTGCGAGTGTTGGAAGTTCACGGAAGATGTTTTGCATTTCATCGGTACCCATGGGATCACGCAGCAAATAGAGTACTTTAACCAGGCGAAACCGTTCATGTCCTGTAGCGGCGGGTACTCGTGCTTTAACTGTCTGCAACACATCATCACCGCCCAGGTATGACAGGGCGTAAACAGCGGCATCACCCTTTTCTTCATTTAATTCGCCAATCATGCTCATGAGACGGGGTATCATGTCACGTTGTCCCATATGTGCCAGCGCACGTGCTGCTGGAGCTGAAAAGTCAGCAGCCCTGTCCATAACCATCTCATTGAGGATGGGAATCGCTTCTTCCATATTGGCAGCACCAGCCAACATGGCTGCCAGGGCACGAGATGGACGGTATCCACTCATCAGCCCGTTACGTACCAGTTCCCAACTAACGCCATTTCCTGCCAGGAACTGGGCTTGGGCAGCATCCAATTGCGTACGTAGATCATTGCTTTGCAATAATCGTTCCAGATATTCCTGGGCGTCTAAATCATTGTTTACCGTTATCAGAGCTGCTGCTTTAATTCGGGCTACCTGATTGTCACTTGTAGTCTCAAAAATAGTACCGGCACGTTCAAAGGCCCGTTCCATGGTTTTGCGATCTTCTGCCCTTAGAGCACGTACTTGCCTTAACTGCATCGCCCGTTGTTCAAGACGGTCTTCTTGTACCTGAACAGTTTGCAAAGATTCTTTCAAGTAGGAAGTACGGAGTCCATCCTGGGTGCGAAAGACAACATAGTCCGGGCCGATTTCTATAACTTGTAAGTTTTTGTCTTCTACACCGGAAGGTTTGAGTATTACAGTTACCAGCGTGTCAGAACCTATTAAATCTTGCAGAGATTGGTTGGAACCGGTAACACGTATGTCTTGTGACCAGGTGCTTCCGGCAAAAATCAACAAGCCGCAAAATAACAGATTAAAATGTTTTATCATTGTATCCCCTTTCCAATGCCCAAAATTTAGTATCAGGCGCCTGCGGTTTCATCTTCATGTGTCCTGTTATCGGGTTGGCCAACACCCGTTCAGCCAATGTTGGTTATGCAAATACGGTACGGGCCTTTGTGACCAATGTAATGTGGTCATCCCCGAGATGTCAACGTATTCAGAAAATATAGCGCAAACATGCAATACAGATTCAGTGTAACTCAATTTTGTCTTCTTTAATGATGCGGTCCAGATATTTCTTTGCCGCTTCTAATGAAGGCACAAACGGGTTGATTGTCAATGCCTGTAAAGCGAATTCATAAGATTGATGCAAGATAGCTTCCACCGTCAACCGCTCACTCTCTTTGTTGGCTAGCAGCATGCCCTTTAAAAATCGGGGTAAACTCCCGGCTTTTCTAGGCTTTATCCCTGCTTTACTGACCATTGAGGTAATTTCAACACTGGAATCGTCTGCCAAGTCACGTATACATCCATTATTACGAACGCAAAGGATTGCATTGGTTGACTCTTCTTGTTCCAGAGCTTTTAACAGCGGTAAAATGGAATTTTCATACCAATTTGCATTGCGTTGCCGAGTCAGTGCTGGCAATTCACACAAATCATCATTGTCATAAAGTTGTAGTATTTGTAATTCTGTCTCATGTAAAACTTCTGCCCGCACACGCGATTGATTTTTTTGTTGCTGCAGCACTTCTCCACGATGAAAAAACAATCCAGTATTTCGGGTCGGAATCATACGGAACAATTCAATTAATTTATAATCGAAACCGTCGTCCTCGCAATTTTCAAGAATCTCGAGCAATTGGCTCATACGGCTACGACCATCAATTTTGACGTCTTGAATCCATCCCAACTGATTCAGTCCGATGTAATCGACGAACAAATCTTTGGGATCACGCTGTAATAAGGCAGCAACTTTATGAGTATACGTTACGGGTAAATCACAAACTCCTATTGCATTGAGGTTTGTTGTTTTAATTAAGCCTTCCATTACCAAACCTACGGGGTTGGTAACATTAATAAATAAAGCATCCGGCTGTTCTTTCTCAATCTGACGAGCGTATGTCAAAACAACCGGCAAGGTACGAAATGCGTTTGAGAAACCACCTGGCCCCAGATTCTCGTCACCGAGCATGCCATATTTGGGTGGCAGAATTTCATCCCGCATTCGGGCTTTCATTCCACCCACACGTATGTGATTCAATATGTAGCGCGCACCTTGAATGGCTTCTTTAAAGTCTGTATACACACCAATTTCCAGCGGATAACCACTGCGAGAGACCAGGCGTTTACAGAAATTTGATACGATATCCAATTTGCGACCAGGTTTACCCAGTAGTGCGACCTCGCCAACGTTTAAATTGTGTTTAATTATTGCGAGGATTAGTTCCGGGGTATATACACTGCTGCCACCAAGGACTGTTATACGTTCAATCATCCCAGGAACTTACCTCCTGAACCCAATCGATAGTTTGTGTTAACAATTAATGGCATCCATATTCAGAAAGTACACCTAATTTCTGGACAGTTCTCCTTTGGCACCATCCCATACACCGCCAAGTCCGAATTTATACCGGTAAACCTCGCGACCTTCAGTTTCTGTGGGGATAGTTGCGGATGCCGCTTGTGCTTCGGTCCGGTTACTGGTGTAGGGACTCTGATACATGCGATAGCGGTACTCAATGTAGCCTTGATAGCTTCTACTGTCTGAGGGTCCACGTGTAGTGATAGCACGTGCGTCGACAGGTGTAAATTCTTCATATACTTTGACTTGTTTATAAAAATGTCCACGCAGGCCCTCTTCGATGAATTCAATGGTGCCATTACGATTTTCTAAGTTGAGCCGGCGAATTTCCGTCTGGCCTACTTCATCCAGACGTTCAAATACCTGATCTGAACCTGACACATAACCTTCGGGACGATCGCGTAGCCCAAAGTCTGCCAAAACCTTGTTCGTTACCCCTTCAGGCGGTGTCTGACATCCTGTAGCCCCAGTAACAAGCGCAAGAAATACAGCAGAAAAGACCAGCAATCGTGTCAACTTACTCAACATCACTTTAACCGACCTCCCAAACCAATTCAGGTTTTGATGGAATCTGTTTAACATTATATCTTTGCCAGCATCGGCACTTATAGAGTATAGCACGCCAATGATATGTTTTGTATCCTTTGCAATGCACGGAATAGAACTCTGAAATGGATGATCTGGTTTTATGATCAAAAATAATTAACAAATCAAAATGTGTATCAGAATAATTTGATTTTTTTTTAAAGCTATTTTGATAAAAGAGATTTTTCTGAGCGATTTGTGTAAAATTAAAAAATTATCCATGTCAATGGTTTTTGTAGCAATGCACTGTCAAAGGGGGATTTTTGATGAATGTCGCTGCGAATTTTATTATAACGCTGATTGCCTTAACCGGAATTGATGCTCATGCGGATATGGATGTATGGCAATCTGAGTTAGAGCGTGTACGAAGTGCTGGTCATGAACATGTTCTGCCTGAAGAAGATGCCGCAGGTGCTGTTGATGGACAGGTAACCGGTGCGTTCCATATTCATACCGATGAAGACTATAATCCATTCTGGCAAGTTGACCTGGGGGAGCAACACGCTTTGGGGTCTGTGGCACTGTACAATGTGCATATGCCGGAACGAGCAGCGAAATTCAGCTTGCTGCTTTCGGATGATGGCAGTTATTGGCGTGAAGTGTATCAGCATGATGATACGCCACCGGTTGGTGAAGAAGCTGGTCTGCCTTTTATTTTGCCATTGGAAAATCAACAAGCCCGTTTTGTAAAAATACAACTGCCGGGCAGAAGTTATCTGCATCTGACGGAAGTACAGGTATTTTCTGAAGATGGACATACCAATTTGGCATTGGGCAAATCGGCCAATCAAAGCAGTGTCAGCCAATGGTCGACACGCTCCATAGAAATCAATACAGAACAATGGAGTGATGTGGAACTTGCCCAGAGAATTTTTGATCCGATTTTTTTGATGCCGGGTTCATATCGTGATGAAATCAAAGAATTATTTACTGGGCTGATTCATGATGAAGTTCCAATTGCCGATCCCCGCTGGGCTGACTTGTATGTTCATGCAATCCGCATACACCAACGATTAGAACATGCACGCAATGGGTTGGCACACTTTAATGTGAAAGCTTTTCGCAGGGCAGTCGAGGACTTGGCATCAGAACATCCGGAACGATATGTGGATGTAGAAGATATCTTTAACAGTTTAGCGAATATAGAAAACAGACTTCCTGAAATAACTGCGTTGCTTGCTGCAGGGGATGATGATGCATTCATGGAAGCAGAAAACATACTGCAATTTCAGCGTGATGTGCTCCTGTCGAATCCTCTGCTGGATTTTGATCGCATCCTGTTGCTTCAACGTGGTTTTTCGGATAAGAATTCTGCACGAACAGCTATGGGAGCTGGAATTGGTATGCCAGCCAACTGGCAATCCGGTGTGGCTGTTCCCCGACGTGGCCATTGGCAGGATCGTCTTGCTGTTTTGTCCGGGCTACGTGATACACCAAGTATCGAAGTATTGTTTGAACCTGAAGAAGGTCGTACACTTTCTGATCCGGTGTTGAGCTTTGATGCGGACACCATCTTATTTACTATGGAAGGCATGACTGAACTTAACTGGCGACTTTATGAAATTAGTGTAGACGGTGCTGAACTGCGACAAGTTACGCCAGATGATGGAGAGGACGTTGGACATTTTGATCCGTGTTACCTGGCAGATGGCAATATCCTGTTTACATCCACAGCAGGATTCATGGGGTTGCCGTGTGTTTTCGGCAGTGATCCGATGGTGTGTTTATATCGATTGAATACGGATACTGGCGATATTCGTCAGTTGACTTTTGAGCAGGACAGCAACTGGAGTCCGACTCCCTTACCCAATGGGCGTGTTCTATATCAACGTTGGGAATACAGCGATATACCGCATTCAAATTCTCGTATTCTTTTCCACATGAACCCGGATGGGACAGACCAGCGAGAATATTACGGTAGTGGATCGTATTTCCCTGCTTCATTTTTTTATGCCAAACCGGTACCAGACCACCCCCGAATGGTCATTGGTGTTGCCACAGGGCATCATGGAAACCATCGGAGTGGACGTCTACTATTGATAAATCCAGCATTGGGACGAAATGAAGCCACTGGTGTGGTACAGGAGATTCCTGGTTACGGAAAATCTGTAGAGCCTATAGTACGTGATCGTCTGGCCGATGATGTTTGGCCGCAGTTTCTGCATCCATATCCGTTGAGCAGCAAATACCATCTTGTAACTGCCAAGCTATCGCCAGATGCTCTCTGGGGTATCTATCTCGTCGATGTCTTTGACAATATCCTGTTGATACAAGAATTTGAAGGCGACGCTTTACTGTGGCCGATTCCCATACAAAAAACAACACGACCACCTGTCGTTCAGGATCGTGTGAATCTGAACCGATCCGACGGTACCATGTTGATTACGGACATTTATGAAGGTGATGGTCTGGTGGGAATTCCCCGGGGTACCGTGGTCGCATTGCGGATTTTTGAGTACTACTTCAGTTATCGTGGTTTTGGAGGGTTGATTGGAAGTATTGGTATGGATGGGCCTTGGGACATACGGCGTGTTTTGGGAACCGTGCCTGTAGAATCGGATGGTTCCGCTTATTTTAAAGTACCAGCCAACACACCGGTATCAATTCAGGCACTGGATGACAAAGGGCAGGCTCTACAGATCATGAGAAGCTGGACCGTGGCCATGCCCGGCGAAAAAGTTTCCTGTATTGGTTGCCACGAATCACAAAATCAGTCCCCGCCACTTGGCATGCCAGCCGCCACCTTGAGAGAACCTTCTCCGATTCATGCCACCTGGCAAACACCTGTGCGGGGATTCAGTTTTGAACGTGAAGTACAGCCGGTGCTGGACCGTCATTGTCTTGGATGTCATGACGGCAGTAAGAAACAAGAGGGAATAGAAGTACCCTATCTCGGCGGAGACCGCAAAATTACGGACTGGAGTTCCGCATTGAGTGGCAGTACGCCAACCTATTTGATAGAAGAGGGAGAAGCCTTTTCAGAAGCGTATGCCAATTTACATCGTTTCGTCCGAAGACCAGGCATTGAAAGTGATCTGCGGATGCTTACTCCCATGGAATTTCATTTTAATACAACCGAGTTGGGACAAATGCTGCGTAAGGGGCATCACGGTGTGTATCTGGATGATGTGTCCTGGGATCGTCTGGTTACCTGGTTTGATCTGAATGCGCCATATCATGGTACATGGCATGAAATTGTTGGAAGTCAACGTGCAGAGCAGTTGTATGAAATGCAATCACGTGCCAACACGTTGCGTGTCAAATACACACCCCAAGGCCCAATTGCTGACTATGAGCAAATACCCGATTTGCCGGTCTACGATACAGATTTTGTAAATCAGGAAAACCCTGAAATTATATATGCCCTACCACCGACGCTTGAGGGATGGCCTTTTGATACCGAATCTGCGAAGCAAATGCAACAAGCCGCAGCAACAGATGTGGGACTTGCCAATGCTCCTGAAAAAACTATTGAATTGGGTCAAGGCCCAGTGTTTCATGCAGCATACCTTGGGGATGATGATAATCGACAGTCCATTGATGTCGGGCCGGTTAGCTTGGAACTTGTACTGGTTCCCGGGGGCCGTTTTGTTTTAGGCGCATCAGATGGACATCCTGACGAGTATCCATATTCAGAAGTTGAATTGGAACCTTTCTGGATGGCCAGGTTTGAAATAACCAATGCGCAATACCGGATGTTTAATTCACATCATGAAAGCCGGGATGAATCGCGACATGGCTACCAGTTCGGACGACGAGGATTCTACCAGGATGCTCCCGGGCAGCCCGCAGTACGCGTATCGTGGGAAGAAGCACGTGCATTTTGTGCGTGGTTGAGTGATAAAACAGGGATTATATTCGATTTGCCAACGGAAGCCCAATGGGAATGGGCCACCCGTGCGGGTGCCGACACACCATTTCATTTTGGCGAAGTCGACAGTGATTATTCGTCTTTTGCGAATCTGGCTGATCGTACACTGCGAGAGTTTGTACAGGACACGTCTGTAGGTAACTATACGCGCTCATTAATTGTAGAGAATCCCAACCGGTATGATGACTGGATTCCCCGCTGCGATACCTATACGGACAATGGTCTGGTCACTGTTGACGTGGGTCAATACCTGCCCAATGCCTGGGGACTATACGACATGCACGGCAACGCGGCGGAATGGACACGCTCGGCATACCTGCCCTATCCTTACAGAGAAGATGATGGCCGCAACGATACGCAGGTTCATAATGTTGAGCGTGTCGTACGTGGTGGTTCCTGGAGAGACCGTCCACGTCAGTCCACTACCAGTTATCGTCGTCCCTATCAGCCTTACCAGCGTGTATACAATGTAGGCTTCCGCGTGGTAGCGCCGGTAGTCAGTGTGCCATAATAGCTGGATGCGTTTGTAACCAGAATAAGCATAAATAAGGAGCAGTGACCGTATGAAGTACCTTAAACTAGGCAATACAGATTTGAATGCGTCGGTGATTGGATTGGGCACCTGGGTGATGGGGGGTGGTGTTCTGTGGGGAAAGAATCCTGACGACAACGAATCCATACGTGCAATCCATGCCTCACTGGATAAAGGGGTAAACCTGATCGATACGGCACCCGCCTATGGCTTCGGTAGGAGTGAAGAAGTCGTCGGAAAAGCCATTAAGGGACAGCGCGACAAGTTCATCATAGCAACCAAGTGTGGATTGTGGTGGCATGACAATAGAGGTTCATTATTCGTAGAAAACTTTGATGGGAAAGCACTATACAGAAGCCTGCGCCCAGATACGATACAAATTGAGATAGAAGATAGCCTGCGGCGGTTGGATACGGATTACATTGATCTGTATCAGACCCATTGGCCGGCAGTTGAGCCGGACAAGACGCCAATCGAAGATACAATGGCTTGTCTGAATCAGTTGAAAGACCAAGGAAAAATCCGGGAGATCGCTGTTTCGAACGTATCTCTGGATGAATTGAAAGAGCACATGCGCCAGGGATTGATTGCCAGCAACCAATTTCGATACAGTATGCTTTACAGAGTACCAGAGGCAGATATGCTGCCATTTTGCCATGAAAATAACATCGCCACGTTGACATACATGTCACTTGAGCAAGGTCTTCTCACTGGTAAGGTGGGTATGGAACGTGATTTTGGTGAATCAGAATGGCGTAGTAACCCTGATTGGAATCCCTGGTTCAAGCGTTCAAATCGGGGAAAAATTCTGGACATGTTGTCCGGTTGGCAAGGATTGACGCAACAATACGCGTGCTCAATGGCCCAGTTGGTGATCGCCTGGACCGCAGCGCAACATGGTGTGACCCATGTGCTGTGTGGTGCCAGAAACACAGAACAAGCGCTGGACAATGCCGCAGCAGGCATTCTTGAGATTGATTCATCCGATTTAGCACGTATCAGAAGTGATGTTGAATCTCTGGGGGAACCTGTTTAATTTCTGAGGTATTAGAAATAAAGGACGGGTTTATTAATTGAAGCATGGAGAGATTAGGTAACGGCAGTTAAATTCTGGATTACTATAGATTATAAAAGTAGACTTGTGCATGCGTGCTGACAGGGGAAATGGTGCATGCATGCACATGAGTCTGCATGGGGGATAGTTAATAGTGTGAAGAGGCTCTTGTGGTTCGGTAGTTTATTAATTTCAGCTGGTATTTCGGCAGCTGGTATGTCCTCAGAAGTGCGTTTTGATTTTGAGACGGGAGATACTCAGGGCTGGCAAGTAGTCGAAGGCTTGTTCTGCAAGTTGTTGGGAGACCGAAAGCTCGAGTTTCACCAGGATACCCCATACACTAAGCAAGGTATTTACTACCTGACCACCCTGGAGCAGTCAGACTCAGATCAACCTGATGATTCCCAATCCGGTGTTGTAGAGTCTCCGGTATTTGTCTTGACAGGTACGAAAGCTTCAATGCGCGTTGGTGGTGGCAATCACGAGGCTACTTATGTCGCTCTTTGCACGGAAGACGGTACCGAGGTGCTGTATGCCCGGGGACAAAACAGTCAAACCATGTATCCGGTCGACTGGGATGTTGAACCCTGGATTGACCAAAAGGTATTTCTTCGCTTGGTCGACAAAGAATCTGGAAGCTGGGGCCACATTACTTTTGACGACTTCAGTTCCAATGGTTACATCGATCAGGAAGCTACACAAGAACGAAACACGGCTCGTGCGCGTGAAAAAATCGAATCTCAGCATCGTCCACTTCGCCAGGCTATTACGCACCTTATCAGCACTTTCGGTGAGCAGTATCCCAATGGGGCGGAATACCGCACACAGCTCGATCATCTGGAGTCTGAGCTGGTCAAGGCAGATGAAAATTCAACACATTACATTGGTCGTTTTGAAAGCTTAAAACAGGAAGCTCTTCTGTCAAATCCCTTGATTCTCGAGTATCCCATTCTGTTTGTTGTCCGCCACCAGTACACTTATGACCACCATAACACCCATAATTTTTCGCCTGATGCGGAAAATGAATACAATCAGGGACATTTCAGGCCGGGGAGCGCGTTGAAAATTCTTGATTTGGGAGTTGGGGGAGAGGTTCATACCTTGCTTGAAGCACCAGAAGGGGTTATTCGCGATCCAAGAGTGCATTGGGATGGCGAAAAAATTATCTTTTCCATGCGGCAGAATCCAGAGGACAGCTACCATATTTACGAGATTAATACCGACGGTACAGGGTTGAAACAATTGACGTTTTTACCGGATGTGGACGATATCCACCCGCTTTATCTGCCAGACGACAGCATCGTTTTCTCCTCTACCCGCGAACCAAAGTACTGCATGTGCAACAGACACCTGATGGCCAACCTCTACCGCATGGAAGCAGACGGTTCGAACATTCACCAGATTACGAAAAATACCCTGTTTGACAGGGCAACCGATATCATGCCTGACGGTCGTATCTTGTATGATCGCTGGGAATATGTGGATCGCAACTTTGGTGATGCCCAGGCTTTATGGACGGTAAATCCAGACGGAACCAATCAGGCAATCTATTGGGGAAACAATACTCCTGCACCTGGGGCAGTGATTGATGGACGGATAATTCCAGGTACCCAGCAGGTACTTGCCATTTTTTCGTCTTGCCATGATATCGCCTGGGGGGCACTGGCTGTTATAGACCGACGACTGGGAATGGACGGTCGTGCTCCGGTGCAACAGATTTGGCCTGAAACTGCCAAGGAACTGGTGCGTGATCCATCCAACGATTTTGTACCCGATGATTTTGTGCAGGTGACTCCAAAATATCAAGATCCCCATCCAATAAGCGAAAGTTATTTTCTTGTATCGCGTTTAACAGCGGGGAGTGGGTATCCGGGCGATGTCAATAATCGCACGGGCATATTTTTAGTTGATGTATTTGGAAATGAACTACTGTTACATGCTGAAAATCCCGGTTGCTACAATCCCATACCACTGGCAGCCCATACTCGACCGGCAATAATACCTTCAAGACGCGATTTTGAAAATGCCGATGGGTACTTGTATGTACAGGATGTCTACGAAGGCAGCTATATGTATGGTGTGGAACGTGGCTCTGTGAAATCGTTACGGATAGTTGAGTCACCTGAAAAGCGGTTTTGGGTGCCTGGCCAGTGGAACGCGCAGGGGCAAACGCACCCGGGTGTAAACTGGCACAGCTTTGAAACCAAGAGAATCCTGGGTACGGTGCCTGTTGCCTCCGATGGTTCCGCCTATTTCTACGTTCCTTCAGATAAATTTGTTTATTTTCAGTTACTGGATGAAAACGGCATGATGATTCAGTCCATGCGCAGCGGAACAGTGGTACAATCTGGTGAGACTACCGGATGCATCGGTTGCCATGAAGACCGTCGCCTGGCACCACCATTGGACGAGGCACGCGAAATGCCCCTGGCATTGCGATCAGCCCCCGTCCCGCTGGAAGGCTGGCGTGGTTCATTCGAATCATTCAGCTATTTGACCGAGGTGCAGCCAGTCTTTGACCGGCATTGTGTGCAATGCCATGATTTTGGAGAAGCGGCTGGTGAAAAACTCAATTTGGCTGCTGACCAAAACCTGATATTCAATACATCGTACAACGAGTTGTGGCGAAAACAATATATCAATGTTATTGGTGGCGGGCCAGCGAAAACACAACCTGCGTATTCCTGGGGTTCTCATGCCAGCCCTTTAATGCAGGTTCTTCTAAATGAACACGAGTTACACGAACACGTGGATATAAGCAAAGAAGCAATTGAAACAGTTGCTGCCTGGATTGATCTGAATGCGGTCTTTTATCCGGACTACGCTACTTCATATCCCATCAATCCGGGAGGGCGCTCACCCATTACCAGTGAACAGTTGAACCGCTTGGCAGAACTTACCGGAGTTAATCTGGGGCTGCAATTTGGCCATAGCTCTAATCAAGGGCCTTTGGTCAGTTTTGATCGTCCAGAGTTAAGTCCTGTGCTGCAACATCTGGAACCCAATACGCCAGCTTACTTGGAAGCATTGGAGATAATCCGGATTGGTAAAGAACAGTTGGCAAAACAACCTGATGTAGGTATGGAAGGCTTCACGCTCAGCGGAATCGATTTGTGGCGCGATAACAAATACCAACAGCGGCGCCAGATTGAAATGCGCTTTCGCGAGGCAATCAGAATGGGGAAGAATTTGTTTGATTGGCAATTAAAAGTTGAAACCGTAATGGATTAAATACAGATACAGGGGGATTTTTTCCTATGAATTTTGCTTGCGCAATACTTACTGTCTGAATCGGTTATATTCGAGTCGGTGTTTGATATCAACGTAAAGCACTACAGTGGTGCCGGGTAACATGAATATGAAAAGCTTAACAACGCTATCGAGATATTACAGCACTTTCTTAGACAATTTTAAGGTGCTTATCGTCATGAATATTGTCCCGATGCTACTTGGGGCTTTTTCTGTTGTAGCTTCAGAGCATCGCATTCCTGTGAGCATACGTATGGAGGATGAGTGGCATCGGCAGTATGTTGCGCTTAATCATGATTTGGCCCGCAGAGATTTTTTCGAAGGCATTCAGGAGCAGGCATTTCGAAGCGAAGCGCTTATCTTTGATGCAGACCGTGACCCAGCCGATGTCGTTCTTCGCCGTACCTTTGCCTTGCTGGAAGATTTGGAACAGTCAAATCCTGCTATCAGTTTTGATGAATATTTTAATGCGTGGCAGCATCTGGATGCTGCCCGATTGACAATTGAAGTTGATAATATAGCTGTACGTTACCATCTGTATCTTGAAGCTTGTCGCTTGCGCCGTCAAATTGCTTTCAGTAATCCAATTCTGGACTTTGACGATGTTGTGTTCATAAAACGCCATCGGGCATTGTACGACCATATGGTTGATCAATACGCAGGCATTGCTGCTACACCCGGTGGGGGATTGTTTGTGCTGGAAAATGCGTTTGGTGCCAATCCACATATACGGGATGTGTTGGCGGACGCGGTCGTTGAACGCGGTCGTCTGAGGGGCGAACGCCTTTGTGGTGGGCCGAGTACACCACCTGAACTGCACTACGATGGCCTGGGGACACGCCATGGAAACGATACCGGAGGTTCATTTTTATCACCGCATCTTTCCTATGATGCCCGGTATATCTTATTTGCCTATGTGGAGAACAGGGGAGACCAGCAAATCAGGCACCATACCAATCACCCAGAACAAGGGTATTGGCATGAAGGGCGTTGTTATCATATTTTCAGAGTCAATGTTGATGGAAGCGGTTTGGAACAGATAACCGATGGCAACTGGAACGACTTTGATCCGGTGTTGATGCCAAGTGGGCGGATCGTGTTTAACAGTGAGCGTCGGGGCGGCTACCTGCGCTGTGGACGCGTGTGTCCGGTGTTCACCTTGTTTGATATGGCCCCGGACGGATCAGATATCCGTCGAATCAGTTTTAATGAGTCCAATGAATGGCACCCGAGTGTTTCCCACGACGGCATGATAATGTTTACGCGTTGGGATTATGTTGACCGACATGGGGTCGTTGCGCATCATCCGTGGGTTATAACACCTGATGGTCGTGATCCACGAGCTATTCATGGCAATTATTCCCAGCGATATGACCGGGCTGACATGCAATTGGACATTCGGGCCATCCCGAATTCTCGAAAGTATGTCGCCACTGCGGCACCCCATCACGGCCAGGCATTTGGCTCACTGATAGTATTTGATCCGCGTGTTCCCGACGACGACAAAATGGCGCCTGTCCGGCGCTTGACACCAGAAGCGCCATTTCCTGAAAGTGAAGGGGCTATAGATGCGCAAACATTTGGGCAGGCAACGCCACTGAGTGAAAATTATTATCTGGCAGTTTATGATGCAGCAATGGAAGTGCCCGGGATTGAAGTACCCAAAGGACACTACGGATTGTATTTGCTGGACAGCTTCGGTAACCGGGAATTGCTTTATCGTGATGTGGAAATTGGTAGTCACAATCCACTTCCCCTGCGACCTCGCCCTGTTCCTCCGGTTATACCGGAGCAATCACAGCGTATTGCTGAAAATGAAGAGCCAGAAGCAATTGTCGGTGTGGTGGATGTGTATGACAGCTTGATGCCCTGGCCTGAGGGGACAAAAATCGATGCGCTACGTGTGTACCAGATATTTCCCCTTTCCGTCGCCTCTGACTTGGTGCCACACAACACCGGTATTCAGATTCCACAGGGAGCAGACTCGATTAATCTTGCCCGTGCGGTGCTGGGAACCGTGCCGGTTGAGTCTGATGGTAGTGCCTATTTTAAAATTCCGGCACTGCGTACGGTGTACTTTCAAGCATTGGATTCTGATGGTCTGGCAGTTACCTCCATGCGATCGGCAACACAATTTCAACCAGGCGAACAGGCCATGTGTCAGGGCTGTCACGAACCACGTCACAACGCGCCACCCCCAGTCGCTTTTCCGATGGCGATGCAACGCCCTCCTTCGGTGCTTGAACCAGATGTCGATGGCAGTAACCCCTTCAGTTATCCTCGTCTGGTACAGCCTGTTCTGGAGCAGAACTGTGTTGCATGCCATCAGGAAAACGCAGATACAGCTCCCCCTCTTGACAGCAGTCTGGCGACCTATCCTGGGGGTAACTGGATGAATCGGGATACGGTTTATTATCAATCCTACATCAGTCTGGCGCCGGAGTTTGGTTTTTATGATTATGGGGGAACAGGTTTTGACGATCCCAAATGGTATCGAACAACCCCGGGCGAATTCGGAGCACGCGCATCCAGGTTGTATGCTATGTTGCAGGCGGGACACCATGACGTAGAACTTTCTGACGAAGACATGCACCGGATAGTACTATGGCTCGATTCCGTCTCCCTCTTTTATGGTGTATATGAGAAGGAGGGTGGTGAGGCTCAATTACGAGGCGAGATTGCCTATCCAACGTTGAAATAGTATTGTGGTTTTTGTGGCCACATAAAAGGAGAAACAAGATGGTTAAAAATGGGTTGAGTCTGGTGTGTTTGTTGTTAACGCTGTTTTCCTGTGCTGACTTGATCGCGCAGGAGGCCTCCATTGAACCGATTACTGTAACAGAAGGTTTTGATGTGCCGGAATGTGTGTTGCCTGATCCAGAAAGTGATTTCATATATGTTTCCAATATTGAGGCAGATGGTGAAGCCTATTGGGAAGATAATGGAAAAGGGTTCATTTCCAGGTTGCATGTCGATGGTACGGTTGAAACGCTCCGCTGGATTGACAGCAGCCCCGATTTCGTCATCAACAGCCCCAAGGGCATGTGCATTTTAAACAACCGATTATATGTAGCCGATAATACGCGTATCCTTGTTTTTGCATTGCCGGATGGTGAGCCGATTGATCGTATCGAAGTTCCAGGTGCTGAAGGTCTCAACGATATGGCCACTGACGGCCAGGGAGTGTATGTCTCAGACTTTTCGGTAGGCCATATTTTGCGCCTGGACGTGACGGGTGGAGCCTCACACGAAGTAGTAGCCGAGTTGGAAAGTGTCAATGGCATCACCTTCCACAACGAAAAGATGTTTGCGGTGTCCTGGGATTTGCATGAAGTCTATGAGATTGATCGCAGTGGTGTAGAGCCTCCTCAGGCTTTTGGACTGGAATCGCATTTTGTAAGCTTGGACGGGATTGAAGTGCTTGATGATGGTAGCTTCATCGTATCAGATTTTCCAGGTAACCAGGTTGTCAGGATTGCGAGTGACCGTAATACGGTCACCACCATGGCTGCATTGGAATCGCCCGCGGATATTGGTATTGATCGTGACCGAGGCTTGCTCTATGTGCCACAATTTCTTGTGAATCGTGTCGCTGTTTTTGAGTTGCCATAGGGTAATTGTTCGTAGAACTATGCAAGGCATAAGGGGGTGTATAATGAAACAGCTAAAGAACGTCAAACTCTCCAGACGTAATTTTATGCAGCTATCCGCAATGGCCGCCACAGCTACATCGTTTTCGATGTCAACTGCTTTTGGTCTGGATGCTTTACCTCAACCGATGAAACGTCACTTTGGGAAAATTAACTTTGATGTGACCACTTTGGGGCTTGGTGGGCAAGGCTCTATTCAATGGACACCACCAGATGTGGACCCCGTAGCTATTATTACCAAAGCCTTTGATATGGGGGTGAATTACTTTGACACTTCCAATGTCTACGGTCCCAGCCAATTAAATTTGGGTAAAGCGTTCAAAGAATTAAACCTGGTTCCAGGGTTCCCCGGATATGATGTTGAGCGCAGGGAGAGTATCTTCCTGACATCGAAGTCTATGGTGCGCTGGGCGGCAGGAGGATATCCCGAGTTACCGAATGTACGCAATGCCACCCAGGGAGATCACGGGGAAGGGGCTGTGGCCGATCTGAAACGCTCCCTTTCACAGATGTTTGGTAATGATGACGGCACTTACCCTGATGGTGCTTATGTGGATATGTTTCTTATTCACAATCTTGTGGCGATGGAAGAAGTGGATGTGCTTTATAAAGGGCTTGAGACTCCGCTGAATGCGGATGAGGGCATAGGCGCTCTCGTCGCACTTCGGGATTATCGTGATGGCACAAACCATACCGGGTTAAATCCTGATCATGAGAAACTGGTGCGACATCTTGGGTTTTCCGGGCATGATGATGCCGCAGTCATGATGGAAATGATACAGCGAGACCAATGGGATTTGCTCGATGGCATGCTTGTGTCGATGAATGTGAATGATCGACGCTACTTGAATATGCAATACAACGTTATTCCCTTGGCGCAGGCGAAAAATATGGCAGTCATCGGGATGAAGGTATTTGCAGATGGTGCCATGTACGCCAAGGAAGCTCGCTGGTCCCGGGATTTTAATGATGTTGGCCGTACTGTTGGTTCTGAGACGATTCCCAGTAAACCGCTGATTGAATATGTACTCTGTACACCGGGTATCCATACACTGATTATTGGAATAGGCGAGATCAGTGACGATCCGCTTCGTTGTCAGCTTGTCCAGGACTTTTATGCCGCGCAGATTGCTCCTGATGAACTGGACGTTGAAGAACGTCGAGCCTTGGAACCATTGGGACTCCATGCCAAGAATGGCCAGACGAATTGGTTTCAAAAGCCTGATAAGGGCCTGACTGCACCGCAAGACCCAGCCTGTGAGTTGGTGGAAGACAAGGTTTTGTTGCGCTGGCATACGGCTTACGCAGGGGATGAGCCATTGGCGCATTATGAGATATTGCGAGAGGGCGTTTTGTTGGAAACAGTCCTGCATCATCCACAGATTTCCAAATCACCCTTTGTGTTTGAAACAGAGCACGCCGGTGATGTCTTTGAAATCGTAGCTGTAGATGTCACCGGGAGAAGAGTGGCAAGCGATAGATTAACGGTATGAAGCACAATCTGAATACCACTATGTAGATATAAGTAATCGGCTTTGGAGCATTGCAATTGTTAAACATAAATTATCCGGGCATTGAGTTCAGGGCCGGATAGGGTGACTGGTGTAGATATTATTAAGGACGATGAGAAAATGAAAAAACTGAATAGATTGATGTGGTTTCCATATAGGTTAAGCATTTGCCGTCTGGCATTGGTAGCGGCAGGTATTGCCTGGCTTGTTGCAGGTACATTGGGTACCTTTGCGACAACGGACTTGGCTGCGACTTCGTTAAGTGTGGAAGGGCTTCCCTTGGGTGACGATTATCCGTACCAGTCTCCGCTTGCGGCAGCGATGAGTGCGAACGGTGATGTTGTGTATGTGATATATCACACGGGACAAAAGGTTGAAGCCGTCGATGTTGGTACCGGTGCGGTGTCCTGGTCTGTTTCGTTGGGTGCAGCACCCAACGGTATTACCTTGGACCAAGAGCGTAATCGTCTATTTGTTACATACGGCATGGAAGTCGGCAATATAGGTGTAATTGATGCGGACAACGGCGAAGTTCTGTTTACGATGCCAGCCGGTCATACCCCTACAGCACCAGTAGTTTCTTCTGCGGGTTGTACACTGTATGTTGGAAATCGTTTTGACAACGAAGTCGTAGTATATGATCTGGTAAGCCGTGCGGTGCGTAGCAGAACACCGGTTGTTCGTGAGCCGATAGCCGCAGCACTTACACCAGACGACGCAATGCTGGTAGTGGCCAACCATTTGCCTGCACAACCCTCTAACAGCAGACATGTTGCTGCCCTGGTTGAGCTGATAAATTCAGCTACTCTGGAAATTGAAGCCACCATACTCTTACCAAGTGGCTCGACTGGTGTTCGTGAAGTGTGTATATCTCCCGACGGACAATATGCCTATGTAACCCACACATTGGGTCGATTCCACCTTCCAACCACGCAACTAGAACGGGGATGGATGAATACCAGCGCGTTGACCATCATTGATTTGAACAGCAAAAGCTGGCTCACAACAACGCTGCTGGACGATGTCGATATGGGTGCAGCGAATCCCTGGGGTGTTGCATGCACGGCAGATGGTAAAACCCTCGTGGTGGCCCACTCCGGAACGCATGATCTGAGCATCATTGACCGAGAGGCGTTGCATAATAAAATCAATCGCATCGCCCAAGGTGAGCGGGTCAGTGAAGTCTCAGTCAACCTGAATGCCATCCCCAATGACTTGGGCTTTCTGGTCGGGTTGCGTAAGCGGATTGCGCTTCCGGGAAACAGTCCACGCGGGGTTGTGGTTGCTGGTGATACCGTTGTTGTCACAGAGTATTTCAGTGACAGTCTGGCTGTAATGAATGTAGGCAGTGATACCGCACCGGCTGTTACGCAGTTGGCATTGGGTGAAACGACAGAACTATCCATGGCTCGGAAAGGCGAGATAGCGTTTTTTGATGCGGATCTTTGTTTTCAAAAGTGGCAAAGCTGTGCCAGTTGTCACCCCGATGTCCGTGCTGATGCCTTGAACTGGGATTTGCTGAATGACGGTATTGGAAATCCAAAAAATAACCGAAGCCTGTTGTATACACACTATACGCCACCAGTAATGATAAGTGGTATTCGAGCATCGGCTGAGGTAGCGGTGCGTGCTGGTTTTCGATTCATACAATTTGCTGTTGTGTCAGATGAAGTGGCTGAGGCTGTGGACGAATTTCTGGCTACACTTCAGCCATTGCCAAGTCCGCACTTGGAGAACGGAAAACTGAGTCCGGCAGCAGTACGCGGTAAAGTTATCTTCGATAAAGCCGGTTGTATGTACTGTCACTCGGGACCTTACTATACTGACGGAAAAATGCATGATATTGGCACAGGACCGGATGAACTGGGTATTCGGGAATTTGTTACACCGATGCTGAACGAAGTGTGGCGTACCGCACCGTATTTGTATGATGGTCGCGCTGCGACCATTATGGATGTACTTACCAAGAATAATTCAGGGGACAAGCATGGCAAGACTTCCGAGCTTTCGGATGATGAGCTGCAGGACTTGGTGAAATATATTCTCTCACTTTGATCCTGTTGATGTGCTTTATCCGAAGGAGTTTATATTATGAATAGCACTGAATCACGATATTTCAATTCATCTCTTATTCGGAGGAGTCTTCACCGTGAGGCCTTTGACAAACACTTGTTGAGTATACCACCGGGTAGTCCGTCACCAGCGTTTTTTGAACAATTGGCGTCTTGTGCTCAGGAATTAAATGGGACTGTCGCATGCCAGATGGTGTTGGGGGGCAGTAATCGGCCCGAGGTCGATGAATCCATGGTTGCCCAAGTGGGATGGCCGTTGTCCTGGCTGCGGGGTGATCCTTGTAACGGTCGTAGTCCTGCTGAAAGTCAGGCCATTGTGATTTCCGGAACGCCGGTGCAGCCAATCAGGGTAGATGATCGCCTTGTTGGTATGGTGTATGAAGATGACGATGCTGTTTACTGTCAGCTTGGCGGTGTGCTTCCGAATGATATTGGCGCCTCACGTAAAGAACAGGCCCGACAGTTCTTTGAGAACATGGAATTGGCACTGGCGCAAGCAGGCTTGGAGTTTCGTGACACGGTACGCACCTGGCTTTATCTCGATCAATTGCTTGACTGGTACGATGACTTTAATGCTGTGCGTACCCAGTTTTTTAGAGAACGCGGTGTGTTTGATCGGTTGATTCCGGCCAGTACCGGTATTGGTGCTTCCAATCGTAACGGCATGGCGCTTCTTGGTGACGCATTGGCGATAAAACCAAAAACTGATCGAATCCAGATTTTTCCCGTACCGTCACCCTTACAATGTCCGGCGGTTGATTATAAAAGCTCATTCAGTCGCGCTGTTGAGGTCGATACACCGGATTATCGAGAATTGTATGTGTCGGGTACAGCATCTATAGCGCCAGATGGCCGTAGCATTTATGTCGATGATATTGAACAGCAGATTCGATTGACCATGGAAGTTGTTGATGCAATTCTTGCATCTTGTGCCATGGATTGGAGCAACGCAACACGTGCTATTGCCTATTTTAAAGACATGAAGTATTTATCGGCATTTCAAGACTATTGTGGACAGAACGAAATAAACGATCTGCCGGTTGCCTGCCTGCACGCGGATGTCTGCCGGAGTGAATTGCTGTTTGAAATTGAGGTGGAAACCGTTACCAGGCGAAGCACATCGCTTGCCACAGATACAACAGGAGAGTAAATGAAAAAGATATTTTTATCTATGGTGATATTGGCTTGTTTTGTAATTCTGGCATCAGCAACTTCACTTGCACGTATGCCCGAGGGTCAGGTTGGTACCATTGCACCACAATGTAACCCGGAAGCGGTTCGTGGCGCATTGGTGACCGCATTGGAGCTGGTGACGTTGGAATCGGTAGATACTGCCGATGTATACCGTGATGGTATCCTGGTGGACTGGGATGAGCAATATTGGCATCTTAAAAATAAGCTTGACGGAGTCGAGAAATTGCCTGGCTTGCCAGAACAGACGTTCAACAAACATGCCTTGGTATATCTTGAAGACCATTCACCACTGGGTGTGGTTCTCCGGCGAACAGCCGCGCTGATAGAACATATAGCACTGCAATCAGACACGTCCAAGCTGGAAACCTTTTATAAAGACCTGGAAGTATTACAACAAATCACAATAGCTGGAACAGACTTGCCTGACCAGGGTTACAGCCTTTTTCTGGCTGCATGTGCATTACAACGTGCGGTAGCCTTTGCCAATCCGCTGGTCGATTTTGATGAGATACTTTTTGTGGCACGTGGTGTATACAATGGTTCGCGGGCGCATGGCCTGCGTCCTACATCAGATGATCAGGGTCAACATTTTGCTACCCAGTATTTTGGGTTCAATGCTATTCCCGGAGGTGGACTATTTGTAGCCTCGGGCTTGGCGTCCAATGAAAACTTGTCTGTTCGTGATCTTTTAAACGACAGCGTTGTGGAAAGTGGCAGGCTTGAAGGTCAGCGGTTGGAGCCAGGTGCCTTCCTGTCTCCCGAGCTATCGTATGATGGTCAAGAAATTCTGTTTGCGTATACTCAGAATACAGAACACATCTGGGAATGGACAGAAGAAAGTGTTTTTAATATATTCCGGGTTAATGTGGATGGAACAGGATTGATGCAACTGACCGATGGCGCGTGGAATGATTTTGATCCCACGTACTTGCCCAATGGTCGCATAGCTTTTATTTCTGAACGACGTGGTGGATATATTCGCTGTTTCAGTGGCTTGGATGTGCCCAATTATGTCTTGCATTCCATGAAGCCAGACGGAAGTGACATCTATCCGTTGAGCTACTTTGAGACCAGTGAATGGCATCCCAGTGTCAACAATGATGGCATGCTGGTTTATACACGTTGGGACTACGTTGACAGAGAAAACTGTCTGGGTGGTAATTTCTGGATTAAATATCCCGATGGTCGCAATCCACGTGCTCCACATGGAAATTATCCGCAGCCCTGGCACACCCTTGGACTGGAACTCCCCCGGGTTGGACTACATGCCGCCCGTTTTGAAGAAGTCCTTCATGCATTGGATGATTTTCCACTGGATGCCTCCCGCTTTCACCAGGAGGTTATTGTTCCGGCAGTAACACCCACCGCAGATGGTCGCCTTGGGCGACCCTATACTGAGATGAATATTCGGGCCATACCCAATTCACCTCGCTACATCGCAACTGCGGCCCCGCACCACGGAGAAGCTTTCGGTAGTCTGGTAATCCTGGACTTGCAGGTTCCAGATGATGGTTTCATGTCACAAGTAAGGCGTATTACACCTTATGTGCCTTTTCCAGAGTCGGAAGAAGGTGCGCGGTTACAGTATCCCTATGGCACAGCATGGCCATTGAGTGAAGATATGTATTTGACCAATCACTGGGAAAACATTTACCTGCTGGACAGCTTCGGTAATCAAACACTGCTGGTGGAAAATAGCGCAGTATTTGACGGCCAGACCCATTGGGACATGCGGTTAATTAGCCCGATTCCATTGCAGGCAAGAACCATGCCGCCGGTAATTCCCACGATGATCAACAAAGGTCAGGACGCGGTTCCCGATGCGCCTTCCGCGACCATCAGCGTAATGAATGTGTACGATTCCGATATCCCCTTTCCTGAAGGGACAAGAATAAAGTATGTGCGTGTATTACAAAATGTATTGAAATCAAATCCGCAAATGGACGAACCGCAAAATATGGGATACCACTGGGAAAACACCCCCCGCATCCCTCTGGGAATTGTGCCGGTTGAAGAAGATGGCAGTGCCTATTTTGAAGCGCCCGTGAACCGGGAATTGATTTTTCAGGTACTGAACGAAAACCGTATGGCGGTACAGAGCATGCGAACCGTCACTTATGTTCACCCTGGAGAGCAGCTCTCCTGCCGCGGTTGTCATGAAGACCCCCATAGCGCGCCAACTGCGGTGACATCTCCATTGGCTATGCAGCGTCCACCCTCGAGGCTGGAACCGGAAGTATCTGATCCGGTCGAACCGGTTACATTTTACCGGCTGGTCGAGCCAGTGTTTGCAACGACTTGTGTGACCTGTCACCAAGAAGAGGGCGAAGGCCCTCAAGACATGAGCTTTGCCGCGTTGCGGCCGTACATAGCCAATTTTTCCGGTGGTATGCGAAGTGAGATTATGATTCCAGACAGTGGCGGGTCGCGATCGATACCAGGGCAAAGAGGAGCGATGGGCTCGCGCATGGGGCAAGCGCTCTTGAACGATACCCACCAGGCCAGTGTATCCAGAGAGGAATTCAACCGCGTGGTACTCTGGTTGGATGCCAATGCCATGAGACTGGGAGCTTTTCATAGTGAATCCGAGCAGGTAGCCGGTGAAGTTATCTGGCCCCTGTTGGACGTCGATCCGGAGAATCCCCAAGGATTGGAAAGACACCGGCCTTCGCTTGGTGATCGACCGATGCAAGGTCCTTTTGGCCGGGCACTGAGGCCACCGGTTCAAGGTCAGTTTGGCCCGGTTCTGGATGCCAGGCATCAAGGTATGTTGGTGGAGAATCCGGTTCAATTTCGAGAGTTACCGATAACCCTGGAAGTTTGGGCGCGTCTTCAAGGCAGTGCGCAATTCAATATTCTCGTTGCCAGTGATGCCAAGCATTCTGCGTCACATTGGGAACTCTACACAGAGGCGGGCACCGGAAATCTCAGTGTTTACCTGCCGGGTCGCGGTGGTGTGGTGAATTCAGGTGTGCCAGTCTGTGATGACACCTGGTATCATCTGGCCATGGTGTTGGAAGAAGACCGGGTGCGTCTCTATGTTAACGGAAACGAAGTGGCGGACCAGGTATTGCACCCACTAACCGGAGATGTACACCAGGGCAAACTTGCTCTGGGGCGCCTGGTTGAAGGTATGCTCGGTTGCAATGGTTACATTGAACAGGTGCGTCTAAGCAAAGGTGTGCAGGATATTTCTGGGTCTGCGCTCGTAGCGTTTGCCGAATGCGAGGCAACCCTTGGACTCTGGAATTTTGATGACTGAGTTTGAGCGTGATTTTGGTGTAACGCTGGCGGATGCCAGGCGTGTCATGTGCCTCTTCGCAGATATGAAATAAAATTGAAATGCCATGTTCTGCATCGAATTGAATTTTTCGATGGGTTTCTTGCCTGCAAGCTATATGTTACAGGAGTATAATGTTAATGGCTTTGATTAAATGTTCTGGATGGAAATGTTTATTAGGCTTACTTGCAATTTGTGGCATGGTCTTGCTGTCAGGCACCATGTCGAACAGTGTGGCGGAAGAGGATGCTACATTAGAAGAACAAGCCCAAGCGTTGGTCAACTGGTTCCAGGCACATGCTTTTGAAAGTATTGACAGGCCCCATATTGACCAGGTTGACGCGTCGCACGTACAGGGGGATATTGCTGCGCTTTATAACGGCCAAGCTGGAAGCAGCTCAGCAGACACCAGCATTCCGCGCTTCACTTGGTGGGATCGCAAGGGCACAGTGGAGTGGGTGCAGTATCATTTTAATGAGCCGATAATAGTCGACAGTACGCAGGTCTATTGGTTTGACGACAGCGGTTCTGGCGGTTGTCGGGTACCTGAGTCCTGGCGCTTGTTGTACCGTGAGAACGGCGACTGGAAACCGGTGTTGGGTTCTGGTGAATTTGGGACTGCCTTGGATAGCTACAATACGCTGGAATTTGAGCCAGTAACAACTGATGCTCTACGGATCGAAGTGCAACTCAAGGATAACTACTCTGGTGGATTATTGGATTGGTCGGTGCCCGGGGTGGTAGCCCCGTATGTTGATTCGGAGCGCTTGGCTAATGTTCAGGCTATATGGCGGAATCTGGAGCGGGAATTCCCCTTGGCGACCGACTGGATTCTGCAAGATGCCTTTGAGGATGGGCTCTGGCATCATGTGCCCGCCGGTGGGCGTGAAGTCCGACGTTCCCAACGCGAATTGATCGGCAACAAACTGGCTAATCTTGTTGGTGGTATGGACGCAGCGGGGTGGGCAACCATGCTGGCGCGTGTGCTGGATGAACTTGCTGAGAACGGAACAGCTGTCGCGGAAGCAATGGCTGGTCTGGAACCACACAACGACGAGACAGCTTTGGCGGAGCTATATTTACGTGCCTGTGCTCTTCGTCGCGCTCAACGTCTGGAAGCGTTGAATCAGCATGGGCGTGACGGTATTGTCTTTGCCCGGCATTACAACCTGGGTGGTTCACATTACGCCTACACGGAAGGTCTCAGTGACGCGCAAAGCGAGCGACATTTTAAACCTGGCAGCTCGCTAAACCTGTTGCGGTTTGATGGCGCGGGCAGCGTCATTGAAACACTGTTGGATGATCCCGGGGGTGTTATCCGTGATGTGGATGTTTCCTGGGATGGTAAGACCATTCTGTTTTCCTGGAAAAAGTCTGATTTTGATGACGACTACAGCCTCTATACTATGGATGTCGCCACGCGCGAGATCTCAGCTATTACCGGTGAACTCGGACATGCAGATTATGAAGGGGTCTTTGCCCCCAATGGCGACATACTTTTTAACTCGACACGCTGTGTGCAAATTGTTGACTGCTGGTGGACAGAGGTGTCGAATCTCTACACCTGTAGTCCGGATGGCAGTTACCTGCGCCGTTTGAGTTTTGATCAAGTGCATACAAATTATCCAACTGTGACTGAAGACGGGCGGGTTCTTTATACCCGATGGGACTACAATGATCGGGGCCAGCTTTTCCCGCAAGGGCTGTTTCAGATGTTTCCTGACGGTACAGCGCAGCAGGAGTACTACGGAAACAATTCCTGGTTTCCCACGACCATAATTCATGCGCGTGGTATTCCCGGTACACAGCAGGTTCTGGCCGTGTTTACAGGGCATCACACCTTGCAAGCTGGCAAGTTAGGTATTCTTGATACGACACATGGTCGCCAGGAAAATGATGGGGCCCGACTGGTTGCCCCTGTCCGTGAAGCACCCGCCGAGCGAATTGATTTATATGGTCAGGAGGGTGATTTGTTTATGTATCCCTGGCCTTTGGATGAAACACATTTTCTGGTTAGCTATGCGCCACGCGGTTGGGAAGGTGACGGTCGACACGGTGACCGAGATACAGCTTTTGGTCTTTTTGTTATGGACATGGATGGTAAACGTGAGCTGTTGGATATGGACACAAGACAAGGAATTTCAACAGGTCGCATGGTGCCCCTTACACCGCGAACACAACCCCATGTTCGGCCCAGTAGTGTGGATTATCGTCAGGCGACAGGCACCTACTATGTACAGGATGTTTATAAAGGTGATGGACTCGAAGGAGTGCCCCGCGGTACGATTAAATCCCTGCGTGTGGTTGCCTTGGAGTTTAGGGCTGCTGGTGTGGGTAACAACAGCAACCATGGCCCGGCTGGCGGTGCATTAATCAGTACGCCCATTTCACTGTTCGGCAGTTGGGATGTCAAAACCGTACTGGGCACAGCCCCGGTACATGCAGACGGATCAGCCCTCTTCGAAGTCCCTGCCCGTACCCCTGTCTATTTCCAGGCCCTGGACGAAAAAGGCCACGTGGTACAAAGTATGCGTAGCTGGTCGACCCTGCAACCGGGAGAACGTTTCTCCTGTGTGGGCTGTCACAGTACGGACAAAGTAGAAGCACCACCCATGAGCTCCCCCTCATTGGCCATGCGAGCAGGCGTACAATCCCTCGAGCGGGCAGAAAATTCTCCAGAAGGCTTCAGTTTCCGTCATGAAGTGCAACCGATTCTGGATAGGCATTGTATATCCTGCCACAACGCTACGGACGTGGCATTGGGCGGAGACCATGCACCTTTCAGCTTGGAAAGCACGCCGAATCTGGATGAAACCGCAAAGCGTTACTGGAGTGACGCGTACCTGGCCCTTACCAGCCCTCATGAAGATGGAGGAAACAGCGCGCCGTATGAAGGACCTGTGCGTTGGATACATCCCCAATCCACACCTGAAATGTTGCCGCCCTACTACACGGGTGCTGCGAGGAGTCCATTAATTAATATATTAGATGATGGCCATCACGATGTCGTGTTATCGCCGGAAGAAATGCAGACATTGGCTACATGGATTGATCTGTCCGTACCTTTCATTGGCGACTACACTGAAGCGAGCGCCTGGTCAGAGGCGGAAGTGGCCAAGTACAACCATTTTTTGGATAAAAGAAAAGCGCAAGAAGACCTGGAGCTTGAAAATATCCAAGCCTACATAGAGCATATTACAAAACAACTATAGCTGAGAGACTTACAGCTAACGCGGGGGACAGGTTGGTTTTTATGAAAACGCACACAAGTATGAATGCTGCCAAGGTTACTCTATTGCGCCTGGCCATGATGACATTATTGTTGAGTATCGCTGTATCGGTGCCTGCCGTTGAAACGACCCAGGCGTGGGAACAAGCCCAAGCAGCGGCACAACCGGAACGGGTGATATTGGCCATACAGAATCTAATCGATACCTTTGGTGACGCGTATCCTGATGGCCCGCATTATCTGGAGGCATTCGAGGCGCAATGGGCAGTGTATCGTTCGGCAGAGGACACAGAAACACAAGAAGCGGCGTTGGCATCCATGTATCAAACGCGTCGCGAAGCATTTTTGGCGAACCCGCTGTTGGATTTCGGGCAGCTTCTGGTTTTGCAACGTAATTTCAGCAATGCCCGGGATGTCATCGGTGGAAGTGCCGGGCATCCGGACAGTTTCTCAACCGAAGTCAATGTATCTCCAACGGGTTGGGAAAATCATATCGTCATTGTCTCGAACTTTACGGATGATGCTCAGACACAAACAGTATATAAGCCTGAGCGCGATATTATAGTTCGTAATCTTGACCTGCACTTTGATGCTGAGAAGGTCATGTTCTCGAGTGTTGACGAAAACAATCAGTGGGCCTTATTTGAAATACAGGTGGATGGTAAGGCTCTCCGCCAGTTGACTCCAACTGACTGGCCTGACGTAGCGTACTTTGATTCCTGTTACCTGCCCGATGGCCGCATCGTTACGGCGTCCACAGCCAGTTATGGTGCGTTGGACTGCGTTGCGGGCACAAGCATTATGTCAGACTTGTACATTCTGGAGCCCGAAACTCAGGCGTTGCGCCAGCTTACCTTTGATCAGGTGCATCCGCAACATCCGACAGTACGCAACGATGGCACGGTGATGTACATGCGTTGGGAGTACAGCGATCTGGCCCATTACTTTTCTCGCTTTCTCTTCACGATGAATCCGGACGGCACAGGACAACGGGCTTATTATGGCAGTGGTTCTCTTTTTCCAACAGCTATACGACATGCCAAGGCGATACCGGGGCATCCGACCAAGACCGTGGCCATTCTGGGTGGACATCATGGCATCGGGGAGTCCGGCCGACTGGCAATCATCGATCCTGCCCTGGCACGTGCCTATCCATTCCGCTATACACCGGAGTCCCTGGATTGGGCAGAGACACGCCCCGCTTCGCTCGATATACACCCCGAAGTGTTGCCCGCAGAAAAGACCGGTTTTGTGCAGGAGATACCCGGTTATGGCAAGGATGTTGTCGGCAATGTGCGTGACAATCTGGTAGACAATGTCTGGCCTCATTTTACACATCCCTATCCCCTGAATGATCATTATTTCCTGGTTTCTATGAAGCGAGACCCGGAGTCGTTGTGGGGTATCTACCTGGTCGATATTTTTGACAACATGACCTTGCTTATTGAAACTGAAGGCGCCGCCTTGTTTGACCCCATACCGCTTCGCCCCAGGAAGCGTCCCCCAGTTATCCCTGATCGAATTGACTCAAATTCACACACGGCGACAATGCTCATTCAGGATATATATAAGGGCGACGGTCTGGCGGGTCTCCCACGGGGAACAGTGAAGCAACTGCGAATATTTGCGTACCATTTCGCCTATTCCAATACCGGCAATCACCATGCGGTATCGCGTGGGGTGCAGGGGCCTTGGGACGTACGGCGTATTCTCGGCACAGTGCCCATTGAGTCCGATGGATCGGCCTATTTTGAGGTGCCAGCCGATACACCCATCTCCATCCAGCCCATTGATAAAGAAGGGCGAGCACTTCAGTTGATGCGGAGCTGGACGGTGGGGATGCCTGGGGAGCGGGTGTCGTGTATCGGTTGTCATGAAGACATGAACCAGAGTCCACCTGATACTCCAGGACTGGCTTTCAGACAGGAACCCAGGCAAATTGAACCATGGCTGGGGCCGCCTCGCCCTTATTCCTATGAGTTTGAAGTGCAGCCGGTGTTGGAGCGGCATTGTGTCGGATGTCATAACCAGCAGGAACCGGGGGGTGGACTCTCTTTTGCGCGCAACGATCTAAGCTATGACGGGCCTGCCGGAATTCCAGAACGGCGACAGGTGCCGGATACCAGCCGGGAAGTGGAGGAGAGCTTTGACAATCTTAACCCCTATGCCCGGCGCCCAGGCCCTGAAAGCCAGTTGATGATGCATGTTGCAATGGAGTTTCACGCTTTAACCAGTCCGCTCGTCCAGATGTTGGAAAAAGGGCATTATGGTGTGAAACTGGAACGCGAAGATTGGGAACGGCTCTATACCTGGATCGATTTGAACACACCATTTTATGGGCGTTGGAACCCGCCAGAAGCGCGTGGTCATGACCAGGCCGAGCGTAGAATAGAACTGGCCCGTCAATTTGGCAGTGCGATGGTGAATCCTGAAGCCGAGTATGCGGCGCTCATCCGGGCACACCTGGAAATGCCGGTGGTGGAGTTTATTATGCCCACTTATGAAGCGTTACCGGAGGACGATGGACTGAATACCGATGCTTTGGCATTTTCCTGGGAAGAAGCCTGTGCCATGCAGGTATCAAATCCGGGGCAACCGCGGATGATTGACATGGGTGAAGGTCAGGTGATTACCCTGCAACGGATACCTGCGGGACGCTTCATCATGGGTAGCCTGGAAGGATATCCCGATGAGCAGCCCCGGGCGGAAGTGGAGATCGCGCAGCCATTTTGGATGAGTGAGATGGAAATTACCAATGCGCAGTACGCGCTGTTCGATCCTCAACACGACACCGGCTACCACCAGGGGAAAGGTAAGGACAAGGCTATCCCGGGTGATATTGCCAACCACGCGAATCAACCAGTGACTCGGGTAAGCTGGGAAGAAGCCATGGCTTATTGCGTCTGGTTGAGCGAGGAAACCGGATTGAAGGTGAGCTTGCCGACCGAAGCACAGTGGGAGTGGGCTGCCCGTGCCGGCACTTCGGGACAGTATTACTGGGGCGGAATCGACGAGGATTTTTCACTTTATGCCAATCTGTCTGACCGGAAACGCTTTTTTACCCGAACTGGCTTTGATGGTGGCAGCCAGTTGCAGACGCTCCATCCCTGGGACCCGGATCATCATTATCCACTTCGAGACGATCGCTTTGATGATGGCGCGTTGGTAACCAATTATGTGGGCCAGTACGCGCCCAATGCCTGGGGGCTCCATGACATGATCGGAAATGTAAGTGAATGGACACGTTCAGTATACCGTGCTTATCCTTATGACAAAGCAGCAGATACAGTTGATGTAGATAACCAAACTCGCATGGTTGCCCGTGGTGGCTCTTGGTACGAGCGTCCAGTTGATGCCACGGCGAGTATCCGTTTTGCCTACTTGCCTTATCAGAAGGTGTTTAACGTAGGTTTTCGGGTAATTATTGAAGAATAGCGGTTTGTTTTCGATCAGCGATCGGCAGAACTATTTTACTGTTATAGAAATATTGATATACAGGAGTATGTAATGCGATATCCGTCAGGTCTCTTGGGGTTGAGCTATGTACAGAAGTTGCTTGTTATAGTTGGAATAGCCTGTTTTTTATGGGGGAGCTTGGTTGCAGGCACTGAAAATGTACATGCTGTTGAAACTCAGCCTTCGATCGAAGAAGCGGCCTGGATTTGGGGTGATATGCAGCACGATGTCTGTGAATTCCGTACAGTCATTACGCTCGCGCATCCACCAAGTGCTGCCAGTGTGCTGATTACCGCGGACAATGGTTATGAACTGTATGTCAACGGGACGCTGGTAGGATATGACATTGGCCCAGGCTCTGATGTCTGGGGCTCGGTTGAACGCTGGGACATCACGCCGTATTTAACGCAGGGCAGCAATGCAATCGGCATACGTGGTATCACCCTGGGTGGCAGCCGGGGTGTTGTAGCGGCATTACTGGTAGAAACAGATGACGAAGTGGAACAGCAGTGGACGACCGATGCTGCCTGGCGTGTCAGCCCGGATGCAGATCCAGCAGAATATTCCTTACCGGAATATGATGAAACACGGGCAAACTGGAGTGCGGCAACCGTCCTTGGCGCGATGGGAATGGCGCCTTGGGGCAATCTGGTTTATGAGGGGTCAGTGGGTGGACGGCGTGTGGGTGGTGTGCCGGCACATCTTGTGGTAAGTAATCCGCACGCCGGGTTTGTTTGGCCGGAGGCAATCGCATTTGTCGCTGATGATCGCAGTATTTACAAGACGTTGGATTCAGTCGCCTGGGGCATCGAGTTCCGTGTAGGTGACTGGACACGGGCGTATACCCAGTTTGATCTTCCTACTCCCTCAAAGATTGGCAGCTTGTTGTGTGTGCTGAACCTTATGGCTCCTGATGCAGTGCCTCAAATTCTGATTGATGCTGGTGAGGGTGTGTTGGGTTCTCCCAGTGTCAGCTTTGACGGCAAATATATCTTCTTATCCATGGCGCCGGAAGGTGCCAGTTTCTTCCATATCTATCGCGTGCCGGTTACAGGTGGTACGCCAGAGCAACTCACAAGTGGTCCATTTCACGATGTCGATCCAGCAGAATTGCCCGACGGACGCATCGTGTTTGCCTCAACCCGCATTGGGACTTTTGAAGAATACCACGGTGCGCCATCGCGTGCTTTGTTTGTGATGCAGCCGGATGGCAGCGCGATCAAGCCCATTACGCATACGCCAATTTTCGACAATGAACCAGAAGTTCTTGCCGATGGCCGGATCGCCTTTGTGCGCAGCGATAACTTTTTTGGTCGTGCGAAGGTAGAAACTGTCATTCATGCGATTCAACCGGATGGTACCTCCGGGCAGACTGAGCTTGGCGCCGATGTAGGGGCCACTTATGGTCATCGGTTACGTTTGTTGGGGTATGGAAGTCCAGCGCCACTGCCAGATGGTCGGATTGCGGTGATTTCAAATCGGGGAAACTTTGTGGCCGATTTGGGTGCGCGGGAAGAATCATTTCACCGATTGCCCGATGGATTGGGTGATCTCGCGCCATTGCCAGATGGCCGACTGCTTGCTACGGTGTTGGGCAGTGGCAATGACCGAAGAACCCGGATACTGACTGTCCTGGACCCGGCGGACAACATACTGACACGTGTGTATGAATCGGATACGCCAATCCACTCCCCTGTATTTCTTGGGCCTCGCCCAAGACCCTTGGTGCGGCCTGATTCAGTAAATGACCCCCGTGTTGGGAAGCCTGAAGCCACGGGTTTTCTTTATGCGCAGGACGTTTCCTTTACTCGAAAAACGAAGGCAGACTGGGACCAGATTCGCGCCATACGTGTGCTGCGTTCGCGTGCCTTGTCTACACGTTCATCACACTGGGATTTTGTTCACCAGGGGAAAGAAGTTACTGAACTGGGTACCGTGCCTATCGCTCCGGATGGGTCTTTTTATGTAGAGGTGCCTGCGGATGTCCCCTTGGCGTTTCAGGCTGTAGATGCAGAAGGCCGTGTTGAATTAAATGAAATGTCCTGGTTGTATGTGCGTCCCGGAGAAGTTCGTTCATGTATCGGATGTCATGAGGACCGACGGGCGGCACCACCAGTGAAAACAGGTATGGCCGAAGCATTGCGTTCCAAACCACTTAAACTGCTTGCCCAGGGAGAACCGCACCGGTGGCGTGGAAACAATGCTGGTGTGTCCGGGATGATGGACCTCCAGTTTGAACGATTTCGCGAAACTGCGTCCCTGAATATGTACAGTGATTCGATGGATGATTTGCCGTCCGGGCAAGCGGAAATAGCGTTGTTGACGACTTCATTGCAAAGTGATGACGAAGGAATCCGGATTTCAGCAGCGAACCGGCTCGCTCTGTTTCGTGACAGGGCAGCCGCTCCGGCGTTGGTAACCGCGCTTGATGACCCGGTTCGTGAGGTGCGTGTGGCAGTCGTATTGGCACTTTCAAGCTGTGGTACCCGTGAAAGTGTCCTGCCGCTACTTGACGTGCTTGAGGACTCAGACCCCATCATGGCACAGGCAGCAGCAATGGCATTGGAGAATCTGACTGGACACCAGATTCCCGTGACGAAACCGGCCAATGAAGCCGCACGTGCGGAACAGGCAAAAGCCTGGCAAAATTGGCTTGATGCAAATCCCTGGGATAAAGTAGAACAGACATTGATTGCACGAATGTCTGAAGAAAATCGTACAGCCAAGCGGCAGGCAATAATCGCCTTGGGGCATATCGGGGGTGATGCGGCTCGAGCCGCGTTGCGGCAATATGTCTATGATGAAAAAGACAACAACCCGTATCCCCGTTTTGAGAATAACAACCGAACCGATATTTTTACTTTTGATGCTGAGTCACCGTTGAATCCCCGAACCTTGCAGGCTGCAACCAGGGCATTGGGATATCTGGGAGATACTGAAGCGATACCATTGTTAGAAGCAATACTGCGTGAACACCAATATCCTGAAACTGGAAACCTGTTCTTGGCGGAAGCCGCTGCGGAAGCTTTGGGATGGATTGGTACCCCAGACGCAGAAGCGGTACTTATCGATATTTTTTCCGGTCTGGGAGATTATGTAGATTATGTCGGTTGGTACAGTGATCATCCTGCGCTGTACGCCTGTCATTCTTCTCCGTTGCATGCAAGAATCATCAAAGCACTTGACCGAATTGGCTCCACTTCGGCCGGAGCTATTGTACCGAAATTGATTCGTTCTGTTCCGACAGATCCGGACCGCGCTTTGTATCTGGAAACCGATACCTACGAGTTGTTGGTTGGACGTGTCATTCGGCGCAGTGGTCGAGGTGATGCGTTAATTGAAACTTGTCTGGCGATGTTGGGTGATCCTGACGCGAACGCGTCGGAGGAATTACGCACAGCACTCGCGTATACATTCAATGCTTGGGCTGGTCAACCAGATGAAGAAAATCGGGCGGCGCAAATGCTTTCGGCAATCTGTCGCGACCCTCGTTATGAACCCGCAATACGTGCTGCGTACGAGCGTTTCAGAGCTATGCCGGAAGAGGTACTGGGCCGTGCCTTGGGGGTCCCAGAATTTCACGTTTCTCTGCCGCAGCGACATTGGGTGCTCTTTTATCTGGGCCGTACCTTGGGAAACCTGGGGAATCCGGACTCAGTCGAAACCTTGCTTGCATCGTTGGTACCAGAGTTGAATGAAGCTCGACACGGACGACCCAATCCTGCTGCAACCAATGTTCACCTGCTGCAACTGGAAGCTACGCCCTGCTGGCGTGGCGCCGCTGCCTGGGCTTTGGGACAGATTGGTGACCCACGAGCAGTTGATACGTTGTTGGATGTGGTGGCAAATCTCGACAATGCGGTTGATACACGGTATGCTGCCGCAGTAGCCTTGGGGGACATTGCGGACCCGAACAGTATCCCTGGCATCCAGCAACTTGCCAATGATTATCCGGAAGTCTCCACCCGTCGTGCTTTGTTGGAATCAATTCAGGACTGTGAAAAAAGGGCGGCCAAACGATAATCTGGTAATCCGTATAGTTAAACACCCATTCCCTTCTAATTTGAGCGGATAAAATGCCATACTGGTGGTCATATTTTATGTAAGGAGGCTTACGCTTTGAATACATTCCAACAGTTTCTGGCTATTGTTGTGCTGGTGCTGCTTACAGCAGGTTGCGGATCATCAAAGCCTGAATTGCGTGTATATAAAGAGACCAATTACATCGAGATTCAGGAAACGGACAAGCAAATACCAGACGAAAATGCGCATGATATTGAACTACAAGAAACACTTCGAGCCTATTAAAATGCCATTTATCTATAAACGTCTGATGTATTTGCTCGCCTTGTTGTCCTCTCTACGATTTGCGGTATGGGCTCTGTTATTGTTGATGCTGGTCATTTTCTTCGGGACACTATACCAGGTCAATCATGGCCTGCATGCAGCTCAGGATAATTTTTATTATGCCTGGCTGACGCCAACCATCAACCAGTGGTATACCCCGGAATCTCCAGATGCGGTATCCCGCACAATTTCCTGGATGCTTGTTCCTTTGCCCGGGGGATTGACCGTTTTGTGGGCACTATATATAAACCTTTTTCTCAGCATGCTGTTGAAGTTTCGGTATGGTTGGCGGCAGGTCGGAAGTATACTTACCCATGCAGGATTATTGCTGCTACTGGCTGGGGGGTGGATAACGCATATTACCGCAGAAGAAGGATACCTAACACTTCAGGAAGGTGAGGCCTCTAATGTTGCCGCTTCTTACACAGATTGGGAAATCGCACTGTGGGAAGGGGAGCGAATTGATCGGGAAGTTTTTGCGTATTCAGTAGATGCACTCAATCCAGGGGATCTATTGGAATTCGAGCAGGTGCGGCTTTACCTGAAAGTGGAATCCTATTATCGAAATGCTGAAGCATTTGTTGATCCGAATGCAGCCAATACGCATGTTACTTTTAATGTGGCTGGTATTACCCATCTCGAAGCAGTGCCCCTCGATAAAAATCCGGAGAGAAACATGCCGGGTATTCTATTCACAACCTGGATTGGGGAAGGGGCACGGGAAAAGTTGCTCCTGTATGCAGGGGACCCCTCGCCTGTTATGTTGGTGGTTGATGATACACCCTGGTTTCTGGAGTTGCGTAGAAAGCGGATTCCGCTTCCGATCAAGGTAAAGCTCCTGGATTTTCGGGCTGAGTTCAAACCCAACAGTACGATCCCCAGCAGTTTCTCCAGCCGAGTCAATGTGCAGGGACCCGGAATGGACCGTCAGGTTATTGTTGAAATGAATCGTCCCTTTCGTCATGCCGGGTTCACCTACTTCCAGTCCTCCTATGGCAAGGCCGATGACGGAAGTGAAATGTCAACCTTTGCAGTTGTACACAACCGTTGGATGCTTGCTCCCTACATTGCCACTGGAGTAACCGTAATTGGCCTGATCATTCATTTTGGCATGGAAATGTTACGGCCACGTCGTGAACTGAAGGGAGACAGCAAGTGAAGCGACTTTTTCAAATGGTTGTGATTGCGTTACTTGCTGGTGCTGGTATGCTCGCGTCCTTCTTCCATGTCGAAAATACCAGCGCACAAGAAAAAGCTTTTGTTGGTGTACATACGTTGGATTTGGAAGCGTTTCGGCGTATTCCTGTATTGAACAATGGGCGCAAGATGCCCATGGATTCCTATGCGCGGCAAAAGCTATTGCAATTCAGTGGCCGTACTCGCCTCGAAGATGACACCGCAGTTTCCTGGTTTACCCGTGTTTTATTCGCACCGGAAACGGTTCGGAATATCCCCGTTTTTTTAATAGAGCATCCAGAAGCTGCCCAGGCATTGGGCTTGGAAGCGGTCAATCGGGCACGTTACAGCATCGCCCAGTTGGAACCGTCCCTCAACACACTGGAGGAAATCGCCAGAACAACCTACGAGATGTCGGAAGACGATCATACCGGTGTTGAAAAGGAATTAATGCGTCTTTATATAAACCTGACGGAGTATTTCGAACATACACATAGCTTTAGTTTCGCACAAATCGGTGAACCTTTTCTGGTAGAAAATGACGAACTACGCTCCCTCCTGCAATTACCGGCAGACCAAACCGCGTTCAGTTTTCTCGACATTCATCAACATGGCGCAGGGTTGCGCCCCCTTATGCAAGAGGTTGCTGACAAGCCACAAGAAGACTGGACCCCTGTAGAGCGGGAAGCTGTAGGGCTTTCTATGGCGCTGTATGAATGGGCACACTTTTATGAAGACCTGAATTTTTCGATGATTCCGCTCATGGAAGACGGGCAAGAACGTTGGATTCCCGGGTGGGAAGCCATCAGGTACCACATGAGAAATCCCGATTTGGGCAATGGAGTTATGGTGCTTCATACAATGGCTCAAGCTTTTCAGCAAGGCGATCAGGTTGTTTTTGACGATGCTTGTAATGCATTTTCTTCTTTTGTAGCTAAGCAGATACCTGGTGACCGAGACTTAAAATGGGTTCCTCTTGAGGTTACATTAAACAAACTCAATCCATTTATGTGGGCCAAGGTCTTGTATACACTGGCCTTTCTTGTCGCACTGGCAGCGATAATAGCACGTACCGATTTGGTGCAACCGGGACGATTTTCCAGCATAATGCGTTGGTCTGCTGTAGCATTGTGTTTGGCTGCGCTGTTACCTCACAGCACTGGTATTGTCATGCGTATGCTTATCATGGGGCGTCCGCCAGCAACAAATTTGTACGCTACTTTTCTGTTTGTTGCCTGGGTGGCCGTACTGCTTGGGTTGCTGGTGGAATCCAGACAACGGTTGGCACTGGGGGTGTTGGCTGCTTCATTCTGTGGGATTTGCCTGCTGCTGGTCGCCAATTATTTTGCGTATGACGGAGATACCATGGGTAAGGTTGTGGCTGTTCTAAGCTCCAATTTTTGGCTCAGTGTACATGTATTAACCATCGCCATGGGGTACGCGGGGTGTGTATTGGCGGGTATTATTGGCCAGGTGTATCTTGTAGCTGGTTGTGTCATACCAAAAAATAAAGCCCTTTTTGAGGCACTGAAACGGGCGATTTATGCTACTTTGGGCTTTGGACTCACTTTCACCTATCTGGGAACGATGCTCGGGGGAGTATGGGCTGACCAGTCGTGGGGCCGGTTTTGGGGATGGGACCCGAAAGAAAATGGTGCCCTGTTGATTGTATTGTGGTGCGCGGTATTGTTCCATGCGAAAATCGCACACATGATCGGTGATGTCGGCTTGGCTGTCGGATGTGCTCTCGGAATCATTATTGTTATGTTTGCCTGGCTTGGTGTCAATTTGCTGGGCGTGGGGCTGCACAGTTACGGTTTCACTTCGGGCTTGGCTTGGGGGCTGCTCCTTTATATTGCCATTCAACTTGCGACACTTCTCATCATCGCACCTGTTGCGCATCGGCGTTTGCAAAGCAAGTAAATTGTCAGTCGATGCTCACTCATAATAACGTAAATATATGAATACAGACATGATATGTGATTATTCAACTTTTCTTACACGTGGTCTGTAATACTTAATGTGGAAAATAAAAAATGCTGCACTCAGTCGCTTTGAACGCGTTGAATGCAGCATGTCTTCTGACTTGTCTCTCTCTTCAGATTACAATAATACTCGCTTGTTCATAAATACAAGTACTACTGTGTCCATAAGTTAAAGTATAAATAATTTATGCTTTGACTCGGCGTAAGGTATAAGCACCGGCAAGCAAGAGCATTACAGAAAGCAAAGCAACGATAAGCAATGTGTTAACTGGCAAGGCTTCAACAACAATGAGGGAAAAGGAAGCAGTCCATGTGCCTTTGTCATCAGTTACTTCAACAGAATACACGCCACTGTCACCTTCTTCAACCATAAGCAATTCAAGGGTTGAGAAGATTTCACCATCTAATTCAATACCATCTTTCCACCATTGATAAGAAACATCGCCTTCGGAAGTAGTTACATTGGCTGAAAGTACGACATTTTCATCATATACGGCCATACCGGGACCAGAAATATTAACCAAAGTAGGGCATATATCGGGTACAAAATCGGGATCATCGGTCATGGCTATCCAATCTACACTTATAACCAGATTCTGGAAGGCATCAAAACCTGCGTTATCTGGAAAGTCAATTCTGAGCATATTGATGTCTTCCGTGCCGTATGGATTTTCGTCACCAATCGCTAAGACAGCTAAACCGTTTGTATAATCTATCCTTATGATATGATCGCCGTTTCCGGGAATATTGAAACCATTGCGATACACATTTCTCCATGAATTATCCTCACGCAGATCAAAGGAAAAAACACCTACATTGAATTGATCTGGAGCACCGGAAACCGATAACTGCATGGCCAAATAAGGGTTAGCAGGGCCATCTAGTGAAATTCCAGTTACGCCAACGTGGGGATCGTACCCGTCACCGGTAGCAGGTTGCGTAACAATCATGCGCTGGGTATCGGCATCCCAAGAAACAGGTGATTGGTTCAGCATTTGCCAACCTTCTAATCCTTGGCAATAATTCCAAGACACCTGGGCAGTGGCGACGCTGGTTGGTAGAATAAATCCCAACATCAGTGCGCAAGCAATCAACAACAATTTCTTCGACATAACATGACTCTCCTCATTTTATTAGTTTTATTGCTCAAAAGCGGCAATATTTTACTACAAGCTCATAATTCACTCCCTATGTGAACTATGAGCTTAAATACTCTTAGCATCATAATCATTTCAATTAATACATTTATAACATTTTGGGGAGGTCATGTCAAATAAAAAAAGCACCCACCTCCTCTCTTTCGAGAAGATGGATGCTTCTGTGATTAACTTTTTATACTATAAAATCTTCAAAACTATTGTGTTGGAATACTCCGTTAAGCCCTTAACGCACGCGCACGAATCAGTATAGCACCGCTCAGCACCAGCAGTACTGAAAGAGCGATTAATGTGAGCCAATTTGATACTGGAAGTGACTCAACAACCAACAGCGTAAAAGCGGAGTTAGCTACACGATCACCATCCATGACGGTTACGGAATAGACACCGGAATCTTCAATAACGACATCCAGCAGTGTCAGTGTTGCACCAGTTTCGCCTACCAATTCAACTCCGTCAAGATACCACTGGTAAGTTGGGTTGTCGCCGATTAATGCAGCCAGATTGGCTGTCAAGACCACTTGATTGCCTTGAGCAACAAGCCCTGGGCCAGAAATTTCAGCACTGAAAGGCACAAGATATGCTTGCACATGGTCAAAAAGAATGGTCACATCACCACCAGGTTCATAATTTGAGAAGAATGTCAAAGTAGGTGTTCCGACATTACTGTCAAATACGACTTCATGTTCAAAACGTGAGTAGGGACCGGAATTGGTGGTAATACGTGTTACCGGTAGCAATTCAACATTACCAAGGGTTACGGTCAGGTCCATGCCCGGATTTCCTGGACGTATACCGACATAATAGATAATTTGGTATACTTCACCTTCGACCATGCCTTCAATGGTTTGGGTTGCTGTCTTGTTGCCTGCGCCTTGCATAAACAGCACTTGGTTTCCATCCGGAATTGGACGACCACCACCATGGAACGGACTCCGCTGGCCATCTTCTTGCGCACCAGTAAGGTTGTTGTTGTGCCCCCAGCCAGCTCCTGTAAATGACCAACCTGGAACATCAGCAACGTTTTGAAAATAACTTGGCCATTGGACCGATTGCGCCAATGGTGTTTCAAAACTGCCATTGACAATTAAATTTTCCTGGGACATGGCAACGCCACACAGTAGCGTTAACACACATAACCCAAGTCCTATCCTTAAAATACCCTGTGACATCTTCGTGCTCTCCTCTGAGGTTAAAGCCACAATTCCAATGTAATACCCGCAATAATTGAATTTATTACTTAGCCCTTATTGCGTATTAAGTAAACTTGCATACTTTATAGCATGTTTGGGTACCAATGTCAACAAAATTTTTTTAATTATCATTATTCTAAAATGTTATTGCACATTATAATCATGTTGCTCTATTTAATTTCAACTGAAATACAATTATAGTTTGTGTGATATTGTTTTTTATGAAAAAAATATTTTAAAAATTAAAAATCTAATAACAATGATATAGAAAATTAAATAACTATTATTAAATATTAAAATGTTATACGTAATTGGATTTTACTTTTCTATTCTTTTTTTATAATTAAATCGAACTGGTACTACTCCGCTTGATAAAATAACCCCTTCTAATCAGGGTTAATCAGGAGTTTCCAATGGATTTTAAAATTTTGGGTAAGTGGACATTAATTTTGTTGCTTGGGTTTTGTGTTTTTGCCAGCGTTACATATGGAGTGTTAACGCACAGAACCGGGCCAGGAATGAATTTGTTCAGTGAACAAACCACGACATTAAATCAGGTAGATTCACAATCTGAAGGCAGTTCAATTGCTTCAGAATATGGGATACCGCATGAAGCTATGGATACCACAACAGAATCAAACATGCTTTCGGATGAAATTTTTGTATCAGCAAATATAGGAAAAAATTTACAGGTGAATCATGATTCCAGCATACCAGAGCAAGTTTCTGCATCAAACCCCCTCTCGTCTGCCATGCTGGAAACGTTGTTGCTCTATGACTGGATGGACCGTGTTGTGAATTCCCGTGGTGTTTGGATATGTGTGCAACGACAAATGATGTATATCCTGGACGGGATTGAACTTGTTTGGCAGGCACCAGTTGCTACTGGCGCGTCCGGTACTGGCTTTGTATGGGGCAGTAACCAGACTCCATTGGGGTGGCACCGGGTCGATGAAAAAATTGGTGATAATGCACCCTGGGGGCAGATTTTTCGTGCACGTGGACAAACCGCACGGGTTTGGCAACCTGGAGATGATGTGAAGGAGGACCTGGTGTTGACCCGGATACTGTGGCTTGGGGGCGAAGAACCGGGCGTAAACCAGGGGTACAATGCTTTGGGTGAACTGGTGGACTCAAAGCGCCGATTCATTTATATACACGGTACCAATGGCGAGGCTGATATTGGTACACCTTCATCACAAGGCTGTATTCGCATGCTGAATAACGATGTTATTCTTGCTTATGACATGATTCCTGTAGGTACCCCCGTTTTAATAACGGAATAATTATCAGCAAATCACGAATACGTAGTGAAATTATAAAGAAAAGATACCGGAGTCGATACATTCAACGGGAATACATCGACTCCGGCGACCTATGGAGAAAGCGTTTAAAAAAAACGCCCGACAACACGAAACTATTACGACGATGTGTTTAAAGAGGATTCTTGTTGGCGAATACGATTTCGCCCCAGCCAGATCAGGCATCCCAAGGCGATAATCATCCCGAATACTCCAGCGACAGGGAGTGGCTGCAAGGCACCTCGTGTTATATAGGCCACGCCATCATCTATGGCAATGATAGTATCGGTGACAGGGTTGTAGATCACACCATAAAAGCCTTGGGTTCCTGCTGGGTCCAATACGGTAATGACATAGGCTTGTGAGGGATTGTTCAGCATCGGGTCTACTACCTGAATACCGCCGGGTTGAAAGAATCCCATGGCGCCTCCGATGAGCAAATTCCCATCAACCATTACACTTCCGACACCAGCGGTAAAAAAGTCACCTGGTGCCCCAATCAGCACACCATCTGTTTCCCAATCCAGCGTGGTACTGTCCTCATATGCATCAACCAGTGCCTGCCTGTCGAAATAGCGCAATTCCTGGGCATTGCCGTCAAAGGCGTAGACAATATCTGCAATTGGGTCATGTGCCAGACTGGCTGAGTAGGAGAATAATGGTTTTTCCACGATGACATCTTTGTTTGTAGAAGCTGCTGAACTTTTTGTGACCACGGCAATGGGTTCATTGTCGAATGATTTGGTGCCAGATATGTCCACTACAACGAGATCGGTACCCGACCAGTCAGGTCTGCCGATGTCGAGTAACAGCAAATTCTGGGTGAGAAAGATGCCGTCATAATGGCTGATATTGAGAAGTATCGAACTTTCCGTATAATTTTCTGGCTGGTCAATGTCTATTTTATACAGATTACCGCCATATCCTTCACCCAAAACCAGATATGAACTGTCCGGTGACAAGGCAATGAATCCAGGGTCACCAGTATAACCAGATGCAACTTGTACAAAGGCATTGGCATTCAGGCGTTGTTGAAAATACACGGCATTGCCATTCCAGAAGACAAAACGTCCATCGGACAAATTGGTTCCAGAGACACCATAAGCCCCATCTGCCTGAGTTGGAAATGTATTCAGTGGCTCAAATTGCCAGGCTTGTGCAGGTACGATGACCAGGCACAGTATACTCAAGAACGTAAATATTACTTTCATAATGATTCTTTCCTCACGATTTTGTCAATGATTAGCAACACATGTCGAACTTATAAATCTCTGTTAACTGGATAGGAACTACCAGAAACGGAGTTTTGCTGAGTGTTTTTGGTGTCAGGTTATTATGATTTCGCTGCTCTTCGTGAAATGGCTGAAAATGTATTTTTTGCAGACGATGAATCAAAGAGAAATTAAAATAAGCCAACCTGTCAAAGTGATAAATTTGACAGTTACGAATTAAAACACCTTATTTGATTTACATTTACGAGGGGAAAAATAAATAAAGGGCAGGAGGGATGCAATCGCACCTGTCCCGTGGTGGCCTTCCCGCGAGCCTCCACAAAACCAATGAGATCGATCAGGTATTCTGACTTCCGGGTCATTCTCCCGACGCGCCTTCCCACCAATCTGGCAGTGGCCTATTGCGTCGTTCGTCACCGGTTACAGCAGCGCGACTGCGACGGATTCTCACCGTGCTTCCCTGTATTCGATCTATGTTTCAATTGTTGTTGAAAGTATACGTAGCAGGTCATAAAAAGTCAAATTGTCGAATAGCATCACCTCTAATTCAAATTAAATTGCCATGTTGTCATGTCATTTTAATTAGTTTGTGCAAGGCGATTTTTGAGGTGCCAATTTTATAAATACCTGGGACTCGCCCTCAAGTTGTATATGGAAGCGCTTGGAAATGCACATTTTGAGGTGTGTTGCTCAGTCCATTCCCTCTGTAATAATGACATCTTTTCTACGGGATTCAGGCGTGATGTTCAGATCAATCAGTTTTCCGTTTCGTACCCGCCCTTCGACGGTAGTTTCTT
>CAZIDP010000001.1:0-11143 GCA_964537975.1 uncultured Nitrospirales bacterium | reverse complement strand
ATGTTCAGATCAATCAGTTTTCCGTTTCGTACCCGCCCTTCGACGGTAGTTTCTTGTGGAGCATGCAGCTTGAAGTCTACGTCCCATGTTGATGGCCAAGCGGGTAGAAGGCGGATTTCGTCACCGATGGTTTGCATCAGCATTTCCTGGAGGCCAAGCATGCCGCTGCCGCCCCAGTTGTGATCGGGTACCCAGTCATGGCCCGGCCCCCAGAAAGTGGGGAAGCGGCGCGGACTGTCATCCAGTTTGCGGGAATTGTAATCGGCTGCTTTGTCAGTCTGACCCATGCGTGCGAAGAAAATGCCGTCCTGGTGCCAGCTTTGCACCATGTCCTTCGCAAAAGTCCCATGTTCCCATGTATCACGAAACACCTTGAGGTGATCGCTGTCCGCACCCAGCAGATTGAAACGATTGAACGGGAAGAGGGGGTAGAATTGTGGGCATTCGACGTTTTGATACCGTTCCCAACTGGCGGCGGGTAGAAAAATCCGGTCACCCAATTCTTCTCCATACGTAAAAGGTGGTAGTGAATCCCATAAGGTTCGGTAATAGTCTTTGTTGCGCAAGGTAAGAAGAGTGTTATCGAGCTCCAGTATGCTTACCAAGCAAGCCTGCAAGCCTGCAACCACATCAGCTGGATTGGTGGCGCCACGATAGGATTCACAGGATGTGGAGGGGAAGATCACCAGCTTACCGTCGGGACCGAGTTCGTTCCCGGAGCGCATCTTTTCCCGCAAGCGGTAATGTTCGTTGAAGAAGACAACCGCATTTTCGATGAATGGTATGTATTTTGAGATGTCGGCACCAGTAAAGCGGTGGTATTCGAGAATCATATACGCATGTTCAAGCTGCGATTCCCAGTGATAAGAGATTACAGCGTTGGCCATCACCCCCTTTTCAACCAGGTCATTGTAACCGCGAGTCGCGTCCGCACGTGGGTCTCCGAAGGGGATTTCCTCGCCGCGTCCCCGCGGTCCGCTCTCCCAACCATAGCCAGCACCCATAGCCAAGCCGGGGACACCGATGTATTCACAGTAGACGGCACCATCATGACCGAAATGTTCCCTGACCCGTGCCTGTGCGCCGGGCAATGCTTTTCTATATAGCTCAAACTGCGGCACTATAACGTCTGTATCGCCAGACTTCAGCATGGGCCAGTAAAGAAGCCGTTGGTTCTGAGCTGTGTGTACCCCTCCGCCCCAGTCGCGCCAGTCGGGACCGAAATATTCAGCACGACTGTCCACCAGATTGGCATCGTATGTAAAATTACCGCCATTGAATTTCGTAGGATACTCTCCAAAGGCGTTGCAGCCGAGTTGGTATCGAAAAAGGTTGTAATTTCGGCCCACGCGCCATGCTATGTCGCTGGGTGTGCTTGTGGTGGGATTGATTACGATTCGGCTTCGCTCCCAGAACTTGGCCCACCAGGCCGTGGTAGCCTTTCGTACCTCTTCCAGATCATCTACTGATGCAACTTCCAAAGCATCCAATTGGTCTTGCCAGGCCTTGCTTGTTTCCGTTTGTGCGATATGGGTAACTACACGAAGATGGTGGTTGTGGGCGGGGTTTACAGACTGAATATTCCAGGCTCGAAAAGCCGCAGTCTGGTATTTACCTTCTGAGCCTTCAGCGTTTTGGAAGCCAGACCCCGTAAGCAAGCCACCAAATGTTCGATTACTGAGGTCGTCGACAATTTGTTGCCTAAATTTCTCGACACCTTGTTGTTCAATCAACAGGTTGATGAGTTTATTGTTGTCCGGATTGCGGTGATAAAACAGAACACCTTTATCCGTATCGGTAACGATATCTTGTGTCAGAATGATGTCACCGGGATAATTAATTAAAGAAAAGAAGGAACGACGGCGATTATTGTTCGTGGTCATTTCATCTTCCAACCGCCAGTTTTCGTAAGCGGCCGTCACATGTACCGGCTGGTTGGATGTTATTTCCACGTGAATGACAGGGCGTTCCACTTCGACCCAGAGATGTACCACTACTTCGTATAGCATACCATTTTCGTCGGTACCACGGCCTGATATTTCTATATGCCCTTCGCGCAGTTTAAGCTCCTGCTGGAAGACAGCATCAGACATGAGGAATGGATTTGGAGAAAGCGTTAACCGTACTCGGCCCAGCTTGAGGTATTCGTTTGTTTCAGCAAGGCTTCCACTGCGTTGCATATAGAACAGCACCTCGCCATTCTCTACCCATACATTCAATCCAATATCTCCGCCACCACATGGCATGGATTCGCTGGAATCCTGGCTTGGCGTGCTCCAAACAATATTGTACTTATCCAGCCAAGCCAGATTCTCCACGGTTTCTGTAGCGTGGCTCCAGGCACTACCGTGGATGATACTCAATGCAATGATCGACCAACGCCCCCATTTTCGTGTTTTCATTCTTCCTGTCCTTACTTTGATACTGAATTTACTTCCATATTTCGATAATCAAACGGTAGAAAACAGGAACTTACTTTTAGGTATTGCCCCTGCTTCGAAAATCATACCCAAAGCATTTTGGGATGTCAATCCGAAACAGATATGTCCGATTGAGACACAATCCGAACGGCAACTAAAGTAAAAGGGCTATGCCACCTACTCCGTCTTGGATTGAGATGAGAATACCCAAATCATGTGTGTACCCTGGGTATTCATCTGGACAGAGTCTTTCCCTGAGAGGTCTCATGTCCTGCTGCCTCGAAGCCAGCTACCAGGATGGCAACGTTCCGGGAATGGGTGTGAGAAGTCAGCCGAGACCATAGAACCCACAAGACGTGGGGGGGGGGAGTTGAATCTTTTTTTACATGGAGCAGCCGACGACTCAATGAAATTGGAGTGGCAGACGAGGAGCAGCAGGAGTTCTTAGCGTCTGAAAAAAATGAGCCGTGGCGATGTATAAAATGTAACGCATAGACGATGGATGAAACCGCCGTGGTGCCGAGCAGGTATACTCGGTGGTATGAGAGGGGGAGAGGGGCAACCCCTCCCCCTACTTGATTGCTGTTAAGCGCTGAGCAATTTATTTATTTATTGATGATGAAAGTAAACTGCATTACCAGTTGACTATAACAAACAGTCAAGTAGCTATAGCCATCTGTATGGTAATAAATCCGGGACTAACTGTCCAGGTGGCGTTCCGGGTGACCTGTAAAGATTTGTCTGGGACGATGGATACGGCCATCGGGGTCAGTCTGCATTTCCAGCCAGTGGGCAATCCAACCAGGCATCCGGCCCATCGCGAACAGTACGGTAAACATATCCGTGGGTATACCCATAGCCCGGTACATAATGCCACTATAGAAGTCGACATTTGGATACAGTTTGCGCTCAAGGAAAAAGTCGTCGGTCAATGCGACATCTTCGAGTGCCTTTGCAATGTCGAGCAGCGGGTCCTTTACTCCCATTTCATTCAGAACTTCGTCGCACATTTTGCGCAAGATGGCAGCACGCGGGTCATAATTTTTGTACACACGATGCCCAAACCCCATCAGACGAAATCCAGATTCCTTGTCCTTGGCCAATTCAACATACTTCTTGTAATTGTGGTCGTCTTTGGCGATCATCTCGAGCATTTCCAGGACGGCTTGATTGGCACCACCGTGTAATGGTCCCCAGAGCGCGTTGACACCGGCAGAAATACATGCGTATAAGTTGGCTTTACTGCTTCCCACCATGCGTACCGTGGAGGTACTGCAATTCTGTTCGTGGTCTGCGTGGAGGATTAAGAGGACGTCCAGTGCTTTTTCGATTACGATAGGTACTTCGTATTCTTCTGTTGGCCTGGCAAACATCATGCGCAAAAAATTGGCGGCATAACTGAAACCCGACATGGGATACATAAATGGTTGGCCGATGGATTTTTTGTAGGAGAAAGCTGCCAGAGATTTAACCTGGCCCAACAGTCGCAAGATGTTCAGGTTGATATGTTCTTCATCTTCTGCATCGTAGGGGTAAAAGGAAGACATCGCGGAAACCATAGATGCGAGAATGTTCATGGGATGAGCGGTTACTGGGAAGTGATCAAAGAATTTGAGCATGCTTTCATGGGGCAAGCTGTTTTCGGTAAAGTCATTACGCCATCTGCGTGCTTGTTCATCGTTGGGCAATTCACCATGAATCAGCAGATAAGCCACTTGGCCAAAAGGCTTTTTGCCAGCCAGTTCTTCGATTGGGTATCCACGATAACGTAGAATGCCTTTGTCGCCATCGATGTAGGTGATAGCACTTTTGCAGGAACCTGTGTTGCCATATCCATGATCATAGGTTATGGCTCCTGTTTGTGATCGCAACTTAGATATGTCAATTGCGACCTCATTTTCCGAACCGATAAAGGTCGGCAGGGTGTATTCCGTGTTGTTGTAAATCAATTTGGCGTCGGTCATGTGCGTCCTCCCACAGGCGTTTGTCTTTAATTTATATTCCGCGTTGTGAACATAACTCCGGCTTAATCCATTCCCCACCACCCCCTGTTAAAGTTGAATGCTCAGCCACATCAGTATACAGGAAGCCTGATAAAGGCCGCAAAGCATATTTTTTAATGCACCAGGCTGAATGGCTGTTCATATATTGTCGCAGGAATTTTTTTTAGAATACCCTGGCCCGATTATTAGAGGTAATACTTGCGGCAAAAGGCGTATGGAGGCTGGTAAGACACCAGGTGTTTCACCATCGATACCTATCATAACTTCCGAATCGCTTTCAATATCAATGCTGGCTGCTTGAAAATGCCGGGCCAACTCTGGGTGATGGTCGATATTCCCTTGATAAAGAACGGGAACATTTCGCAAGGATTTTATCAACGGCATAGCCTTGACAAGATATACCTCAAACAAACCATTGTCCATTTGTGCCATAGGAGAGATACGCATGCCGCCACCATCATAATTGCCATTGGCTATGATGATGTCTTTGATTTCTTCTTCAATCAAAGTGTTGTCAATGCTTAACCGCATGGTTACATCACGCCAGGAACCAAGAGCCAGAAGAGTGCTCACAAGGTAGGATAGAAAGCCGCCCCAGGCCTTTCCTCGTTGGTTAACCCTGTGGCAAATCAGGCCACCGATGCCAATGTGACAACTGTTGATAAAATAACAATAGCCAGTGCTATTATCGGGCTTTATATATTGCAGGTATCCTACATCGGCTTTAATCAGGGGTGAATCCCGCAGGTAATCAGGTTTCAAGCCTTGTATAAGGGGGATACCCAAAGACCGTGCCAGGTCATTGCCGGTACCACAGGGGTATATTCCGAGGACTGCGTCTGGATTGATGAGGCGTTTATTTTCAAAAAAACCGTTGAGAATTTCAAAGTGCGTACCGTCACCGCCGACACTGATGATTTGGGTACTCCCGGAATGAAGTGCCTGACTTGCCAGTTTGGTCGCATGCCCTGCATGGGTTGTTATTTTGATTTGTACCGGTTCCAGGGCATCGTGGAAATGATGCTTTATAAACTCCCAATTCCGGGCTGTAGCGCCATGCGCGGAATTGGGATTTACTATAACAGTACTTTTGTAAGTCATCTTGGAAATTGATTAAGCATCCAATGTCAATGCGATATTAAGAGCTGTTTATACACGTACATCTGATTTGATTACGCTTTGTGCTGCATGACGTGTCAGCACAGGTTCTATATGCTCTGCAACAAATTCATCAACTTGTGCAGGTGCCCGGCCTACAAAAGCATTAACATCCAGGGTGGATTCCAATTCATGTATGTTCATATTGATTTCAGGGTCTTCTGCCAGGCGGGATAAAAGATCATTGTCTGCGCCTTCATTTTTCACCCGGTCTGCGGCAGCGATGGAATGTTTACGTATGGCTTCATGCAATACCTGGCGGTCTCCTCCCCGGCGAACTCCAGCCATGATAATATTTTCTGTTGCCATGAAAGGTAACTCAGCCCACAAGTGTTTTTTGATTACGTTGGGATACACCACGGGATTCTCCATGATGTTCAAGTAGAGGTTCAGTATGGCATCGGCCGCCAGGAATGCTTCTGGAAGGCTGAGCCTGCGAATGGCAGAGTCGTCCAAGGTGCGTTCAAACCATTGCACAGCCGTAGTCAAGCTGCCATGAAGTGGCTGTACCATCAGAAAACGAGCCAACGCGCAAGCCCGTTCACTTCGCATGGGGTTCCGTTTGTAAGCCATGGCAGAGCTGCCTACCTGGGTTGATTCAAAAGGTTCTTCAATTTCTTTCATGTTTTGAAGTAATCGCATATCTGTTGCAAATTTGTGTACTGATTCACCTATTCCAGCCAGTACCTGGAGTATCATGGTATCTACTTTTCGGGGGTAGGTCTGACCAGTTACAGGGTATGAGGTGTCGAAACCCAATTTTTTAGCTACCAGCTGGTCCAGGGCACGCACTTTTTCACTGTCATCATCAAAAAGTGCCAGAAACGATGCCTGCGTACCAGTTGTCCCTTTTACACCCCGACACCGTAAACGAAGCAGTGTCTGTTCCAGGTTCTCGATATCAAACAAGATGTCCTGCGCCCAAAGGCAGGTACGCTTTCCCACAGTAACCACTTGCGCTGGTTGGTAATGGGTATATCCCAAGGTGGGTAAATCTTTCCATTTCAAGGCGAACGATTTCAGGTGTCGCAACACTGCGATTGCTTTTGATAAAACCAGTTTCATGGATGCACGAATAAGAATCAGGTCGGTATTGTCTCCGACAAAACAACTGGTAGCACCCAGATGGATAATGGGTTTTGCTTTGGGGGCAATGTCACCGAGCGCATGAATATGGGCCATGACATCATGTCGCGTCTGTTTTTCATAGATTTGAACCGCATCAAAATCGATGTCATCAAGATGGGCTTTCAGTTCTGCAATTTGCTCGTCACTGATGTTCAGGCCAAGTTCTTGTTGGGCTTCGGCGAGCGCAAGCCAACATCGGCGCCAGGTTGAGAATTTGCGTTGTGAACTCCAAATTTCAGCCATTTCGCGTGTGGCAAAACGTTCTACCAAGGGGGAGGTATATAATTCCGTAGACATAATAGACTCCAACTGCTAAATAATAATTCAGAGAAAATGCTTCAGATAAGCGGTATAAAATAAAGGCCTGTTGTAATTTTTTTACTCAGGATAGCTGCAATGTGCAGGACATATAATACCTACGAATCTTGGTAATCTAGCGCTGCCATGTCAAATTCTGTTTCATTTTCTATCGCACAAACGGAGGAAACCGGATTTGAACGTTGTGCAAAAATACCTTCCCCTAAAAAGAAATTACAAGCACTTTGCGCGTCTTCTGGATTAAACGAACCCGTTTGTGTCGCACTTACTGAATTTTCTTCGTAAGTGGCAACGTAAAAAAATGAACCAGGTGTTAGATTCATTCTTTGGACTTCCAGGCCATCTTCTCTTACAACAGCAAGCCATCCGGAATTGTCCACTTTGTCTGCTACGGCACAAATGCGAGGAGTGTTGTATTGGTCTTTTTCGTAGTCAAGCGCAAGGCAGGAAAGCACCAAAGCATCGCGAACAGGCATACCTTGGTCTATTTTCTCTGCTATGGGGTCAGTTTGGCTGCCATTGGTCATTACCGCGACTTCGCCATCACACACTACCCTGAGACAGTTATAGGCAATGTATGGATTTTTTTGAATATCAGCCTCGTGTCCCGATTTTGGTATTATACTTACTTTTCTGTTGCCAATTAATGCAGTCCGGTTAGGAAAAGAGCGACTGGAGACGCGGTAACCAACACATAATCGACCACTATTCGTCATTGCCACAGCTACAATTCTTCCAATGTACATTGCATAAGTCTCCCGCAAGTTAGAATTTTATTGGAGAGTATAGCGCAAATCAAGAAGAGATAGCACAAAAAAAAAGGAATTTACCTATTGCAAAAATAAAGAAGTGCAGATATAATTAAATTACAACATGCATACGATTTATTAAATTGCGCAGATAGGATGAAGACAATGACAGTTTGAGAATGTGGGTAGTACGGATAGTTTGCGGAACCAATAAGATGATTTCGCACAGTTGATTTCACATTTGGGGGAAAATTATGAGAGCACCGCTGGGAATCTTTAATCTATCATTAATTAGTTACCCTCGACAAAATCACTTGGCATAGCAGTCCGCGCTTTTTTTAGACGGTCATATGCCATTTCAATCAGATTGTCTGGTCGCCCACCATCACTTGGATAAGTGACTAAAGAGTAACGAATATCGATTTGATCATTAAAAAAACTTTTATAACGATTAATAGCTGTCATAGCACCGTTTTCGTCTGTTTCCCCCATAAGAACCGCAATTGAATGATTAAAACTTGCCATTACATCACTGTTACGCACATGGGCACCGAGAAAATTCCGTAGCCCGGCAAGATCATTCTCTGAGGTTATCATAACTAAAGAAACAAACCGGCGATATCGTTCCGCGGCTTGGAGTTCATATTCCAGCAACTTATTCAGGACTTCAAAATCGGTTTGCACTTATTGCTCCCCTTGAGGTTTTCATATGTGAATGATACGTAGCTTTGATGTTAACGCTAGCATATATTGTACCAATAGATAAATGGAGTGTTTGATATGTAACGTAAATCTTTTTATAACAGGGCTTTAACAATATTTATACTCACAATTGAATCACTTTTTAGATGGATGATTGACCAGATTAGACATAAAATGTTTGTCTATGTTGACAACTATTTGCTGTTGGCTTACAGAAGCAAGTTCATTCCTTGAGTAATTTGATAAAAATCTGTTGGCATTTGATAAGGCTTTGTCCTTGACAATTATTGAATTGTACTAAATTATATATCATGAGTTCATTTGTCAATTTTCTGACTACACGTTGCCAAAATTACAACAAGTATTGTTCATAAGTGACAAATTTTTGTTACTTTGATAATATAATATAGTTGAGAAAACTGCCATATGGTACTAACAAGTTCATTTATAGGATGTTTTTTGGCGCAAATAATGATAAATATATAATTAATGTAAGTTAATTCATGTGAATAAATTTTGGCTTGGTACTTGCTAGAAATAATCTGGTTTGGTAAATCCTGAAGCGAATTTGAAATAGGAGTCCGATAAATTGCCAGGCTGATTCTTGACTTGGCAGGAATTTAATATTTTTTTTAATTGCGATGGGTAAAATTGTGGGGCAATGTATATGGCACTATCACATGCTACAACTTGGGAAGAAGACATCAGAACACCGCTGCATGAGACGCTGCTGGGGTATAGTCGAGAAGTGGTTGAAGCCAGAAAGTTGATTGAACGGCTTGCACCCGTTGATTTGACGGTTATGGTTACGGGTGAAACAGGTACCGGGAAGGATATTGTGGCTCGCATGTTACATCGGTTGTCACCTCGATATGGCAAGCCGTTTATCAAGGTAAATTGCCCGAGTATTCCCGAGGGGATTCTTGAGAGTGAGTTGTTTGGTTATGAAAAAGGTGCTTTTACTGGGGCACATTCGGCCAAGCCTGGTCGATTTGAATTGGCGAATGACGGGACCATTTTTTTGGATGAAATCTCAGAGGTATCACTAGGTATTCAGGGAAAATTACTACAGGTGCTAGATTCAGAACCATTTTTACGCATAGGCGGCACAGAGCCCATAAAGACCAATGCCAGGATTGTAGCAGCGACCAATGTTTTTCTGGATGATTCCATGAATAGTATGCGACTTCGTTCTGATATTGCATTTCGTTTAAAAGAAGTCGTGGTTCATATTCCTCCATTGAGGGAGCGAAAAGAAGATATTCCGGTACTTGCGGAACATTTTAACTACAATATTTGTAAAGTTAGCCGTAAACCATACATACCATTGGAAAAAGAATTAATTGAGGAGCTGGTGAAGCAGTCCTGGCCTGGTAATGTTCGTGAGTTGGCGGGACGGATTAAAAAATATTTGGCGACAGGTTCATCTGATGCTTTACTGTATGCGGAAGGGGTTGGGATTCAAGAATCCAGGAAGTCAAAAGTACAAGAAGAAAGTGAATCCACCAAGTCGAACGGTCACGATCGAGATAGGAAGTTTTTGTCATTAAAAGAAGCTGCGAGCCGGGCTGCTGAAACAGCTGAAAAAGAGCTTATCGAGGAAGCGTTGCGGTATACTCTTTGGAACAGACGTAAAGCAGCCAAGCTGTTGAGTACCAGTTACAGTTCTTTGTTGCGGAGAATTGATGCCTATGGCATTGGTAATTCGAGCGATGACAGATAAGCGGAAAGGGAATTGGAAGCAATGCGAAAGCAATTTAGTAAGTCAATAATCATTTTGGGTATCGGAGTGACATGCTTGAGTTCATTGGTACTGGGATGTGCCAATAACGCGGATACCCCGATAGTGCGTGTTATGGGTGATGGTGGTAAAGCTATAGAAGATGAAGTTGTGTTGACACAGGCAGAGTTTGAAGCGCAGGCGGTGGAGGATCGTCGGGCACTTGATTCAGCCGATACTGAATTTTCTGTTGCCCCGGATATTCAAAATGCTGTAAGCCTGGATGAGACCTCTTTAGAATCTGAAGATGATGATGTATCTGACTCTGTTGTTGTAACAGCAACGGGAAGTCCCTTTGGAGATACAGCGCAATCGGAGCGATGGAATCCGGAATTTTTTGAATCTATGTACCGCATTGGAGCAGGAGACAGTTTGGGATTTCGCTCTTTTGATGATCCGTCATTAAATACAAATGTCATTGTTCGTCATGATGGCTACGTATCGTTGCCTTGGGTGCCAGATGTGCGTGTTTCTGGTCTTACCAGAACCGAGGCAACATTACTGCTGAAAGAAGCGTATTCTGAGTTATATTATGATCCTGAGGTAAGCCTGACCATTCTGGATGCAAGCAGCCAGTCATACATGGTAATAGGCGATGTTCAGCGTCCTGCGGAATACTCATATACGCGTCCAATAACTTTGCTCCAGGGTATTACAAATGCGGGTGGATTAAGAATAAACCAACGGGGTGGCGATACTTTTGTGGGTGGTCAAGGACAATTGGTCAAGGCATTTATTATTCGCCAAGAAATGGATGAACGGCAGGTATACGAATATGATTTAAGAAGTCTTCAGGAACCAGGCCGTCATGTCTCTGATACACCAGTATTCCCTGGAGATATCGTCTATATACCGGAAGGTATAAACTTGGTCTATGTATTGGGT